>NZ_JBGFFI010000005.1:0-451246 GCF_056175725.1 Pseudoxanthomonas sp. LjRoot206
TGATCCTCGATGTCGACGGATCGCGCGCGACGGCATAGCCAGCTTTGTAGGAGCGCCCTCGGGCGCGATGCTTCTCCCTGAAATGCAAGAGCGTCGCGCCCGAGGGCGCTCCTACCAATGGTGCGGGCCGGGTGTGATCCCGGTCGCGTCTCGCGTGGCTTCCACACCCGCGTTGCCTCAAGTCCCCCTCGACCGGGCCGATAGATCAGCACATGGACATCTTCAGCCTCATCGGACTCCTGCTGGCGCTGGTCGCCCTGGTGGGCGGCAGCATCCTCAAGGGTGCCGGCCTGTCGTCGCTGTGGTCGTCCGCCGCCTTCGTCATCGTCATCCTCGGCACGCTCGCCGCCATCCTGGTGCACACGCCGCCGCCGGTGTTCAAGCGCGCGCTCGCCATCATGCGCTGGATCATCCGGCCGCCGGGCAACGACGGCGACGCGCTGCTCGCGCAGATCGTCGAATGGAGCAATATCGCGCGCAAGCAGGGCCTGCTCGGCCTGGAGCCGGTGGTCAGCCAGCAGGACGATCCGTTCCTGAAGAAGGGCCTGCAGATGCTGGTCGACGGCGTGGAGCCGGAGTCGATCCGCCACATGATGGAGATCGACCTCAACGGCCAGGAACACCAGGACCTCGCCGCCGCCAAGGTGTTCGAGGCGATGGGCATCTACGCGCCCACGCTGGGCATCATCGGCGCCGTGTTCGGCCTGATCGCGGTGATGAAGAACCTGGCCGACCCCAGCAAGCTGGGCCACGGCATCGCCGCCGCGTTCACCGCGACCATCTATGGCATCGCCTCGGCCAACCTGTTCTTCCTGCCCATCGCCAGCAAGCTGAAGAGCGTGATCGGCGGCCGCAGCCGCGAGCAGGAAATGATCATCGAAGGCCTGATCGCCATCGCGCAGGGCGAGAACCCGCGCAACATCGAGGCCAAGCTGGCCGGTTTCCTGCACTGAGCCTGCGGGACGACGGCGATGGCACGCAGGAAGAAGCACGAAGAGCACGCCAACCACGAGGCCTGGGCGATCCCCTATGCCGACCTGATGACGCTGCTGCTCGCCTTCTTCGTGGTGATGTACGCCATCTCCACCGTCAACGAAGGCAAGTACCGGGTGGTCGCCGATGCGCTGACCGCCGCTTTCGGGGGCGCGCCGCGCACGATCAATCCGGTGCAGGTCGGCAACCACCAGCTGCAGGGCTCGGACTTCGACCGCCCCTCGCCGATCAAGTCCGGCGCCAAGGAAGGGCCGTCCGCACCGTCGCCCTCGCCCAACGTCACCCTGCTGGCGGCGATGGCCTCGCAGATGAACATGTCGCTCGACGCCAATGGCCTGCAGGCCGCACAGGGCGAGCTCAAGCGCATCGCCGACGACCTGGAGCGGGCGCTGGCGCCGCTGATCGACGAGAAGCTGGTGACCATCAAGCGCTCGGCGCTGTGGCTGGAAGTGCAGATCAACAGCGACATCCTGTTCGCCACCGGCTCGGCGGCGCTGGACCCGCAGGCCCAGCAGACCGTGGGCAAGCTGGCCGCCGTGCTGGGCAACGTGCCCAATTCAGTGCGCGTGGAGGGCTATACCGACGACCGCCCGATCCGGACCTCGCAATTCCCGTCTAACTGGGAACTGTCGTCCGCCCGCGCCGCCAGCGTGGTGCACCTGTTCGTGCGCGACGGAATTCCGCCGGAGCGGCTGGCGATGATCGGCTACGGCGAGTTCCGCCCCATCGCCGACAACGCCACCCAGGAAGGCCGCAACGCCAATCGCCGCGTCCTGCTGATCATCCTGGCCAGTCCCACCGGTCCGGCACCGAACTTGCAGGCACAGGAACAAGCCCCGCCGCCGCCGTCAGTGATCTCGCTGCCGCCGCTGCCGGCCCACGCCGCGTCGCCCATGCCCGGAGCGCCGCCGGCGCCCCAGGTCCATGAAGGAGTCCAGTGATGCGCGTGTGGGCAATCGCCAACCAGAAAGGCGGCGTCGGCAAGACCACCACCACCCTCGCCCTCGGCCGCGGCCTGGCCATGCGTGGCCATCGCGTGCTGCTGATCGACCTGGATCCGCATGCGTCGCTGACGCGCGCCTTCGGCCTCGCCACCGATCCGCAGCCGACCGGCGTGCTGGACCTGTTCGACGAGCAGCCGCCGGCGCTGGCCAGCGTGGCGCGCGCCACCGAGATCGAGAACCTGTCCTTCGTCGCCGCGCAGACGCCGCTGGCCACGCTGGAGCGCCGCAGCGCCACCCAGCCCGGCCTCGGCCTGGCGCTGTCCAATGCGCTGGCGCGCGGCGGCCACGCCTACGACCACGTGCTGTTCGACTGCCCGCCCACGCTCGGCCTGCTGATGGTGAACGCGCTGGCCGCAGCCGACCACGTCATCATTCCGACGCAGACCGAGCCGCTCGCGCTGCACGGCCTCAAGGGCATGTGCCGCACGGCGGAGATGATCCAGCGCTCGCGCCACCGCGAGCTGCCGGTGTCCATCCTGCCGACGCTGCATGACAAGCGCACGCGCACCGGCGCGGAGACACTCAAGGCCATGCAGGACGAATACGGCGAGCGCGTCTGGAACGACGCCATCCCCAACGACACCCGCATCTGCAGCGTCGACGTCCTGACGCGTTCCAGTCCGGCCGCCGCGTATCCCGGTCGCGGACTGTCGGCGTATCGCCGCGCACTGGACTGGCTGCTGCTGACCGAAGCCCGCGACACGGAGCAGGCCGCATGACCACCCCGGCCGTCCTCGACGACTACCTGCTCGACCTGCTCGGCGATGTCGCCGTGCCGCCAGCGCAGGCCGCCGAGCCGGCGGCCGTCGCGCCTGCGGCGGATCCCCTGCCCGTCGCTGCGCCTGCGCTCGCCGTGGCCCCGGTGCGTGCCGGCAGCGAAGCCGACCTGATCACCGACGACGAATTCGAGGCCCTGCTCGACACGCTGCATGGCGACGGCCCACCCGGCGCGACCATCGAAGCGCCGGTGCCGCCTGCGCCCGCCTCCACGCTCGCGGTCGCGCCCGTGCGCGCCGGCAGCGAAGCGGACCTGATCAGCGACGACGAGTTCGAAGCCCTGCTCGACCAGTTGCATGGCGACGGCGCACCGACCGCGGTCGCGACCCCGCCCGCACCGCCGGCACCGCAAGCGGCGGCACCCGCGCTCGCCGTCGCCCCGGTCCGACCGGACCGCGACGACCTGATCGGCGACGACGAATTCGAAGCCCTGCTCGACGATCTGCATGGCGGTGCCGCGCCGACCTCGCGCGTGGCACCCGCGCCGGCCGCCCCGGCGCCGCTCGCACCGTCTCCGCGCGCGACCGCACCGTTGCCGGCCAAGCCCTTCCTGCTGACGCCGAGCGATAGCGGCGAGCGTCGTCGCGCGACCGAACGCAAGACCCGCTGGCTGCGCCTGCGCTGCGACCAGCAGCACTACGCGCTGGAACTGCTGAAGGTGCAGGAAGTCGTGCGCCCGGCCACCTTGCTGCCCCTGCGCGGCGCCGCACCGCACATGCTCGGCGTGATGAACCTGCGCGGCCAGGTGGTGCCGGTGATCGACCTGGGCCTGTACCTGGGCCGGCGCAGCGTGGACGTCGATGCCGTCACCCGCATCGTGGTGCTCGAAGAGCATGGCGAAACGCTGGGCCTGCGCGTGACCGCGGTCGAGGACGTCGCCAATCTCGCCGACCAGCAGATCGAATCGCCGGACAACGCACGCGTCGGCCGCATGTCGAACCCGCTGTTCCGCGGCATTGCGCGACTGAACGACAACGCGGTGATCCTGCTGGACGCGTCGCGGATCCTGCAGTGAGGCGAGCAGTGAGTGGAGAGGAGTGAGAAGTGACTAAGAACGACGTCGGGGCTTTCGCTCACTCCTCACTCCTCTCCACTCACTCCTCGCTTTACCCAACTCCGTCACACATTCACACCCGTCGCTCAAGAGCGGCCCCGCCGCGCCGATACATCACAAGAGCCGCCTTTCCGGAGACACGATGAGCGCTGTGCCATTGGGTGACGACCTCGGTATCGAGGCCGCCACCGACCTCAAGCAGCACCTGGCCCCGCATGTCGCGCAGCCGGAACCGCTGGCGCTGGACGCCGGCACCGTGCAGCGCGTGCACACCGCAAGCCTGCAGGTGCTGTGCAGCTTCGTGCGCCAGCGCGAGCAGGCCGGGCTGGCCACGGATTTCAGTGCGGTCAGCCAGAGTTTCCGCGACGCCGCGCGCCTGCTCGGCATCGCGCCGCAGCTCGGCCTGGCCAACGACAACGAACACAACACGCAACAAGTGGAGAACGCCGCATGAGCGCACGCATTCTGGTAGTGGACGATTCGGCCTCGATGCGACAGATGGTCGCCTTTGCCCTGAGCTCGGCGGGTTTCGCGGTAGATGAAGCCGAAGACGGCCAGGTCGCCCTGGGCCGCGCGCAGGGACAGAAGTTCAATGCCGTCGTCACCGACGTCAACATGCCCAACATGGACGGCATCTCGCTGATCCGTGCGCTGCGCGGCCTGCCGGACTACAAGTTCACGCCGATGCTGATGCTGACCACCGAATCGGCCGCCGACAAGAAGGCCGAAGGCAAGGCCGCCGGCGCCACCGGCTGGCTGGTCAAGCCGTTCAACCCGGAACAGCTGGTCGCCACCGTCCAGAAAGTCCTGGGCTGATCCCCACCTCCTCCGCTTACCTTCCGACCGCACCAGGGCACCGTCGCCATGAACATGGACATGCAGCGCTTCCACGCCACGTTCTTCGAGGAAAGCCGCGAAGGGCTGGAGGCCATGGAAGCCGGCCTGCTGTCGCTGGAACAAGGCAACCGCGACGGCGACCTGATCAATTCCATCTTCCGTGCCGCGCACTCCATCAAGGGTGGTTCGGCGACGTTTGGCTTCGACGCCATCGCCGGCATGACCCACGTGCTGGAGACGCTGCTGGACGAACTGCGTGCCGGCCAGCGTGCGGTCAGTCCGCCTGCGGTCGATGCGATGCTCGCCTCGGTCGACGTACTGCGCGCCCTGCTGGCCGAAGCCGAACACGGTACGCCCGCCGATCCCGCCGCCGTGCAGGCGATGAAGGACCGCCTCAACGCGGTGCTGTCCGGACAGGACGCACCGGCCGCCACCACGCCGGCCGCCGTCGCGATGGCCGAGTCCGAACCCGATGGCTGGAAGATCGGCTTCACCCCGGCGCCGTCGCTGTTCATGAGCGGCAACGATCCGCTGCGCATCCTGCGCGAACTGGAACATCTCGGCCCGCTGGAAATCGCGTGCCGCATGGAACGCCTGCCCGGTTTCGAGCAGATCGATCCGCTGGAAGCCTACCTGGCCTGGGACCTCGGCCTGATCGGCAAGGTCCCGCGCAGCGCGGTGGACGACGTGTTCGCCTGGGTCGTCGACGACTGCGAACTCGACATCCAGCCGATGCAGCGCAACGCCGTGCCGGTCGAAGCCGCCGCCATCGCCGCGCAGCCGGTGGCCGCCGTCGTCGCCAGCGGTGCGCAGGCGCCTGCCGCCGCGACCGCACCCGCCGCCAACGACGCGGCCGAGACCTCCATCCGTGTCAGCGTCGACAAGATCGACGGGCTGATCAACCTGGTCGGCGAACTCGTCATCACCCAGGCCATGCTGAAGCAGGTCTCCGGCCTGCTCGACCAGGCCCAGTGCGAGCGCCTGTTCGCCGGCCTCGACCTGCTGGAGCGCAACACCCGCGACCTGCAGGAAGCCGTCATCGGCGTGCGCATGCTGCCGGTGGACGCCGTGTTCCGCCGCTTCCCGCGCCTGGTCCGCGACCTGTCCGCGCGCCTCGGCAAGCAGGTACGCCTGCGGACCATCGGCGAAGGCACCGAGCTGGACAAGGGCCTGATCGAACGCATCGCTGATCCGCTGGTGCACCTGGTGCGCAACTCGATCGACCACGGTCTGGAAATGCCCGACGTGCGCGCGCAGGCCGGCAAGGACGAGACCGGCACCATCACCCTGGCGGCCTCGCACCAGGGTGGCCATATCGTCATCGAAGTCAGCGACGACGGCCGCGGCCTCAACCGCGAGCGCATCCTCGCCAAGGCGGCCGAGCGCGGACTCGCGGTGCCGGAGAACCCGACCGATGCGCAGGTCTGGGACCTGATCTTCCAGCCGGGCTTCTCCACCGCCGACGCGGTCACCGACCTGTCCGGTCGCGGCGTCGGCATGGATGTGGTCCGTCGCAACATCCAGGCGCTGGGCGGCGAAGTCCAGCTGGAAAGCGCGGCCGGCCAGGGCACCCGCGTGGTGATCCGCCTGCCGCTGACGCTCGCCATCCTCGACGGCATGGCGGTGTCGGTCGGCGAAGAGACCCTCATCCTGCCGCTGACCTACGTGCTGGAAGCGCTGCAGCCGCAGGCCGAAGACGTGCGCACGGTGGGCGGCGACGGCCGCGTGCTGCGGGTGCGCGGCGAATACCTGCCGATCGTCGCGCTGAACGAGTACTACCGCTACGGCGACAACCGCAACGCGGACCCGCTGGTGGTGGTGGTGGAAGCCGATGGCCAGAAGCTGGCGCTGGAAGTCGACGAACTGATCGGCCAGCAGCAGGTCGTGGTGAAGAACCTCGAGAACAACTACCGCCGCATCGAAGGCATTTCCGGCGCCACCATCCTCGGCGACGGCCGCGTCGCCCTGATCGTCGACGTCGGCGGTCTGGTGCGCGCGCGCAGGATGCAGCAGGCCGCCTGACCCCTCTCTCCCCGCGTCCCCGTATGCGTCGCCCACCGCGGGCGACGCCCGACGGCGCACGCCCTTACACTCCGGATATCCGCATGAAGTACGCCTTCTCCACCCTCGCCCTCGCCCTGCTGGCCGTGCACGCCGGTGCCCGTGCCGACGACGGCAAGGCCACCGCGACCGCGTGGCCGCCGAAGATCGCCTTCGCCGGCGGTACCGAGCTGAGCCTCGGCGGCAACCTGCAGTACGACGCCAACGACTTTTCCGGCGAGGGCTACAACGGCGCCGCGCTGGAAGACGACGACGCGTGGCGTCGGCAGGAGCTCGGCTTCACCCTGCGCAAGAAGGGCGTCTACGACCTCGGCGTGACCTACGACTTCCACGCCAAGAGCTGGAACGACGTGGCGCTGCGGGTGGAGACCAAGGCCCTGTTCGGCCGCGACCTGGGCAAGGTCCGCCTCGGCCAGATGAAGGTGCCGCTGGGCTTCGAAGGCAACACCGCCACGCGTGCGGTGAGCTTCCTGGAAAGCGCGCTGCCGACGCAGGCGTTCTACGAGAACCGCCGCAGCGGCATCGACTGGGCGTTCGAGCGCGAGCGCTACATCGCCAACGCCGGCTACTTCTTCGAATCCGACCTGCTCGGCAACAACAAGGGCGACACCACCGCGGTGCGCCTGGCGTGGACCCCGCGCAAGGCGGCCGGCGACGTGCTGCACCTGGGCGTGGCCGGCTCGCAGGAGCGTCCGGACAGCGAGGTCAACGGCCTCGGCGTGACCGTGCATCCCAGCGTGCGCTGGCGCGCGCGTCCCGAAGCCGCGCTCACCGGCGTGCGGCTGGTGGACTCGGGCACGCTCACGCGCGTGGACCGCATCGACCGCACCGGCGTGGAAGCGCTGTGGATCCATGGTCCGTGGTCGCTGCAGGGCGAATACCTGCGACAGAAGACCGCGCGCGAGCTGGGCCTGCCGTCCTACTCCGCGGACGGCGGTTACGTGTTCGCCAGTTGGCTGGCGACCGGCGAGTCGCGTGGCTACAGCGGCGGCAACGTCGCCAACCCCAAGCCCAAGGGCGCGTACGGCGCGCTGGAGCTGCTGGCCCGCTACAGCCGCATCGACCTGGACAGCGACGGCATCGCCGGTGGCCGCGAGCACAACTGGACGCTGGGCGCCAACTGGTACCTGACGCCGTACTTCAAGTTCCAGGCGAACTACGTGAAGACCGACGCCACCCGCGGCGCCTTCTCTGCCGATCCGAGCGTGTTCCAGCTACGCGCGCAGCTCGCATTCTGATGCCGTATGCCGCGTGTTGCGCGACCGGTCACGGTCTGCGCAACGCGTGGACGACCGCCAGGTAAGCGCGCTTACTTTTCCGCCCGGCCGTCGTAAAGAACTCTCACATTGCGCCGCTACTCAGAGACGGGTATCGCACCACGGGCATGGACCGCTCTGCTTCCTCCCGATGCACCGGCACATCCACTGAACTCTTTCGAGACCGTCTCCATGTTCAAGCACCTCAAGATCGGCAAACGCCTGGCCATCGGCTTCGCCGTGCTCGTCCTGCTCATCGTCGCCACCGGCGCGTTTTCCGTGCAGCGGATGGGCGTGGCCCAGGGCGTGGTGGTCGGGATCATGAACAAGGAGGTGCCGGCCATCCGCGACCTGGGACGCATGGCCACGATGCTGGCCGAATACCGGGTCAGTGAGCGCGGCCTGGTCGCTGGCTACCAGGACCCGGAGAAGGTCGCCGAGTACACCGGCGAGCTGGTCGCGGGAAGCAAGGCCTTCGACGAGCTTTCGAAAGCGTACGGCGCCACCCTCTCGGACCCGCAGCAGAAAGCGCTGTACCAGCAGATGCTGGCCAAGTCCGCGCTCTACTTCGACAACAGCCGCCTGCTGATCGAATCGGTCAAGGTCGGCGACCTGACGCCCGCCAGCGGTGCCGGCGACCTGCGCCAGGCCACCGCCGATGCCGTCGCCGTCATGCTGGACGACAAGATGAAGGAGCTGGACGAATCCGTTGCCGCCCAGCAGGCCGGCTATACCAACAACCTCCGCGCCATCGGCCTGCTGGTGGCGGTGGCATTGATGCTGGCCATCGCGGCCGCGGTCCTCATCACCCGCTCGATCGTGCGTCCGATGGCCGAGGTCGCGAGCGTCGCCGACGCCGTGGCGCGTGGCCAGCTGGATCGCCAGATCGTCATCGACGACCGCAGCGAGCTGGGCGACCTGCTCGGCTCCATGCAGCGCATGCAGACGCAGGTGAAGTCGGTCATCGCCGCCCAGAGCGAAATGGCGGTACGCCATGACGAAGGCCGGATCAGCTACCGGATGGACGACAGCGCCTTCCCCGGCGACTACGGCCGCATGGTCCGCGACACCAACGCGCTGGTCGGTTCGCATATCGCCGTCAAGATGCGCCTTGTGGAAGTCATGCAGCGCTACGCCGTCGGCGACCTGTCGATCGACATGGATCGCCTGCCCGGCGAGAAGGCCCAGCTCACCGACGCCATGGACGCGACCAAAGCGAATCTCTCGGCCATCAATGCCGAGATCAAGCGCCTGGCGGCGGCCGCTGCTTCTGGCGATTTCAGCCAGCGCGGTGATGTGGACAAGTACCAGTACGACTTCCGCGACATGATCTGCGGGCTGAACCAGCTGATGGAGACGACCGACGGCAACCTCGCCGAAGTCTCCGAGCTGCTCAGGGCGATCGCGCGCGGCGACCTGACCGCGCGCATGGAAGGTGATTTCCACGGTGTGTTCGCCACCATGCGCGACGACGCCGATGCCACCGTGACGCAGCTGACCGAGATCGTCGGCGGCATCCAGACCGCCTCGCTGAGCATCAACACCGCCGCCGGCGAGATCGCCGCCGGCAACAACGACCTCTCGCGCCGTACCGAACAGCAGGCCGCCAACCTGGAAGAGACCGCCGCCTCGATGGAGGAACTGACCTCCACCGTGCGCCAGAACGCCGAGTCCGCCCGCCAGGCCAACCAGCTCGCCATCGGTGCCGCGTCGGTCGCCTCGCAGGGCGGCGACGTGGTGGGCAGGGTCGTCACCACGATGACCGACATCGAACAGTCGTCGAAGAAGATCGCCGAGATCATCTCGGTCATCGACGGCATCGCCTTCCAGACCAACATCCTGGCGCTGAACGCCGCGGTGGAAGCGGCGCGTGCCGGCGAACAGGGCCGCGGCTTCGCCGTGGTCGCCTCGGAAGTGCGTACCCTCGCCCAGCGTTCGGCCAACGCCGCGAAGGAGATCAAGGGCCTGATCGAGAATTCGGTGGACAAGGTCGCCGACGGCTCGGCGCTGGTGCACCAGGCCGGCGCGACCATGGCCGAGATCGTGGCGTCGGTGCAGCGCGTGACCGACATCATGGCCGAGATCTCCGCCGCCTCGCAGGAACAGAGCGCCGGCATCGAGCAGGTCAACCAGACCATCACCCAGATGGACGAGGCGACCCAGCAGAATGCCGCGCTGGTGGAGGAAGCCACCGCCGCCGCCCGTTCGATGGAAGAGCAGGCGCAGGCACTGACCGCGTCGGTATCGGTGTTCAAGCTGCAGTCGGCGCCGGTCAGCGCGCCGGTGCGCAAGGCCATTTCAACCGCCGCCATGGCCACGCCGAAGCCCGCCGCCAAGGCGGTGGCCCGCAAGCCGACCGTGCGCAAGCCGGAGCCGGCGCTGGCCGACGGCGACTGGCAGGAGTTCTGAGCCGGGCCCGGGGCCTCCCGGCGTCGCGTCACCCACACGGCCCGGCATGTCCGGGCCGTGTGCGTCGGGAGACAGGACACCGCTGCACCTACATGCATTTACCGTTCGTCGGGAAAACCCCGACGCAGCACTCAATGTGGCGGGCGTAACGCCGATACCGGTCTGGATACCTCAACCACGTACCCCCATGACCCGACTCGCGCGTCTTTCGCTCGGCAGCAAGCTCTCCCTCCAGGTCACCCTCGCGGTTGCGGTGGTACTCGCCCTCCTCGCCTTCGTGGTGCAACGGCAGTCCAGCCGCGCCATCCAGGACCGCGCACTCGCCGACCTGGATGTCGCCGCGCAGGTCATGCTGGAATCCGTCGCGCTCTACGACAGTACGCTGAGCGAGGCCACGCAACGCATGGCGCGCGCCTTCCGCGCATCGCTGCCCTCCGGCGACGTGTCGGTGGATCCTGCCACCAGCACGCCCATCGGCGATGTCGAGGTGCCGGCGTTGCGCTTCGGCGAGCAGACGATGAACCTGGATTTCACCGACGTGGACCGGTTCACCGATGCCACGGGTGTGGTTGCCACCCTCTTCGTGCGCCAGGGCGACGACTTCACCCGTGTCACCACGTCGCTGCGCAATGTGGAAGAACAGCGCGTCATCGGCACAGCGCTGGACCACCAGCATCCGGCCTACGCGCTGATGCTGGAAGACAAGCCGTACACCGGCCGCGCGCGCCTGTTCGGTCGCGACTACATGACCCACTACCAGCCGCTGCAGGATGCGACAGGCGCCACCGTCGGCATCCTGTTCGTCGGCCAGAACTACGGCGACGGACTGGCCGCGCTGAAGGACAAGCTGCGCACCACCAAGCTGGGTGAAGCCGGTTACTTCTTCGTCATCGACCTCGCCGAGGGCGACAGGCACGGCACGCTGGCCGCGCACCCCGCCAGCCAGGATGCGCCCTACCCCGATGTGGTGGACGCCGGCTCCTTGGCCGCGATGAAGTCGCTGCTCGACCAGGACCACGGCCACGCCGTGCTGGAGGTCGCACCAAAGGCCGGCGACGACGCGGTACCGGCACTGGTCGCGGTGAAGCGGTTCACGCCGTGGAAATGGGCGCTGGTGGCGGTGGAGCCGCAGGCCACGGTGCTCGCGTCCAGCCATGCCCTGACCATCGCGATCCTGTCGCTGTCGCTGCTCGCGCTGGTGGTGATCGGCGTGTTCACCTGGGTCGGCGTGCGCCGCGTGGTTTCGCGTCCGTTGCGCCGCGCCGTGGCCATCGCCGGCGATGTGGCGGCGGGACGGCTGGACGGCCGGATCGACACGACCCGCCAGGATGAAGTCGGCCAACTGCTCTCCGCCATGCACAGCGTGCAGACGCAGGTGGTGGCGGTGATCGCGGCGCAGACCGAAATGACGCGTCGCCACGACGAAGGCCAGATCAGCTTCCGCATCGACGACAGCGCGTTCCCCGGCGAATACGGCCGCATGGTGCGCGATACCAATGCGCTGGTCGCCGCGCACATCGCGGTCAAGATGCGTGCGGTCGGCATCATGCGCCGCTATGCCGACGGCGACCTGACGGAAGACATGGATCGCCTGCCAGGCGAGAAGGCGTTCATCACCGAAACGCTGGATGCCTGCAAAGCCACGCTGTCGGCGATCAATGGCGAGATCAAGCGCCTGGCCATGGCCGCCTCCGCCGGCGATTTCAGTCAGCGTGGCGACGTGGACCAGTACCGCCACGACTTCCGCGAGATGGTCGATGGCCTGAACCACCTGATGGAAACCACCGACGGCAATCTCGCAGACGTCTCCGAACTGCTGAAGGCGATCGCCCGCGGCGACCTGACCGCGCGGATGGACGGCGATTTCCATGGCGTGTTCGCCAGGATGCGCGACGACGCCAACGCCACGGTGGCGCAGCTGACCGACATCGTCGGCCGCATCCAGGACGCCTCCGGCTCCATCAATACCGCCGCCGGCGAAATCGCCGCCGGCAACAACGACCTCTCGCGCCGTACCGAACAGCAGGCCGCCAACCTGGAAGAGACCGCCGCCTCGATGGAGGAACTGACCTCCACCGTGCGCCAGAACGCCGAATCCGCCCGCCAGGCCAACCAGCTCGCCATCGGCGCGGCCAGCGTGGCCTCGCAGGGCGGCGACGTGGTCGGCAAGGTCGTCACCACCATGACCGACATCGAACAGTCGTCGAAGAAGATCGCCGAGATCATCTCGGTCATCGACGGCATCGCCTTCCAGACCAACATCCTGGCGCTCAACGCCGCGGTGGAAGCCGCGCGTGCCGGCGAACAGGGCCGCGGCTTCGCCGTGGTCGCCTCGGAAGTGCGTACCCTCGCCCAGCGTTCGGCCAACGCCGCGAAGGAGATCAAGGGCCTGATCGAGAATTCGGTGGACAAGGTCGCCGACGGCTCGGCGCTGGTGCACCAGGCCGGTGCGACGATGGCCGAGATCGTGGCGTCGGTGCAGCGCGTGACCGACATCATGGCCGAGATCTCCGCCGCCTCGCAGGAACAGAGCGCCGGCATCGAGCAGGTCAACCAGACCATCACCCAGATGGACGAGACCACCCAGCAGAATGCCGCGCTGGTGGAAGAAGCGTCGGCGGCCGCGCGTGCGATGGAAGAGCAGGCGCATGCCCTCAGCGGGTCGGTGTCCGTGTTCAAGCTGCAGGCGACGGTCAGCGCACCGGCGCGCAGGCCGGCAGCGCCGGTCACCGCATCGCGTGCTCCCGTCGCCAGAACGTCGCGGCCGCGCGCGGCGCGCGCGCCGGAGCCCGTTATCGCCGGCGACGACGACTGGCAGACGTTCTGACCGTTCGGCGTGTCTCCCGTGATGGCACCGACGACGGCCCGGCAATGTCCGGGCCGTCTGCGTTTTTGCGATTATGGCGCCGCGCAACGTTATACAAGTTACTGATATGAAAGGAAATATGTGAGTCAAGCGGAACCCCGGCGGCGCCGATAGCTACGGAGCCACCGGCCGCTGACAGGCCGGATCCATCCGACCCTGGTGACTCCCATGAACCGCGCCCGCTCCTTCCTGCCGCTCCTCCTGATTGCCGCCGCCATCGCCGACGCGCGCGCCGCCGAGCCCATTGCCACCGACCGTCCGGACTTCGTCGAGTCCAGCCAGACCGTCGGCGCCGGCCGCGCCCAGATCGAAACCAGCGTGGCCTGGGAGCGCGACGACGACACGCGTATGTTCGCCACGCCCACGCTGCTGCGCGTCGGCGTCTCCGACCATTGGGAACTCCGGCTGGAGGGCGACGGCTGGCTGCGCAGCACCGGCGCCGGCGGACGCGAACGCGGCGTGGCCGATGTCTCGGTCGGCGCCAAGTACCACGTCGCCGGGTCCGGCGAGCACGGACCCTCGCTGGCCTGGCTGGTGCATGCCGACCTGCCCAGCGGCGACCGCGCATTCCGCGGCCATGGCGTGCGCCCGTCGGTGCGGCTGGTGGCCGAGTGGGAGCTGCCCCGCGACTACTCCCTCGGCGTGATGCCGGGTCTGGTCCACGAAAGCGGCGAGGACGGCCATCGCTACACCGCCGGCATCCTCGGCGTGGTGGTCGGCAAGGCGTGGACGGCGCGCTTCCGCACCTTCGCCGAAGTCGCGCTGCCGCAGATCGCGCGCGACGACGACGGCGGCACCGTCGCCCTGCTCGACCTGGGCGGTGCCTGGCTGCTCAGCGACGACGTTCAGCTCGACGTCGCCTACAGCGCCGGCCTCAACCGGCGCAGCCCCGACCACGGCGTGACCCTCGGCCTGTCGGCGCGCTTCTGACCCCCCTACCCCCAGGACCCTTGCCATGAAAACCACCCACATGCTCGCCACCCTGGTCGCCTCGGCACTGACCGGCCTGCTGGCGATGGGCCTGATCGGCCACCTGGGCCAGCGCGACCTGCTGGCCTCACTGGAAGACCAGACCAACGGCGCCCAGGCGCTGCGGCACCACATGCAGGCCGACATGATGCATGACGCCTTGCGCGGCGACGTGCTGGCGGCGCTGCTCGCCGGCCGTCAGGGCGACGCCGACGGGCTCGCCGCCGCGCGCGCGTCGTGGCAGGAACACGCGACCACGTTCCGCCAGGCCATCGACGCCGACGTGCATACGCGCCTGGCCGTGGATGACGACACGACGCAGGCCATGAAGGACGTCGTGCCGGCGCTCGACGCCTACATCGGCAGCGCGGACACCGTCATCAGGCAGGTCGAGACCGGCGCATCCACCACCGACACCGCGTACGCCGCCTTCATCGCCAGCTTCGAGGATCTGGAAACCCGCATGGAACAGATCAGCGACGGCATCGCAGCGGCCGGCCAGGCATCGCACCTGCTGTCCGACCAGCGCGCGGCGCGCGTTGCCTTGCGGCAATGGCTCAGCGCCGCGCTGGCAATGGTCGCGCTCGCGTTGCTGGGGGTATGGATCGCGCGCCAGTTGCGTCGCCGGCTGGGCGGTGAGCCGGCGGAGGTCGCCGACATCGCGCGGCGGATCGCGGCCGGCGACTTCAGCCGCACGGTCACCCTGCGTCGCGGCGATCAGGGCAGCCTCGCCCAAAGCATGCAGCGGGTGCAGGAGCAGGTGCAGGCCGTCATCCAGGCCCAGTCGCTGATGGCCGAACGCCATGAGCAGGGCATCATCAGCTACCGCATGGACGAAACCGCCTTCCCCGGCGACTACGGCCGCATGGTGCACGACACCAACCAACTGGTGGCGGCGCATATCGCCGTCAAGATGCGCGCCGTCGAGGTGATGCGGCACTACGCGATGGGCGATCTCTCGGTGGACATGGAGCCGCTGCCCGGCGAGAAGGCCGTCATCACCGAAACGATGGATGCCTGCAAGGCCCGGCTCGCCGCGATCAATGGCGACATCAAGCGGTTGGCCGCCGCCGCGGCAACCGGCGATTTTTCCCAGCGCGGCGAGGCGGAAAGCTACCAGTACGACTTCCGCGAGATGATCGAAGGCCTCAATCGCCTGATGGAAACCACCGAAGGCAATCTGGCGGAGGTTTCCGCGCTGCTGAAATCCATCGCCCGCGGCGACCTGACCGCTCGCATGGACGGCGAGTTCCATGGCGTGTTCGCCACCATGCGCGACGATGCCAACGCCACCGTCGCGCGGCTGACCGACATCGTGGGCGGCATCCAGGATGCGTCGGGCAGCATCAACACCGCCGCCGGCGAGATCGCCGCCGGCAACCTGGACCTGTCGCGCCGCACCGAGCAGCAGGCCGCCAACCTGGAAGAGACCGCCGCTTCGATGGAGGAGCTGACCTCCACCGTGCGGCAGAACGCGGATTCGGCGCGCGAGGCCAACCAGCTGGCGATGGGCGCGGCCAGCGTGGCGCTGCAGGGCGGCGAGGTGGTCGGCAAGGTGGTGGCCACCATGTCCGATATCCAGCAGTCATCGCGGCGCATCGCCGACATCATCTCGGTCATCGACGGCATCGCGTTCCAGACCAACATCCTGGCGTTGAACGCCGCGGTGGAAGCGGCCCGCGCGGGCGAACAGGGCCGTGGCTTCGCGGTGGTGGCCAGCGAGGTGCGCACCCTCGCCCAGCGCAGCGCCAATGCGGCCAAGGAGATCAAGGGATTGATCGAAGCGTCGGTGGACAAGGTCGCCGAAGGATCGACGCTGGTCGACCAGGCCGGCACCACGATGAGCGACATCGTCGCGAGCGTGCAGCGCGTCACCAACATCATGGCCGAAATCTCGGCCGCCTCGCAGGAGCAGTCGATCGGGATCGAGCAGGTCAACCAGACCATCACCCACATGGACGAGGCGACCCAGCAGAACGCCGCGCTGGTGGAAGAAGCGTCGGCCGCCGCCACGTCGATGGCGGACCAGGCCCGGGCGCTGGCCGAATCGGTCGCGGTGTTCACGCTGGACGGCACGATCAGCGCACCGGTGCGCCACGCCATCGCAGCCGCGACTACCGGCAAGCACGCGCCACCTGCCCCGCCCGCAAAACCGAACGTCGCCGTCCGCAAGCCCAGCCCACGCACGCCCGACCCGGCGGTGGCCGACGAAGGCGAATGGCAGGAGTTCTGAGTGCGTCCTCGCGTGCAGTGATCCGTCAACGCAAACGACCCGGCTCAGGCCGGGTCGTTTGCTTCATGCCATGGCGACACGGCGTGCATTGCCCGCCAGGCGACACGCGCTACCCGGTCGCGATCAGAACCGGCGTTGGCCACCGCCATAGTTGCCGATATCGCACTGTCCAGAGAAGGTGGTACCGCCTTCGATGGTGATGCGGCCGGAGCGGCGGTCGACCGTCAGCCGTGGCTTGTTCATGCCGTTGAGGCGGTAGGTGGCGGTGATGCGGTCCGCGCCGACCTGCAGATTCTCCAGGTCCCACCAGCCATGATCGCCATGCGAATTGATCGGCGGAATCAGCGGCGCACCCAGGTGGATGCGGCCATGGTCGCCATACAGTTCGATCTGCACATCGCTGTTGAAGCCCTCCGTGGTGGCACGCACGGTATCGGCCTCATGCCACTTGTTGCGCTTGTCGTCCCAGCTGTAGTTGGGCTCGCTGGTCACCGTCGGTCGGGTACCGGCGCCGTAGCAGACCAGCACCAGCGAGTTGGGATCGCGCTCGCTGGAAGGATACGGGCGCGACGATGCGCCGTCCGTTCCACTCCCCGATGCACCGCAGTTCGCCGCCGGCACGGACTGGATCGAGGCGTAGCGACCATCCATCGTGGACACGGAAATGCACTGGTTCCGTTTGGCATTCCACCAGAAGGTGAAGCGCTGGTCGCGCACGGTGTTGGAATCGCGCTGTTCATAGCCGCGCGACTGCAGTTGGGTCTCACCGCCGGCACCGCGCGCGCCTATCAGGTCTTCGACGTCGGGTGGCGTCTGCGCGGATGCGGCGAAAGACAGGGCAAGCGTTGCGACCAGGGAAACGGCGAGCGGCTTCGGACGCATGGTGGTTCTCCTGAGGGGAATTCGAGCGAGGGTCGTGAACGGGAGATCGATGGTCTTGAGTGGAAAATTTCTTTGTCGGCCAACGTGCCGGAAGCGACGCGGGAAGAGCATCGCGCCACGACCTGCGTCGTGGCGTGAAGGCGAAGACGACGGGAATGCCTACAGCGCCGGCACATCCGCATTGAGCACCTGCAGCGCCTGGCCGGTCGTCTCCGGAAGTACGTGCAGGTCGGTCTGCAGCAGCACCGCGCCCGGTTGCAGCAGCGGCAAGACCGCCGCGGCAAAGACCGGCGGCACCACCACGCGTGCCACGTCCTGCGCCGTCAGCTCCTGGCCTGCCTCGTCCTCACGGCCGGGAATGCCGATCCTTCGCCACGTCGGCGCCTGGCCAGGGGCGACGCCGGACACGAGGTAAGCGTGTGTACCTTGTGGCACGGGTCCGTTGCGGAAATCGATCCGCGCGCGGCCGATCTCGATGCCGTTGCGGAACACGAACAGGCGTCGGTCCGCCGTGCTCATCACCATCGACAGCGGGCCGGTGGGCGACTTGAGCGGTTCCCAGCGGAAAGCCTCGGCCGCGCCCAGCAACGGGCCGGCATCCTCCGCTCCCGTCCTGGGATCGATCGGGCTGGCGACCGGCGGATGCACGAGGTCGTCGGGCGCCAGGCCCTCCTTCGCCACCACCACCACCATGCCCATGGTGGTGGCATCGAACAGCAGGCGCGCGAATTCGGTGGGCAGATGCACGCAGCCATGCGATTCCGGGTAACCGGGCAGGCCACCGGCATGCAGGGCCACACCATCCCAGGTCAGCCGTTCCTGGTACGGCATCGGCGCATTGTTGTACTTGCTGGAGTGGTGGTCCTTGTCCTTCTGCAGGATGGTGAACACACCCGTGGGCGTTTCATGTCCCGGCTTGCCGGTGCTGACGGTCGACACCGCGATCAGCAGGCCATTGCGGTACACGTAGGCGCGCTGCTCGGTCAGGCTGACCACCACCGCCATCGGTCCCATGTCCTTGGCATCGCCGCCCCAGACCCATTCGCCTGGCGTGAGCGCCGCTGGTGGCGTGCCGGCGGGGCTCGACGTCTTCGCGCCCCAGGAGGGCGCCGCCTGCGCACTGACGGGAAGTAGCGACAGTCCCAGCCATGCGATCAATAGGGTCCGGATCATCACGTTGTCCTTGTCGGGATGGCACGGGCTTCACGCCATGTCACATATTGCACATCTTCATGTTCAAATGCAGTCGTTCACTCCCGGAGTCGCCCATGCATTCTCCTGGTCTGCCGCATCGCCCTGACTTCCCCTTCTACGCCGGCAGGCCTGTCAGCCTTTCCGGACCGCGCTGGCTTGTCGTGATGGCGAGCGTGGCGCTGGCGTTCTGGCTGCTGGTGGCACCGTGGACACGCCCACCACAGCCATGGGGCATGTGGATTCCAGTGCTGCTTTTTTGCGGCGTGCCGCTGTGTGCCCTGGCCCTCGTCGCGGGTCGCGCCTGGACGGCCTTGTTCCATCGTCCCAGCGGCCGCGACCTGCTGCTGATGGTCGGCATCGCCGCGTTGAATCTGGTGGTCACCGTGCTGATCGGGCTGCTGCTGAACGGCCTGGACCATGGGTCGGCCAATCCCGCGTTCGCGTCGATCGCTGAAGCGGATACCGCCACCCGTGTCATGGCCTTCGCGGCGATGGTGCCGCAGCTGTTGGGCGAGGAACTGCTCACCGTCCTGCCCTTGCTCGCCTTGCTGTGGTGGCTGCATACCCGCATGAAGCTGCCGCGACGCACTGCCCTGGTGCTGGCGTGGCTGCTGTCGGCCATCCCGTTCGCGCTGGCGCACCTGCCCACCTACCAGTGGGACCTGGTGCAGTGCCTGGTGATCATCGGCAGCGCCAGGCTGGTACTGAGTCTGGCCTATCTGTTCTCGCGCAACCTGTGGGTGTCGACCGGTGCGCACGTGCTCAACGACTGGACGCTGTTCGGCATCAGCCTGATGTTGAGTCCGCTGCCGCACTGACGCTGTCCCTCGCCCGAAGAAGGAATGTCCCTGGCGCTTCCCCATGATCGGGCGAGACGGCTGAGGACCGCCGGCTGGACGCTGCTGACCCTGTTGTTTCTGCTGAGCGTTCCGCTGCTGCTCAATGCATCGCCATGGACACGGGCGGCCGCATTCCTGCTGGGTGGTGGCGTGGTGGCCGCGTTTTCGTCGCTGCTCGTCCCCGTCTGCGACGCCAGCCTTCGGCACGGGGCTGGCCGAATCGGTCGCGGTGTTCACGCTGGACGGCACGATCAGCGCGCCGGTGCGCCACGCCATCGCGGCCGCTGCTACCGGCAAGCACGCGCCACCTGCCCCGCCCGCAAAACCGGGGGGACGTCGGTCCAGGACATCCGGGGTCACAACAAGGCGGCCTGCGCGCTGGCCAACAAACTGGCCCGACGGCTGTGGGCGATGGAACACCACGGCATGCCGTTCGATCCGCGCCACGTCAGTGAGCGACCACACGCTACGTAGCGCGACTGCTTCGACACGCGTTCACCACTTCACTTTCGGGAGTTGCCTGACACGATCTTGATCATGGCGAAGGGTTCGGTCCCGGAGTGGACAACGCCGATAACAATGCCGGCCTCGCAGGCCGCTTGAACGATAGGCACCCACTCCGCGGATTCCATGATGGCCCGGGCATCAACGCCCACCCCAAGGCCGGATACACGACTGCAACCGCACCGCTTCCCGACGATCAACGATCAGCTACGGCAACGACTGCTTGACGGAGGAGTCCATACATGAATTGTTAGGCAGCAGCCGACTCACTGCGCCCACTCCTGCTCTACGTTGGCAAGAACCTCACAATCACAGTAGCCTCCATACTCGCCGAGCCAAGGAACAATTGTGGCCTCAGGCAAGCCATGGGTGTGCAGGAATTGCCGCGTGAGTTTGAGGGAGTGGTCACAACCAGCCGACAGCGCGCTGTCCAGATGATCAAATAGCTGAGCAAGCTGATCCTGTGACATAGGCATTGAGGCAACCGCCTCGGCATGCTGCCGCTGGGCAATCTCGCGGACTATGGCTTTGCGGCGCTCTTGTTCGGCTCTCGAGGTCATTGGTTCTGCTGCCTAACGCCTGAATTAAGCCGACCCGCGAAGCGGGCTCGGCTTGAATGAATTGTTAGGCGGCGTGCCATGCATCAGCTGCACTGCCTATGCAACTTTAGCGCGCGGATCGAGCTCAAGTTGATCGCAGAGCTCACCCCATTCTGCCTTGAACAACGCGGCATGTGGACTCTCGGCCCTGGCGCGAAGGGCCGCCCTACAAAAGGCGCGAAACATCTCTGGCGGTGAATCCACAAGACTAATGAACATCATCCCCTCATAGTCATAGGGTCTGTAGATGGCTGCGACGATCTCTGACTCTGATGCCAGAAATCTTTCTCGAGTCGCCTCGAGAATATGATCAAAGGCAGCGCTACTCATTGATGCGCCGCTACCGTCGGACACCAAGACTGCTCCAGCCATCATCAGCCGCCTAACACCAGAATTAAGCCGACCCGCGAAGCGGGTTCGGCTTGAATGAACTGTTAGGCTGCACCCGCGACCCGCAAATGAATGAACTCACCTTGTTGCTTGTCTCGGATTGCAGCCTCCACCACATCTTGTCCATCCCCCTCAAGCATTAGGCCCACACCCCATCCCGGGGGAATAACCGAAACCGACTTGCGATAAATGATTGCGTCGACTAGGCGAAGGCTAATTGGGGTTGACCATAGCTCAGTACGCTTACCAGCACCGAGTACGCCCTCATGGCGAATTTTAACGAGCAGTGTGAAAAGCGTCCCAACCGGAACTTCGTCGGCATTGTTTGTGCCGACGATGACTCCCCGAGTCTCGATACGATCTAGAAAGATATCCCGCGTCTTCATGTGCGGCCTAACGCCTGAATTAAGCCGACCCGCGAAGCGGGTTCGGCTTGAATGAATTGTTAGGCTGCACCCGGGGTGAGCCCAAGTTGGTGAGACCAACCATGCCTCTGGTTGCGGAGCAAGGTGTCGAAGTACCAGATGAAGACTGACGCAGCATCCTGGAAGGTCCCCTCGCTCGGAGTAGCCGATTTTCCGGTGAGGATGGATGTCGACTCCTCTAGCCAAGGACTGGTGTCATCAGCTGCGAGTCCCAAGCGTACAGCAGCTTGCTCAATCTCAGCTGGGATGGGGGTATCGGGCCACTCACAATTCATCTCAAGTAAGTATCCGAGATACTCGGGTATCACTAAATCGGGGAGAGTGCGGCCAGTTGTCTTGTCTTGCCGCAGGTTACGGAGGGCGTCCCTGAATGGCTTGAGCGAGACAGCTTGGCCCGGCGGGTCCGTTAGGCTCGGGTCGCGCAGCGCGTCCCGCGCTTGCTGTATCCAGTAATTCCGGTCGTGCCGCCCATCTCGTTGCACAAGGTGTGAGGCCGCATAGTCCGCGGCAGCCTCGTCGCTAGGAAACAGTGGTGTAAGAACGCGATCCGAAGTGAAATTGTAAGCAAAGAAGTACTGCTTACCATCAACAGAGATTGGTTCTAACCCGCCGACTCTCATTGTTCCCTCCGGAAATCCATCGACATCCGAGTCGCAGCCCAAGGTTGCTGAGATCATGACAGTAAGAATGGCTAGTCTTGCGATGATCTTCATGTGCAGCCTAACACCTGAATTAAGCCGAGCCGCGAAGCGGCTTCGGCTTGAATGAATTGTTAGACCGCACTCAGGGTGCTCAGTGCGGGATTGAACGCATTAAAGTGCTGAAATATGGTCAGCTCGTAGCGCTTGTTGCGCAAGGTGCGCCAAAAGGCCTCAATCTGATCAGGATCATAAGCCCCTCCTTGAGCGATCGAATCGAGTGCTGCAAGGAATACTTTCTCAGTTTGGGTGGCCTTAGCTTTAGGAAGCTTCCCTTGCTGGGGAATACGCAGGATCTCGCAGATGCGGTACACAAATGCGCTATCAAATGTGGCCCAGTTCTTCCTATCGATAGGAAGCGAGGCGAACGCTCTCGCAGTTGAGATATCACCGATTGCCAAAGCCAGCAGTAAGTATTTGGGTTGAGGCAGTGTGCGGATGGATGTGCCAAAAGCCTCAAATCTGGCCAACTCGTTGCGAAGAAGTGCTTCAATTTCTGGGCGATAGCCGGGATCGCCGTTAGCTAATAAGTATGAGGCTAGTGCTTCGTGCCCGTGGGACCGTGACGCCATTGCGACTTCCGGCTTTGTGTCTCGCAGGGTCTGTGCGTCGTCAAAGCTGTGACGGGCGGATGCTTGCAGATGCTCAAATGATCGCATGCGGGCTAACACCAGAATTAAGCCGACCCGCGAAGTGGGTTCGGCTTGAATGAATTGTTAGGGCGCATACCGAGGAGCGTCCAAGATATGGTCTGCGTAGAGTCGCTCAAGCTCGTACATGCGGTCCTCTACTGGCCCAAACATCAAGTCTGACTTGCTGATGCCGAAGGAGGGGCGATATGAGCCTGCCAAAGTGCCGGCATTGGCCCGGTTGAGCCACTCCCGAACGTTACGAAGCGCAATCTCGGCGTTGAAGTAGCGTGAGTCGCCTGTGCTTACGGCAACCTCCAGCTCCTGTACGACCTCAGTCGCCAATGCTCTAAACCGCTCGATTGCGATGTTCTGTCTCATGCGCCCTAACGCCTGAATTAAGCCGACCCGCGAAGCGGGTTCGGCTTGAATGAATTGTTAGGTGGCCAGAAATATAAGAAGCCACAAACGAGACCAGCTATACCGCCCGGGACTATGGCTATCTGAAGTCCCTCACTCAGAGATTGTGCGGTATAGGGTGTAGGCGCCAAGAACAGTGATGCGGCTAGCGTCCCGATCACGCCGCACACTGGCGCACCCAGATACCGAGGCAATCTGTAGCGCATCGTCCACGCAATCAGCCCGGTAAGCAAAGCTGGTATCAAGCCAAATACAGAGGCAAACAAGGCCATCGCTAACAATAGAGAAGGTCTGAAGGTAAGACCCGCCGGGTCTTGGATTGCGACGCAAGCCAGCCCAATGAGTGGGCCAACAAGCCCGAATACGAGAAGAGTTCTTAGCAGGCTCGAAATCATGCTGTTTGGCCGCCTAACACCAGAATTAAGCCGACCCGCGAAGCGGGTTCGGCTTGAATGAACTGTTAGGTGCCATTGGCGCCACCGAAGCGGTTGTAGAAGCCCACCGCCACCAATGCTACGACCAACGCTATGACACCCACACCCTCGATGTCCAAATCTGCATTGAGAATCTTGCGGCGCCAAGATGGAACAAGCAGGCATGGTGAAACAACGGCTAGGCCGGCAGCCAGGCTGGCTAAGCCAAGCCAGAAGTTGAACTGCCAATGTCCCCATAGCTCACTGAGCATCTGATATGGCACCTAACGCCTGAATTAAGCCGACCCGCGAAGCGGGTTCGGCTTGAATGAATTGTTAGACCTTATGCGGCTTTGGCACATAGCCAGCGCGTAGAAGGCGGATAGGTACAGCAGTGCAAAAGTACGTAAGTACCGCAACCGCTAGAAGAATGATCTGCCAAATCACAGCACCACTTGGCACTGGCGCAGCTTGGTAGACAAGCACAACCGAGATGACAGAGGCGATGAGCCAAACCAAGGCCCAGCCACCGACTAGGCTAAGGCGCTCGGAAGTCACGGGCCAACTATGTTTGACACTCAGGCCTAAGCATAGCTCGTGGCAACCCATAAATAGGATCGTTAGAGCGCCGGCGGACAGCTCTGGACTGCGAAATATTTGCTCCCAGCCCCCGCGTGCCATTGAGATAGCGCTGTAAATCAGCACAGGGAGTAGCGCGCCGAGAACTCTAAGCCATGCATCGATGATGGCGCCCCGATAGGTTGAGCCAAGCCGTCGCCCAACTTGCATGACACTCAGAACGAAGGCGAGCACGATGCTTGCGACCGTGGCCACAATGAACCATGAGAAGAGATCAGAGCTGGTCATAAGGTCTAACACCTGAGTTAAGCCGACCCGCGAAGCGGGTTCGGCTTGAATGAATTGTTAGGCACCACCCTATGGGAGTGCCACCTTAACGACGACCTTGCCCGGAACTGGAGCACCATTGCATGACGCAGGCTCAAATGTGGAGTAGCGGACAGCGTACATGGCGGCACGATCGAGAGTTTCGGCTCCGCTGGAGCGAACGACTTTTGCCTCAGCCAGGTACCCGCTACCACCCTGAACTCCCACTAGCACCTCTATGCTCGTCTCTCCACGAAGGCCAAGCTGCTTTGCCTGAGACATGTCTCCCGCGGTTGCGAGCTGCATAAGCCGCGCGTCCGATGAAGTGCTGCAGCCATCGCCGGCAGTACCGCAGCCGGTGCATGCTGGCAGAAATGTCACGAGAATCAGTTGCCACATATGCATGATGTGGTGCCTAACGCCTGAATTAAGCCGAGCCGCGAAGCGGCTTCGGCTTGAATGAATTGTTAGGCATCTTGCCAGGGCTCTCCAAGCGCCTCTGCGCGACGCTTGAGCACAGCATTGCCTGCGGCGTGGATGTCTTGGAACTGTAGCTGCGTTGAGACTTTTGGCTTAGATGGATGGGCTGGGCCCACCTCAAACATAGTGCCGGGAACGTACTCCTCCCCGTACTCCTCGAAATCATAGTCCTCGCACTCGCGGATCGTGACCGATTGGGCTTCCCCGCCCGGAACGAGAAACGAAAAGGAAACTGCCTTGTCACGAGCAAGCATTTCGACGAGCTGATTGAGCTGATCCATGATGCCTAACACCGGAATTAAGCCGACCCGCGAAGCGGGTTCGGCTTGAATGAATTGTTAGGCCTCAGTGCACGGGAACACATTCGGCTCGCTCCTTACAGAGACAGGCTCGAAGAACATTACCTGACTCGGGAATTCATCAAAACTATCAATTGTGTACGGAAAGTACATTCGACGGGAATATCCCGGAGCTTCCAGGTGAATGCACAACGCGTCAGGGAATGGTGAATCAAACTCTTCGGGAACGTAGTCATTTGAGGCGATTGCCACTGCCACAATCGCGCCTTGGCTGGCTAGCGCGGCGAACGCGCCTGCGAGAAATTCGCTGGCATCAGCGGCGCCTTCGTGATCGGATGCCTGCGGAGTACAGAAGACTTGTATGGCTCCGGTCGATTCCAAGACGAGCCCAAAAGGTTGGAAATCGCCTAAGTTGCCAAGCGATTTTGCTGCTAAGTCATGGCAGTGCTTCACGAGCTCATAGAGATGGTCCTGCAGGATCGCCATGTGGTCCTTCATGAGGCCTAACACCAGAATTAAGCCGACCCGCGAAGCGGGTTCGGCTTGAATGAATTGTTAGGCCTCACAGCCGGTGAATCTCGACTAGAGGCCTTTGAGCGAAAGGTTGCTATCGCCCGGGCCAATTGCCACCGCTCCATCGGTCGAGGAGTGCGTAAGCCTCTAACTCTGGAACTTCATCATCCTGAGGATCGAAGTCGCCTTTGAGCCAAAGATCGAACAATGGGCGTACATCTGCGTCCTCAGCCGACCATGTGCCGTCCTGTTTTGCACGCTGAATAACTCCATCGTAGAAACGCATCCCTCCAATGGTCGAACGGAATACTTCCCGCGGGGTGCCAGTCGCGTAGTCCACAACGAAGTAGAAGTAAGCAGCCATTTTCCAGTGAGGCCTAACACCAGAATTAAGCCGACCCGCGAAGCGGGTTCGGCTTGAATGAACTGTTAGGGCTCAACGGTGACATCTGCGAATCCTGCGGCACGAAGTACATCCGTCACCTTGCCAACAATAGGGTCACTAGCAGAAATCTTGTTTTTGCCCAAGAGCTTCTGTGTGAACGTGCGAGATCGCTCAAGCATGACATGCCACTCTCCGTAGTTGGGGCGACTAGGATCCTCGTCTGAGTTGCCGGCCACGCACATAAGGTAGGAGACGCCTTGGTAGCCAGCCTGATTAGCCCACCCGAAATCCTCCATACAGATTACATCAGCATCGATGCCAGCCTCCGAGAGCGCAGAGACAAGCCACTTGGAGAAGTCCTCGCCAAAGCAGCAGTCGTTAATGAACTCAGAGCCGACTACGGAGAGGTTGAAGCGATCAGTTTTGCAAGTGATATCGATGATCATGAGGCCCTCCCCTTGAGCCCTAACACCAGAATTAAGCCGAGCCGCGAAGCGGCTTCGGCTTGAATGAATTGTTAGGCCGCGGCCCGTGTGAGCCGAGCGCCTCAATGACAGCCGCACCAATTGATTGAGCGCCGCAATCAAGGCTAATCGAGCGCTGCAATCCCGGTACGGGGTGAAAACCGTTGCTGTCACCTGAAGTGCCGCCGTTCTGATGCGGCTCTAGCAAGTACCCGACCTTACTGCGCGTGATGGTTACTAATGCAGCGCCCGACAGAAATGAACGTTCCGAGCGGACACCCGCTGCGGCGAGTCTTGGCATAGCTGCGGCGCGCCAGTCCGTTGGGTGGGGAACAGCATCCGAGGATGCGGCCAGTGCCGAGAGAGCAGCGTTGCCTACAGTGGTAGCGTCTGCGTCTAACGGCAGTGGCAAGAATGGCTCGCAGGATACCCATACACCGGCCGTCGTCTTTGAGTCGGCGTGAACGAGAAGCCGGTCTTTGAGTTTGTAGATGCTGGCAATCTGCATGAGCGGCCTAACACCAGAATTAAGCCGACCCGCGAAGCGGGTTCGGCTTGAATGAACTGTTAGCCCCCGTCACTTTACGACTGAGCCGCGGTTGCGGACGCTGAATTGCCCGACCCCATTGGCAATTAACTTGTCGAGAAGCGCTTCACGGCCGTGCTCCATGGACCAACGCATTTCCTCGTCAGTGATCACGGTTGCAACCAGTAGTTCCATTTTTCCGTTCGGGAGGTTTGACCCAGTCGGCAACGGTTGGTGCGCCTTTGCGATCAGCAAATTTACGCTTTCATTCTCAGCAACTTGGACGCCATCGATGGTGAGTCCGCCGTACCTATTGACCCTGTCGAGAAGGCCTGCGTCATTGAGAATTTCCGCATTGGCAGTCCACTGAAGAATCCAAAGAGGCCACTCCGCATTCTCGCGGCTCAATACGATCATCTCGTAGCCGTATCCGGCAGCCCCAGGGGCAGCCCCAGCTTTGGCTTTGGCTTGAAGGGTACCGCTGGTCTTTATGACTCTGCCAAGATCATCCGTCTCTGTTGAAACGTCAGAAATTGTTGTGCTTGCAGGCATGTCTGGATTTGTAAAGCCAAAAGTCGTATAGACCCAAGCATCATCACCAATCTTTCTTGCAGGAATTACGTAAAGGCCGCCACCCGGCCAAATACCAAGCATGTGGCCGATTTTAAGAATGTCCTCGGGGAGCTGGCCAATGTGCCCGACGAAATAATCCTCACGTGCGGAATAGACTCGTTGCCAATACGCGTCTGCTTGATCGTCTTGCGCTTGAGCTGCAGTAGCGGTACTCGCAGTCGCGGTTGTACTGGCAGCGATCCACGGTAGTACGGACATGAGCTTTTTCCAGAATCCGGTCATCGGAGATAAGTCCTTAGGGGCTAACTACGATTAGACCCCGAAGTGGGGTGTAGCGTGGATTCTGCTGAGGAGTTCGGAGACCTGTCAATCAGGGTTTTTCTCAGGACCGACAAGGTGTTGCGGCGATGCCGATGGCGCCACCCTGGTGCGAGGCTGGCCGCGTTATCCGGTGCCGAGACCTGATTAATGCGAGACGATCCTTCTCATGCAGTCATAAGCAACGCGCCGTCGGGGACGCCGCGGCCGAGACTGTTGGACGAAGTTCGGCGTCGGATGCGGGTGAAACGCTACAGCCTGCGTACCGAACAGGCGTACCTGTACTGGATACGCCGCTATATCCGCGCCTGCGCGCCGCGCCATCCCCGCGAATTGGGCGGCGTGGCGGTGGAGCACTTCCTCAGCCAGTTGGCACAGCGCGACCATGTCGCCGCCAGCACGCAGAACCAGGCGCTCGCCGCCCTCCTGTTCCTGTACCGCGAGGTGATGGCGCTGGAGCTTCCCTGGATGGACAACGTGGTCAGGGCCAAGCGCGCACCCCGCCTCCCGGTGGTGCTGTCCCGCGCGGAGACGGCCAACCTGCTGGGCGCCCTGTCCGGGCGCGACGCGCTGATGGCCGGCCTGCTCTACGGCAGCGGACTTCGCCTGATGGAGTGCCTGCGATTGCGCATCAAGGACGTCGACCTGGGCCGCAACGAGATCACCGTGCGCGCGGGCAAGGGCGACAAGGATCGCAAGACGGTGCTGCCGGCGAGCCTGAAACCCATATTGCAGGCGCAGATGGAGATGGTGCGCGTGCAGCACGCCCAGGATCTCCAGGCCGGCTTCGGTGCGGTCGCCCTGCCCGACGCCCTGGCCCGGAAGTACCGGCAGGCCGAGACGCAGCTTGGCTGGCAATACGTCTTCCCGGCGGCGCGGCGGGCGACGGACCCGCGCGATGGACGGCAGAAGCGGCATCATCTGGACGAGAGCGTCCTGCAGCGTGCCATCCGGGCGGCGGCCCGGCATGTCCACCTCGTCAAACCGGTCAGCCCCCACACGCTCAGGCACTGCTTTGCGACACACCTGATCGAGTCGGGCACGGACATCCGCACGGTGCAGGAATTGCTGGGCCACAAGGATGTCGGTACCACACAGATCTATACGCATGTATTGAACCGGGGCGCGCTGGGGGTCGTCAGCCCGCTCGACCGCTGAACCTTCGCCCGGGTGGCCGGCCGGCCTGCCGTGATGCCCGCCGGCTAAAGATGATGTGACGCACGCCGATACAGCCTGTGACGCCTTCCCTGCCCGACGTTCTCCCGCCCCGCATGACCGAGCCCAGCGACGCCCCACTGGCCGATGCCGTCAGGTACGACGACGAAGAAAAGTACCTGGTGCATGGCGAGTACGCGATCCGCCAGATCCTGCAGTCGCTGATCGACAAGCGGGCGCTGGTCAGCGGCTGCGCGCTGCCGCGCAACCATACCTTCCCGACCTCGGTGGTCGAAGTGCTCGACGACGGGGACGGTGTGCTGATCGACGGCAGCGCGGCGGAATCGATCAACCGCAGCATCGAGGAAGCCACCCACGTCACCTGCGTGTCGCGGCTGGAACGGATCCACGTGCAGTTCAAGCTGTACGACCTGCAGCGGGTGCAGAAGGACGGCCAGGTCGCCTTCCGCGCTGCGTTGCCGGAGAGCGTCCTGCGCCTGCAGCGTCGCGAGTTCTATCGCCTGCAGGTACCGGTGACGCAACCGATGGAGTGCGCGATCCCGACCCGTCATCCCGACGGCGAGACCACGTACCGCAACTACCGCGTGCTGGACATCAGCGGTGGCGGCATCGCGCTGGCCGTGCAGGCCGAAGAGCCGACGCTGCAGCCGTACAAGGAGTTCCCCGGCTCCCTGCTCCACCTGCCGGACAGCGGTCCGCTGAGCGTGCGCCTGATGGTCAAGAGCCTGCACCGCCAGCTCAACCAGAACGGCAGCGAAAGCTGGCGCGCCGGCTGCCAGTTCACCGACATGCCGCGTGGCGGCGACGCGCTGATCCAGCGCTACATCTTCCGCCTGGAGCGCCAGCGCAGCGCCCGCGAACGCGGCGCAGCGTGACCGGCGTCTCCGTTCCGGTCGCCGCCCGTCGGCATCCGGTCACCGACGCTCAATGACGCCGTCACGGCGCCGATACGGCTCGTAACACGACTGCAATACAGGACGCCGTCCTCCGGCGCATCCCCACTGCAGACGTCGCCACTCTGCATACGAGGCCACCATGTCATCCGCGTCCACCCGCTTTTCTTCCCGCAGCATCGCTACCCGCGTGATGTACGGCACGGCCGTCGTCGCCCTTCTGGCCTTCGGCGTCGCTGCGGCCGCCAGCTACCTGCGCAGCAGCCAGTCCTTGCTGGCCGGCGCGCGTACCACGATGGAGGGACTGGCCAGCCTGGAAGCCCAGCGCATTGCCGGCGAGCTGACGGGCGCGTTCGATACCAATGAGGCCCTCGCCAGCGCACTGCTCGCGCAACGCGCGGGCGACGGCCTGAGCCGCGCGGCGGCCAGCGCCATCTTCAAGCGCCAGCTGGAAACGCATCCGGAGTGGGTCGGCGTCGGCACCCTGTGGGAGCCGGACGCGTTCGACGGCAAGGATGCGGACTTCGTCGGCGCCGAAGGCCACGACGACACCGGCCGCTTCATGAGCTACTGGGCGTGGAGCGACGGCACCCCGCTGCAGGAAGCCCTGCGCGATTACGAAGTGGCTGGCGCCGGCGACTGGTACCTGCGGCCGCGCGAACTCAAGCGCGCCGTGGTCGCCGAGCCTTACGTCTACCAGATCGCCGGCAAGGACGTGCTGATGACGACGCTGTCCACGCCGGTGCTGGATGGCGACCGCTACCTCGGCGTCATGACCGTCGACTTCGCCCTGCAGTCGCTGCAGGAGCGCATCGCCAAACTGACGCCGATGGGCGCGGGCTTCGTGCGCCTGCTGACGCCGGCCGGCGTGGTCATCGCCGACCAGGACGCCGCCTCGGTCGGCAAGCCCTATGCGGGCGACCAGGCCGCCGAGGTGATCAAGCGGATCGCCAGCGGCGAACCGGTGTTCCGCGAAGCCACCAATGCCGCCGGCGACGCCGTGATGGAGGCCTATGTGCCGCTGCAGATCGGCGACGCGCAGGAGCGCTTCGCGCTCGGCGTGGTCGTGCCGCGCGCGGTCCTGATGCAGGAGGCCCGCGCCGTGCTGTGGACGGTGGTGGCGGTCGGTGCGCTGGGCGCTGCCCTGCTCTGCGGCGCGGTGTTCTGGCTGCTGCGCCGCCAGGTCGCGAAGCCGCTGGCCGGCGCCGTGCGCGTGGCCGACGACATCGCCCGCGGCAAGCTCGACAGCGAGATCGACGCCAGCGGCGGCGACGAGATCGGCACGCTGATGAAGGCCATGCGCAGCATGCAGGCCAACCTGCGCGAGCGCATCGAACGCGACGCCGTGGTGGCGAAGGAAAGCCTGCGTATCCGCACCGCCCTGGAAGACGTCACCACCAACGTGATGATCGCCGACGCCGACCGCACCATCGTCTACGCCAACCAGCCGCTGATGAAGATGCTGGCCGACGTCGAACAGGACCTGCGCCGCGACCTGCCCGCCTTCGACGTGCGTACCGTGGTGGGCAGCAGCATCGACATCTTCTACAAGAAGCCCGAGCACCAGGCGCGCATGCTCGCGCAGCTGCAGGGCACGCACCGCGCGCAGATCAGCGTGGGCGGCCGCATCATGCAGCTGATCATCAGCCCGGTCACCGATGGCGAGGGTCAGCGCATCGGATACGTGGTGGAGTGGGCCGATCGCACCAACGAGGTGATGGTCGAACAGGAGGTGACCCGCATCGTGCAGGCTGCCGTGCAGGGCGACCTGACCGGCCGCATCGCCGAGACCGGCAAGCAGGGCTTCCTGCTGGGGCTCTCCCAACAGGTCAACGGCTTGCTGGGGACGATCGCCGGCAGCGTGGACGCCGTCTCCGGCGTGCTGCAGGCGCTGTCCAAGGGCGACCTGACCGCGCGGATGGACGGCGATTTCCATGGCGTGTTCGCCAGGATGCGCGACGACGCCAACGCCACGGTGGCGCAGCTGACCGACATCGTCGGTCGCATCCAGGACGCCTCCGGCTCCATCAATACCGCCGCCGGCGAAATCGCCGCCGGCAACAACGACCTCTCGCGCCGCACCGAGCAGCAGGCCGCCAACCTGGAAGAGACCGCCGCCTCGATGGAGGAACTGACCTCCACCGTGCGCCAGAACGCCGAATCGGCTCGCCAGGCCAACCAGCTCGCCATCGGTGCGGCCTCGGTCGCCTCGCAGGGCGGCGACGTGGTCGGCAAGGTCGTCACCACGATGACCGACATCGAACAGTCGTCGAAGAAGATCGCCGAGATCATCTCGGTCATCGACGGCATCGCCTTCCAGACCAACATCCTGGCGCTCAACGCCGCAGTGGAAGCCGCGCGTGCCGGCGAACAGGGCCGTGGCTTTGCGGTCGTTGCCTCCGAAGTGCGCACGCTGGCCCAGCGCTCGGCCAATGCGGCCAAGGAGATCAAGGGCCTGATCGAGAATTCGGTGGACAAGGTCGCCGACGGCTCGGCGCTGGTGCACCAGGCCGGCGCGACCATGGCCGAGATCGTGGCGTCGGTGCAGCGCGTGACCGACATCATGGCCGAGATCTCCGCCGCCTCGCAGGAACAGAGCGCCGGCATCGAGCAGGTCAACCAGACCATCACCCAGATGGACGAAACCACCCAGCAGAACGCCGCGCTGGTGGAGGAAGCCACCGCCGCCGCCCGTTCGATGGAAGAGCAGGCGCAGGCGTTGGCCGATGCCGTCTCGACCTTCCGGCTGGATGGCCATGGCAGCGTGGCGCGGCTGGTGCAGGAGCGCGTCACCCGCATCGCCGCCGGCGGCGCTCCGCGCGTGTCCGAACCGCACGCCTGCTGACCCCGCTAAAGAAACCCCGCCCGGGGCCGATCTAGGCCTTGACCGGTTCCGCCCCGGGAACCCCGACATCCTTACCGGCTGCCACAGGAGCCCTACCAATGAGCGACAAGAAGACCCAGGCTGCGGCGAGCGCCGACGAGTTCCTCAGCTTCACCCTGGGAGACGAGCACTACGGCGTGGACATCCTGAAGGTCCAGGAAATCCGCGGCTACGATTCGGTCACCCGCCTGCCGGATGCGCCGGACTACATCAAGGGCGTGATCAACCTGCGCGGCACCATCGTGCCGGTGATCGACCTGCGCCTGAAACTGCGCCTGAAGGAAGCCCGCTACGACGCCTTCACCGTGATGATCGTCCTGAACGTGGAAGACCGCGTGGTCGGCATCGTCGTGGACAGCGTGTCGGACGTGCTGGCGCTTAACGCCGAGCAGATCCGCCCCACCCCCGAATTCGGCGCCAGCGTCGACACCCGCTTCATCTCGGGCATCGGCACGGTGGACGAGCGCATGCTGATCCTGCTCGACATCGAGACCCTGATCGACAGCGCCGACCTCGGCCAGCCGCTGCCGGAACAGGTCGCCGCCTGATCCTCCGCCGGCCATGCCGGCACCGTGATGTTCCCCGGAGACCGCGGACCGCGAGGCCCGCGGTCTTCGCGTTTTCCGTCACGCCGCAGGGCATGGCGCATCGCCACCCGGGGTGTCGGATCACTGAAATTCCTGGTGCGTCGGCCGATAACGGAGAGAGGACGCACCGCCCGTCCATTCCCGCGCCTCACCCCTGTCGTCCGAGACCGCCATGTCGTTCATCGCCAAGATCGCTGCCCCGCTGTCCTCCCTGCCGCTGAAGCGCCGCTTCATGATCCAGACCGTCCTGGTCGCGGTCGGTGTCGTCGCGCTCGCCGTCATCGCTGCGCGCATGCAGTACCTGGATCTCAACGCCACGCGACAGGACGGACTCCAGGCACAGACCGAGATGGCGATGGGCGTGATCGAGGGTTATGCGCAGCAGGCCAAGGCCGGCACGCTGGACGAAGCCGATGCGAAGGCACGCGCCCTCGCCACGCTGGCCACGATGCAGGCCAACAAGGGGGTGGACTACTTCTTCGTCACCGACGAAGCGCCGATCATGCTGATGCACCCGACGCGCCCCGACCTGGTCGGCAAGCCGCTGGACGATGTGCTGAGCCCAGACGGCAAGCGCATCTTCCCCGAGTTCGTGCGTGTCGCGAAGGCCGGCGGCGGCCACGTGGACTACAGCTGGGCCAAGGCCGGCGAAGAAGATCCCGTGCCGAAGACCTCCTACGCCGCGCTCTACCAGCCCTGGGGCTGGGTGATCGGCACCGGCGTCTACCTCGACGACACCCAGGCGCAGGCGTTGCAGTTCACCTTCATCATGACCCTGGTAGGCGGCTTGCTGGTGCTGCTGAGCATGGCGGTCAGCTGGGTCATCGGCCAGTCCGTGCTGGAACCGGTCGCGCGCGCCCTGCGCGCGATCACGGGCGTCTCCCGCGGCGACCTGAGCGTGCGCACCGGACACCATGGCGGCGACGAAGTCGGCCAGATGCTCAAGGCCACTGACGAGATGGTGCACATGCTGGAGCGCTTCTCGCACGAGACGCGCGACATGATCCGCCTGCATGCCGCCGAGGACATCGGCCACCGCATGCCGGAGGACTTCCCGGGCATCTACGGCGAACTGGCGGGCGGCATCAATACGATGATGTTCGAACACCTGGACGCGTTCCGCGATGCCATCGGCATCCTGCAACGCTATGCCGACGGCGACCTGAGCCGGGACGCACGCCGGCTGCCGGGCAGCCGCGCGTTCCTGCACGAGGCGATGGACGCGGCCAAGCAGAGCCTGCTGGCCATCAATGGCGAGATCAAACACCTGGCGCAGGCCGCAGCGGCCGGCGACTTCAGCGTGCGCGGCGACGAGGCCGGCTTCCGCCACGACTTCCTGCAGATGGTGCGGGGCCTCAACGCGATGATGGCGACCAGCGACCGCAACCTCGCACAGCTCTCCGCACTGCTGCGGGCGATCGCCGATGGCGACCTCACCAATCGCATGGACGGCGATTTCCATGGCGTGTTCGCCACCATGCGCGACGACGCCAATGCCACCGTGGCGCAGCTGACCGACATCGTCCGCCGCATCCAGGACGCCTCCGGCTCCATCAACACCGCCGCCGGCGAGATTGCCTCCGGTAATCACGACCTGTCGCGCCGCACCGAGCAGCAGGCCGCCAACCTGGAAGAGACCGCGGCCTCGATGGAGGAACTGACCTCCACCGTGCGCCAGAACGCCGAGTCCGCCCGCCAGGCCAACCAGCTCGCCATCGGCGCGGCCTCGGTCGCCTCGCAGGGCGGCGACGTGGTCGGCAAGGTCGTCACCACGATGACCGACATCGAACAGTCGTCGAAGAAGATCGCCGAGATCATCTCGGTCATCGACGGCATCGCCTTCCAGACCAACATCCTGGCGCTCAACGCTGCGGTGGAAGCCGCGCGTGCCGGCGAACAGGGTCGCGGCTTCGCCGTGGTCGCCTCGGAAGTGCGCACGCTGGCCCAGCGCAGCGCGAACGCGGCCAAGGAGATCAAGGGCCTGATCGAGAATTCGGTGGACAAGGTCGCCGACGGCTCGGCGCTGGTGCACCAGGCCGGCGCGACGATGGCCGAGATCGTGGCGTCGGTGCAGCGCGTGACCGACATCATGGCCGAGATTTCCGCCGCTTCGCAGGAACAGAGCGCCGGCATCGAGCAGGTCAACCAGACCATCACCCAGATGGACGAAACCACCCAGCAGAACGCCGCGCTGGTGGAGGAAGCCACCGCCGCCGCCCGTTCGATGGAAGAACAGGCGCAGGCACTGACCGCGTCGGTGTCGGTGTTCAAGCTGCAGGCGACGGCCAGTGCGCCGGTGCGCAAGGCAATCGCTGCTGCGGCCGTGGTCACGCCCAAGCCGGCCACCAAGGCCAAGGCCACGGCCCGCAAGCCGGCCGCACGCACGCCTGACCCGGTCCTGGCCGACGGTGACTGGCAGGAGTTCTGAGGATCCGGACCCGTTTGGCACCCACCCCGTGACCGCGTTCAAGTAATCCCGATCGCGGCCGATACGTCACCAGAAGGCCCTCCTCCCACGCCCCCGATGACCGTCGCACCCACCGCCCACGACGACGCCAGCCACCCGATGCGCGTGCACCGCAAGGAGGCTGCATGCTGCGCCGCACGCTGAATGCGCTGACGCCGCTTCGCGATGCGCAGGCGCCGGTCGAACCGGCGCAGGACAGCCTCTGGCACGTGCTGGAGCAGTCCGTCGACGCCGCGTTCGTCATCGACAGCCGCCATCGCGTGGTGCTGTTCAATCCGGCGGCGGAAGCGCTGTGGCGGTGCCGCCGAGAAGACGTCCACGGCCTGCCGTTCACCCGCCTGCTGGCGGACGCGCAGGCTGGCGGCGCCGCCGACGCGACCCTGGCCACTCTGATGGGCAGCCACCGCGACGCCACGCTGCTGCGCCAGGACGGCAGCGAGAGCGCATGCTCGGTATCGATGTCGAAGGTGGTGGTCGGCGAACACGTCTTCCATACGGCGTTCGTCCGCGACACCAGCGACCAGCAGCGGCAACTGGCGCGGTTGCGCCAGCTGTCCATCGTCGTCGACAGCAGCGACAACGCGATCTTCATCAGCTCGGCCGACCGCGAGGTCGTCTACGTCAACAGCGGTTTCACCCGCATGCTGGGCTACCGGCTGGAGGAGCTGCGCGGCATCAAGCCGGCGGACCTGCTGTCCGGTCCGCACACCGACGGTTCGCTGGACGAACGCATCAGCCGCGCGCTGGCGGCCGGTGAAGGCCTGCAGACCGAGGTTCTGCTGTACACCAAGGCCGGTCGCCCCCTGTGGCTGTCCGCCGCGATCAATCCCGTCCACGACGAGGACGGCTCGCTGCTCGGTCTGGTCAGCGTGCTCAGCGACATCACCCGCACCAAGATGCACCAGGTGCTGCACAACAAGGTGCTGGACGCGCTGGTGCACGAGTGGAACGTCGCCGACGTGATGACGCTGATCTGCCGCGAGGTGGAGCACATCGCGCCGGAACTGACGGTCTCCATCATCACGGTCGACAATGAGGGGCTGATGCATGCCCTCGCCTCGCCCAGCCTGCCGGAAGCCTGGGCGCGCAAGATCAACGGACTGCCGATCGGTCCGCGCGCCGGCGTCAGCGGCGTGGCCGCCTGGCGCGGCCGTGCCGTGCTGGTGAAGGACATCGCCAGCGATCCGCTGTGCGCCAACACCCGCCACCTGACCACGCCGCTGGGCCTGCGTGCGTGCTGGACGCACCCGATCAAGTCCAGCAGCGGCCGCGTGCTGGGCACGCTGTCGTTCTACTACCGCGAGAACCGCGGGCCGGACGAACTGCACGAACGCCTGGCCGATACCTGCCTGCACCTGTGCTCGCTGACGCTGGAACGCGAGCAGACCAACGAGCGCGTGCACCAGCTGGCGTTCTACGACACCCTGACCGGCCTGCCGAACCGCATCATGTTCAGCGCCAAGGCCGAGCAGGCGCTGGCCAACGTCGCCCAGGCCAACAGCACGGCCGCCGTGCTGTTCATCGACCTGGACCGCTTCAAACGGGTGAACGACGCGCAAGGCCACGCCGCCGGCGACGGCCTGCTGCGCGATGTCGCCGCGCGCCTCAGCGAGGAACTGGGCGGCATCAACATCGTCGGCCGCCAGGCCGGCGACGAATTCGTCGCGGTGCTGCCGATGTGCAGCACCGAACAGGCCGGCAGCATGGCCGAGCGCCTGCTGGGCGCGATCGCCGCGCCGACGGCCGCCGGCCTGATGACCCTGCATCCCAGCGCCAGCATCGGCGTGGCGATGTTCCCCGACGACGGCCGCGACATCGATCTGCTGGTGCGGCATGCCGACATGGCCATGTACCGCGCCAAGACCGATGGCGGCGCCGGCTTCCGCTTCTTCAGCGTCGACATGAACCGCCTGGCGCAGGAACGCGTGTCGCTGGAAACCGCGCTGCGCGATGCGCTGCGGCTGGACCAGCTCGACCTGCACTACCAGCCGCAGGTCGGCGGCAACGACGAGCTGGAACTGTATGGCGTGGAGGCGCTGCTGCGCTGGAACCACGCCGACCTCGGCGTGATCCCGCCGTCACGCTTCGTGCCGGTCGCCGAGGAATGCGGCCTGATCGCCGACCTCAGCCTGTGGGTACTGCGCCAGGCCTGTGCGCAGATGGCCGACTGGCGCCGGCGCGGCATCGACATCCCGCGCGTGTCGGTCAACGTGTCCGCGATCAACTTCCGCGATCCGCAGCTGTCGCTGCAGATCTCCGACCTGCTGGACGAGCATGGCCTGGTCCCCGAGGACCTGACGCTGGAGATCACCGAAAGCGTCATGCTCGATCCCGATCCGGACGTGCTCGAGAACATCGAGGCGATCTACGTGCTGGGCGTGCGCCTGTCGCTGGACGACTTCGGCACCGGCTACTCGAGCCTCAGCCACCTGCACCGCCTGCCGATCAGCGAACTCAAGCTGGACCAGAGCTTCGTGCGCGACATCGACACCAGCGCCATCGCGCGCACGCTGACGTCGTCGGTGCTGCGCATCGGCGAAAGCCTGGGCATGAAGGTGGTCGCCGAGGGCGTGGAAACCGAGTCGCAGCACCGCTTCCTCACCGAGCAGCGCTTCCCCGTGCTGCAGGGCTACCTGTTCTCCCAGCCGCTGCCGCCGGGGCCGCTGGAGCAGTGGCTGCAGACCCAGGGCTATGCGGCCGTGCGCGACCCCGGCGCGGCGCGCATTCCCGCCTGAGCGTCGCCCGGCGTCCGGCATCGCGGCATGACGAACTGTGATGCATCTCCCAATCGTGGACACCGACGCATCACGGCCCGGCTGCCGCCTCAAGTTTGATCCGGACGGGCCGATCTCTGGCGGTGAGTCCTTCTCACATTTTCCCTGCCCCTTTCGGAGCCACTGGCATGAAGATCGCATCCGTCCTGACCCTGTCCATCGCCGTCGTCGGCGCCGCCCTGCTGATGCCCGCCGCACCGGCGAGCAGCCAGTCGCAGATCGACAACGCGATCCCGGCCGACATGGCGCCGCGTTTCACCGGCAAGGCCGGCACCGTCTGCGGCAAGGTGGGCAAGGCCCGCTTCGCCGAGAACACCGAAGGCACGCCGACCTTCCTGTACATGGGCGGCAACTTCCCGCGCCACACCTTCACCGCGCGCATCCCGGGCGACGCCCGCGCCAAGTTCAAGCCTGCGCCGGAAGAGCTGGAGGGCAAGGACGTGTGCGTGATCGGCACCATCGAGCGCGACCAGTCGCGCGCCGAGATCGTCGTCAACTCGCCGTCCAACCTGAAGCTGGCCACGATCCGTTGATCTGGTTCGCGGGCAGGGCGCCACGCCCTGCCCGTTCCGGTCGCACCTGAGAGCGGCGCGTCGCGCGCCACGGTTTAAGGAAAAAGAATCCCATGCAGCGGATCAAGAACTTCAAACTGACGACGAAGATGATGCTCGCCTTCGGCGTCGTGCTGGCCCTGATGCTGGTCCAGGGCATCGCGGCCTTCGTCGGCCTGAACTCGTTGAACGGCGCCACCACGCGGGTCACCGGCAACGTGGTCCCCAGCGTCAAGGCCGCCGGCGACCTGCAGAGCCTGCTGGGTGAATACCGCACCACGTCCTATCGGCAGCACGTGCGCGCCAGCGAGGCCGCCAAGGCGGAAGCAAAGAAGCTCGCCGCCGAGACCGAGAAGCGGATCGAGCAGGCCAGCAAGGACTACGTCAAGCTCATCAGCGACGCCGAAGAGAAGAAGGCGTACGACACCTTCGTCAAGGAATGGACGGCCGCGCGGCAGTCCTACGCGGACGTCCAGGAGATGCTCGACCTGGGCCTGCCGGACGATGCCGTGGATACGTTCATCGGCACGACCCGCGACCAGCACCGCAAGGCCCTGGCCGCCCTGACGACCCTGATCAGCGTGGTTGACAAGCAGGCCAAGACGGCCAGCGCCAGCGCCAGCAGCACCTACACCGCGTCCAGCACGCTGATGATCATCATGCTGGTGGTAAGCATCGTCGGCGGCTTGGCCCTGGCGTGGTTCTTCGCCCGTGCCATCGCCAATGCCGTCGGCGAAGCCGTGCGCGTGGCCAACGATGTGTCCGCCGGCAAGCTCGACGGCAAGATCGACACCAGCCGCTCCGACGAGGTCGGCCAGCTGCTGCTCGCCATGCAGCGCATGCAGACCCAGGTGCAGTCGGTCATCGCCGCGCAGAGCCAGATGGCCGCGCGCCACGACGAAGGCCAGATCAGCTACCGCATGGACGACAGCGCGTTCCCCGGCGAGTACGGCCGCATGGTGCGCGACACCAACGCCCTGGTCGCCTCGCACCTGCAGGCCATCGGCGATGCGCTGAAGATCATGCAGCGCTACTCGGTCGGCGACCTGAGCCTGGACATGCCCAAGCTGCCCGGCGAAAAGGCCAACCTCACCGAAACCATGGACGCCACCAAGGCCAACCTGTCGTCCATCAACGGCGAGATCAAGCGTCTGGCCATGGCCGCTTCGTCCGGTGATTTCAGCCAGCGCGGCGACGTGGACAAGTACCAGTTCGACTTCCGCGACATGATCGACGGCCTGAACCAGCTGATGGAGACGACCGACGGCAATCTCGCCGAGGTGTCCGAACTGCTGCAGGCGATCGCCCGCGGCGACCTGACCGCCCGCATGGAAGGCGACTTCCACGGCGTGTTCGCCACCATGCGCGACGACGCCAACGCGACCGTCGCCCAGCTGACCGACATCGTCGGCCGCATCCAGGACGCATCCGGTTCCATCAATACCGCCGCCGGCGAGATCGCCTCGGGCAATGCCGACCTGTCGCGCCGCACCGAGCAGCAGGCGGCCAACCTGGAAGAGACCGCCGCCTCCATGGAGGAACTGACCTCCACCGTGCGCCAGAACGCCGAATCCGCCCGCCAGGCCAACCAGTTGTCGATCGGTGCCGCCGGCGTGGCGTCGCAGGGTGGCGAGGTGGTCGGCAAGGTCGTGACGACGATGCGCGACATCGAGCATTCGTCGAAGAAGATCGCCGACATCATTTCGGTCATCGACGGCATCGCCTTCCAGACCAATATCCTCGCGTTGAACGCGGCGGTGGAAGCGGCGCGTGCCGGTGAACAGGGCCGTGGCTTTGCGGTGGTGGCGAGCGAAGTGCGTACCCTCGCCCAGCGCTCTGCCAATGCGGCCAAGGAGATCAAGGGACTGATCGAGACCTCGGTCGACAAGGTCGCCGACGGTTCCAAGCTGGTCAACCAGGCCGGCACGACCATGGCCGAGATCGTGGCCAGCGTGCAGCGCGTGACCGACATCATGGCCGAGATCTCGGCCGCCTCGCAGGAACAGAGCGCTGGCATCGAACAGGTCAACCAGACCATCACCCAGATGGACGAGACCACGCAGCAGAACGCCGCGCTGGTCGAGGAAGCGTCCGCTGCCGCCCGTTCGATGGAAGAACAGGCGCAGGCGCTCAGCGAGTCGGTCGCGGTGTTCAAGCTGCATGCCCACGCGACACCGGCCGTCGCCGCCAAGCCCGCCAAGGCCGCGCCGGCGGTCGCTCCGGCCAGGCCGGTCGCGCGCGTGACCGCAAAGCCCGCGCTGGAACCGGCCCTGGCCGACGGCGACGACTGGCAGGAGTTCTGAGGCACGCGGCTTGCATCAGTCCGCCCGGATCGATGCGCCGTCCTGCCGACGGTGCATCGGTCGAGTACTCCATCAATAGCCGCTCTTTCGAGACGCCCATGTCCGTCAGTACCCGCTCCATCGCCCCGGCGACCACGACACGACGGACCGCTGCCCTGCCCGCCGGCGATGACATTCCGTCGCCGGGCACGCGCGATTTCGAGTTCGACGACCGCGACTTCCGCCGCGTCGCCGAGCTGATCCGCCAGCGCGCCGGCATCGCCCTGGCCGACGGCAAGCGCGACATGGTCTACGGCCGGCTCTCGCGGCGCCTGCGCGCGCTCGGCCTGCGCAGTTTCAAGGACTACCTGGACCGGCTGGAGCGCGACGGTGGCGACGAGTGGCAGGCGTTCACCAATGCACTGACCACCAATCTCACCTCGTTCTTCCGCGAGCCGCATCATTTCGAGCGCCTGCAGGAAGAACTGGCCAAGCGCCGCCACGACGGACCGCTGAAGATCTGGTCCTGCGCCGCGTCCACCGGCGAGGAACCCTATTCGATCGCCATCTCCGCGTGCGAGGCGTACGGCACGCTGACCCCGCCGGTGCGCATCCTGGCCACCGACGTCGACACGCAGGTGCTGGCCACCGGCGAGCGCGGCGTGTACCCGGTCGAGCGCATCGCCGGCCTGGACGACGCCCTGAAGCGCCGCTATTTCCAGCGCGGCAGCGGGCCCAACGAGGGCAAGTGCCGCGTGCACCCGGCGCTGCGCCAGCTGATGGAGTTCCGCCCGCTCAACCTGCTGGCGCCGCGCTACGAGGTGGCCGGCCCGTTCGTGGCGATGTTCTGCCGCAACGTGATGATCTATTTCGACAAGCCGACCCAGCGCGGCATCCTCACCCGCCTGGTGCCGCACCTGGCCGACGACGGCATGCTGTACACCGGTCACTCGGAAAACTACCTGCACGCGGCGGACATCATCCAGCCCTGCGGCCGCACGCTGTACCGCCGCGCCAAGGGCACCGCATGAGCGCCGCCGCGGCCGCCTTCGCCGATGGCAGCGTGCTGCGCTACCACGACATCCGCTTCAAGACCGAAGCGGCCAAGCTGCTGCCCACGCAATACCTGGTGGTGGACGACCACACCGCGCTGGTCACCGTGCTGGGCTCGTGCGTGGCCGCCTGCATCCGCGACCCGCTGCTGAAACTGGGCGGCATGAACCACTTCCTGCTGCCCGACGGCAACGTCGGCGACGGTGCGCCCGCGCGCTACGGCAGCTACGCGATGGAGCTGCTGATCAACGACCTGCTCAAGCGCGGCGCCGCGCGCAGCCGGCTGCAGGCCAAGGTGTTCGGCGGCGCCAACGTGCTGAAGGGCTTCACCAGCAATCCCGTCGGTACGCGCAACGCCGAGTTCGTCCGCCGCTACCTGGAGGCCGAGCGCATCCCGGTGGTGGCCGAGGACCTGCGCGGCATCCATCCGCGCAAGGTCTGGTACTTCCCCGAAACCGGCCGCGCGGTCGTGCAGCGCCTGCCGCACGCCCACGATGCCGAAGTGCTGGCCGCCGAGTCCGCGGCCCGCGCCCGCCTGTCCAAGGCCCCCGTCACCGGCGGCGTGGAGCTGTTCTGATGAGTACGACCCCTTGCCGTGTGCTGATCGTCGACGACTCGGCGGTGGTGCGCCAGATCCTGACCGAAATCCTGTCGCGCGACCCCGGCATCGAGGTCGTCGGTTCCGCCGCCGATCCGCTGCTGGCGCGCGACAAGATCAAGCGCCTGAATCCCGACGTGATGACGCTGGACGTGGAGATGCCGCGCATGGACGGCCTGGCGTTCCTGGAGAACGTCATGCGGCTGCGGCCGATGCCGGTGGTGATGATCTCCTCGCTGACCGAGCGCGGCGCCGACACCACGCTGCAGGCGCTGGCGCTGGGGGCGGTGGACTTCGTCTCCAAGCCCAAGCTCGATGTCGCCAGCGGCTTGCAGGCGTATTCCGATGAAATCGTCGCCAAGGTCAAGACGGCGGCGAAAGCGCGCGTGCGCCCGCTGGCGCGTACGGGTGCGCCGCGCGTCGGCCTGGACACGGCCCTGCCCGCGCCGCCCGCCCTGCGCTTCCGCACCACCGACCGGCTGATCGCCATCGGCGCCTCCGCCGGCGGCACCGAAGCCCTGCGCGTGGTGCTGGAGCAGATGCCCGCCGACGCACCCGCGATCGTGCTGACCCAGCATATTCCCGCCGGTTTCAGCCGCGCTTTCGCCGAACGGCTGGACCGCCACTCGGCCATGGCCGTGCGCGAGGCCAGCGATGGCGAGGCCATCCTGCCCGGCCATGCCTACCTGCCGCCCGGCGGCCAGCACATGCGGATCATCCGCGACGGCGCGCGCTGGCGGGCCCGCATCGACGACGGCCCGGCGGTGAACCGCCACAAGCCGGCGGTCGACGTGCTGTTCCGCTCGGTCGCGCAGAGCGCCGGCGGCAACGCGGTCGGCGCCATCCTCACCGGCATGGGCGACGACGGCGCGCGGGGCCTGCTGGAGATGAGCCGGGCCGGCGCGCCCACGCTGGTGCAGGACGAAGCGACCAGCGTGGTCTGGGGCATGCCCGGCGCCGCCATGCGCCTGGGCGCGGCCAAGGAAGCCCTGCCGCTGGAACGCATCGCCCAGCGCCTGCTCGACCTGGCGGCGGCGATCGCCTGAGCACCGATCCTGCGGAAGCGACTGTAGGAGCGACGTAAGTCGCGACCGCACGCCTACCGGCTCACCGATGTCCGGTGCATAGGAGAAGCGGTCACGGGCGGACATCTCACCCCATGCAGCCCATGACCCCTGCATGGCGCGGTCGCGACTGACGTCGCTCCTACCACAAGCCGCAACGCCGGTCACAGATCGCCGGCCACCGCAAAACCGCCGGATTTCCCGCCTAAAGAGCCGTTCCCCACGGCCGATACTCATCAGTGAGCTTCAGCAGAGAGCACCCATGTATTCGCGCATCCTGGTTCGTCTGGCGGCACCCCTCATCCTGACCGTGCTGTTCCCGGTGTCGGTCGGTTTCGACTGGCCCAACGCCCTGCAATGGGCGCTGCTGACATCACTGACCCTGGCCTGGCTGATCTTCGCCTGGCTGACCGTCGTGAACTCGCATCAGATTTCCCCCGAGCACGCCAGCGTCGTGCGTGAGCAGGATGCCCTGCTCACCGAACTGCGCCGCTTCGTCAACAACGAGATCGAAGGCTCGCGTGGTGAGATCGACCGTGCCCGCGAGCTGATCCGCGAGGCCGTCAACAACCTGGGTGGCAGCTTCGACGCGATGAACCGCAAGTCGCGCGAACAGAGCGCGGCGATCTCCCGCATCATCGATCGCAACGGCGACGGCGACCGTGCCGGCGTGGACGTGGCGCGCTTCGCCCAGAACGCCAGCCAGCGCATGGAGCAGTTGGTCGAAGCGCTGGAGCAGGTGGCCGGCCAGAGCGGCACCACCGTGCACCACATCGACGACATGGCGCAGCACCTGGACGGCATCTTCTCGCTGCTGGAAGACGTCAAGTCGATCGCCGACCAGACCAACCTGCTGGCGCTGAACGCGGCCATCGAAGCCGCGCGTGCCGGCGAAGCCGGTCGCGGGTTCGCGGTGGTGGCCGACGAGGTGCGCAACCTGTCCGAGCGCTCCACCGCCTTCAACGAGCAGATCCGCAAGCTGGCCCACAGCTCCAAGGAATCGATCGCCAAGGTGCGCGACACCGTGTCGAACATGGCCTCGCGCGACCTCGACCGCTCGCGGGAAGCGCGCAGCGAAGCGGCCGGCATGCTGAACCAGGTCGCGGCGATCAACGCCTCGCTGGGCGACGGCATGCGCGAGGTCTCGGTCTGCGGCCACGCCATCGACGCCAGCGTCGCCGAGGCGGTCCGCTCGCTGCAGTTCGAGGACATCGCCACCCAGTCGCTGGGCAGCGCGCAGACCCACCTGGACCGCCTGACCGCGATCAACAAGGAAGCGCTGGCCCTGCAGGAACTGCTGCACCGCTCCGGCGGCGCCACCGACAACGAACTGCTCAGCGCGCTGCGCCTGATCGGCAACCGCCTGCGCGACCAGCGCACCGAGTGGGAGCGCCCGCCGCACAAGCCGGTCGCGCAGCAGAACATGGGTGCGGGTACCGTCGAGCTGTTCTGATCGCGCGACGGCAACGCAGGAACGACGACACGGGGCGGCCAGCGATGGCCGCCCCGTGTCCGTTCGGGACGACGTCGCGCCATCACGCCGTGGCCCGGCTGGCATACTGCGACCGTACCCGTCTCTACGCCGCCCATGCCGACGACGCCTCCAGACCTGCTGTTGCAGCTGTTCCGCCTGCAGGAAGCCGACCGCCATCGCGTCGGTCGCGCCCTGCACAACCAGGTCGGGCAGTCGCTGTCGGCGATCCGCATGGGCGCGCACCTGGTGCAGTCCGAGGACGATCCGGAGATCCGCCGGGAAGACCTGCAGGAGATCATCCGCGCGAGCGACGAAGCGGTCGCGCTCGTGCGCGACCTGCATGCGACGCTGCATCCGCCGCAACTGGACTCGATCGGCCTGGATGCCGCCCTGCGTGCCGAACACGAGCGACTGTTTCCTGGTGCTGGCATCGCACTGGCCGGGTTGCCGCATCCGCTGGCGACGGACCGCGCACTGGTCGCGTTCCGCATCGCGCAGACCGTGATGCGCACCGCCTCGCGGGCGCACAACGCGCTGGTCCTGATGCTCGCAGGGGACGAGGACGCAACGGGCGCGACGACCCTCGACCTGCAATCGGATGCCGACATCGACTGCGCGGACCTGCCCTTGCTGCAGGCGCTGGCCGCCATGGTGGACGGCAGGCTCGACGCCATGACGGGCACGCATTGGCGACTTCGCCTACCCTATGGGCCCCTGCCCGCCACCCCCGCCGATCCCGCGTGAATTCCGAGCACGCCCACCTGCCCCGCCTGCCGCGCCTCGGTGCCGGCGAACCCGACCTGCAACGCATGGTCGAGTCCGCCACCAACGACGGCACGCCGTTGATGCTGCTGTACCTGGACATCGACCACTTCCGCTCGATCAACGAGAACATGGGCGTGGAAGTCGGCGACGAAGCGCTGGCCATCCTCAGCGACCGCCTGCAGCAGGCACTGGGTCCGGACGCGCGCGCCTGGCGCCACGGCAGCGACGAATTCATCGTGGCGGTACCGCGCGTACCGGGCACGCTGCCGCCGGAGCGCTTCGGCGACCAGCTGCGCGAGCAGATCGAACTGCCGATGACGGTGCTGCCGTACACCCTGTTCCTGACCGGCACGCTTGGCGTGGCATTGTGCCCGGAGCATGCCGACACCGCGTCGGGCCTGCTGCAATGCGCGGAAAGCGCGATGGAACAGGCCAAGCACGAGGGCATGAACCTGGTGCGCCTGTACCGGCGCGGCGCCGCGATCACCGCGCGCAGCGACAGCATCATCGCGCGGCAGATCGTCAACGCCATCCACCACAACGAACTGCGCCTGTTCTACCAGCCGCAGATCAATGCGCACGACGGCCGCGTCATCGGCATGGAGACGCTGCTGCGCTGGTACTCGCCCGCGCTGGGCCTGCTGGTGCCGGAACGCTTCATGCACGTGGCAGAGAAGCTCGGCGTCATCGTGCAGATCGGCGACTGGGTGCTGCGCAACGCCTTCAAGCAGGCGCGCGTCTGGCGCGACTGGGGCTTCGACGACTTCGAGATCGCGGTCAACGTCTCCACCCTGCAGCTGCTGCGCCCCAGCTTCGTGTCCGAAGTGCTGGAGGCGATGCAGGAAGCCGGCATCCCGCCGCAGATGGTGGTGCTGGAAGTCCGCCAGAACGCGCTGGCCAAGGACATGAACCTGGTCCACCGCACGCTGGCGCAGCTGCACCGCGAGGGTGTGCGGCTGACGCTGGACGATTTCGGCATGGGCGATTCCAACCTGGATTCGCTGGTGCGCTTCTCGGTGGACAAGATCAAGATCGACCGCAATTTCGTGAAGGGCGTGCCGTCCGGCAACCGCGAGGTCGCCATCACCTGCGCCATCATCGCGATGGGCCACCAGCTGGGCATGAAGGTCATCGCACATGGCGTGGAGACCGACATGCAGTTGGGCTTCCTGCGCCGCAACCAGTGCGACATGTTCCAGGGCCATCTGTTCGGCGAGCCGATGTCGGCCGAGGACGCCGGCGCCGTGTTGCGCCGCCGCTACCTGCGTGCCGACGCGTTCGCCGCCACCAAGCCCGACCGCACGCTGCTGCTGCTGGATGACGAAGAGAACATCCTGCGATCGCTGGTACGCCTGTTCCGCCGCGACGGCTACCGCATCCTCGCCGCCAGCAACGTCACCGATGCTTTCGAACTGCTGGCCACCAACGATGTGCAGGTCATCCTGTCCGACCAGCGCATGTCGGACATGAGCGGCACCGAGTTCCTCGGCCGCGTGCGCCTGCTGTACCCGGACACGGTGCGCCTGGTGCTGTCCGGCTACACCGACCTGGCCACGGTGACCGAGGCGATCAACCGCGGCGAGATCTACCGCTTCCTGACCAAGCCGTGGAACGACGACGACCTGCGCGAACACATCCGCCAGGCCTTCACCACCTACGAGAACCAGCCGCACCACCGCGCGCATGCCTGACAGCGGAGCGCCGACGCCGGCAGGTTGGTGCCTGTACCTGCTCGAATGCCGCAGCGGCAGCTTCTACGCCGGCATCACCAACCGTCTGGAGGCGCGCTATGCCGCGCATGTCGCCGGCACCGGCGCGAAGTACACGCGCGCGAACCCGCCGGTGCGCGTGCTGGCCAGCCGCAGTTATCCGGACCGCAGCGCGGCGTCGCGCGCAGAGGCGGAGCTGAAGCGGTTGCCGCGGGCGAAGAAGCTGGCGTTTTTCGAATAGTTACGCCGTCATTCCGGCGAACGCCGGAATCCATCTTGATCTTGCCTGACTGTTGCACGGCGAAAAACATCAACATGGGTCCCAGCGTGCGCTGGGACGACGAACATCAGCGATCAGAATCACTCACGCCGCGTCGGCGGCCGGCTGGCGGATCGGCAGGGTGATGCGGAAGCAGGCGCCAGCACCGGGCACGTTGCGCGCTTCGATGCGGCCGTTGTGCTTCTTGACGATGCCGTAGGAGATCGACAGGCCCAGCCCGGTGCCGCTGCCGACCGGCTTGGTGGTGAAGAACGGATCGAAGATGCGCTGCAGGATCTCGTCGGGAATGCCGTGGCCGCTGTCCTGGACCTCGACCCAGACCTCCTCGCCTTCCACGCCGGTGCTGACCGTGATCGTGCCGCGTTCGTCGATGGCGTGGCTGGCGTTGAGCAGGATGTTCATGAACACCTGGTTCAACTCCGACGGTCGGCACTGCACCAGCGGCAGCTTGCCGTAGTGCTTCTCCAGCGTGACCTTGTACTTCAGCTCGTTCCAGATGATGTTGATGGTGGAATCCAGACCGGCGTGCAGGTCGGCGGATTTCCAGCTGTCGTCGCGGCCCGAGTACGAGAAGTCCTTCAGGTTGCGCACGATCGCGGTGACCCGCTCGATGCCCTCGCGCGATTCGGACATCAGCTGCGGCAGGTCGCCGGTGATGAAGTCGATGTCGGAACGCGCGCGCAGGTCTTCGATCTCGGGCAGCATCGCCTTCGGGTCCGGCAGGCGCAGCGCGCGCTCGTAGACCTCGATCAGCGAGAACAGGCTGTGCAGGTATTCCTGCAGCGAGCCGAGGTTGGAATGCACGTAGCCGATCGGATTGTTGATCTCGTGCGCGACGCCGGCGGCCAGCTGGCCGATGGACGCCATCTTCTCGGACTGCACCAGCTGTTCCTGCGCACCGGCCAGGCGCACCAGCGTCTGGCGCAGCTGCGCATGGCGGCGCTGCAGTTCCTGCTGGCGCGCATGCGCCTCGCTGACGTCGTGGAAGACGACCATGCAATGACCGCCGCCGGGGCTGTCGTGGAAGTAGGCGCGCACCTGCAGCACCAGGCCATCGTCGAGCGTCAGGTCGGCATTCCAGCGGCCGGTCTCGCGCGCGGTGCGGATCGCATCGGCCGGCAGCAGCCGCGACAGCGCGCCGAGCGCATCGGCCTCGTCGTTGACCAGCGCGCGCGCGGCGGCGTTGGCGTGCAACGGGCGCGCATCGCCCCGGCACAGCAGGTACCCATCGTCCATCAGTTCGGCCAGCGCCTTCAGGTCGGCGAAGCTCGGGATGTCGTCGACGGTGCAGGCGCCGGAAGGCGGAGTCGTAAGCGGGTCTGTGGCCACGGATGGATCGGGTGGCGGCGATGGGGCGCCAGTATCCGGCGCGGCCGCAGGAGCGGCAAGGTGCGGAGTCGCAGTTTGCGGATCCGGCACCAGGCTCAGGCGACCGCGAGCGGGCGCGGCGCGGAGGCCGTCGAGGTCTGGCCCTGCGCGTCGTAGGCGCCGTGGCTTTCGGTGCGGCCAAGATGGCGCAGCGCCCAGTTCACTTCGCGGCGCCGGCGCGCCAGCAGGATGCCGTTGGCGTGGTTCTTGTCGGCCAGGTCGGCCAGGCTTTCGCGCAGGTCGTCGGGGAAGCCGAAGCCGGCGGCGGCGGTTTCCAGCGCGCGCAGCGCATCCAGTTTGTCCTGCGTGCAGCGCACGAGCGCTTCCACGTCGTGCTCGACGATGGCGCGACGCTCCTCTTCCAGGGCCGCGGACAGTCGCTGGAGGGACGCGTGCGTCATCGTGCTCAGCCGCCCAGCTGGTCTTCCAGGCCCAGCATGCCGTCGGCGATCGCCTCGGCGTTGATCTTGTACGTGCCTGCCTGCAGTGCTTCGCGCACGGCCGCCACGCGGGCTTCGTTGATCGCCGGGGCCGCGGCCAGTTCGCGCTGCATCGCCTGCAGGCTGGTGGCTTCGCCGGTCAGTCGCAGGCTGTCGCCCGCCGCACTGGCTTCCACGGGGCTGGAACGATCGGCGCCGGCGGAGGCCACACGGCCGCTCACGGGGCCGGTGGTGCGGATGGCGGCAGGGGGAGTGCCTTCGATTTTCTGGTTCATGTCAGTCGCCTGTAACAGGGTTCATAGGAGTTATCGGCCGCCACCCGGTGGACTTTAGTGACGGATCGCACAATTCCGAGGGGACACCGGATTTCGCCCGATGTCCTTCCACCCAGCGTCGGTATCGGCCCTCTCCCGGACATCTTGAGGGCGGATGTGGATTTTTTTTCATCGACTCACCCAGACGTCGCCGCCCGCCCCCACGATTCCCTGCACCACGCGGCGCGAGGACAGGTTTTCGACGGTCACCCGCTCGTTCTCGCCGGCATCGCCGAGCGCCTTGCCGGCTACGCGGACTTCCACCCCGCCACGGCGGGACACCAGTGCCACGTTGTCGCCGCGGCGGATGAGGCGCTGGGCGACCAGGTCGGTCGAGGCCAGCACCGATCCGGCCGACAGCATGCGGCGCGCGACGCGGCCCACGGCCTGGGCCGGATCCGCCACCGCCGCACCGACAATGCGCGAAGCGTCGCGGCGCTCGGCGACGAAGGCGTCGGCCGTAATCGTTTCGCCGGGCGCGACGCCGCGCGCCAGCACCAGCACGGTCTGGCTGCGGCGCACGCGCACCGGCACGAACAGGCGCCAGCCGGCATCCTGCGGACAGCTGACTTCCACGCTGTTGCTGCCCTGCACGCGCGCAACCAGCGCGGCGCCGCAGCGTGGCAGGCGCAGGGCGGGATCGAGCGTGGCGTCGGCTTCGCTGCCGGCCGGCAGGGCGCCGAGAGCGGCGGCCTTGATGCTGTCGACCGGCTGGAAGTCGGCGGCCAGGACGCTGCATGCGGTCAGGGCGCCGATCAGGGCGAAGGTGAGGCGCAGCATGGGCGGGGTCCGGAGGTTCATCGGCGGGGAAGCTGCAAGCGGTGTGCCAGTCAAGCCCCTCTCCCCGCGGGAGAGGGGTTGGGGTGAGGGGCAACGGAGCCCGTGTCCTCAGGCCGCCCCTGGCAGCCACCACATCCGCGACGAGCCTTTGGTTCGCTGGCCTTGCGGGATGGATCTTCTTTTACTCAGCCATGGCGCCGCTCGCCGCGGGGGCCTTACTTTTCTTTGCTTGTGCAAAGAAAAGTAAGCAAAAGAAAGCACACGCCGGCGGTCCGCCCGCCGCACGCGGCGGGTACGCAGTCCCGGCGGGAATTTTCGTACGGGGCATCCTGCCCCGGCCGAAAACGGCGCACGTCCTGTGCGCCGCCCTGCGGGTTTTACCCGCCGTGACTGCCGGACCTCAGGGGGCCCGAGAGCCAAAGCCGACGCGTCGCGGTTGCTCCTGCTTTTCGGGCTCCCCATGAGGCACGGCGAGTGGGCCGGGTACAACCCGAAGGGCGCCGTCATGGATGACGGGGTTTTCGTATGGCACATGGATGTGCCATACGAAAATTCCCGGCCCGCTCGCGGACCCGGAGCGAAGCGCAGGGCGTGCCGCCTGGGGCGTGTTTCTTTGGTTCCTTTCTTTGCACGAGCAAAGAAGCGCTTCTCAACAGCCGAATGGCTGGTCAAGGGACGCCACCCGCGGCGAGCGGCACCATGCTTGCAGGTCAGGCGACCATCCCGTCAGGCCAAGAAAGCCGAAGCGGCAGCGTGCCTCTGGCTAGGTCCAATGTCCGCACAGGCGATGGACTCCGTTACCCCTCACCCCAACCCCTCTCCCAGCGGGAGAGCGGCTGAAAGGAAGGGAGAGGGGCTTTGAGCTGGCCCCTCCCGCTCAAGACCCCTGCCCGATGGCCGATATGCTGGACATGACCCAGGACCTGCTCAACCGCATCGACCAGCGCACCCGCCTGGCCGGCCACAACCGCCTCGCCCTGCTGCTGTTCCGCCTGGGCGGGCGTCAGCTTTTTGGCGTCAACGTCTTCAAGGTTCAGGAAGTCCTGCGCCGCCCCGGCCTGTTCCAGCTGCCCGGCCTGCCCACCGAGTTCGTCGGCGTCGCCGACGTGCGCGGCCGCTCGGTGCCCGTGCTCGACCTGGGCCTGAGCATCCGCCACCCCGAGCGCGACCCCAACCCCGAGAACGCCCCCAACTACCTGGTCGTCACCGAGTTCAACCGCTCCGTGCAGGGCTTCCTGGTCAGCGGCGTCGAGCGCATCGTCAACATCGCAGTGGAAGACATCCACCCGCCGCCGGAACTGGGCGCGGAAAACAGCTTCCTCACCGCCGTGACGCGGTTCCAGGGCGAACTGATCCAGGTGATCGACGTGGAAAGCGTGCTGGCCGACATCTGCCAGTCGCGCATGGACGCCACCCTCGCCCCCGAGATGGCGCTGCCCGCCGATGCCCCGCCGATGCAGGTGCTGGTGGTCGACGACTCCCGCGTCGCCCGCTCGCAGATCCGCAGTGTGCTGGAGCAGCTGGGCGTCACCGCCACCCTGCTGTCGGACGGCCGCCAGGCACTGGACCATCTCTTGCAGGTGCACGCCGCCGGCGAGAACCCGGCCGAGCGCTACGCCATGGTCATCTCGGACATCGAGATGCCGGCCATGGACGGCTACACGCTGACGACGGAAATCCGGCGCCATCCTGGCCTGGCCGGCCTCTACGTACTGCTGCACACGTCGCTGTCGGGCGTGTTCAACAACGCCATGGTCGAACGGGTGGGCGCCAATGCCTTCGTGGCCAAGTACAGCCCGCACGAGCTGGCGGAGCACGTGCTGTTCCGGCTGAACCAGGTGGCCTCGGCGCGCATGGCGGCCTGAACCGTCGTCCCAGCGCACGCTGGGACCCATCTGCTTTTCCCGCTCGCCGGGTAAAAAGCAGAGCTCAGATCAAGGTGGATCCCAGCGTTCGCTGGGATGACGGGATCGGCACGCCGGTATGGGGGCTCGCTTTCTGGCACACCGCTTGCAACTGCCCCGGCAACGGTCTGCCGGAGCGGTGCCATGTCCAATCCCATCTCCAATTACCTGGGCGTCCACGCCACGGCGCTGCCGCTGCGTGAGCAGCGCATGCAGCTGATCGCCAGCAACCTGTCCAACGCCGACACGCCGAACTTCAAGGCGAAGGACCTGGACTTCCAGGCCGCGCTGGAGAACGCCGCCGCCAAGGCCGCGCCGCTCAAGAGCACCAACGAACTGCACCTGACCCTGCCGAACGCCTCGCCGCGCATCTTCGAGCGCGACGGCGTGCAGCCCAGCCTGGACGGCAACACCGTCGACGCCGATACCGAGCGCGCCGCCTACGGCCGCGCGGCGCTGGAATACCGCGCCTCGCTCAGCTTCATCGAATCCAAGGTGCGCACCATGCTCACCGCGATCACCGGCCAGTAAGGAGCGACGCCATGAGCAACCTGCCCATCTTCGACGTCGCCGGTTCCGCGCTGCAGGCGCAGTCCGTGCGCCTGAACACCATCGCCAGCAACCTCTCCAACGCCGATTCCATCGCCTCCTCGCCGGACGCGGTCTACAAGCCGATCGAGCCGATCTTCCAGGCGCGCCCGATGGGCCACGACGGCTCGCTGACCTCGGTGCAGGTGAAGGAAATCACCCAGAGCGAGGCGCCGCCGATCAAGCGCTACGAACCCGGCCATCCGATGGCCGACGGCGACGGCTACGTCTACGCGCCGGATGTGGATCCGGTCGCGCAGATGGTGAACCTGATCTCCGCCTCGCGCGGCTACCAGGCCGGCGTGGAAGTGCTGAACACCGCCAAGGAACTCGCCCTGGCCACCCTGACGATGGGCCGCTGACGCCCCGCCCCCTGACCGAGTACGCACATGACAACCGTCAACGGCGATCCGTTCGCCGCCCTCAACACCGGCACTACCGGCAGCGCCACGACCGCCAAGAAGGCGGACACGCTGGGGCAGGCCGACTTCATGCGGCTGATGACCGAACAGCTGAGCAACCAGGACCCACTGAAGCCGCTGTCCAACAGTGAGTTCGTCGCCCAGCTGGCGCAGTTCTCCACCGTGCAGGGCATCGCCGACCTCAACGGCACCGTCAACGGCTTCACCGCCGCGCTGACCGGCGACCAGGTGCTGAAGGGCGCCGCGCTGGTCGGGCATTCGGTGGTGGTGCCGTCCGAATCCATCGCCCTGCCCGCCTCCGGCAACGCCAGTGGCCTGGTGATGTCGCCCGGCGCCGGCAAGGTGACCTTCGAGATCAAGGATGCCAGCGGGATCGTCATCGACACCGTCGAGGTGGACGCCACCGGCAAGGGCGAGACCGCGTTCGCATGGGACGGCCTGAAGGCCAACGGCGAACGCGCCGAGGCCGGCAAGTACTCGATCAAGGCCACCCACACCGCGACCGACGGCACCGGCACCGCGCTCAACACCTACGTCGACGCCACCGTGGACAGCGTGACCATCGGCTCCGACGGCCTGTACCTCAACCTGCCCGGCCTGGGCACCGCCCCGCTCGACTACGTGCTGCGCATCGGCACGTCGGCGTCCTGATACCCACGCTCCCACCGCATCCCGCAAGGAGTCTTCCATGGCATTCAACAGTTCCCTGTCCGGCATGAGGGCGGCCAACGCCGACCTCAACGTCACCTCGCACAACATCGCCAACGTCAACACCACCGGCTTCAAGGAGTCGCGCGCGGAGTTCGCCGAGGTGTTCTCGTCCACCGGCTACGGCCTGCTGCGCAACGGCATCGGCGCCGGCGTGCGGCTGACCAATGTGGCACAGCAGTTTTCCCAGGGCGATATCAACCAGACCGGCCGCTACCTGGACATGGCGGTCGACAAGGAAGGCTTCTTCACCGTCAGCAACAACGGCACCAACGTCTACACGCGCGCGGGCAATTTCCAGCGCGACCCGAACGGCTATGTGACCACGCCGGAAGGCTACCGCCTGCAGGTGTTCCCGCCGCGCACCGACGGCGTCGGTTTCGACACCGGCAACCTGACCGACCTGCGCCTGCTGACCACCGACAGCCCGCCGTCGCCGACCACCAACGTCGAGCTGGGCGTCACCCTGCCCGGCAACGCCGGACAGCCGACCATCACGCCGTTCTCGCCGACCGACAGCGCCAGCTACAACGAAACCACCTCGGTCACCGTGTACGACTCGCTGGGCGTGGCCCACCAGCAGACGGTCTACTACGTGAAGACGCCGAACCCGAACGAGTGGCAGATGCACACCTACGTGGACGGCGCCTCGATGGGCGCGCCGACCACCGTGCAGTTCGACAACAACGGCGCCCTGACCGCACCGGCCAACGGCCTGATCACGCTGGCGCCGTTCACGCCCAGCACCGGTGCCGGCGTGCTGAACATGACGATGAACATCAGCGGCACCACCCAGTACGGCGAACAGTTCTCCAAGCGCATCCAGAACCAGGACGGCTACGCGACCGGCAAGCTCAACGAATTCAGCGTGTCCGAAACGGGCGTGGTCTACGCGCGCTACTCGAACGGCGAGGACCAGGCGCTGGGCCAGGTCGCACTGGCGAACTTCAGCAACCCGCAGGGCCTGGTATCGCAGGGCAACAACACCTGGACGCACAGCTACGCCTCCGGCGAACCGCGCATCGGCGCGCCCGGCACGTCGGACTTCGGCCAGGTGGCCTCCGGCGCGCTGGAGGCCTCGACCGTCGACCTGACCGAGCAGCTGGTCAACATGATCGTGGCGCAGCGCAACTTCCAGGCCAACTCGCAGGCCCTGTCCACGCAGGACCAGATCACCCAGGCCGTGATCAACATCCGCTGACGCGGCGTGATTCGGGAATAGGGATTCGGGATTCGCAACGGCGAATCCCTGCCCGCTTCCGCTTTGCTCCTCGTAAACGAATCTCCAATCCCCTATCCCGAATCCCTGCCTCCCATGGACAAAGCCCTCTACGTCGCCATGACCGGCGCCCGCGCTTCGCTGCAGGCGCAGGGCACCGTGTCGCACAACCTGGCCAACGTGGACACCAAGGGCTTCAAGGCCGCGCTGGCCGGCACCGAGGCGTTCAAGATCCAGGGCCAGGGGTTTCCCTCGCGCGTGGACGCGGTGCTGATCGATCCCGGCTTCGACGGGCGTACCGGTTCGCAGATGGTCACCGGGCGTTCGCTGGACATCTCGCTACAGCCGAACCGCTGGATGGCCGTGCAGGCCGCCGATGGCGGCACCGCCTACACGCGCAACGGCGAGCTCAGCGTCACCCCGAACGGCCAGCTGGTCACTGCCGGTGGCCGCGCGGTGCTGGACGACAACGGCAATCCGATCGCGGTGCCGCCGGCGCAGTCGATCGACATCGGCGCCGACGGCACGGTCTCGATCATCCCGCAGGGCGAAGGCCCGCAGACGATGGCCGTGGTCGGCCGCATGCGCATCGTGGAAGCGGCGCAGTCGCAGCTGGCTCGTGGTGGCGATGGCCTGATGCGTCCGTCGGATCCGCAGGCGCCGGCGCTGCCGGTGGCCAATGGCAACAGTCTGACGATGGGGGTGCTGGAAGGCAGCAACGTGGATGCGGCCGGTGCGCTGGTGCAGATGATCCAGTTGCAGCGCCAGTTCGAGATGCAGGTGAAGGTCATCCGCAGCGGCGACGAGATGGCGCAGTCGTCGAACCAGCTGCTGCGCCTCGGCGGCTGACGATTCTTGAGTCCCTCTCCCTGCGTTGGGAGCCCCTCTCCCACCGGGAGAGGGGTTGGGGTGAGGGGCAACGGAGTCCGTGTCTTCAGGCCGCCATTGGCTGGCACCACGTCCGCGACGAACCGTTGGTTCGATGGCCTTTCGGGATATACCTTCTTTCTCACGCAGGGTGCCGCTCGCCGCGGGGGGCATTCTTTCTTTGCTTGTGCAAAGAAAGAATCAAAGAAACACACCCCAGGCGGCACGCCCTCCGCGCTGCGCGCTCCGGGTCCGCGAGCGGGCCGGGAATTTCCGTAAGGCACATCCATGTGCCATACGGAAACGCCGTCATCCATGACGGCGCCCTTCGGGTTTTACCCGGCCCACTCGCCGTGCCTCATGGGGACCCGAAAAGCGTGAGCAACAGCGGAAGCAGCTCTTGGGGCCCCTGAGGTCCGGCAGTCGCGGCGGGTAAAACCCCGCAGGGGCGGCGCACAGGACGTGCGCCGTTTTCGTACGGGGCAGGATGCCCCGCACGAAAATTCCCGCCGGGACTGCGAACCCGCCGCACAGCGGCGGGCGGACCGCCGGGGTGTGCTTTCTTTGCCTACTTTCTTTGCACAAGCAAAGAAAGTAGGGCCTCCGCGGCGAGCGGCACCATGCTGGCGAGTTAGGCGGCTATCCCTTCAGGCCCAGAAAGCAAAAGCGATGGCGTGCCCTTGGAAAGGTCCAATGTACGCACGGACGGTGGACTCCGTTGCCCCTCACCCCAACCCCTCTCCCGCTGGGAGAGGGGCTTAAGCCCACGCTCCGTCGGGTTTCCGGCACCCCTCCGCCGCGACCGGAACCCCCGTCCCACTTCGACGCGGATCCCGGCGCCAGAACCACGGCACCCGTTTCGGCACAGGACTTGCCTGAGAGAAGGCGAGGAACCGCAGCACGCGATTCCGACTTTCCATCCGCGAGGAACCCCGCCATGAACCAGGCCCTCTGGGTCGCCAAGACCGGACTCGACGCGCAGCAGACGCGCATGTCCGTGGTCTCCAACAACCTGGCGAACACCAACACCACCGGCTTCAAGCGCGACCGCGCCAGCTTCGAAGACCTCCTGTACCAGCAGGTCCGCCAGCCCGGCGGCTCCACCTCCTCGCAGACCCAGCTCCCCTCCGGCCTGCAACTCGGCACCGGCGTGCGCGTCGTGTCGACCTCCAAGGACTTCCAGCAGGGCAACCCGCAGCAGACCGGCCGCTCGCTCGACGTCATGGTCAACGGCCGCGGCTTCTTCGAGGTGCTGCTGCCCGACGGTTCGCCCGCGTACACGCGCGACGGCTCGTTCCAGATCAATGCGCAGGGCGAACTGGTCACCAACAGCGGTTATCCCGTGCAACCCGGCATCCAGGTGCCCGAAGGCGCGCAGTCGCTGACCATCGGCAACGACGGCACCGTCAGCGTGACGATGGCCGGCCAGGCGCAGGCACTGGAGATCGGCTCGCTGACGCTGACCGACTTCGTCAATCCGTCCGGCCTGCAGGCCAAGGGCGAGAACCTCTACGTGGAGACCACCGCGTCCGGCCCCGCGCAGAACGGCACGCCCGGTCTCAACGGCTTGGGCAGCGTCGTGCAGGGCTCGCTGGAAGGCTCCAACGTCAACGTGGTGGAAGAGCTGGTCAGCATGATCGAGACCCAGCGCGCCTACGAGATGAACGCCAAGGCCATCTCCACCACCGACTCCATGCTCGGTTACCTCAACAACAACGTCTGACGCCTCCCGCCGTCACGCCACGAGACACGCCATGAAGCGCTCCACGTCCGCCACTACCCTCGCCTGCGCATTGATGCTGCTGCCCGGCTGCGCGCGCTACGTCGGCGACGTGCGCCCCTACGCACCGATGCAGCCGATCCAGCCGGTGGTCGCCGCGCAGGCGCCGGCCACCGCCGGTTCCATCTACCGCGCCGGCCCCGGCCTGAACCTCTACGCCGACCGTCGCGCGCGCGATGTGGGTGACCTGCTGACCATCAACCTGGTGGAGAACACCACCGCGCAGACCTCGGCGACGACGTCGGTGGACAAGAGCAGCGAAATCAGCATGGCGGCGCCGAACATCGCCGGCGCGCCGGTCACGCTCAATGGCCGCGACATCCTCAGCGCCTCGGTCAACGGCGACCGCGGCTTCAGCGGCGCCGGGAACAGCGCGCAGAGCAACAAGCTGCAGGGCAGCGTGACGGTCACCGTGATCCAGCGCCTGCCGAACGGCAATCTGGTCGTGCAGGGCCAGAAGAACATGCGCCTGAACCAGGGCGATGAGCTGGTGCAGATCCAGGGCATCGTGCGCCCGGCCGACATCAACCCGGACAACACCATTTCCTCCGGCAAGGTCGCCGATGCGCGCATCGCCTACGGCGGCCGCGGTGCGATCGCACAGTCCAACTCGATGGGCTGGCTGGGCCGCTTCTTCAACTCGCCGATCTTCCCGAACTGAGCGCCGTGATGGACACCAACGACTCCCGCCACGCCGCGCCGACGACGACCAAGAAGCCGCGCCGCATCGACACCTACACGCTGCTCGGCCTGCTGGCCTGGATCGGCCTGGTGCTGATCTGCCTGGCGCCGGCCGCACGCGCCGAGCGCATCAAGGACCTCGCGCAGGTCGGCGGCGTGCGCAGCAATCCGCTGGTCGGCTACGGCCTGGTCGTGGGCCTGGACGGCAGCGGCGACCGCACCAGCCAGGCGCCCTTCACCGTGCAGAGCCTGAAGAACATGCTGGGCGAGCTGGGCGTCAACATTCCCCCCAACGTCAATCCGCAGCTGAAGAACGTGGCCGCAGTGGCGATCCACGCCGACCTGCCCGCCTTCGCCAAGCCTGGCCAGCCGATCGACATCACCGTGTCCTCGATCGGCAACGCCACCTCGCTGCGCGGCGGCAGCCTGCTGATGGCGCCGCTGCGCGGTGCCGATGGCGAGGTCTACGCCATCGCGCAAGGCAACCTGGTGGTCGGCGGCTTCGGCGCGCAAGGCAAGGACGGTTCGCGCGTGTCGGTCAACGTACCCAGCGTCGGCCGCATCCCGAACGGCGCCACCGTCGAGCGCGCGATCCCCAATGCATTGGACAGCGGCGAAGGCACCATCACGCTGAACCTGCACCGGGCCGACTTCACCACGGTGTCGCGCATGGTCGCGGCGCTGGAGCAGAACTTCGGCGCCGGCAATGCGTACGCGCTGGACGCGGTGACCGTCGCCGTGCGCGCGCCCGCCGATATCTCCCGCCGCATCAACTTCCTCGCCCAGGTCGAGAACCTGGAACTGACGCCGGGCAGCGCGCCGGCCAAGGTCATCGTCAATGCGCGCACCGGTACCGTCGTCATCGGTGCGCAGGTGCAGGTGATGCCGGCCGCTGTGACCCACGGCTCGCTGACGGTGACCATCACCGAGTCGGCCAACGTCAGCCAGCCGAACGAGTTCTCGCGCGGCGGCCAGACCGTGGTGACGCCGCAGTCCAGCGTGTCGGTCAGCCAGGAAGGCAACCGCATGTTCAAGTTCGAAGGCGGCACCTCGCTGGACGAGATCGTCCGCGCCGTCAACGAAGTCGGCGCCGCCCCCGGCGACCTGATCGCGATCCTGGAAGCCCTGAAGCAGGCCGGCGCCTTGCGCGCGGAGCTCGAGGTGATCTGACATGGCCAGCATGCCCATCGGAACGCTGAATCCTTCCCTGCCGCTGGCCGATGCCGGCGGCACGCCGGACAACGCGCGCATCCACGACGTCGCGAAGAAGCTGGAAGGCCAGTTCGCGCAGATGATGATCAAGTGCATGCGCGAAGCCGGCTTCGGCGACTCGCTGTTCCCGGGCGAGAACCAGGTCTTCCGCGACATGTACGACCAGCAGCTGGCCACCGCCATGTCGCAGGGCCGCGGCCTGGGCCTGGCGCCGATGATCGCGCGCCAGCTGGGCGCCACCGATGCGAATACGCCTGCCGTGCCCGCGAGCACCGCGCTGTCGGCCTACAAGCGCCTGCTACCCGGCGGCGAAGCCGATTCCATGCTCGACGCCATCGCCGGCCGCGGCATCGGCACGCGCGACACCGCGTCGATGCCCGGCACGATCACGCTGGACACGATCACCGTGCGTCCTGACGCCGCGGCGTGCGACGAGGTCGAACAGGTCGCGTCGGCCGATCCGTCCAAGTACGCACGCAACACGCCCGAGCGCTTCGTCGCCGAGATCTGGGATCACGCCAAGCAGGCAGCGAAGGAACTGGGCGTCGACCCGCGCGCCCTGGTCGCACAGGCCGCGCTGGAGACGGGCTGGGGCAAGCGCCAGATCAAGACCGGCGACGGCGGCAGCGCGCACAACCTGTTCGGCATCAAGGCGACCGGCTGGAAGGGCGAACGCGCCCGCACCGCCACGCACGAATACAGCAACGGCGTGAAGCATACCGAGACCGCGGACTTCCGCGCGTACGCATCGCCCGCCGAAAGCTTCGCCGACTACGTGCGGCTGCTGAAGAACAACCCGCGTTACCAGCAGGCGCTTTCGGCCGGCAAGGACATCGCCGGCTTCGCGCGCGGCCTGCAGCGCGCCGGTTACGCCACCGACCCGACCTACGCCAACAAGATCGCCTCGATCGCCAACGGGCCCACGCTGGGCAAGGTGCTGTCGGCGATCGGCGACACCGTCGGCGGCAAGGTCGGCAACGTCGTGGGCAACGCCATCGGCAACGCGCTGCGGCGCTGACCTGGGGAATACGCATGTCGAACCTACTCGCCACCGGCAGCAGCGCCCTGATCGCCTTCCAGCGCGCCCTGTCCACCGTCGGCCACAACGTCGCCAACATCAACACGCCGGGCTACTCGCGCCAGCGCGTGGAGTTCGAATCGCGCGACGGCACCTATTTCGGCTACGGCTACCAGGGCAACGGCGTGCAGATCGTCGACGTGCGCCGGATGGCCGATTCGCTGGCCACCTCGCGCCTGCTCGACAGCGGCGGCGAACTCTCGCGCCTGCAGCAGCTGTCCACGCTGTCCTCGCGCCTGGACCAGGTGTTCTCCGAGAAGGCCACCGGCATCAGTGCGCCGTGGTCGAGCTTCTTCGACTCGGTCAACGCGCTGTCGTCGAACGCGGCCGGCTCGGCCGACCGTGAAAGCGTGCTCGCGCAGGCCAATGCGCTGGTCACCCGATTCCGCCAGATCGACCAGCATCTCGACGGCCTCGACACCGAGGTCAACGCGGGTCTGACCGCCGCCACCGGCGAAGTGAACCGGCTGACGAAAGAGATCGCCCAGCTCAACGGCCGCATCGGCGGCAACACCAGCCCGTCCGGCGATCTTCTGGACCGCCGCGACCAGCTGATCACCGAGCTCGTCGCCTACACCGGCGGCAATGCCGTCGTGCAGGACGGCGGGCTGGTCAATGTCTTCAGCGCCGGCGGCCAGCCGCTGGTGGTCGGCGCCACCGCCAGCACGCTGGTCACCGTGCCTGATCCGTACCGGCCGGAGCGCCTGCAGGTGGCGCTGGAGACCAACGGCCAGCGCACCACGCTGGACAAGCGCGCCCTCGGCGGCCAGATCGGCGGCCTGGTCGAATTCCGCACCACGGTGCTGGATCCGGCCGCCGCCGAACTCGGCCGCGTCGCCACCTCGCTGGCGCAGACATTCAACGCCGGCCATCGCGCCGGCATGGACCAGTACGGCCAGATGGGCGCGGATTTCTTCTCCCTGCCCGCCCCGCGCATCTCGTCCAATGCCGGCAATACCGGCAACGCCGTGCTGCAGACGTCGGTCGGCGGCGTCGGTGCACTGAACTCGCAGAACGTGCTGTTGCGCTTCGATGGCGCCGCCTGGGTGGCGACGCATCCCGATACCGGCGCCAGCATCCCGATGACCGGCACTGGCACCGTCGGCGACCCGCTGATCGTCAATGGCATCGAAGTGACGCTCGCCTCTGGCACGCCGGCCACCAACGACCGCTTCCTGCTGCAGCCCACCGCGGGCGCGGCCGGCAACCTCAGCGTCGCGATCACCGACCCCGGTCGCATCGCCGCGGCGACCCCGGTCAAGGCGAACACCGACCTGGCCAACACCGGCAGCGGCAAGGTCAGCGGACTGAAGGTCACCGACGCGGCCAATGCCAGCCTGCTGGCGCCGGTGGACATCGAGTTCATCGACGCCACCCAGTACACGATCAACGGCACCGGTCCGTTCCCCTACACGCCGGGCCAGACGGTGGCCTACAACGGCTGGAGCGTGGTGCTGGACGGCGCGCCTGCGGCCGGCGACAGCTTCCGCATGGGCCCGACTGGCGCGAATTCCAGCGACAACGGCAACGCCAAGCTGCTGTCGAACCTCGACGACGCGCGCGTGCTTAACGGCGGCACGCTGACGCTCAACGGCGCCATCGGCGGCCTGACCACGCAGGTCGGTTCCGCCGCGCGCCAGGCCGACTATTCGGCGCAGGCGCAGCAGGTCATCCACGATCAGGCGCAGGCCTCGCGCGATGCGATCTCCGGCGTGAACCTGGACGAGGAAGCCGCCGACCTGATGCGCCTGCAGCAGGCCTACCAGGCCGCCTCGCAGATCATCGCCACCGCCGACACGCTCTTCCAATCCCTCCTGGCCGCGACCCGCCGATGAACTACCGCATCTCCACCGGCATGATGTACCAGCAGTCGATCACGACGATGCTGGCCAAGCAGGCGAAGCTGGCGCACACCCAGCAACAGCTCGCCAGCGGGCAGCGGCTGGTGACCGCGAAGGACGATCCCGTCGCCGCCGGCACCGCCGTCGGCCTGGACCGCGCGGTCGCCGAACTGGAGCGCTTCGGACTGAACGCCAACGCGGTGGAGAACCGCCTGGGCCTGCAGGAGAACGCACTGACCCGCGTCGGCGACGCGATGGCGCGCGTCAACGAACTCGTCATCCAGGCCAACAATGCGGCGATGGGCGACGACAGCCGGCAGGCGATCAGCACCGAGCTGAAGGCGATCTACGCCGGCCTGCTGGACCTGGCCAACAGCACCGACGGCGCCGGACGCTACCTGTTCGGCGGCACCAGCGACGGCAGCGCGCCGTTCGCCATCGCCGGCGGCAGCGTGATCTACAGCGGCGACCAGACGCAGCGGCAGGTGGAAGTGGCGCCGGACATGTTCGTCGCCGACACCCTGCCCGGCAGCGAGGTGTTCCTGCGCCTGCGCACCGGCGACGGCCGCATCGACGGCGCCGCCGCCGGCGGCAATACCGGCACGGGCCTGCTGATGGGCTTCAGCGTCACCGATTCCACGGCGTGGGACGGCGGCACCTATACGCTGTCGTTCGGCGCCGGCGATACCTACCAGGTGCTGGACGCCGGCGGCGCGACGGTCGCGTCGGGCACCTATGCCAAGGGCGAAAGCATCGCCTTCGCCGGCGTGCAGATGAGGATAGAGGGCCAGCCCGCCAACGGCGACAGCTTCACGCTGGGCCCGTCCGGGAGCCGCGACATCTTCGCCACCGTGCAGGGGCTGATCGATACGCTCGATGCCAGTCCTACGACCGATGCGCAGCGCGCCGCCATGCAGAACAGCCTGCAGGGCGCCATGCGCGACATCGGTACCGCGCAGGGCAGGATGATCGACGCGCGCGCCAGCGGTGGCGCGCAGCTGTCCGCCATCGAGACCGCCGCCTCGCTGCGCGAAGCCAACAACGTCACGCTGAAGGACACGCTGTCCACCCTGCGCGACCTCGACTGGGCCGAAGCCATCGGCCGCTACCAGATGGAAAACACCGCGCTCCAGGCCGCGCAGACCGTCTTCATGCAGATGCAGCAGCTGTCGCTGTTCAAGCTGATGGGCTGACGACAGCCCTACCCCTTTCAAGCAGTCCTTGCCCTCCACGCCGCGATCTCGCGGCGTTTTTTTCTTCCTGTAGGAGCGACGTCAGTCGCGACCGTACGCCTGATCGGCCATGGCGCGTCATCGTGCAGTGTTCCAGAGAAGCTCCGGACTGCAAACATCTCCGGTCGCGACTGATGTCGCTCCTACAATGGATGACTTGAAGAGGAAGGCACCGGCCTCACCCGGAACACCACACTGATACGCGGCCCTTGCGCGTGCCGCGTCTTGGGAATGCCATGCTCATGCGTGCTCTGCGAGGCATGGCTCATCGACAGCACGCTGCCCGGCGCGAGGTCGACCGCGACGGTCTCGCGCTTGCCTTCGCGCGCACGGATCAGCATGCGCCGCGGCGCGCCCAGCGAGACCAGCGTGATCGGATGGTGGGCCGCCACGGTATGCAGCTTGTCGCCGTGCATGGCGACGCTGTCGTGGCCGTCGCGATAGAGGTTCATGCCGATGCGCGAGTACGGGGCCGGCGCCTTCGCCTGCACGCAGGCGAGCAGATCGGCCAGCGGCAGGTCGTCCGGCAAGGCGTCCACGGCGTAGTTCGCCAGCAGTCGCGGTACGTCGACAATGCGGTCGTACATCGGCCGCTGCAGGTGCGTCCACGCCGCGCTCGCCCGCAGCCTGTCGAACCAGGCGCGTGCCGTCAGCGGATCGATCACCTCCGGCCAGTAGCGGACGCCGCCTTCGGCATCGTCCACCAGCTGCACCATCGCGGGCGCGAACAGGTCGTCGGTCAGGGGGGCGAGTGCGCGCATCATCGTCTCAGTGGAAGTCGCGGGAACCGGGCTGGATCTCGCCCAGCAGGTGGCTGAAATCCTCCAGCCGGCGCGCGATCAGGTGCTCCACCCCGTCCACCTGTTCCCAGCGTCCCCGAACGGCCATCAACCGCGCGCCGAGCAAGGCCTTGCGGTCGCGCAGCGCCACGTGCGACCACACCACCACGTTGACCATGCCGTGCTCGTCTTCGAGCGTGACGAAGATCGTGCCCTTCGCCGTCGCCGGCCGTTGCCGCTGGGTGACGATGCCGGCGGCGAACGCGCCGCGCCCGTGCGGCAGGCCGCGCAACTGGCGCGAGTCGATCACGCGTTGCCGGCGCAGGCGTTCGCGCAGCAACGACAACGGGTGTTCGCCCAGGGTCAGCCCGGTCATGCGGTAATCCGCGGTGACGTCCTCGCCCGCCATCGGCGCCGGCAGGAGGATCGCGTCCTCGTCGGGACTGCCGGGCAGCAGCGGGCGTTGCCGTTCGATGCCGGCGACCGCCCACCGAGCCGCGTGGCGATGGCCGGCCAGCGACTGCAGCGCACCCGCTTCCGCCAGCGCGTTGCGCGCCTTCTCGTCCAGGCGCGCGCGCAGGCACAGGTCGCGCACGTCGGCGAAGGCCCGTTGCGTACGCGCGGCCATGATGGCGTTGCCGACCGCTTCCGACAGGCCCGCGACCTGCCTGAAGCCGAGCCGCAAGGCGGCCTGTCCACCGTCGTCGACGCCTCGCCGTGCATGCCCGCCTTCCAGCGTGTTGTCCCAGTCGCTGTGGAGCACGTCCACCGGCAGCACCTCGATACCCACGCGCCCGCCCTTGCCGCGCCGCGCGTCCTGCACGATCTGGCTGGGCGAGTAGAAGCCCATCGGCTGCGCGTTGAGCAGCGCGCAGGCGAACGCCGCCGGCTCGTGGCGTTTCAGCCAGCAGCTGATGTAGACCAGCTTGGCGAACGAGGCGGCATGGCTCTGCGGAAAGCCGTAGGAACCGAAGCCCTTGATCTGATCGAAGATCTGGTCGATGAACTCCTGCGAGTAGTGCTTCGCCGCCATGCGTTCCCGGACACGGATACGGTGGGGCTCCATGTCGCCGCCACGGCCCCAGGCCGCCATCGACCGACGCAAGCCGTCCGCTTCACTGTCCGTATAATCAGCGGCTTTCATCAGGAGCTCCATCACCTGCTCCTGGAACAAAGGCACGCCCAGGGTTGGTTCCAGCACCGAGCGGATTTCTTCCGACGGATAGGTCACCTCTTCCTTGCCTTGCCGCCTGCGCAAGTAGGGATGGACCATGCCGCCCTGGATCGGGCCAGGGCGCACGATCGCCACCTCGACGACCAGATCGTAGTACTCCTTCGGCTTCAGGCGCGGCAGCATGCTCATCTGCGCCCGCGATTCGATCTGGAAGACGCCGACGGTGTCGGCGGCCTGGATCATCTCGAAGGTCTTCGTGTCGTCGTTGGGCAATCTGGCGAGATCCAGTTTGAATCCCCTGTGCCGCTCGACGAGATCCACGGCCTTGCGGATGCAGGTCAGCATGCCCAGCGCAAGGCAATCGACCTTCAGCAGTTCCATCGTCTCCAGGTCGTCCTTGTCCCACTGGATGATGGTGCGGTCGTCCATCGAGGCGTTTTCCACCGGCACTACCGTCGACAGCGGCGCATCGCCGATCACGAAACCGCCCACGTGCTGCGACAGGTGGCGCGGGTGGTCGCGCAGCTGGTCGGTCACCGCCAACACGCGCCGGATCAATGGATTGTCCGGATCGAAGCCGGCCTCGCGCAGGCGCTGCTCCATGGGCGCTTCGCCATTGCCCCAGCCGTAGCACTCGGCCAGCAGCGCGATCTGATCCGGCGGCAGGCCAAAGGCTTTGGCAACGTCGCGCACGGCGCTCTTGCCGCGATAGCGGATGACGGTGGCGGCCAGCGCGGCGCGGTGGCGACCGTACTTGCCGTAGACGTACTGCAGCACTTCCTCGCGGCGTTCGTGCTCGAAGTCCACGTCGATGTCGGGCGGCTCGCTGCGTTCCTCGGACAGGAAGCGCGCCATCAGCAGGCGGCTTTCCGCAGGGTTGACCACGGTGATGCCCAGCGCGAAGCAGACGGCCGAATTCGCCGACGAGCCGCGCCCCTGGCACAGGATGTTGCGTCCCCTGGCGAAGCGGACGATGTCCTCCACGGTCAGGAAGAACGCTTCGTACTTCAGCTTTTCGATCAGCGCCAGCTCACCGTCGATCTGCACGACCACCTGCGGCGGCGTCCCTTCCGGCCAGCGCTCGCGCATGCCGCGCTCCGTCAGTGCGCGCAGCCAGGTGGTCGGCGTATGCCCTTCGGGAACCAGTTCGACCGGATATCGATAATGGATATCCCGCTTGAGGTCGAACGTGCAGCGGTGCGCCAGTCGTACTGCCGCCTCCAGCAGATCGCGCGGATAGATGTTGCCCAGCGCCCGCCGCGTGCGCAGGTGGCGTTCGCCGTTGCGGAACAGGTGCGCCCCGCAGTCGGCCAGTGGCGTGACGTGGCGGATCGCGGTCATCGTGTCCTGCAACGCACGGCGGCGGCGCACGTCCATGTGCACGTCGCCGGCCGCCACCGCCGTCATCCGCAGGCGTGCAGCCGCGTCCAGCAGAGCCGCAAGCCGTGCCGCATCGTCCTGCTCGCGGTGCAGTTCCACCGCCAGATGGGCACGTTCGCCGAAGACCGACTGCAACCAGCGTCCTTCTCCCTCGTCGATGCGCTGCGGCGGCAGCCACAGCGCGAACAGGCCGCAGACCCGCGGATCGACATCCGACACGATGCGCTCCACGTCCTGCCGGGTGAGCCGGTAGCCCTTCTTGTCGACCGCACGCCGCGCGGTGGTGATCAGTTCGCACAGCCGCGTGTAGCCGGCGGCGGTTTCCACCAGCAGCACGCATTTCAGTCCGCAGGCCAGGAGGAACTCGCTGCCGACGATGAGCGTCACCTCCGTCGCGCGCGCCGCTTCCCAGCCACGCACGATGCCGGCCAGCGAACATTCGTCGGTGATCGCCAGTGCGGCATAGCCGAGATCGCGCGCGCGCTCGAACAGTTCCTCCGCGCTGGCCGCGCCGCGCAGGAACGAGAAGTCCGACAGGCAATGCAGTTCCGCATAGGCCGGCCACGCGTCCTCGCGTGGTCCGTCGTCGTTCGCCGCCATCGACAGTCGCAGGCGTTGCGCGACCTCCCACGCGCGCGGCGGGCGACCGCCGGGTGTGTCGCGGTCGACACCATCCACGGCATCGTCCCAGCTCACGCGAACCACCCGTGCAGCATCCAGCCGCCCTGCTCGCCCGGTGGCGCGAACGCCCAGGCGCGCTGGCCCTGCGAGGTTTCCAGCACGTAGTAGTCGCGGCGGGCGTCGTCGCCATCCCACCACCCGCTCTCCAGCCGCTCCGGGCCGGACACGATGCGCGGATGCGGATCGCGCAGCGGCACCGGCTGTGGCAGCAGCCAGGCAGGGCGTGGCGGACGGACCGGCGCCTGTTCGATGCGCACACCGTCGCCCTGCACGCGGCGCCAGGCGCGCTCCGGTCGCGGATCGCCAGCCGGCGCCACGCGATGCACGGCGTCGTCGCCGAGGCGCGCACGCAGCCGTTCGCGCAGTTGCGGCCACGGCAGCTGCTGCTGCGGACGCGTATCGAACAGGTCGCGCGCGGCCGGCACGAACGGCGGCAGCTCGCGCGCCAGCAGCCGCACGCCCACCACCGGATGCGCGATCTGCACGCGCTCCAGCCGGTTGCGGGTCAGCTCGAACAGCATCGCCGGTTCGCGCTCGGCGGCGAGCAGGCCGACGTCGACATCGGCATGCCCTGTCTCGTGCTCCAGCCGCAGCACGAAGCGCTGCACGCCACCGTCGCGGATGGACAGGTAGGTGCACAGGTCACCGATCAGCCGGCGCAGCGGGAACAGCAGCGCGGTATGGGTTTCGACTTCGTAGCCGAGTTCGACCCGCGCATCGAAATGGTCCGGCGGTGCGTAGTACGCCAGCGGATCGTCGGCCTGCCCGTACAGCCGGTCCAGGTGCTCCAGCACCGGCAGGCCGAAGCGGCGGCGCAGGCTGTCGCGTGGCAGACCGCGCAGCGTGCGCAGGTCGCGGATGCCCATGCGGTGCAGGCGCTCGCCGTTGTCCTCCGGCAGGCGCGCGCGCCGCACCGGTACGCGATCCAGCATCTCGGCCATCGCTTCGGCCTGCATCTCCGCCAGGCCGTCGCGCAGGCCGGCGAACACGTGCGCCGCGCGCGGCGTCGGCGCCAGCGCGATGCGGTGCTGGAAACCGAGGTGCGCCAGTTCCTCGCGCAGCCGCGCCTCGATGCGCGGCCACGGTCCGAGCAGGCGGAAACTGGCGCGCACCTCCAGCACCAGACAACCCGGCCATTGCGCGCTGACCAGCGAGCTGTGCCGGTACGCCCACGAGGCGAGAAAGCGTTGCATGCGCGCCTCAGCCTGCGGATCGTGTTCTACCATCGCGAAATCCGGCAGCAGCGCATGCGCCGCGGTCAGGCGCATGCCGGCCCGCAGGCCCGCCTGCGCGGCCGAGGCATTCACCGCATGCAGGGTGCGCAATTGCGCGGCGCCACCGACCAGCGCCAGCGGCGCCTCGGGATCAGGCAATCGCCGGAGGACGGCGTCCAGCGCCAGCTGCGGCAGCAGTACACAGGCCCAAAGCACAGGCGGGCCTCAATGCGCGACCAGCGCGAACGGCTGCGCAGGCGCCGGACCACCCCGGCATTTGCGTACCTGCCAATGCGTGCGCCCCTGCGCATCGGACACCGCTTCCAGCCGCAACGCGGCAGCCGACGGATTGGCGGCGTGGCGACGATCGCGCAGTGCGAAGCCCAGGCATTCGCCGCTGTCGGCGGCCACCTGCAGGCGGCGCAGTGCGGGGCCGTCGGCCTGCACCGGCCAACCGAGCACGGCAGAGCAGGCGCCGCTGCGCAGGCATTGCTCGAATGCCCACAATGCATCGCGTGGCGCGGCGTCGACGATTGCCAGCAGCGACAGGTCCACGCCGGCGGCCTGCCACGCCGGCGCATACGGCACATATGGCGGCGCGATCACCGCCACCGTGCTGCCGGCCTGCGTCATCCGCGCCAGCGTGGGCAGCAGCAGCGCCAGTTCGCCCACGCCGTCGGCGGGCAGCAGCAGTTCGGTCAGCGCGCGTCGTGGCCAGCCGCCCTGCGGCAGCAGCGCATCGAGCGCGTCGTGGCCGGTGGCTTCGCCGTCGGCGGCGATGGCGGCGCTGCGTCCGGCATGCCACAACGTGCGCGCGGCCAGCAGCGTGTCGAGGGCGACGACGGCGCCCATGTCAGCCGCGTCGCACCAGGCCGCAGTAGACGCCTTCGATGGCGAAGTCCTGTCCGGGCTGCACGTCGATGGGCGCATGCGCGGGATTGCGCGGCAGCAGGCGGATGCGACGACGCTCCCGCTGCAGGCGCTTGATGGTCAGTTCGCCATCGATGCGCGCCACCACGGTCTGCCCGTCGCGCGCGTCCGGCGTGCGGTGCACGCCGACCAAGTCGCCGTCGACGATGCCGTCGTCGATCATCGAATCGCCCTGCACCTTCAGCAGGTAATCCGGCTGCGGCGAGAACAGCCGGCGGTCCAGCCACAGCTGCTCGTCCAGGCCGATGTCGGCCCCGATCGGCTGGCCGGCGGCGACGCGCCCCAGCACGGGCAACGGCAGCAGGTCGGCCATGCCGCCGGGCAGGCGCAGGCCGCGCTTCTGTCCGGGCGCCTGTTCCAGCAGGCCGTCGGCCACCAGCGCCTGCACGTGCTTCTGCGCGGCATTGCGCGAGGCGAAGCCGAAGGCCTCGGCGATGTCCGCCAGGCTGGGCGCGCGCCCGGCCGCCAGTTCCCGGCGCAGGTAGGCCAGGACGGCGGCACGTTGGGGAGGCAGGTCGACGCGGTTCATGGGTGTACATTTGTACACCCTCAGGTCTCACATGACGAGAAAAACGTGCGGGGTTGCCTCAAGCCCTCGCACGTTTCAATATAACCATAGTTATAACCTCGAGGAGGCAATCATGAAGCTCAAGATCACCACCGTCGGAAACTCTGCCGGCGTCATCCTGCCCAAGGAGCTCTTGGCACGCCTTCGCCTGGAAAAAGGCGATGAACTCCACGCGCTCGAGACGCCCGACGGCATCCGCCTGACGGTCTACGACCCCAACCTCGCCGAGCAGATGGAGGTGGCGGAACAGGTGATGCGCAGCCGCCGCACCCTGCTCCACAAGCTGGCCCAATGAAGCAGCCCGGATGATCGTCTGGATCAGCCGGGCCTTGGCCTTGGCCATCCATGACCGGCAATTGGCCGAGCATGGCGGTGCGACCGGCATCCGCGATGGCGGCTTGCTTGAATCGGCACTGGCGCGCCCCCGGCAGCTGCACGCCTATGGGCAACCCGCGCCGGACCTGGCCGATCTGGCAGCCGCCACGGCTTTCGGCCTGGCACGCAACCATCCTTTCCTGGACGGCAACAAACGCGTGGCGGCCGTGGCCTGCGAAGTTTTCATCGTGCTCAATGGCGCCACGTTGTCGGCCGAGGACCATGAGCTCTACCCCCAGTATCTGGGGCTATCGGAAGGCAGTCTCGGCGAAACCGACTTCGCCGCGTGGCTACGCCCGCGGATCATCGCCAAGCCACCAGGCAAGGTGCAGGAGGCCTCTCCCACTTACCGTCCCTGACAGCGTCACGCCCCGTCGTCCCGGGGAACGCCGAGACCCATCTCGCGTTTCCGTTCCCCGCCGCACGAAGGATGCGGATCACTGTCAGACAATGGATTCCAGCGTGCGCTGGAATGACGGCACGTCAGTAGCGGTAGGGATTCGAAGGTTGTCAGCCATGTCGTCCCGGCGAAAGCCGGGACCCATGTTGCCTTGCTTCTGACATTCCCAAGGAACCCCATCGCTGAAAGGCAATGGATTCCAGCTTGCGCTGGAATGACGGCAAGTCGGTAGCAGCAAGGATTCGAAGGTTGTCAGCCACGTCGTCCCAGCGAAGGCTGGGACCCATGTTGCCGTGCCTCCGACATTCCCAAGGAACTCCATCGCTGAAAGGCAATGGATTCCAGCGTGCGCTGGAATGACGGCAAGTCGGTAGCGGTAAGGATTCGAAGGTTGTCAACCACGTCGTCCCAGCGAAAGCTGGGCCCCATGTTGTCGTGCCTCTGACATTCCCAAGGACCCCCATCGCTGAAGGCAATGGATTCACGCTTGCGCTGGAATGACGTCAGGGGTGGCGACACGCATTCGGACACGTCAGTCACGTCGTCCCAGCGAGAGCTGGGACCCACTCCACTCTGCCGCTGCCTTCCCTGACGTTCGCAAGGAAGGACACATCGCCGAGAGGCCATGGATTCCGGCTTGCGCCGGAATGACGCCACGACTTCCCTCGCGGGCCGCTCCCTGTAGACCGGCATGACACATCGCAGACGCCGCGTCGCGCGGCGTGCACGCGGGACCGGAAACGCGTCAGGCGGCCTGTTCCTCGGCGCGCTCGACCATGGTCTCGGCCATCTGCCGCCAGTTGGGCAACTGGTCCAGCACGCCCAGCGACTTCAGGTAACCCTCGTCCACCGGCTCGTTGCCGGCCAGCGCGCCGGCCACGTGCACCGCGCCCGGCACCCAGAAGCTGCGAAGGCTGGAGCGCTGCGGCTGGCGGTGGAACGCCACCGCTTCGACGATCGGCATCGGCAGGCCCCACAGCCCCAGCAGGTAGGCGCCCGCCTCCGTGTGACCGGGACGGTCGTCGTCCTCGGCGGCTGGCGTGTCTCGCTCGTCGCGCACACCCGGCAGCAGCAGGCCGATGTCGGCCAGCAGCGCGGCGGTGGCGCCGAGTTCGGAACTGGTGCGCGGCAGGATCTTCGCCGCCAGCCGCGAGGCCAGCAGCGCCCGGTGCTGCAGGGCGGCGCGGTCGACGCTGGAGGTGGTCTTCATCGAGAACACCTCGCTGGCGAGCACGAGGTCGCGCAGCGTGCCCAGGCCCAGCCGCGTCACCGCGGCGCGCAGGTCGGTGATCGAGCGGCCGCTGGAGAAGTAGGCCGAGTTGCACAGCTGCAACACCTTGGCGGCGATGGCCGGATCGCCGGCCACCAGCCGGGCGATGTCGTTCGCCGTGCCTTCGTCCTCTTCCAGCGCCCGGGTGAGCGCGAAGTAGAGATGCGGCGGCGACGGCAGGTGCTCGACACGGCCGATCGCGCGTCGCAGGCGCGGACTGTCCAGCAGGTCGCGCAGTTCTTCCAGGCTGTGGATCGACTCCAGCACCGTTTCCGACGTCAGCGGCAGCGGCAGGAAGCGGTGCGCCACGCCGATCAGCTTGATCGGCGCCGCCAGGCTGTCGCTGCTGCCTTGCAGCAATGCGATGCGAATGGTCTCCGGACGCAGCGTGCGTATCTGGCCCAGCAGCGTGGCCGGTGGCAGGTCCGACAGCGCCGGTCCCACCATCACCACATCAACTGGCCCATTGGCGACCGCGAACATGGCCGACTTGCCATCGGCCACCGATTCGACGGTCCACTCGTCGCCCATGTCGCCGATGTAGTCGGCCAGATCGTCGGGCAGGCAGGCGGTATCGCCAACGTACAGAATGCGCAAGGCATGTCCCCTTATTGCTTGCAAGTTCAAGGCGTGCCTCCCGCTCGGGACGCACGGACCAATGGAATCTAGCAAGGGTGTCGGCCGCGCCGGTGCATTCTTGAGACGCGATGCGGGGAATGCGCAACGCTTCACACTCCGCTGTCGGTATCACCCCGACAGCGCCTGTTTCAGAAGCGCAGCATCGCCAGCAACTGCGGTCCGCGGTTGTTGAGGTTCAGGTTGCCGTCGAAGCGCGTGCGCTCGAAATCCAGGTCGACGTCGTTGTAGTTGTAACGCAGCGAGAACCCGACGCGCTGCCACGGGAAATACTCCAGACGCACCTGCAGGTCGCGCGCATCGCCGGTGACGTTGCCGCCGGTCTTCTTCGTGTAGGCCAGCGATGCGCCCCAGCGCCAGCGGTCCGACAACGACTGCGCGTACTCGGCACGCAGCATCGGCGCCCACTCGTCCTCGGACAGCGTATTGGCATAGGCGACCGGCGCGCCCGCCACCACCGCCGTCGCCTCCAGGTCGATGTCCACGTCGTAGCGCATCGCGCCCAGGCCAACGCCGAAGGCGCGCTGGCCATCGTGGTGGAAGAACCAGGTGTAGGACACGCCGGTGACCTTCAGGTCCATGCGCCCGGCCAGGTCCGCGTCCACCGGATAGGCGTTGTCGCCGATCTGCAGCGTGCGGTCCAGCAGGCGCGTGGTGTCGTCGTCGTAGTCGTAACCGAAGGCATCGAAGGCGTGGCGACGTTCCTCACCCAGGCTGCCGCCGATGCTCCACACCAGCGCGTCCTGCCGGTCCACGAAGCCGAGGTCGCGCTGGAAATTGACATGCGTGCCCATCGCGCCGTCGCTGGCATCCCAGCGCGTGTCCAGGTCGTGGTCGGCCCAGTAGCGTCCCGCGCCGACATGGAAACGGTCGACGGGCGGCAGGGCGTCCTGCGCAAGGGACGTGGCGGGCAGCCCCGCACAGAGCAGCAGGCAGAGCGCGGCGGAAGGGGACACGGGACGACTCCTGCGGCAGGGCGGACAGGGTTTGCGTCAACGTCGGCGAAGCGACGCGCGCAGCATCCGCCCGGCACCCCGCGCGGTCAAGGCGCGGCGCAGGTAAACGGATTCCCCGACGCGTCCATCACGGGCGGCACCGACAGGTGCAGCAGCAGGTGCGCCAGCGTCACCACATCCTGGAAGTTGTGCTGCAGCACGCGCCGCAGCAGGCCGGCATCGCCGCCACGCAGGTACTGCAGCCACGCGCCGGGCGCTTCGGATCCCGGCAGATCGTCTTCGCGCACGATGCCGAGCGCACGGCGCTCGATCGTGCCGAGGCGGCAGTTCTCCCACACGCCGCGATAGCGCCGACGCGTGGGGAACAGCAGGTCGAGGTGTTCCAGGCCGGCCAGCGGCGTACCCTGCCGCGCCAGCCGGTAGCGCGCGGCGAGCAGCGGCGCGTCGTAACAGCGCCCGTTGTAGCTGACCAGGCGCGTGTCGTCGGCCAGCCAGCGCGAGAATTCGCGCAGCATCGCCGGCTCGGCCGACAGGTGGGTGATCAGCAGCTGGCGCACGCGCAGTCCGCCGGGCACGAAATCCGAGGCGCCCACCATGAAGGCGCGCGTGCCGGTGCCGCCGGACAGGCCGGTGGTTTCGGTGTCGAAGAACAGCATGCCCTGCGTCGGCAGCGCCCCCGCCCGTGCGAACGTACCGTCGACCTCTGTCGCGACGTCGTCGAACGGCAGCATCTGTTCCAGCCGCAGCAGGCCCGGTGCGATCTCGTCGCCCGGCAGCGCACGGTCGCATACACGCACCCCCTTCGGCGCCTGTGTACGTTCGCGGATTCCCAGCATGCGCCGCAGCGCAGGCAAGGGATCGTGCACCGGCGGTAGCGTCGCGGGCGCGCTGGCGCTCTCGTGACCCGCCTGCTTTCGAAGCCGCTGCAGTTTCTCCAGGCTGACGCTCATGCGGCGTCCAGCAGGTGCAGCACGCGTGCGGCCAGCGCGCGTGGCGTGGTCTCGGCGTCCTCGTCGTTCGCCAGCACCGGACCGACGCAGGCCGGACACCCTGCCCGGCAATCGCAGCCCGCGACCAGACGCACCGCACGCTGCACCAGTTCGCGCTGGCGCCGCCACAGCGGTTCGCTCAGGCCGATGCCGCCGGGGTAGTTGTCGTACAGGTAAGCCGTCGGCACGAAGCGTTCGCCCGACACCGGCGACAGCACCTGGCTCTCCGTGCCGCGCAACTGGCCACGCCCCTGCGTGTCCGGCAGCGCGAACCAGGCACCGTCGCCATCACCGACCGCCTTCTGCAGGTCGCGGCCTTCGGCCATCACCGCGACGGTGGCGGCGACATGCAGCGCATACGCCGCGCCGAGGAAGCCATCGAGCGCCTCCTGCCGCGATTCGAAGGCGGATTCCAGCAGCGCCGGCGGCAGCTGCCACCACAGGCTGGTGGTGTGCATCTCCTGGTCGGGCAGGTTCACCGGGCCGTAGCCGATGTTCTCGTGCGTGTAGTAGCGGATCTTCTTGTAACCGGCCACGCGCCGCACCACGTGCACTTCGCCGTGGTGGCAGGTGCCCTGCCCGGCGATGCTGCCGTCGAAGCGCTCCAGCACCTTCAGCTTGGTGTAGTCGATCGCATCGGTGTAGTAGTCCACGTGCGTGCGGACGACGTAGGCCTTGCGCCCCTCCCAGTCCAGCCGCTCCACCTGGTACGGCGTGGACTGGATCATGTGGATGGCGCCTTCGTACAGCGTCAGCGGCGCGGCGCTGAAATCCACCTCGGCGATGATCGTCTGGCGCCCGTCGGTGCGATCGACGACGACGAAGTTGCCGTCCGCCACCGAACGCAGGCTGACCGCGTTGGCCGGATAGCTGTCGGCGATCCACTCGTAGCGGTCGCCTTCGCGATGCACCACGCTGTCCTCGTCCAGCAGTTGCAGGAACGGCGTCGGGTCAACCGGACCGAACGGTTCCCCGGCGAGGAACGGCAGTTCGAATGCCGCGCAACGCACGTGGTCGAGCAGGATCATCGGCTGGTCCGGCGCGATGCGGGCGTGTTCCGGCGGGCTGTCGGCGAAGAACTCCGGGTGCCGCACCACGTACTGGTCCAGCGGCTGCGAACTGGCGACCAGGATGCCCAGCGACGTCTGTTGCCGACGGCCGGCGCGACCGAAGCGCTGCCACGTCGCGGCGATCGAGCCCGGGTACCCGTTCAGCACCACCGCGTCCAGGCTGCCGATGTCCACGCCGAGTTCCAGCGCGGACGTGGAGATGATCCCGTCCACGCGCCCGTCGCGCATCGCGCGTTCGGCCTCTCGCCGTTCCGTCGGCAGGTAGCCGCCACGGTAGGCGCGGATGCGTGCCGGTAGCCGAGGGTCGCTGTCGAACACATCCTTCAGATACTTGGTCAGCACCTCGACCATCGTGCGCGACTGCGCGAACACCAGCGTCTTCAGCCCCGCCTTGATCGCCAGCCGCGCGATGCGGTTGCTCTGCGAACGCGCCGACGCGCGCAGGCCCAGATCGGGATTGACCACCGGTGGATTCCACAGCAGCACGTGCTTCTCGCCGCTCGGCGCACCTGATTCGGTGATCGCATGCACCGGCAGTTCCAGCAGCGCCTCCGCGTGCGCCTGCGGATTGCCGATGGTCGCCGAGCAGACGATGAACTGCGGCGTGGCGCCGTAGAACGCGCAGACCCGCCTGAGCCTTCGCAGCACGTTGGCGACGTGGCTGCCGAACACGCCGCGGTAGGTATGCACTTCGTCGATCACCACGTAGCGCAGGTTCTCGAAGAACTGCGCCCACTTGGTGTGGTGCGGCAGGATGGCCTGGTGCAGCATGTCGGGATTGCTGACCACGATGTCGCCGTGCAGGCGGATCGCCTGCCGCGCATCGCCGGGCGTGTCGCCGTCGAAAGTGAAGGCTTTCAATCCCAGGTCGCCGGCCTTGCTCAGGTCCAGCAGTTCCGCCACCTGGTCCTGTGCCAGCGCCTTGGTCGGGAACAGATACAGCGCCTTGCCGCGCTTCGACAGCGCCGACGCCACCACCGGCAACGTGTAGCACAGCGACTTGCCGGAAGCCGTGGGCGTGACGATGGCCAGATGATCGCCGGCCTGCGCCTGGCGCCAGGCCTCGGCCTGGTGCGAATACAGCTGCCCGATGCCGCGCTGGCGCAGCGCGTCGGCCAACGCGAGCGGCAGATCGTCGGGCAACGCCTCGTAGCGGCCCTCGCGCGCGGGGATGACGAACTGGCCGGTGACCCGGTCGCGGTACTTGCCCGCCAGGCGTTCTGCCAGCGCACTGCCATCGGCGGTGGTCGCGGGCAGCAGGGAGGCCTCGTCGGCATGGCGACGGATCAGGGCGGTCTGGGCAGGCATGGCGGTCTCTCCTCGGCAGGCCGCCATCTGACGTCGTCGCCGTCTCAGCTCCTGAGACTGACCGCCCGCTGATCGCGATATTCCACCTCAGCTTTGTGATCGGGCAACGAAGGGATTTCTCACCGCTCGGTAACGCGCGGCGCGATACCACGGTTGCGTGACCCTGGAGATCCCCCTATGGACCGACAGCTCTATCGTGCCCAGCTCGACACCCTCCGCCAGACGCCGCCGCGCATCGCCGCCATGCACGACGATGCCTTCGTCGCGTTCACGGCGTACGACTACGGTCGACGCCGCCGACTGCATCCCGACGTGGCCTGGGAAGATGCCTGCCGCGCCTATGCCTTCGCCGCCGCCTCGCATGCCGAGCATGACGGCGCCCTGGACCTGGATACCGAACTCGCGCTGGAGCACCACTGGGACAACCTGCGGGGCGACACCGGCCCCGAGTGGCCCGTCGCCCGCACGCTGCTGCGCGAGGCATGGCGCTGGCTGGACGAACACACGTCCGAACCGCCGCGCATGCACTGATCACGCGACGACGAACGGTAGGCCGGCACCCGTCCGGCCCGCCGTCTTTGTCCTTGCAGGGGCGACAACCACAACAAGGCCCGGCCGGGTCGTCGACCACACTCCTTCGGGGAGGATGGAGCAGTACGTTGCCAAAGGGGGCTTCGCACAGTCGGCGACTGGGCGACGCGGTCACGCAGACGGTATCGGCTCGCACGCCTACCGTCCTCCATCGATGCGGTCCATCCATGCCAGGCCTCGCGTCGAGGAGGGGACCCCATGCCATGCCTGCACGATCCGCTTGCCCACGCCTGGGCCGACGACGCGATGCCCTGCGCCGTCATCGATATCCAGTCCGAACTGCACTTCTGGGCGGACACCTACGCCCGACAGCCCTTCCACCGCCCCGGCACGCCGTTCCGCCATTACGTGCCCACGCTGAAGTTCGCCTACGACACCTACCTGCTCTCGCACCGGCGTTCGCTGCGGGAACTGCTGCCGTCGCTGCGCGCCCGCTACGAGGCCGGCATCGTGCATGGCGTACGGCTGGACTGGCCGCTGGCGCAGGCAGTCATCGCGCGCGTGTGGGAGCGCGTCAATGCGCCCTTGGAAGAGGATCCTCCGCTGTTCCTGCCGTTGTCAGGCGCGATGGAAGAGCGCGCACTGCTGGCGGATGCGGCACGACGTCGCTGACACGATCCGTCACACACTTTTTTCAAAGGTGAACCAAAACGTCCCCACCAGGTTAAATCACGGTTAAAACGCTCTTTATTTCACTTAAGCATCACCGTGAAGATCAAAAACTCCGCCCCGTCACCACCATGTCGAAACGGGGATCACCATGGCCAGTCACTACGCTCGCACCACCCAGCACGCCACTGCGCAGATCGTCGATATCGACGCCGAACTGGCCTACTGGAAGACGCGCCTCAACGAGGACACGTTCCAGGTGGTCGGTGCCACCGTGGGTGATCTGGAGCGCTGCCTGAAGATCGGCTATGACGCGTACCTGCTGCACCACCGGCAGGAGTTCGACGACATCGCACCCGTGCTGCGCGACCGTCTGCGGCGCGACTGCCCGGATACGCCGATCGGCTGGTACCGCGCGCAGCCCATCATGCGCGCAGTGTGGCAGCGGCTGAAGCCCGCCGGCCACGTCTGATCGCGCTCAGGCGCGACTGCGATACCGGTGGGGTCGTCAGGCGCGCAATCCCAGCGCGTGTTCGATCGCACCGAACAGCGCCTGCACCTGCACCGGCTTGGTCACCGTCGCGCACTCGAGGCCGTCGGGCAGCCTGCCCGGCTCCTGCAGGCGCACGACCGGGCCATCGAAGCCCGCCTCCTGCAGCACCGCCAGCACGTCCGCCGCCGAGAGCAACAGGATGTCGTCATCGATGATGGCCAGCGCCGGCATGCCATCGCGTGCGATCTGCTGCAGCGCGTTGGCACCATCCGGCGCCATGACGGGATCGTAGCCCTGCGCGGCCAGCGCGTTGCCCAGCAGCGACAGACGCGTGGCATCGCCGTCGACCAGCAGGATCCGCCGCCCCGCACCATCGGCGAACGCGGCGTCTTCGATGCCCGTCCATTCCTCGGTTTCGGGCGCCGGCAGATGCAGCTCGAACGAGGTGCCCTTCCCCAGCGTGCTGATGACTTCGATGCGCCCGTTCACCGACTCGACGATACGCTTGCACGACATCAGGCCCAGGCCGGTGCCGCTGCTCTTGGTGGTGAAGAAAGGCGTGAACAGCTGCTGGCGCGTAGCTTCGTCCATGCCGCTGCCTTCGTCGCTCACGCGCACGACCACGTACTGCTGGCCGTCGGCAGCCACTGTCGTGCCTGCCGACAGCGTCAGCTGCCCGCCACGCTCGGCCATCGCCTGGATGCCGTTGAGGCACAGATTGATCAGGCACTGCTGGAACTCGGTGTAGTTGCCCTCGATCTGCAGATCCTCGGGCGGTTGTTCGACCGTCAGGCGAACCTGCCGCGACAGGCTGCCCTGCAGCAGCAGTTGCACAGCGCTGAACAGCGCGGACACGCTGATGGTCTCGCTGGCCTTGCGCGAGCCGCGCACGAACGACAGCATGGAATCGGCCATTTCATGGCCGCGCTTGCCGCTTTCCGAGATCACCGCGCCCAGGCGCAGGACCTTGGGATCGTCGCTGTAGGTCGACAGCAGGTCGGGCACGATCAGCAGCGGCTGCAGGATGTTGCGCAGGTCATGGCTGAGGCCCGCCGCCAGCATCGCCAGGCAGTCCAGCCGCTGCGACCGCATCAGTTCGCGCTCGGCGCGCTCGCGCTCGCGCTCGGTCCGCGCTTCCCGGATGGCGCGCGCCACTGCGGCCGGCAGGCGCGCCGGCGAATGCTTGAGCACATAGTCGCTGGCGCCTTCCTGCAGTGCCTTGACCGCGGCCTCTTCGCCGATGGTGCCGGAGAAGAACACGAACGGCAGTCGCGCATCCTGGCGGCGCAGGATCTCCAGCGCCTGGTAGCCGGAGAAACCCGGCAGTTCCATGTCGGACAGCACCAGGTCGAACGGGTCGCCGGCCAGCGCGACATGCATCTCGTCCGCGCCGTCCACGCGGACGAATTCCGCATCCAGGCCCGCGTCCAGCAGCTGCTCCATCAGCAGTTCCGCATCCAGCTCGGAATCTTCGACGAGCAGGAGGCGGACGCGGCCCAGCGGTGATCCCGATTGCGGCACGGCTCAGTCCCTGACCGGGGTTTCGTTGATGACCGCCCAGAACGTGCCAAGCGTCTTCACCGCCTGGAAGAACTGGTCGATGTCGACCGGCTTGACCACGTAAGCGTTCACGCCCAGGTCCCAGCTGCGGGCCAGGTCGCTCTCCTCGCGCGAGGACGACAGGATCACTACCGGCAGGTGCTTGAGCGTCTCGTCATGGCGAATGCGCTTGAGCACTTCCAGCCCGTCCATGCGCGGCATCTTGATGTCCAGCAGCAGCACCGCCGGCATGCCTTCCGGGCGTTCGGCGTGCGCGCCGCGGCGCAGCAGGTAGTCCATCGCTTCCACGCCGTCCTCCACGTGCACGATGGGGTTGGCCAGATTGGCCTCGCGCAGCGCATCGATCGCCATTTCGGCGTCGGCCAGGCTGTCTTCGGCCAACAGGATGGTGCGGATGTCGCTCATGCGTCTTTCTCTCGAGAGGGCGGAGCATCGAGCGCCGCAGGAAGGGTGAAGAAGAAGGTCGCGCCGCGGTCGGGCGCCGCCTCGGCCCAGATGCGGCCGCCATGGCGGCCCAGCACGCGTCGCACGCTGGCCAGGCCGATGCCGGTACCGGCGAACTCGCTCGCCTTGTGCAGGCGCTGGAACACGCCGAACAGCTTGTCGGCATAGGCCATGTCGAAGCCGGCGCCGTTGTCGCGAACGCTGAACAGGTGGCTGCCGTCGCCCTGCTGGCGGTGCTCCACCTCGATGACGGCGCGCTCGCGCTGGCTGCTGTACTTCAGCGCGTTGCCCAGCAGGTTGCTCCATACCTGGCGCATCATGTTCTCGTCGGCCAGCACGATCGGCATCGGCGAGATGTGCCACTCCACCCGATCGGCACGACCTTCGTTGGCTTCGTTCGCATCCAGCATCGCGCGCGCCTCCGCCACCTGCGACTGCATGTCCACCGCCTGCAGGCGCAGCGCGCTGCGGCCCAGGCGTGAATAGACCAGCAGGTCGTCGATCAGCTGCGACATGCGGCGCGCGGAGTCGCCGATCACGCTCAGGTAATGGCGGCTCTTGTCGTCGATGCCCTCGCCCAGATGGCGGCCCAGCTTGTCGGAGAAGCCGGCCACGTGACGCAGCGGTGCGCGCAGGTCGTGCGAGACCGAATAGCTGAAGGCTTCGAGTTCCCGGTTCACTTCGGATACCTGATGCACCTTGCCTTCCAGCTGGCGGTTCAGCGCGGCGATCTCCTGCTGCGCGGTCTTCTGCAGCGAGATGTCGCTGACCGTCATGAGGACGGCATGGTCGTCGCTGTCGGGCAGCGGCATGCGGCGCGCGTTGATCAGCACCGTGCGCTGCAGGCCGTCCGCGGTTTCCTGCTGCAGTTCGTAGTCCCACAGCTCGCGCCCGCGCGCCAGCACGTCGTCCAGGCGCTGGCGCATCACCTTGTCCTGCCAGGCCGCACCCAGATCGTCCAGGCTGGCGGCGTTGTCGCCCTTGCGGATGCCATACAGCTCGGCGAAGGCGCTGTTGTGCATCTGGATATGCTGCTCGCCGTCCAGCAGCACGATCGGCTCGCGCACCGTGTCCAGCACCACAAGCGCGCGCTGGCTCGCCTGCGCGGTCTGCTTTTCGGCCGCCAGGCGGCGCGCCGCCTGGCGGCCGAGCGCCATCAGCACCAGCGACAGCAGCAGCAGCTGCGTCCCCAGCGCGACCATCCGGATCAGTTCCATCCGGCGGCGCTGTTCGGTGGCATCCTCGCTGCGTTCCTTGAGCAGCGAACGCTCGTCGTCCAGGATTTCGGTCAGCAGGCCACGGATCGGGAAGCGCGTGGCCAGCGGCGCCACCACCGCCCCTTTGTAGGCCTCCGGCGCTTCCAGCAGCTGGTCGACCACCTCGATCCGGGCATTCACCAGTTCGCGCAGGCGCCCAACGCGGACGAGCTGCTCCGGATTGTCCGCGGTCAGGCGGGCCAGCGCCTCGAATCGTTCAGGCAAGGATTCACGTCCCGCCACCAGCCGCTCGCGCGCCAACGGATGGTCGGCGCCCAACGCGATCAGCATGGCCGAGCTTTCCATTTCGCGGACATCGAGCGCCAATCCGAGCACGGTGGCCTCCACCTCGTGGGTGTGGATGACGGCGTCGGCGGCCTCCTGGTTCGCGCGCGAGAGCCCCTGCAGCAGGATGACCGGCATCACCACGATCAGGACGACCACCAGGCCCAGCAGGGGCAGGCGCGATTTTTCCCACAGGGTGCGGGTGCGTTCTCGGTTCATGTTCCCCTGGCGTCGACTGGACGCGTAAGGGCACCGACATGCCCGCGCGAACTTCTTCGTCGATGCTATCGCAGGGTCGTCACATTTGGAATCACAAAAAGCGTTCAGGAAACGCCGGCGACATGGACACGATCGCGCCCGCTCCGCTTGGCCGCGTACAGCGCCAGGTCGGCACGCCGCAACTGGTCGCGCAGCGACTCGCCGGTCAGATGTTCCGCGATGCCGGCCGACAGCGTCGCGACAACGCCGCCATGCGCCTTGCCGAACTCCCGCCGCACGCGGTCGGCGAACGCCTGCGCCGCGATGGCGTCATCCCCGTCCAGCAGCACCGCGAATTCCTCGCCGCCGATGCGCGCCGCGCAGCCGTTCGCACCTACGCGCGCACGCATGATGTCGCCCAGCCGCTGCAGCACCGCGTCGCCGCCGTCGTGGCCGTGGTCGTCGTTGATGCGCTTGAAGTAGTCGATATCCAGCACCACGACCGCCACCGGCCGGCCGGCGGCCATCGCCTGCGCGTGCGCGGCGATCGCGTGGTCGCTCCAGCCGTTGCGGTTCAGCAATCCCGTCAGTTCGTCGGTATGCGCCTGCTTCACCAACCGGCGGCGCATCTGCCAGGCCGACACGGCGAAGTCGGTGCGGTAGCCTGCCAGCACCAGGCCGAAGCCGATCGTCGTCAGGGTGTACAGCCAGTACAACGCCGTACCGGTTCCCGGCGCGCCGTAGAGCACGATGCGCAGCTGCGCCATCACCACGATCAGGAGCGCCAGCGCCAGCAGCGAGACCGGGCGGACCATCAGCGCCATCAGCGCCAGCGGCAGCAACTGGAACAGGCCGGTGCGCAGCGCCAGCTGGCCGGTCGCACCGGGCAGCGGCATGCTCATGAAGATGCCGGTCACCAGCGTGCCGGCCAGCACCAGCATCAACCGCTGCTGCCAGTGCAGCAGCCGCGCGACGCCGGCCGCGCAGGCCGCCACGCCCATGGCCGCCGCCAGCTGCGCCCAGGCGGGATAGCCGATCGACGGGGTCACCTGCGCCAGTTCGAACAGCGCGGTGATCGCCAGCAGCACCGCGCCGCACAGCAGCACGCCGCTGACGATCGGACGGGTGGCGCGCAGCTGCGCCTGCGCCAGGTCCTCGCGCTCCGCGGCGGTCAGTGAGCGGGTCGAACGGCGCGACAGCAGGCTCCTCAGGCTGTGCAGCAGGCCGGGGACGGCGATCGGTGCGTGGACGAGGCGTGCGCGCATGCGCGGTTCCTGGGCGGGATGTGTCCGGCGATGCAACCCGCGTGCCACCCCCGCGGAGGTGGCGTCGTGTGCGGTATTCCGGCAGCGCCTCAGCCGTCCCATGCCACCCGCATGCCGTCGCGCGCAGCCGACCGACGCATTGCGTCGGTCCCGATCCGCCAGGCGAGGCGGACGCGCCGGGTCATCCGCCGAACGCGGCCCGCATGCGTGCCTCGTCCGGCTGTTCGATCACGCCCTTCTCGGTGACGATGGCGTCGATCAGCGAGGCCGGCGTGACGTCGAACACCGGATTCCACGCCGCCACGCCCTCGGCGACGATGCGGGTGCCACCGATGCCGAGCAGTTCGGCCGGGTCGCGCTCCTCGATATGGATCGCCTCGCCATTGGGCGTGGCCATGTCCACCGTCGACGACGGCGCCACCACCATGAACTTCGCGCCGTGGTGGCGCGCGGCGATGGCCAGCTGATAGGTGCCGATCTTGTTGGCGGTGTCGCCGTTGGCGCAGATGCGGTCCGCGCCCACGACCACCCATTGCACGGCGCCCGTCTTCATCAGGTGCGAGGCGGCGGAGTCGGCGATCAGGGTCGCGGGAATGCCGTCCTGCTGCAGCTCCCACGCGGTCAGGCGCGCGCCCTGCTGCCACGGCCGGGTTTCGCCGGCATAGACCTTGCCGATGCGGCCCTGCGCCACGCCGGCGCGGATCACGCCCAGCGCGGTGCCGAAGCCGGCGGTCGCCAGCGAACCGGTATTGCAGTGGGTCAGCACGCCGCTGCCCTCGCCGATCAGCGCCGCCCCCAGTGCGCCCATGTGGCGGTTGGCGGCCAGGTCTTCCTCGGCGATCGCCAGCGCTTCCAGTTCCAGCACGCCACGCCAGTCGCTGCCGGCGGTGCGCAGCGCCGCGCGCATGCGCGCCAGCGCCCAGGCCAGGTTCACGGCCGTGGGCCGCGCGTCGTTGAGGCGCTGCAGGGCGGGTTCCAGTTTCTCCAGCGCCTCGGCCGGCGTGGCGGCCAGCACCTCGCGCGAAGCCAGCACCACGCCCCAGGCGGCGGCGATGCCGATGGCCGGCGCGCCACGCACGGCCAGGTCGTGGATGGCGGCGGCGACCTCGTCGCTGGTCGTGCAGCTCAGGTACTCCACCACGAACGGCAGCTTGCGCTGGTCCAGCAGGTCCAGCGCGGTGCCGGTCCAGCGGAGGGGACGGATGCGGTCGTAGCGGGCGTAGTCGATGGCGTCGTTCATGCCGCCATTGTAACGGCCCGCTGTGAGCGGGCCGTTCCCCTCGTGGAACTCACCAGCTGCGGAACTCCGCCCGGCAGCCGTCGGTTACCCACACGCCGCGGTTGTCGCGGCCCCAGGTGCGGCCCTCGATGCAGGCGCTGCTGGACAGCTGGCGCACCAGTTCCACGCGACGTCCGTCGACCGCGCAGTTGCGCGTGCGGCCGTTGTCCGACTCGCAGCGGAAGGTGCGCCCGCCGCCGTTGTTGCCCCAGTTGCCGCCGTTGCCCCAGCCGCCGCCATTGCCACGACCGTAGACCTCGAACTCGCCCCGGCAGCCCTGCGTGACCCACAGCCCGCCACGGTCCTGGCCCCAGGTCTGGCCTTCGACGCACCGCGAGCTGGACAGCTGGCGCACCAGGCGCACATCGGCGCGTGCAGGAATCGCGCAGGTGCGCGTACGGCCGTTGTCCGATTCGCAGCGGATGCGTTGGCCATTGCCCGACCAGCCACCGCCGTTGCCACCGCCCCAGCCACCACCTCGGCTACTGGTGAATTCGGCACGGCAGCCGCGATCCACCCACACGCCATTGCGGCCCTGGCCCCAGTTGCGGCCCTCCTCGCAGCGCGTGCTCGACAGCTGGCGCGTCAGCTGCACGCCGCCGCGCGTGTCCATCGGGCATTCGCGGTAGCGGTTGCTCGGCGATTCGCAGCGGACGGTCTGCCCGTTGCCGTAATAGCGGTCGTCGTACTGCGGCGCGGCCTTGGCGGCGGTGGCCCCCAGCAGCGCGACGGTGCCCAGCATCAGCGAAGCGATCAGGTGGCGTTCCATGACAGGTGTCCTCGTGGGTGTTGATTCGCAATCTACGCAGCGAAAATGAACACGGCCTCACGAAACCGTTTGCAGTCCGCGCGACCCGCGACGGATGTTTGGCTGGCTTTCAGGCGCGCGCGAAATCGAAGGCCAGCACATCGGCGATGCGCGGCGTGTCGAGCATCGCCATCAGCAACCGGTCCACGCCCAATGCCACGCCCGCACAGGCCGGCATGCCCTGCCCCAATGCGGCCAGCAGGCCTTCGTCCAGCGGTGGCGCGATGTCGCCCCTCGCCTGCCGCACGGCGACATCGCGCTCGAACCGCGCACGCTGCTCCACTGCGTCGGTGAGCTCGTGGTACCCGTTGGCCAGCTCCAGCGGCCCCAGGTACAGCTCGAACCGCTCCGCCACCGGCACACCGTCGCGCTCCACCACGCGCGCCAGCGCCGACTGCGTGGCCGGATAGTCGTACACCACGTGGATCTCGTCGCGGCCGAACGCCGGTTGCAGCCGGTGCGTCATCAGCAGGTCCAGCCAGTCGTCGCGGGTCAGCCCCTCGCCGTCGATGGCGATGCCGGCCGCGGCGTTGCGTACGGCCTCGATGTCGGCCGTCATCGGATCGAAACCGAGTCGCTGCAGGTACAGGTCGCGGAAGCTGATCCGCGACACCGTCGCCTCGCGCCCGATCATCGCCAGCGCCGCCAGCACCAGCGACACCGTCTCGTCGATCAGCGGCTCCAACGTCCAATCCACCCGGTACCACTCCAGCATGGTGAACTCGGGGTTGTGCCGTCCGCCCGCTTCGCCATCGCGGAACACCCGCCCGAGTTCATAGCAGTCGCCCACGCCCGCGGCGAGCAGACGCTTCAACGGAAACTCCGGTGATGTCCGCAACCAGCGCGTGCGCGGCGCGCCATCGGTGCGACCGGAGAAGTCGAGCGAGAACGAGGCGATGTTCGCGTCGGTATTGCCGGCGCGCGACATCATCGGCGTCTCGACTTCCAGCACCTCGCGGGCATGGAAGAACTCGCGCATGAGGCGGTTGATAGCCGCGCGCATGCGGAGGGCGTCTTGCGATGCGGAAGGTGCCCAGGGTTGATCGGCGGCGCTTGGGTTTCGCGCGCTCCCCCTCACCCCAACCCTCTCCCCCGCGTGTGGGGGAGAGGGGGTATGGTTTTCCGTCGCGATGAAGCCATGCGATGCGTCCCGCCCCGGCACGTCTACCCCCTGCTTGTCGTCGATCATCGAATCCGGCTCTCTATCGCCACTGCCGTTGCTACTGCCGTTGCTACTGCCGTTGCTGCTTCTGCCCCCTCTCCCCCGCATGCGGGGGAGAGGGTTGGGGTGAGGGGGGCTTTCCCGCAACGCCCGCCAGATCACCTCCATCACTTCATCCGTCTGCCTCAACACCTCATGATTCCAGAAGCGCACGACACGCAGACCGACAGACTCCAGATACCGCGTGCGTGCAGCATCACTGACCACATCGTCCGCATGCTGCCCACCATCCACCTCCACCACCAACCCGCGCTCCACGCAGATGAAGTCGACGATGTAGCCACCCACCCGATGCTGGCGACGGAACTTGAAGCCCGTCTGCTGGTTGCGCAGGCGCTCCCATAACCGGTGTTCCGCGTCTGTCGGCGCTTGCCGCATGCGCTTGGTGGGATCCATTGGGTTGTCCTCCTTGACGGTTGCATCGGAGGCGATCCATTCGCCCCCTCACCCCAGCCCTCTCCCCCGCAGGCGGGAGAGAGGGAGCAGGTCATGTTGCGTCGTGCTTCGCCAGGAACGCCAGCAGCTGCGCTTCGTCCCAGATCTCGATGCCGAGTTCCTGCGCCTTGGCGAGTTTGGAACCGGCGGCTTCGCCGGCCACCACCAGGTGCGTCTTCTTCGACACGCTGCCGGACACCTTGGCGCCGAGGGCTTCGAGCTTCTCGCCGGCTTCATCGCGGCTCATCGCGGCCAGGCCGCCGGTGAGCACCACGGTCTTGCCGTCGAGCGGGCCGGTGGAGACATCGACCTCCTCCGGCGTGTTCGCCAGCAATTCGTCGAGCGCGGCGCCGCTGCGCGTCAGCAACTGGGCATTCGCTTCGTCCTCCAGCCACGCCGCGAAGGCATTGGCCGAATCGCTGGGCAGGCCGGCGGTGACGAAGTTGTGCGCAGGCGCATCGAGCAGCGCGTCGACCGACGGGAACGCCGACGCCAGCTGTTCCGCGCGCACGCGGGTGACCTTGGGGATCTCCAGGTCGACCAGCAGCGTCGCCAGGTCGAGGCCGGCGCGCAGCTTGCCGGAGGGCGCACGCGTATCGCCGATGACGACACCGCGCGCCAGCAGGTCGTCGATGGCCTGCTGGTTGCCGGGCTGGTCGAAGAAATGGCCGAGCGAGCGCGCCACTTCGCCGCCGATGTCGGGCACGCGCTTGAACAGGGGCCACGGCAGGTGTCGGATGCGTTGCAGGTCGCCGAACCACACGGCCAGCGCCTTGGCGGTGCTTTCGCCGACATGCTGGATGCCGAGCGCGAACAGGAAGCGCTCCAGCGTGGTGCGGCGGCTGCGGTCGATGGCCTCGATCAGGTTGTCCGCCCACTTGGTCGCGACTTTCCCCGACTTCACCGTCTCGGGCGTGGTGCCGTCGCGCTCGTCGACGCGGCGCTTCATCTCCAGCAGGTCGTCCAGCGTCAGCTTGTAGAGGTCGGCGATGGAGGCCAGATAGCCGAGGTCGGACAGGTCCTCGATGTAGCGGTCGCCCAGGCCTTCGATGTCCATCGCGCGGCGCGAGGCGAAGTGGCGCAGCGATTCCTTGCGCTGGGCCGGGCAGCTCAGTTCGCCGGAGCAGCGCCAGACCGCCTCGCCTTCCTCGCGCACGATCTCGGCACCGCATACCGGGCAGTGCGTGGGCATCTGCCACGGCTGCGTGCCGTCGGGGCGGCGCTCCAGAATCACGCCAGCCACTTCCGGGATGACGTCGCCGGCACGACGCACGATCACGTGGTCGCCCACGCGCACGTCGAGCCGCGCAATCTGGTCGGCGTTGTGCAGGGTGGCGTTGGTGACGATGACGCCGGCCACGTGCACCGGTGTCAGCCGTGCGACGGGCGTGGCGGCGCCGGTGCGGCCGATCTGGATCTCGATGGCCTCGACGGTGGTCGCCTGTTCCTGCGCCGGGAACTTGTGCGCGATCGCCCAGCGCGGCGCGCGCGACACGAAGCCCATCTCGCGCTGCCCTTCGCCGTCGTCCAGCTTGTAGACCACGCCGTCGATGTCGAACGGCAGGCCGTCGCGCGCCTCGCCGATGCGGTGGTAATACCCGAGCAGGCCGTCGGCGCCTTCCACCACGTCGCTGAGGTCGCTGACCGGGAAGCCCCACGCGCGCAGCTGCGCCAGCGTGGCCGAATGCGTGTCCGGCAGCGCCCCGCCGTCCACCAGGCCGGTGCCATAAGCGAAGAACGCCAGCGGCCGCTGCGCGGTGATGCGCGGATCTTTCTGCCGCAGCGAGCCGGCGGCGCCGTTGCGCGGATTGGCCAGCACCTTGCCGCCGTGCAGGCGGGCGTGTTCGTTGTAGGTCTCGAAGTCGGCGCGCGGGATGTACACCTCCCCGCGCACCTCCAGCACCTGCGGCCAGCCGGTTCCGGTCAGCCGCTGCGGGATCACCTTGATCGTGCGCAGGTTGGCGGTGACGTCCTCGCCGGTGGCGCCGTCGCCGCGGGTGGCGCCCTGCACGAAGGCGCCGCCTTCGTAGCGCAGGCTGATCGCCAGGCCGTCCAGCTTGGGCTCGGCGGAGAACGTCAGCGCCGGCCGCTTCAGCCGGTCGGCGATGCGGCGGACGAAGTCCTGCACTTCCTCATCGCTGAAGGCGTTGCCCAGCGACAGCATGGGGATGGCGTGGCGGACCTCGGCGAACTTGCCGGCCGGCGCGCTGCCGACGCGCTGGGTGGGGGAATCGGCGGTAGCCAGCGCCGGGTGGGCGGCTTCCAGCTCATCCAGCTCGCGCAGCAGGCGGTCGTACTCGGCATCCGGGATGCTGGGCTCGTCGAGCACGTGGTAGCGGTGGTTGGCGTCCTCCAGCTGGCGGCGGAGGTCGGCGATACGGGCGGCAGGGGTCGGCGTCATGGGGGAATTCTAAGGCCGGTCACGGGAAAGGCAGGTGGACGCCCGACGGCGCCGAGGGCCTGCCCTGCCCGTGTCCGATGGCAGATGGCGCTCGGAATGCCAACGATCGGGTCCGGCATGTGATGTCACGGGCTCGGAAAGCCATCGATGGGTCTTGGAGGGCTATCGATGGCTTTCCGGGAGCGATGGCATGGCACTCCGGACGCCATCGATGGCATGGGGGAAGCGATCGATGGCTTCTGCAATCTCGTCGATGGGATCCGGAAAGCGATCGATGGGTCTTTGAAAGCCATCGATGGCTTCCGGAAACCCATGGATGGCACGCCCGTGCCCGATCGTTGGGATTCCGAGCCTTGCGGACGGGGCTCCGAGAGCCATCGATGAGGCTGCGAGCCCGATCTGCGGGCAGAAATGTGAGAGATCGATGGCGGGAAGCACCGCGTCCGGAGCGGACTCAGGCGTGGAACAGGTACAGCACATCCTGTTCCATGCCATGCAGCAGCGCGGCACGGTCGTCGTCGCGGCCCACCCGGCGACGCTCACGGATCGTCACCTCTTCGTCCTCGACGCCGCCACGGTAGAAGTGCAGCAGCAGGCCCAACTGGTCGACCTGTCCGGATGCCAGGACGGCATCCACGAAGGCGAGCCAGCGGGTCAGGTCATCGTCCGCGCGCCGGCGCTGGACGCCATCCGCGGCCTCGGCCTGCTCCCGCTTCTGCGCGATTGCGCGAGCGATCTTGCCCTCGCTCCAGCCCTTGCGCGCCAGCTTGCCAGCCATCGCATCCCAATCCTCTTTCTGCATGCGGCGCGCACCGAGCGGTTCATCGCAATCGCAATGGCCAAGGGTGGTCAGGAAGTAGGCTCCGCCCGGTGTGAGCTGCCGCGTCACCAACGGATTCGACAGCCTGAGAAACCGGCGACCGTGCATCCGCGCCAACGCATCCAGCGCCTCATGCGGCGCGGCGGCGGGAAGGACGGCGGTGACGAAGCGGCACATGGCTGCAGTCTATCCGTGCCGTGTTACGGCATGCCGGCGCCGACGGTCATCCGCACCGGGATGCCGGCAGGGTCGAAGCCGTCGAGGCAGTAGACGTTGACGCCGTAGTAGTCCGGGGTGACGCGCTTGCGGTGGAACGGATAGATGCCGCAGATCGTGCAGAAATGATGGTGCGCGGTATGCGTGTGGAACTGGTAGTCGGCCAGCGCGTCCGCGCCGGACAGCAGGCGGAAGGCGCGCTCGTGCACCTTCACCATCAGCGCGTTCTTCTTGCGGCAGATCGAGCAGTCGCACTGGGTCAGCTCGGGGAAATCGGTGTCGATCTCGAAACGGATGGCGCCGCAGTGGCAGCTGCCGGTGTAGGTCTGCAGGGGGCGTGACGACATGGAGGGGGGTTTCCGTAGGCTGTGATGATCCGAGTGACGCGGTGCTGCTGCACCGTGCTCAGGGGTCTGCGGGTGGGCCCTGGATCGGCAACGGCGTCAGCGACGCGGCCAGGAGATGCCAGGCGCTGCCACCCCTGTCGTCATAGACCTCGACCTTGTGCAGGTTGTCCCGGCTGATACGCAGGTAATGCGTGTCGCCCGGCACGAAGGCTTGCAGGTCTCCCATGTCTTTCCCGCCCGCCAGGGGCATCTCGATGCAGGCGACGACGACCTCCAGCGGCCTGCCCTTCAGGAATGCCGGCCCCTTCTCGACGACGTAGAGTGCGCGCGATCCGATGACCAGGTTTCCACAACCCGGGCCGCGCTCGACCAGGATCAGGACTGCGCGGACGTAGGCTTTCCTGATGGCGGATGCCGCCGACCTCTGCAACGGTTGGAGGGACGCCGCCAGCAGGTGCCAGGCGCGGCCTCCCTTGTCGTCAAAGAGCCCTACCCCGCGGAGATTGTCACGACTGATGCGCAGGTAATGGGTGTCGCCGGGCACGAAGGTTTTCAGGTCGCCCATGCCATCCCATTCGGTCATGGGCATCTCGATGCAGCCGACGACGACCTCCAGCGGCTCGCCGCGCAAGCCGTCCGGTCCTTCCTCGACCATGTAGAGCGCGCGTGAACCCGCAAGGCTGATGCCGCAGGCTGCCTGTGGCTCCACCAGGATGAGTCGCGCACGGACATAGGCATGCCGATCGGTCGATTCCGATACCGGCTGCCCCATCGCGAGACCGGCCCATGACAGCAGGGCAACGCCCAGTGCGACTACATGGCGCTTCATCGTCATTCCCTCCATTCGGCGAGATGCAGCAGTATGCCGGCCGGGTCCCAGACGTAGGTCACCAGGGCGCCGTAGTCTTCCTGCTTCGGCGGTGCGACGCGGGCGTCGCCGTAGCGACCGGTCGCCAGCGCCGCGGCGATCTGGGCGTGGCAGGCCGCGGCATCGGCCACGGTGAGGTGCAGCATCGTGTTCTCCAGCCAGTCCTTCTGGTGGTAGCGCTGCAGGTAGAAGCGGTGATCGCCGTTGGCCATCAGGGCCAGTTGGTCATCCAGGTATTCGGTCGTCCAGCCGAGGGCTTCGTAGAAGGCCTTGGAGACCTCGAAGTCCCGGCTGCCGATGAAGGGGCGGACGTCGGTGAGTTTCAGGTCGATCATGCAGTGCCTCCAGAATAGGTTGGCGGTGAGCAACGCGAACCCCAACATGCAGCATCCAGATGTTCGAACGGCAGCAGTCCGCGATGTTGGGCTTCGCTGCGCTCACCCCAACCTATGCATCACCGTGTGACCACGTCGCGCCAGGCCAGCAGGACCTCGGCGGCCCGTGCGGCCCGTTCCTGCGTACCGGGCAGCCCCATCGCATCGTCGGCGATGCCGACGAGATGGGCGGTCACCGCGTTCGCGTCTGCGCCATGCCACAGCATGCCGCAGACGCTATCCACATAGCCGTCATACTCGTCGCGGGCCTCGGGGGTTCCGGCGACACCGATGGGATCCCACACGTAGTGCAGCACTTCGCTGACGGCGCGCCGTAACGCAGCGAATTCCGGGCCGAGTGTCGGGGTCATGGCAAGCACCATTGCGACGGAGCGCCAGCGTAACCTCAGATCAAGCCGCAGGCAGGAAGCGCGGCACCTTCTGCTTCAGCAGCCGGACCAGGTCCGGGTCCATGTATTCGTACTCGTCGGGGATGTCGAGGCAGATCACGCGCTTGCCATTGAGATGGCGCTTGAACTTCGCGGAGAGCCGGGTGCGGTGCACCTTCTCCATCACGAACACCGTGTCCGCCCATGCCAGCAGTTCGGGCGAAACCGGGACTTCGGCGTCGTTGCCCAACCCCGCCGAGGCCGTCTCCACGCCCGGCCAGTCGGCGAACACCTGTTCCGCCGTCGGGCTGCGCAGGCGGTTCTGGGTGCAGATGAAGAGGATGTTGCGGGACATGTCGGGAGTGTGCGGGATCGCGAGGCGGTGGGCCAAGGCCCACCCTACGTGTCGCCCAGCACCTGTTGGGCGGGCCTTGGCCCGCCGCCAGACTTCACCGCAGGATCTTCTCCATCGCCTTCCCCTTCGCCAGTTCGTCCACCAGCTTGTCGAGGTAGCGGATCTTCTGCATCAGCGGATCGTCAACGTCCTCGACGCGGACGCCGCAGACCACGCCTTTGATCAACGCAGCGTGCGGATGCAGCTGCGGGGCTTCGGCGAAGAAGGTGTCGAAATCCTTCTTCGCCTCGATCTGCCGTTCGAGTCCGGCCTGGTCGTACCCGGTCAGCCAGCGGATGACCTCGTCGACTTCGGCCTTCGTCCGTCCCTTGCGCTCGGCCTTCTGCACGTACAGCGGATACACGCTGGCGAAGGAGGTGGTGAAGATGCGGTGGCCGGGCATTGCGGATCCTCCAGTCGGACCGATGTCATCGAGCGCCATCGTAGGATGGGTGGAGCCGGAGGCGATAACCATCAGTTGCGCCTCGTTGGCGACGATGATGGGTAGACCGGCTTCGCCGTTGACGACCGCTGCGCTCCACCCATCCTACGTACTGAATTGAATTGACGTCGACACGAATCCTATAGGTTGGGGTGAGCGCAGCGAACCCCAACATCCGACCTCGATCCGATGCCTGCGCCTGACCATCGCGTGCGATGTTGGGCTTCGCTGCGCTCACCCCAACCTATGCACTATTCGTCTACCGCTTCCATCGAATGGACGCAGATCGCGCCGGACCATTGGCCGAGATGGCCGCCCTGCGGCCATTGGCCTCGCCCATCGTTCGGGCCAGGATCGTATACGCCCCGCACGGTGGCGCGCTGTCCCGTCAGCTCATCGTTGCCCAGGTCCAACAGCCAGATGCCACGACGGAAATCGTTCGCTGCGGACGGCGTCGGGTAGAGAGCAGCGTGTTCGAAGGACACATGATGGAAGCCGGAAAGCTTGACCGGCTTCGCCTGGAAGCGGCCCGGCTCGGCAATCACCTCTTCGATGGTGGTCGGGATGTATGCACCAGAGACCTGCGGACAGTCGAAGATGGCCAGATAGTCGCGCACCTCGTCATCGACATGCACGCGCTCGGGGTTGCATCCGGCGAGCAGCGCGACCAACACGACGGACATTACGGTTCGCAGCATGCAACTCCCCATGCACATCAGTGGAGAAGCGATGGGTATCGCCTTCGGCTCCACCCATCCTACGTAACTAGTGCTGACCGGACGCTTCAATGCTCGTCGAGAGCCTGACGCCGTCCATAATGTCCGACTGCGACGCGGTCGACGAGGGCACGAACCGCATCGTGTTGAGCAGCACCCGCTCCTCCGTGTGGAACGAGATGCCCAGGATCACGCCATCCGGTTCCGCGCCCGCCACCCACAGACTGCCCGTGAGCGCAGCATCCTGCGGAATATCGAACCTGGTCGAGATGCCGGGCGCGGCAAAATCGATCGGCGGCTTCGACTCCGTCGCCGGCTCCCGGCTTCCTTTGCACAGTGGCATGCGCGCTTCGAGCAGTCGTGTCTTTCCTGCATCGACCCGAAGGTGGACGACCGTCGGACGGTCGCAGTCGTCACGCAACTGCCACACCTGAGGGCTGCTGCCCTCTTTTGCGCTACCCGCGAGGGGAATCATGCAGATCGCCAACCCGAGGCCCGTCCATCGGCATACCCGACGCCGTCCTCGCTGGATGGCGCCCGCCACTACCACCGCGGCGCTTTCGTCAGCGGCGGCGCCTCATGCTGGCGGTCGTAGGCGCGCAGTTCTTCGCGGATGTGCTGGATACGCTGGCGGCCGAGGGTGTTGCGGCTGTCGTCGAGGACCACGCCGCCCAGCAGCTCGGCCATGCGCTCGACGTTGGGCACCAGCTTCTCCCACGCCTCTAGCGCCGTCATCGGCGCCGGCAGCGTCAGGAAGAACGCGATGGCCGGCGTTTCCAGCGTGCGGATGTTGGCCATGTCGAAGCTGCCCGGCTGCATGATGTTGGCCATGCTGAAGACCGGGCCGCGTTCCGGGTGCCCTTCCACCAGCCGGTGGAAGACATTCATGTGGCCGAAGGTCAGGCCTGTCTTTTCCGCCGCGACCACGATGTCCTCGCCGCGCAGCACCTGCCCGGCCTTGGCCGCGACGTACAGCGAGACGATCTTGTCGAAATCCTGGTTGGGCCGCTTGCCCAGGTCGCTTTCCACGCCGGCGACCGGCGTGCCGCCAGGCAGGCCGAGCTCGGGCTGGCTGACGCGGTCGTCGCTGTAGTCCTGCAGCTGCTCGCTGGCGTCGTCGCCCGACAGGCTGGGCTCGACGCGCGCGTTGTCGCGCTCGGTGGTTTCGATGCGGCGGCCCTGGCTGGGCTTCTTGGGACGTCCGAACAGGAAGATCGCCGCGATCAGCAGGACGCCGGCGACGATGATTCCGAAACGAAGCATGGCCATGTCGGACACAGGGGATTCTCCGGCAGGGTGGAATGGAAGGTCAGGCGGCGCCGGCCAGGCGGGCGGCCTCTTCGAGGTCCACCGACACCAGGCGGCTGACACCGGGCTCCCGCATGGTAACGCCACTGAGCTGGTGTGCGGCTTCCATCGTGGCCTTGTTGTGCGACACGAACAGGAACTGCACCTTCTCGCTCATCTCCTTCACCATGTTGGTGAAGCGACCGACGTTGGCCTCGTCGAGCGGTGCATCGACTTCGTCCAGCAGGCAGAACGGCGCGGGGTTGAGTTGGAAGATGGCGAACACCAGCGCCACCGCGGTCATCGCCTTCTCGCCGCCGGACAGCAGCGAGATGTTGGACACGCGCTTGCCGGGCGGTCGGGCCATGATCGCCACGCCGGTGTCGAGCAGGTCTTCGCCGGTCAGTTCCAGGTAGGCATGGCCGCCGCCGAACAGGCGCGGGTACAGCTGCTGCACGCCGGCGTTGACGCGGTCGAAGGTGTCCTTGAAGCGGCCGCGGGTCTCGCGGTCGATCTTGCGGATGGCCTCTTCCAGTGTTTCCAGCGCGGTGGTGAGGTCGACGTTCTGCGCGTCCAGGTACTCCGAGCGCTGACTGGCTTCGCCGTACTCGTGGATGGCCGCCAGGTTGACCGGCTCCAGCCGGCGCATGCGGCCATCGATCTGGGTGACCGCCTGCTCCCATTCGCGGATGTCGGCGACCTCGGGCAGCGTGTTGATGACGTCGTCCAGCACGAAGCCGCCGGCGACGACGCCTTCGGACAGCTGCTCGGCCTTCAGCGCGAGCGCCTGCTGGTCGAGCTTGCGCTGCGAGATGCGCTCGCGCTGGGCCAGCGCCTGTTCGTCGCGCTGCTGGCGGGTCTGTTCGTACTTGCGCAGTTCGTTGTCGATGCCTTCCAGCAGCGAGCGCGCCTCGGCCAGCTGGCGGTCGGCGGTGACGCGGTGCTCCAGCGCGGCCTGTCGCTGGGCTTCCAGTTCCTGCACCGGCGAATCGCCTTCGCTCAGCTGCAGGGTGAGTTCTTCCAGGCGCGAATCGAGGTGGCCGCGCTGGCCGCCCATGCGGTCGAGCGCCTGGCTCAGGGACACGATCTGGGTGCGCTGCGATTCCAGCGTCAGCGCCAGCGCGTGGGCGGTATCGCGCGAGGTGCGGGCGGCTTCGCGGGCCTGGTCGCGGGCGTCGACCAGCTGGCGGCGCTCGCCTTCCAGTGCCTGCCGGGTGGATTCGAGGTCGCCCATGCGGGTGACCGCGTCCTCCAGCTTGGCGCGGGCTTCGCGGGCCTGGTCGCGGCTGGCGTCCAGCGTCTCGACCAGTTGCGCGAGCTCGCCGTCGATACGCTCCAGGCGGGTGCGGGTGGCATCCACCTTGCCCTGCTGGCTCTGCAGCTGGCCGGCCAGTTCGGACACGCCACGGTGCGCCATGTACAGCGTGCGCTGGGCGTCCTCGCGCTGCTGTTCGGCCGTGAGCAGCTGGTCGCGCAGGCTGGCCAGGCGCTCTTCGAGTTCGGCTTCGCGCGCCTGCAGCATTTCGATCTCGCCGCGCAGCGACTGGATCTCGCGCTCGCGCAGCAATGCGCCCTGCTTGGCCGCGCCGGAGCGCAGCACGCGCACCCAGCCGGCGCCGAGGCGCTCGCCGTTGCGGGTGATGACGGAGTCGCCATCGCCGAGCTGCGATTGCAGGCGACGCGCTTCACTCAAATCCTCGGCCGTGTGCAGGCGGGCCAGCAGGCGACGGATCGCCGCGGGACCCTGCACCTTCGCGGCCAGCGAGGTCGGTGCGAACGCGACGTCGCTGCGGTCGTCCGACACCAGCGCGATGCGGCCGTCGCCGAGTTCGCCCAGCGCGTCGACCAGGGCTTCCGGCGCATCGACCAGCACGCCTTCGATCAGCTGGCCGAGCGCGCCTTCGACGGCGTTTTCCCAGCCCGGCTCGACGGTCAGCTTCTCGCCGACGCGCGAGGCATTGTCCAGGCCGCGCGCCTTCAGCCAGCTCATCGCCGCGCCCTGCTCCTGGCCCAGCGCGGCGTGCTGCAGCGTCTCCAGCGAGGACAGGCGGCCGCGGGCTTCCTGCGCGCGCTTGCGCACGTCGGACAGTTCAGTCTGCGTGCGGCGCTGCTGCTCCTGCACGTCGTCGGCGCCCTGCTTGCGCGCCTCGACCTGCTCGGTCAGCGTCTCCAGCGATTCCTTCTGGGTGTCGTGCTGCAACTGCAGCTGTTCGAACGCGGACGCCAGCGCGTCCAGGTCCAGGCCCAGGCGTTCGGCCGCCAGCGTCTCGCGGCGGCGGTCGGCTTCCAGCGACTGGCGGTCGAGGTAGTCGACGCGGGTGCGCTCGACGTCGCCGGCGCGCGAGGCCTCGGCGGAGTCGCGGCTGTGGGCTTCCCAGCGCTGCTGCCAGTCGGACAGCCGGGTTTCGGCTTCGCGCAGTGCGTCCTGCCGGAACACGTCGTCCTCGCGCAGCTGTTCCAGCTGCGGCTCGGCGTCGGCGACCGATTCGCGCAGCACGTTGAGCCGGGCCTCGTCGCCGCTGATGTGCTGGCCAAGCTCCTGCAACGCGTTGTGCGCTTCGTCGCGGGCGCGCTTCAGGCGGTCGCCGAGTTCGCGCTGGTGCTGGATCTGCTGTTCGATGCGGGCCAGCGTGCTGCCGACCTGGTAGACCTCGCCCTGCGCCTTGTTGAGGCCGTCGGCGGCTTCCTCGCGGCGCACGCGGTCGGTTTCCAGCAGGCGCTCGGCCTCGCGCTGTTCGGCGATCAGCTGCTGCAGCCGGGTCTCTTCCTGCGACAGCGCTTCGCGCAGGCCCTGCAGCTTGCCGTCCAGGCCGCGGTACTCCAGCGCCTTCCACTCGGCGTCCTTGACCCGGCGCTCTTCCTGCAAGGCCTTGTACTGCTCGGCCTGCTTGGCCTGGCGCTTGAGGTGCTCGAGCTGCTTGCCGATCTCCTCGCGCAGGTCGTTGAGGCGGTCGAGGTTCTCACGGGTGTGGCGGATGCGGGTTTCGGTTTCCTTGCGGCGCTCCTTGTACTTGGAGATGCCGGCGGCCTCTTCCAGATACACGCGCAGGTCTTCCGGGCGCGCCTCGATGATCTGGCTGATCATGCCCTGCTCGATGATCGAGTAGCTGCGCGGGCCCAGGCCGGTGCCGAGGAACAGGTCGGTGATATCGCGGCGGCGGCACTTGGTGCCGTTGAGGTAGTAGTTGCTCTGGCCGTCGCGGCTGACCAGGCGGCGGACCGAGATTTCGTTGAAGGCGGCGAACTCGCCGCTGATGGTGTGGTCGCTGTTGTCGAAGATCAGTTCGACCGAGGCCTGCGACACCGGCTTGCGCGCGGCAGAGCCTGAGAAGATCACGTCGGTCAGCGAGTCGCCGCGCAGGCGGCTGGCCGAGCTCTCGCCCATCACCCAGCGCACGGCGTCGATGATGTTCGACTTGCCGCAGCCGTTCGGGCCGACCACGCCGGTCATGTTGGTCGGCAGGTGCAGCACGGTGGGATCGACGAACGACTTGAAACCGGACAGCTTGATGGTGGAAAGGCGCATGCGGCGGTGTCTTCCGGGCACCGCGACCGGACCGGTCCGACGCGCTGCCGCAAGTGTGAAGTGGGATCAGCTTCGACTGCCAAGTCATTGATTCGACGGCAATCAGGCCTGCCGTCAGGCACGCCAACGGATGAGTATAGCCGCCCGTGACAGCGTATGCCCGGGCCGCGCGACGCCGTACGCCGACCGGCTGCGGGCGTACGGAGCGGGCGCGCGCCTGTTAGCATCGCGGGCGGCTTCACCCCCCTCCCTCACACATCAACGGTCCCCACTCCGTGTCTCTTTTTGCATCCGTCGAACTGGTGCCCGGCGACCCCATCCTGGGGCTGACCGAGGCGTACAACGCCGATCCCCGTACCCAGAAGGTCAATCTGGGCGTCGGCATCTATTACGACGAGCAGGGCCGCATTCCCCTGCTCGACTGCGTCCGCCAGGTGGAACAGGCGCTCGCCGCCGCCGGCAAACCGCGCGGCTACCTGCCGATCGACGGTCTGGCTGCGTACGACGCCGCGACCTGCGAGCTGGTATTCGGCAAGGACTCGGACCTGGTCGCCGCCGGCCGCGTGGCCACCACCCAGACCGTCGGCGGCAGCGGCGCGCTGCGCGTGGGCGCGGACCTGCTGAAGAAGCTGCTGCCGCACGCCACCATCGCGATCAGCAACCCGAGCTGGGAGAACCACCGCGCGGTGTTCGGCGCGGCGGGCTTCGACATCGTCGACTACACCTATTTCAACGCCGCCACGCATGGCCTGGACTTCGCCGGCATGCTGGCCGACCTGGGCCAGCTCAAGCCCGGCACCGTCGTCCTGCTGCATGCCTGCTGCCACAACCCCACTGGCGCCGATCTGACCGTCGAGCAGTGGACGCAGGTCGCGGCACTGATGAAGGACCGTGGGCTGTTCCCGTTCATCGACATGGCCTACCAGGGCTTCGACAAAGGCATCGCCGAAGACGGTGCGGCCGTGCGCATCGTCGCCGAAGCCGGCATCGACAGCTTCATCGTCGCCAACTCGTACTCCAAGTCGTTCTCGCTGTACGGCGAGCGCGTCGGCGCGCTGTCGGTGGTCGGTCCGGACGCCGCGGCGACCAAGGCCGTGCAGTCGCAGGTCAAGCGCATCATCCGCACCATCTATTCCAGCCCGTCCACGCACGGTGCCGCGCTGGTGGCCGGCGTGCTGGCCAGCAGCGAGCTGCGCGCGCTGTGGGAAAGCGAGCTGGGCGGCATGCGCGAGCGCATCCATGCCCTGCGTGCCGGGCTGGTGGACAAGCTGGCCGCCCTCGGCGCGCCGGAGTTCGCCTTCATCCAGCAGCAGGCCGGCATGTTCTCGTACTCCGGCCTGAGCAAGGCCCAGGTGGACCGGCTGCGCGACGAGTTCGGCATCTACGCGGTCGGTACCGGCCGCATCTGCGTGGCCGCGCTGAACCAGCAGAACCTGGCCTACGTGGCCGATGCCATGCGCACGGTCAGCCGCGGCTGATCCTGGGGCCCTGCCCTGTGCTGGAAGACCTGTAGGAGCGGGCCATGCCCGCGATGCTTTTGCTCAACGGATCGAAAAGCATCGCGCCCAAGGGCGCTCCTACAAGGGTAGCGGTGCGGAGCAACGGTCTGCCTTTCGTACGCGGTAGACGAGGTGCGTCTTTACGACAAGCGCAGGCCGCTGTCCGGGTCGAAGCAATGCAGCATGGCGTTCTCGACGGTGATGCGCAGCCCCTGCCCCGGTTCCGGCAGCACCTGCGGCGGCATGCGCGCCACCAGCGGCTGGCCGACGAAGCGCAGGTTGACGAAGACTTCGTTGCCGACCGGCTCGATCAGGTCGACATTCGCTTCGAACGCGGTCTTGCCGATCCCGGCCGGCTGCAGGTGCTCCGGGCGGATGCCCAGCGCGACGCGACGCCCCATCCACGCATCGGCGATGGCGGCATGGCCCAGCGGAATCTGGCCACCGCCATCGAGCGCCAGATGCAAGCCTTCCTCCTGCCGCAGCGTGCCGTACAGGACATTCATCGCCGGACTGCCGAGGAAGCCGGCGACGAACAGGTTGGCCGGCTTCTGGTACAGCGCCATCGGCGTGTCGATCTGCTGGATCTGGCCATCCTTCAGCACCACGATGCGCTGGCCCAGCGTCATCGCTTCCACCTGATCGTGGGTCACGTAGATCATGGTCGCGCCGAGCTGGCGATGCAGGCGGCCGATCTCGGTACGCACGGAATGGCGCAGCTTGGCATCGAGGTTGGACAGCGGCTCGTCCAGCAGGAACACCGACGGTTCGCGTACCAGCGCACGGCCCAGCGCCACGCGCTGCCGTTGTCCACCGGACATCTCGCGCGGCAGCTTGCCCAGCATGTGGGTCATGCCCAGCGTGTCCGCCGCCGCGTTGACGCGCCGATCGATCTCCGCGCGCGCCACGCCGCGCAGTTTCAGGCCGAAGGCGAGGTTCTCGGCCACCGTCATGTGCGGGTACAGCGCATAGCTCTGGAACACCATCGCGATGTCGCGGTCCTTCGGCGCCACGTCGTTGACGCGGCGATCGCCGATCAGCAGGTTGCCGTCCGAGATTTCCTCCAGCCCCGCGATCATCCGCAGCAGCGTGGACTTGCCGCAGCCGGACGGACCGACCAGCACCATGAGTTCGCCGTCGGCGATCTCGAAACTGGCCCCGTGCACGGCCACCTGGCCGTTGTCGTACACCTTGCGCACGCGGTCGAGTTTGACGCTGGCCATCATTGCTCCGGTCGGGCGTGGCCCGTGTGTGTTCGCTGCGGCCCGGCCCTCCCGGGTGCTGGCACGCCATCGCGGACGAGGCATGCCGCTTCCCGTTCCGTGGTCGGGGAAGTTGCGCTATTCTGCCATGTAACCGTTTTCACGACGCAAGCGGACTGCACGCCGACGTCATCCGGAGCGCCCGCACCTTCCATGTCGTCCCTGTCCTGCCCGCCCGCTCGCATGCGCACCCCTGCGACCAGCTATTCCGGAATAACGCATACGTATACGGATGGCGCATGCATGCGCGGGCGTGCGCGCCGTCGGCGCAGGTGCGCGCTATCATGCGCCGCCCACGCGACGTGGCCCTTTCACGGCAGCACAGGATCGACCAGCCGAATGCAGCGGACCCGTTTTGGAAGCCACCCCGCATCGAACAGGATGTCTGCCGCATGAGCAACGCCGATCGCGTCCTCCTCGCCGACATCGGCGGCACCAATGCGCGCTTCGCGCTGGCCGATACGTCCGCGTCCGTGCCGTTGCTGGACGACAGCGTGCGCGAGTTCGTGGTGGCCGATTTCCCCTCGCTCGCCGAGGCCGCGCAACATTACCTGGATGAAACCGGCGCGACCGCGCAGAACGGGGTGTTCGCCGTCGCCGGCCGCGTCGACGGCGATGAAGCGCGCATCACCAACCATCCGTGGGTGATCTCGGTGAACCGCACGCGTCAGGCGTTGGGATTCCAGGGCCTGAAGCTGGTCAACGACTTCGCCGCGCAGGCGATGGCGGTGTCGCTGCTCACGCCGAAGGATGTCGTGGCGATCGGCGGTGCGCAGTGGCGCCCCACGCCGCTCAGCGAACCGCGCACGTACGCCGTCATCGGCCCGGGCACGGGCCTGGGCGTGGCCGCGCTGATCGTCCGCGACGGTCGCGCGTATCCGCTGGAAACCGAAGGCGGCCACGTCAGCTTTCCGCCGGGCACCCCGGAAGAAATCCGCATCCTCGACATCCTGTCGGCGCAGTTCGGCCGCGTGTCGAACGAGCGCCTGATCTGCGGCCCCGGCCTGGTGAACCTCTATCGCGCGCTCAGCGAGATCGCCGGCGAAGATCCCGGCGGCCCGATCGAGCCGAAGGACGTCACTGCGCGCGCGGCGGCGGGCGACCCGCGCTGCGTGCGCACGCTGGACGTGTTCTGCGCCGTGTTCGGTGCGATCGCAGGCGACCTGGTGCTCACCACCGGTGCGTGGGACGGCGTGTTCCTCACCGGCGGACTGGTGCCGAAACTGCTGACCTCGCTGCAGCATTCCGGCTTCCGCCAGCGCTTCGAACACAAGGGCCGTTTCTCGCCCGCGATGGGACGCGTGCCGACGCTCGCGAACATCCATCCGCGTCCCGGCCTGCTCGGTGCGGCGGCGTACGCGGTCGAACTGTTCGGACCCAAAATCCCCGCGCACGCCTGAGCGTTTTGCGCATATGCGCGCTGCAATGCAACACATGCGGCGCCACCGCACGCCGACTGGTCTGACTTTGGTCGCTTTCGCGCCCGCAGCAAAGGCGGTAGAAAGCATCATGCCGTCGCCGTCGTTCACCGCCCTTCCCCTCCACGCGCTGGAGTTGCAGGAAGGCTGCGCATCACGGCCCCTCGTCGCCACGCCATGCAGAATGACAGCGTCTGCAGCCTAGCCCTACGCCCATGAGCCTGCACCCCCGCATCCAGGAAGTCACCGAACGCATCCGCCAGCGCAGCGCCCCGTTGCGCCGCGCCTACCTCGACGGCATCGACGCCGCGCATCGCGACGGCCCGCAACGCGCGCGCCTGAGCTGCGGCAACCTCGCGCATGCCTTCGCGGCCTGCGGCCCGACCGACAAGGGCCGGCTGCGCGCCGATGTCACGCCCAACCTCGGCATCATCAACGCCTACAACGACATGCTGTCGGCGCACCAGCCGTTCGAGCATTACCCCGAGATCATCCGCCAGGTCGCGCGCGACCTCGGTGCCACCGCGCAGGTCGCGGGCGGCGTGCCAGCGATGTGCGACGGCGTTACCCAAGGGCGCCCCGGCATGGAACTGTCGCTGTTCTCGCGCGATGTCATCGCGCAGGCGACGGCCATCTCGCTGAGCCACGACATGTTCGACGCCGCGCTGTACCTGGGCGTCTGCGACAAGATCGTGCCCGGCCTGCTGATGGGCGCACTGGCATTCGGCCATCTGCCGGCGGTGTTCGTGCCGGCCGGGCCGATGTCGCCGGGCATCCCGAACAAGGAAAAGGCCGCAGTGCGCGAGCGCTACGCCGCCGGCGAAGCCACTCGCGAGGAACTGCTGGAAGCCGAGGCCGCGAGTTACCACGCCGCCGGCACCTGCACGTTCTACGGCACCGCCAATTCCAACCAGGTGCTGCTGGAAGCGATGGGCCTGCAACTGCCGGGCACCTCGTTCGTCAATCCGGACCAGCCGTTGCGCGATGTGCTGACGCGCGCCGCTGCCGAGCGTGCGCTGCGCATCACCGCGCTGGGCGACGACTACCGCCCGATCGGCCGCCTGATCGACGAGCGCGCCATCGTCAACGCGATGGCCGCGCTGATGGCGACCGGCGGTTCCACCAACCACACCATCCACTGGATCGCCGTCGCGCGTTCGGCCGGCATCGTGCTGACCTGGGACGACATGGACCTGCTCTCGCAGACCGTGCCGCTACTGGCGCGCGTCTATCCGAACGGCGACGCCGACGTGAACCGCTTCGCCGCCGCCGGCGGTACGCAGTTCGTGTTCCGCGAGCTGCTCGACGCCGGCCTGATGCACGACATCACCACCATCGTGCCCGGTGGCCTGCGCGCCTTCTGCGACGAACCGCGCCTGCAGGACGGCAAGCTCTCTTACGCGCCCGGCATCGCGCAGAGCGCCGATGAAGACGTCGCGCGTCCGGTGTCGCGCGCGTTCGAGGCCCAGGGTGGCCTGCGCCTGCTGCGCGGCAACCTGGGCCGTTCGCTGATCAAGACCTCGGCGGTGAAGCAGGAATACCGCTCCATCGAAGCGCCGGCCGTCGTCGTCGACGATCCGCGCGCGCTCAACAAGCTGCATGCCGCTGGCATACTGCCGCAGGACTTCGTCGCCGTGGTCCGCTACCAGGGACCGCGCGCCAACGGCATGCCGGAACTGCATTCGCTCGCACCGCTGCTGGGCCTGCTGCAGAACCAGGGCCGGCGCGTGGCGCTGGTGACCGACGGTCGCCTGTCCGGCGCGTCGGGCAAGATTCCCGCCGCCATCCACCTGACCCCGGAAGCCGCGCGCGGCGGTCCGCTCGCAAAGCTGCGCGAAGGCGACCTCATCCGCCTCGACGCGGAAGCCGGCACGCTGGAAGCGCTGGTCGATGCGGACACCTGGGCGGCGCGCGAGATCGCCCCGAACACCTCGCCCGCGGCGCTGGACCTGGGCCGCAACCTGTTCGCGGTGAGCCGCGACGTGGTGACGCCCGCCGACCGTGGCGCGATGTCGATTTCCTGCGGCCTGCCGTACCACGACGGCACCTGGGAATACGACGCCGAGTACGAACTGGGCGATGCCGCGCATGCTGCGGAAGCGCCACATGAAGCCAAGGATGCGTAGCATCCTGTTCCATCTGTAGGAGCGCCCTCGGGCGCGATGCTCTTCTTCTCGCCATTGCCGAAAAGCATCGCGCCCGAGGGCGCTCCTGCCAGTCCACTTTTCAGCCGAACCTCCCGCCATGACCATCGAAGCCCGCCAGCAGAAAGCCGAATCCCTCCTCCGCGCCGCCGGCATCCTGCCGGTCGTCACCGTCCACACGCTGGACGAGGCACGCAAGGTGTCCGAGGCGCTGCTGAAAGGCGGTTTGCCGGCGATCGAGCTGACCCTGCGCACGCCGGTGGCGATGGAAGCGCTGGCGATGCTGAAGAAGGAATTGCCGGACATCGTGATCGGCGCCGGCACGGTGCTGACCACCGAGCAGATGAAGCAGTCCATCGATGCGGGCGCCGACTTCCTGGTCACGCCGGGCACGCCGCCCGCGTTGGCGGATGCCTTGGCCGCCGCCGATATCCCGGTGGTCCCGGGCGCGGCCACGCCGACCGAGCTGCTGGCGCTGATGGCGCGCGGCTTCCGCGTCTGCAAGCTGTTCCCCGCCACCGCCGTCGGCGGCCTGGCGATGCTGAAGGGTCTCGCCGGCCCGATGTCGGAACTGAAGATCTGCCCGACCGGCGGCATCACCGAAGACACGGCGGCCGACTACCTGTCGCAGCCGAACGTGGTCTGCATCGGCGGTTCGTGGATGGTGCCGAAGGGCTGGCTCGACAACGGCGAGTGGGACAAGGTCACCGAGAGCTCGGCCAAGGCGGCGGGCATCGTGCAGCGCGTGCGCGGCTGACTTCTCTCGTTCTCTCTGCAGGAGCGACGCAAGTCGCGACCGCGAGAGTGATCGTGATTTCAGGCGTAGGCGAACTGCCTCCGCCTGAGACAGCTTGTCTGTCGGAACATCACAGGGCGCGATGGACGTGCGGTCGCGACTCACGTCGCTCCTACACGTGCCAAGTCTGGTTTTCATGGCACCCACGTTCTTCTGTAGGAGCGACGTGAGTCGCGACCGCGGAAGTGAAGGGCCCTGATTTCAGGCGCAGTCGAGTTGTCTCGGCTTACGACATCCTGCCTGACCCAACATCGCAGCGCACTGCGATCATACGGTCGCGACTCACGTCGCTCGTACACATGCCAAGTCCGGCTTTCATGGCACCACCGCTCTTCTGTAGGAGCGACGTGAGTCGCGACCGCGGAAGTGAAGGGCCCTGATTTCAGGCGCAGTCGAGCTGTCTTCGCTTACGACATCTTGCCTGTCCCGACATCGCAGGACCCTGCGACCCTGCGATCGTGCGGTCGCGACTCACGTCGCTCCTACAACGGATCACGCCACGTCAGGTCCAATGCCAGGCTTCGTCGTTTCCAACCGCATGCCAGCACCGCATACCAGCCAACCATCAGCAGCCCCAGCCACCACTCGAAGATGTTCTCCCAGCGGTCCTTCTCCTCCGGATCGGTGACCAGCGTGCCTGCCACCACGTTGGCGACCCCCAGCGCCAGCATCGCGACCGCGATCCACGACATCCACGCGATGACCTCGGTTGGCAACGCATGCAGCCGCGCAGCGCGCCGCATCAGCGCGAGCTGCGCCAGGTAACCGAAGCCGAAGTACACCACCACGCCATAGCGGCGCAGGAAGCGATACGTCTCGCCCTCGGTACCGAGGAAGGCAGCGTACACCGCCAGCGCGACGGCCGAAACGATGCCCAGCACCGCCATCGTCCATCCACCACGCAACCAGCGCTGCGCCAGCAGCCACACCAGCGCGTGCAACACCGCGCACGGGATCACCAGCAGTCGGAACAGATGATTGCCCCACCCATGCCGCGCGGCCCGGCTGATCGAGACGCAGCCCTCGATGTACGGCACGCAGGCCGGCACATGGCCGCCCTGGACCGACAGCAGGTAGGCGGCGTGCGCGGCGACCACGAACAGCAGCGTGATCAGCAACGGCAGCGGCCAGAGCGGGAGACGCGTGTCGGCGGCGGGCATGATGGTGGGCGCGGCGGTGGACCGCGCCTACTCTATCGCTGCCCGGACGATCTCAGGGCGCGCGGATGACGACCTTGGCCGGCAGCGACGTGATGCGCAGTTCGCCGTCCTTCCACTGCACCGGCTTGCCGTTGATGCGTGTCTCGCCGGGCGCGTCCCGGTACGGCCACGGCAGCACCAGACCGCCTGCCGGCAGCTTCAGGCCGGCCTTCGCTTCCAGCACGACCTCATTGCCCTGCCTGCGCAGCGAGTAGCCGAGGACGCCGTTCGGCGTACGCAGGCCATCGATGGCGATGCCCTCGCCGTCCAGCCAGGTGGCCGGTACGCCCGCCGCCACGACGATGCTGTCGTCGACTTCGCGGGTGTAGGCGAACATGTCGAGCGCCGAGCGGACGAAGTCCGACGCCACCCAGGCATGCGGCAGGTCGCCGACGAAGAACGGCGCGCGCGGCGTGCGCGAGACCACTTCCGCCCACTGGTTCCAGGGCTGCGGCGCGCGGTCCTTGAAGAAGAAGTCCAGCACGTCCCAGGCGCGTTCGCGCCAGCCCAGCCGCACGAATGCGGCGACGTTGCGCCATTCGTAGGGCGTGTAGTCCTTCCACTCGCGCTTGCCGTCGCGACGCTGCACGAACTCGGTCCAGTACCGCTCGAACGTGCCGTTCAACAGGTCCGCCGGCAGCTTGCCCTGCTCGCCGCCTGGCGCCAGCGCGATGGTCGTGGAGGTGGGATCGAAGTCGCCGATCTCCGCCGCACCCGGCAAGTAGTTGATGCCGTGCAGCTGAGTCGCTGCCTGCAGCGAGGCGTACAGGTCGGCGCGGAACTGGTCGCGCGAGGCAGCCATGCGCTTGGACTCGGCCATCTGTCCGAGCGCGTCGGCGACCTCGACCGCATCCTTGTAACCGCGCAGCGCCCAGAAGTTGTCCCAGTACGAATGCATCGGCTTGGCCGAGTAGCCTTCGTGGCTGATCGACGCCGGCATCATGCCGTAGAACGCGGCGTTGACCGCACGGTTGGCCTCGGTGCGCTCGCTCAGGCGCAGCTCCTCCATGTAGGCGAAGGCGCCCTGCACGTGCGGCCACATCTTCCTCAGGAAGGCCTTGTCGCCGGTATAGCGGTAGTACTCGGCGACGTTGAAGATCAGCTCGCCATGGCTGTCGTTCTCCGGCACCGGGTCGCTGCCGCGGTCGTCGACGCAGCACGGCACCTTGCCGTTCTTGAACTGGTACGGCGCGTACCACTCGACGTATTCCTTCACCACTTCCGGGCGACCCAGGCGCAGCAGGCCTTCGGAGATCATCGCGCCGTCGCGGATCCAGCTGCGCGAGTACGAGCGCGTGCCCGGCTGCAGGCGCGGCCCGATGCGCGAGATCAGCATATGGGCGAGCGCGGTGCGCAAGGTATCCGCGACCGCCTGACCCTCGGCGGGCACCTGCAACTTCATTTCGCCGAGCTTGCCGCGCCACATCGCCGCCGTGGCCTGCTGGTCGCGCGCAGCGTCGATCGTGGCAGGCAACGCGCCTTCCAGCGGCGCCACCCAGTCGATGTCGCGGCTTTCGCCGGCCGCCAGCGTGATCCGGTACAGCACGGCGGCGGAGGCCAGCCCGGTCGACTCGCCGGCCACCTGCGCCGCTGTCCCGTCGACGGCGTCGTCCATCGTCGCCAAGCGATCGCGGACCAGCCCCTCGTCGAAGCGCGATGCCAGCGCCGCATCCGGCGTGGTGAAGCGCAGGCTGGCGCGGCCGTTCACGCTGACCACCCCGTCGCGCACCGCAAGATCGTTGATCGGACTGAAACCACCGGTCGTGTTGAGGAACTGGCTGGGCGGATTGACCTGCCAGGGCTGCACGGCCAGCGCCAGCACGTACTCGCGCGGCGTCTTGCCGGTATTGGTCAGCCGGTGGCGCGCGATGACGCGCGAATCACCGGGCTTGCCTGCCGCGAACGCGGTGGTCGCCAGCGCGAAGTCGGCGTGCTGCCAGGCCACCGTCGGCATCGGCAGGTAACCGTCCTGCAGCGACTGCGTCGCCTGCACGTCCGACCAGCCGATCCAGCGCCCGTCAACCTGTACGAACGGCTCGACGCTGATGCCGCCCTTCGCGATCTCGATGGCGCCGTCCTCGCCGATCAGGCCCTGCTCGCGTCCACCGTCGAGACCGACGATGGTCCAGTACGGCTGTTCGCCACTGAAGCCGCGCGGGAACCAGCCCTTCGGCGACTCGGACGCCATCGCCTTGATCAGGTCGTTGGGATGCGCGGCGAAGGCCAGCGGCTTCACCTCCAGCCCGGCCAGCGCGAACGAACGCCCGGGACCGTCGCCGACCGTCAGGCGCACATAACGCGCTTCCGACTCAGGCAGCGCGAGGTAGTCGTTGCCGCCATTGCCGTCGACCACCGTGCGCGCATCGCGCCAGCGCACGCCGTCGTCGGACAGCTGCACAAGATAGTCCGAGGCGTGCTGGCCGGGTTTCCAGCGCAGCACCAGGCCGCCGAACTCGCGCACCTTGCCCAGGTCCAGCGTCAGCTGCGGATCCTTCTCGCCGTGCAGGTCCGCGGACCATGCCGTATCCGCCTTGCCGTCGACGGCCAATGCCGCGGCGCCGGCCGGAAACGCGACGGAGGCACTGGCCTTGCCCGTCAGCGGCGCACCGTCGTCGACCGGCAACGGCTGGAACGTCAGCTGGTCGAAACAGACCGAGCCCTTGCCGCCGACGTTGTTGTAGAGGGTGAATTCGAGCTTGACGCTCCGGCGCAGCGTGCGGTCCGGGTCGGGCCCCCAGGCCTTGTCGATGTGGCGCTGCTTGTAGCGCACCGGCGTCCACGCCGTCGGGAACTCGTACTTCGGCCGGTTGACCCACCAGACGTTGTCGCCGCTGGCATCGATCACCTTGAACTGCAGGTCGTTGCGCGGCGAGTCGCCACGCAGCTGGAAATCGAAGCGGTAGTTCTGCGGGTAGTCGATCACCAGGTCGCGCTGGATGCCGGCATGTCCCGACACGCCGTTGAAGTCGTAGTCCAGGCACATGGCCTTGCCGTCGACGCCGTCGACCGGGCGCAGCGCGCCGCTGACCTGGTTGGAGGTGACCACGCGCCAGGTGGACGCGTCATCGAACGCATCCAGCACGCGGACCGGTTCGGCCGATGCCAGGCCGGCAAGCGGAAGCAGCGCCACCCCGGCCATCAGGCGGGTCAAGGACAACACCATGTTTTCGTCTCCGGCAACGGGCCGCAGCGCAACGCGAGGACTCAGCCCTTCACGCTGCCCAGCAACAGGCCCTGGATGTAGTAGCGCTGCAGCACGAGGAACAGCAGCAGCACCGGCAGGATGGTGACGACCGAGCCGGCCATCATCAGTTCGTAGTCCATCACGTGTTCGCGCGACAGGCCTGCCAGCGCGACCGGCAGGGTCTGCAGCGCATCGTCGCTCAACACGATCAGCGGCCACATGAAATCGTTCCATGCACCGAGGAAGCTGAAGATCGCCAGCGTCACCAGGATGGGCTTCAACCCCGGCAGCACGATCTGGAAGAAGATGCGCGCCTCGCTGGCGCCGTCGATGCGCGCGGCCTCGAGCAGTTCGTCCGGGATCGAGCGTGCGTACTGGCGTACCAGGAAGATGCCGAAGATCGCCGCCATGCCCGGCACGATGGCGCCGGCGTAGGTGTTCACCAGCCCCATCTGCTTGAGCAGCAGGAACAGCGGCATCATCGCCACCTGCGCCGGGATCACCAGCGCCGCCAGCAGGGCGCGGAACGTGCGGTCGCGGCCCTTGAAACGCAGCTTGGCGAAGGCGTAGCCGGCCATGGTGTTGAACAGCAGCGACAGCAGCATGACGCTGGTCGAGACGATGAAGCTGTTGGCCAGGTAGCGGCCCATGCCGGCGCGCACGAACAGCTCGCGGTAGTTGTCCAGCGTGGGGGCGGACGGCAGCAGCGGCGGCGGGAAATGACCGGCCTCGCCGGTCTGCATGAAGGACACCGACAGCATCCACAGCAGCGGCCCCAGGCTGACCACGGCCAGCGCGACCAGCAGCGCATTGACGACGATGGCGGCGAGGCGCTGGTTCATTCCACGCCCCGCTTGCGCGCGAACCACAGCAGGCCGCTGGTCACCACCGTCATCAGCAGGAACAGCAGGAAGGCCACCGCGGACGCGTTGCCGAGGTTCCACCACTTGAAGCCTTCCTCGTACATCAGGTACAGCACGCTCTTGGTGCTCTCCAGCGGACCGCCCTGCGTCATCACGTAGGGCTCGGCAAACAGCTGGAAGTAGCCGGCCATGGTCAGGATGCCGACCAGCAGCAACACCGGCCCCAGTTGCGGCAGGGTGACGTGGCGGAACTGCGCCCAGCGCGAGGCGCCATCGATGCGCGCGGCTTCGTACAGGTCTTCCGGGATGCTCTGCAGGCCGGCGAGGAAGATGATCATGTTGTAGCCGAAGTTCTTCCACACGGCGAACAGGATGATGGTCGGCATGGCCCACGTGGGATCGCCGAGCCAGTCGACCGGATCGATGCCGACCCACGACAGCCCCCAGTTCACCAGGCCGTACTTGGTGTGGAACAGGTAGCGCCAGATCACCGCGACCGCGACCACCGTGGTCACCACCGGCGCGAAGAACGCGGTGCGGAAGAAGCCCTTGAAGCGGCCGAGCTTCGAGTGCAACAGCAGTGCAGCGCCCAGCGACAGCGCCACCGACAGCGGCACGCCGACGACGACGAAGTACACCGTATTGCCCAGCGACTTCCAGAACATCGGGTTCTGCAGCAGGCCGACGTAGTTGTCCAGACCGACGAAGCGCAGGTTGCCGATGTCGGCCAGCGCATAGATGTCGAAGTCGGTGAGGCTCAGCGCCAGCGCGGCCAGCACCGGCAGGCCGAAGAACACCACGATGACGGTCAGCGCGGGCGCGGCGAACAGCCAGCCGGCGAGGGAATGCGTCGACCTCATGGCGCGGCTCCCGGCTTGGTCGCCTGGTCGAGCATCCAGCGGCGCTTCTCGAGGATGCGGTCGGCACGCCGGTCGAGTTCCTCGGCGGCCTGGTCGACGCTCAGCCGGCCATTGGCGACCTGTTCGCCGACCAGCCGCATCTCGGTGGCGATGCGCTCCCACTCCGGCACTTTCGGCGTGGAGACGGCGCGCTCGAGTTGCTCGCGGAAGGCCTTCGCATACGGATCCTCGGCCAGTGCCGGCGTCAACCAGGGCGAGCGGCGCGGCGGCAGATCGCCGGTCAGCGCATGGAATTCGACCTGCACCGCCGGCGACGACAGCCAGGCGATCAGCGTCCAGGCGGCGTCCTTGTTCGGCGAATCCTTGAACACCACGAAGCTGGTGCCATTGGCCAGCGACGCGCCGGGGCCGTGCGGGCCCGGCAACGGCATCGTCATCCAGTCCTTCTGCTGCGCGGCCGGCAGGCGCTCCTTGAACTTGGCGATGTTCCAGGGGCCGGAGATGTAGAACGAATAGAAGCCCTTGCCGAATTCGTCCCACACGTTGGAGATCTGGTTGTTGGTGACGACCGGCGCCCATTGCTGGTCGAACATTTCCTTGTAGAAGCCCAGCGACTGCTTGAAGCCTGCGCTGCGGAAATTGCCGTAGCGGCCGTCGTCGCGCAGCAGCGGCTCGGGCTGCTGGATCGCCAGGCTGAGCAGCGGTTCGAACTCGTTGAGCGGCAGCAGGATCGAGTAGTTGCCCTGCCCTGCGACCTGCTTGACCTCGCGCATCGCGACGCGCCATTCGTCCCAGCTCGCCGGCAAGGTCTTCACGCCGGCCTTGGCGAGCATGTCGCGGCGGTAGAACGGCAGGCGGGTCTCGACGTACCACGGCACCGCGTAGGCGCGGCCCTCGATCACCCCGGTGTCCCAGACGCCGGGGAAGAAATCCGCCTGGTCGAAAGCCGGCGTCGCGGCGATCTCGTCGTCCAGCGGCTCCAGCGCGCCGAGCGCCGCGAACTCCGGGATCCAGGTGTTGCCGATCGGGCTGACGTCCGGCAACGACTCGCCGGCGAAGGCGGTCAGCAGCTTCTCGTGCGCGGACAGCCACGGCACGATCTGCAGGTCGACGTGGATGTCGGGATGTTGCCGCTCGAACTCGGGCAACAGTTTCGCGACGACCTCGCCTTCGTAGCCCATGACCCAGAACCGCACCGTCGTGCGGTCATCCTGCGTGCGTGCGCAGCCCGCCACGGCGAGCGCGACGACGATCAGGAACACAAGGGAACAGCAGCGCACCAGGGCCCTCCTTCCACCGGAGAAGGCCCTGATGCGTGCCGGAGAGACCGTTGCGGGCGCACGCCGTTCCATGCGGACAGCTTACTCTGGCTGCTGCGGACGCACCGCCTCGGGCTGCGCCGCCTGGTTGGCGCGCGACTCCGCCGTCCCCAGCGCGCGCGCGGCGGCGGCATCGAGATCCGGCGGTGCGGTCGGCGCCGTCGCGGCGTTCGCCGCAGCCTGCTCCGTCTTCGCATCCAGCCAGCCGCCCTGGAAGCCGGCCTTCTTCAGGCCATCACGGATGTACGGGTTCTTCTTCATCACGCTCCAGACGAAGTCGTTCCGGTAGTTCGCGATCATCGCCAGGATCGGGCCCTGGTCGATGCCGATGTAGTCGCTGGCCACCCAGCCCTTGCCGGGCACGATACGACCGGTCTTCAGCGGGATGTCGTAGTCGAAGCTGGGATTGAACGAATCCAGGAAGCCATAGCTCGAATACAGGTAGTCGCCGTAACGGCGATGCATCTCTTCCGTTGCCGGGATGACGATCTCGGGCGCGAACGGCAGCGACGCGATGGCCGCGGTCGGCGCGATGGTGCCGTCGTCGAAGTTCTCGCGGAAGCCGGCGCCGCGCGCGGAGTAGTGGCGGAACGGGCGCTGTTCGCCGCGGTATTCCTGCAGCGTCTGCTGGGGACCGTCCGAGGCGGTGAGGCCCCACACGTTCTCGCCGTAGTCCTTCCACTTCATCGGGTTCTCGATGGCGTAGGCGCGCTGTGCGTACGTCGCGCGGCGGCTGTTCTCGAAGTAGTCCATGCCGCGTTCGCGCATGTACGCGTCCTGGATGCCGCGGAAATCGATCCAGACGTGGCTGTACTGGTGGCCGAAGTGCGGTGCGAAGGTCAGGTATTCCTGGCCCTGGAACACGCCCCACAGTTCGCTATAGCTGCGCGTCCACACTTCCCACGCATCCTGGCCCACCGGGTGCGTCGGCGAGGCCATCGCCAGCACGTAGACCATCATGGCTTCGTTGTAGCCCTTCCAGTCGTGCGGGATGGTGCCGCTCTCCGGGAACCAGCCCATCGAGATCAGCGGCTTGTTCTTCTGCAGGAAGGTCCAGTCGACGCGCTTGTAGATCGTGTCGGCGATTTCGCGGATCTCCTTCTCGCGCGCATCGTCGCGGTCGTAGTACGACTGCGCGAACAGCACGCCCATCAGCAGCAGCGAGGTGTCCACGCTCGACAGCTCGACCCACGTGTTGAAGCGCTCACCGGTGTTCATGTCGAGGAAGTGGTAGTAGAAGCCTTTGTGGCCGCCCTTGCCTTCCTTCTGCGGGCCCTGAGGCACGTCGCGCAGGAACTTCAGCGTGGTCAGCGTGCGGTCGACCGCCTGGGTACGGCTGACCCAGCCGTTCTCGATGCCGATCGGGTACGCGGTCAGCGCGTAGCCGATCGACGCGATGCTGGCGAACGGACGCGACGGATAGCGGTCCGGCGTCATGCCGTTGGTTTCGTTGGTGGTGTCCCAGAAGAACTGGAACGTGCGGCGCTCGATGTCGCGGAACAGCGGCGGCAGTTCCGGCTTCGCCGGCGGCTCGGGCTTGGCGGCCACGACGGGTGCGGCGGGCTTGGCGACGGGCGCGGCCTTCTCTTCCGGCGCCTTCTGGCAGCCGGCGATCAACAGAGTCAGCGCGATACCGGCGAACCAGGACGAGCGCGGGGCTGGGGTGATCTTGTTCAAAGCGTTTTCCTGTTGTAACCGATTACAAAGCTGCGTCAAACAAACCCGCCGGTCAGGCGGCGCCGGGGGGCGCCGCCCGAGGGCGGGTGTGTATTACCAATCGAAGCCCATGGACAGCTTGAACGTCCGCATGGGTTCGTACACTTCGATGCCGCTGCGGGAGCCCACCGTCGGGTTCTGCGGACCGCCCGCCGGCCCCCAGTTGGTGTTGAACTGGCTCCAGTTCTCCCAATTGAAAACATTGATCATGTCGCCGCGCACCCAGACAGAGAGGCTCTCGCTCGGGTTCCAGCGCTTCTGCACCGCAAGGTCGAAACGCTTGTAGCCGATGCTTCCGTCGGGCGTGACCGGCGCGTAGTAGGCACGCAGGTCTCCGCAGTCGGCCGCGCCGGTGATGGGACGGCAGGTGCCGTTTGCCGGCGAGTCCAGACGGTTGACGGCGGAGAGCGGCTTGGGACTTTCGAGAATCAGCTTGCCGCTGAACGTCAGATCCCAACCAGGCGAGTAGATGCCGGAGAGCACCAGCCTGTGCTTGGCGACACCCGTGGATACGAAGTACTCATCCGTCACGTACGGATAGTCGAAGAGATAGGTTTCGCCCGTCGACGCATTCGGTCGGTTCTCTTCGGCGTCCATGTAGGTATAGGCGATGTTGACGCCCCACGGCGATGCCTGCGTATACGGCTTGTCGGCGGACAGCAGCAGCGAGTTCTGATTGAACGCGAAACCGTTGTCCATGAGGATCAGATTGCCGTAGCCGGGCACCGCGATGAACGGCGAGCCGCCGAAGGTCTGCCCCTGCGCCTGATACTGGTGGAAGCTGCCATCGGCGCGGCGGCTACCCAAGCGCGCATAGAAGCCATCCCGCGCGCGGATGTGTTGCAGCGTTACCGCCGTATTCCAGTCGTGACCCCACAGCGTTACCGCATTACGCATGCCCAGGCTGAACTGGTCGGAGTACGGCGTCTTGAAATCATTGTTGACCAGCTGGATTTCGCCACCGGCCACCGGGTTGGCTGCCCGATAGGCTTCCAGCCCCTCCGGCGTCATCAGCGCGGGATTGAACGCGATGCAGTTGGTGCCCGAGCAAGGATGCAGCGGGGTTCGGAAGTTGATGGTGTAGGTGGTGAAGGCGCCCGCGTAGTACTCGCGCGCGAGGTAGTCGAACAGCGTGCGGTCGTAGGCACGTCCCGCGCCGCCGAAGATCACGTGGCGCTGGTCGCCGGCCAGGTCGTAGGAGAATCCCAGGCGCGGCTGGATAGCACCCTTGAAGTTGTCACGCTTGCCCGCACCCGGAATGTAATCGTCGATGTCGTAGTCGGTGTTCTGGATGTTGGCCCAGCTGCGCAGCGCCGATTCGATACCCGGAGCGAGACGGTTGTCGGTGTAGGCCGGATTCTCTTCGTAGTCCCAGCGGACGCCCAGGTTCAGCGTCAAGTGATCGTTGACCTGCCAATCGTCCTGGATATAGAGGCCGAACTGCTTGTTCTCGGAGCTGACGAAGGGCTCGCGGCCGGTGCGTGGCGCGGTGTACTCGATCCGCCACGGCTGGGTGAGGCTTTCATTCACGTCATACCAGTAGCGCGGGTAAGGCGGAAACTGCTGGAACGCCTTCAGGTCCACCTGCTTGTACTTGAAGCCCATCTTGATGGTGTGGTTTTCCCATCCGTAGAACGTCACGTCGCTCTGGACACCCACGCCCTTCTGGCCCTTGTCCTGGAAGTTGGGACCGCCACCCAGATTGAGCACCTGGAGATCACGCTGGTTGGTGTTTTCCGGATTGACGATCGTGTAGCGGGCAGAATTGATCGGATTGACCGGGCTCGGATTGTAGGCGGCCTCCTCGAACGTCAGGTGAGAGTCGACCAGCCAATGCTGCGAGGAATACTGCCAGCGCAGGTCGCCACGCGTCTCGTCGTTATTGAGTGCCGTACCCGCACTCGGAACATTGACACCGCCGATGCCCAGGATGCCCGTCTCCTTGCGGACGCGTGCGATCAGCTCGAAGAGGTGTGCATCGGTGGCCTGCAGGCTCAGCTTGCCGAAGTAGACGTCCTGATTGAACGGCCGGCTCGCCGGGCCGTAGTACTGGGTGATCTCGGACGGCAGGACGACGTTGTTGTTGAGCACGACGGTCGGCGGCAGGACGGGGGCCGGCCGGATGATGTCCTTCGCTTCGTACGAGACGAAGAAATGCAGCTTGTCGCGCAGGATCGGGCCACCAAAGGTGACGCCGTACTGTTCCACTTTTTCTTCGTTCTCGCCGTCACGCAGTTCCTGCGGCGTGGACTTGGTCCAGGCATCGGACGTGCGGTCGACGAAGAAGCTGCCCGAGAAGTCGTTGGTGCCGGACTTGGTCACTGCGGTAATCGCAGCACTGCTGATCTGGTCGTACTCGGCCTTGTAGTTGGACGTGATGACCTTGTATTCACCGATCGCCGACTGCGGAAACGGATTGCCTTCGCTGTCGTCCTGGCTGGTGACACCACCCGGCGTCACATAATTCTTCTGGCCCACGCCGTCGATATAGACGTTGATGGCATTGGCACCTTGTGCGCCACTGCGGATCTGCGTTTCCTGCCCGTTCACCGGCGTTTGCAGCGCCATGCCCGGTACGATGTCCGCGAACGCCAGGAAGTTGCGCGAGTTCTGCGGCAGCAGCTCGATCTGCTTGTTGGACACGTAGGTCGCGACTTCCGAGGTCTTGGTTTCCACCAGCATCGGCGCGGTGACGCGCACGGTATCCAGCGTGGTCGCATCGCCCGCCGTTGCGGACACCGGCGGCGCGTCCTGCAGGTTCAGCGTGGCGGTCTGGCCGACGGCCAGCGTCACCGCACGGTTGCTGGTCTGCCCGCCGGCGTTCACCTGGATGCGGTACGTACCCGGCGGCAGGCCGCCGATGTTGTAGCTGCCGTTCGACGCTTTCGTCGTGCGGGTAAGACCCGTGTCGACGTTGGTCACCGTGACGGTGGAATCCGGCGCCGCCACACCACGCAGCGTGGCCGAGGTGGATTGCGCAAGCACCTGCGGGGCTGCCATCGCCAGGCAGCTCGCGAGCGCGCAGGACAACAGCCTGCGATTGGGATGGAACGTGGTCCTGCCGTCGTGCTTCATTGGTCTCCCCTCCAAGGATGATGTGCCGCGCTCACCTACTGACGCGGTGTGTAATCGATTACACCGCATCTCAAAAAAAACGGTTCGGTTCTATTGGTCGGGCAGGACGGCTGCGCCGCCCTCACCTGGATGCCCGGTCACCGGGCTATCGTTATGCGCGTTGCGGCAGATACGCCACGGCCGCATCCGGAAACAGGCATCCTGAAGGGATGCCGGGCAACAAGATCGATCACCTGTCACGTCCGCCCTCCACGGCTGACTCTTCACATCGGCAATGTAACCGTTTTCAACACACGAGGCAAAACCGCCTATTCCGTCTGCGGCACGTCACTCAAGTCACGGAAAAGACGGGGCAAAACCGACCATGCATTGCTGCGCCGCAACGATCCTTCGACTCATGGCGCGGACGCTCGGCAGTAGCGATCGATGAAGGCCTGGTGGGTCGGCATCGCCTCGACGCAATTGGCGACGATCCGGCCCACGCCGGACACGAAGCCATCGAGCTCCTCGTCCGACAGGTGATCCACGAACGGGTGGTAGCTTCGCGGCAGGATGCCCTGCCCCAGCATCACCTGCACCCAGCTCATCTCGGCGAACATCTCCTCGCCGTTGCGGTGGAAGCGGCCGCTGTCGCGGAACAGCGCGATGACCTCTTCCAGTTCCTGCGGGATCGGCATGTCGCGGCACTGCCGCCAGAACGCCGTGTCGTCGCGCTGGGTGGCGTGGTAGTGCAGAATCAGGAAATCGCGGATGCGCTCGAAGTCGAACACCATCTGCGCGTTGTACCGGTCGACCAGGGTCTGGCTGAAACCGTCGCGCGGAAACAGGCTGAGCAGACGCATGATGCCCGACTGGATCGAATAGATGCTGGTCGCTTCCAGCGGCTCGACGAAGCCGCTGGACAGGCCGATAGCGACCACGTTCCTGTTCCAGAACTGCTTGCGCCGGCCAGTGACGAAGCGCAGGGGGCGCGGTTCGTCCAGCGCGCGCCCGTCCAGGTGCTTCAGTAGCGTGGCGGCCGCTTCGTCGTCGCTGATATGGGCGCTGGAATACACGTAACCGTTACCGGTGCGGTGCTGCAGCGGGATACGCCATTGCCAGCCGGCCTCGCGCGCGGTCGCGCGCGTGTAAGGCGTGGGCGGACCGGCGTTCTCGCAGGGCACGGCCAACGCACGGTCGCACGGCAGCCAGTGGTTGAACGTCACGTAGCCCGTCTTCAATGCCTCTTCGATCAGCAGGCCTCGGAAGCCGGAGCAATCGATGAACAGGTCGCCGCGGATCGTCTCGCCATTGTCCATGTCGATCGCCTCGACATGTCCGGACTCCGGATCCAGCGCCACGCGCGCGACGATGCCTTCGGTGCGCTGGACGCCGCGCTGTTCTGAGTACGAGCGCAGATAGCGCGCATACAGGCCTGCGTCGAAGTGGTAGGCGTAGGCGATGTTCGCCAGCGGCGAGGTCTGTGGCACGTCGTTGGCCGAGACCATGAACCGGCCGCGCGGGGCCGCCAATGAACTCAACACGTAGCTGCCGATATCGTCGGCCTTGCCCGCGCGCCTGGCCTTGATCCAGAACTGGTGGAACGGCAACAGGCCGAGGTTCTGGCCGATGCCGTTGCCGAAGCCGTGCACGTACGTGTCGCCGACCCTGCCCCAGTTGTTGAACTGCACGCCGAGCTTGAACGTGCCCTGGGTCTTGCGAACGAAGTCGGTCTCGTCGATCTGCAGCAGGCTGTTGAACAACCGGATATGCGGGATGGTGCCCTCGCCCACGCCGACGGTGCCGATGGCCTCCGACTCAACCAGGCGGATCGTGTACGTGCTGCCAAGCACTTTGGACAGGGCTGCGGCCGTCATCCCGCCGGCCGTGCCGCCACCCACGATGACGATGGTCTTGATTGCGTCTTCGCTCATCGAACTCCACCTCGCTTACGCGAACGCCGGGCGAAACGCACTCGACATTCCGTTCATTGGAATCTGGAACACCCGCAAGACAAGACCCGCCGAAGCGGGTCCTGTGGTTGTTGCACAACAGCGTCGATCGTTACCAGATCACGCGCGCGCTCATGAACAGCGTGCGCGGCGGCGCATACTGCGAGCCATAGGGGTTGTAGCTGACCTGCGGATCGTAGGTCGCACCGCCCCAGTTGATCTGATAGCCACTCAGATTGTCGTAGTTGAACGCGTTGATCAGATCGGCGCGCACCTGGACGGTGACGTTCTCGGTGACGAACATGTCCTTCGAGAGCGACAGGTCGACCTGCTTGTGTCCGAACGTACCCGGCGCATCGACGGCCACCGGACGCGGGATGCCACCGAAGTAGCTGCCCGGCGCGATATCGTTCGCTGGCGGCGGCGTCGCCAGGGTGACCTTGGCTGAGGCGGTGATATGCCACGGCAGATCGTAGATACCGGTCAGCACCAGACGATGCTCCGGTACCGCCTTCAGATCGATGAAGGGATACTGTTCGATCGTGGCGGCATCGAACGCATAGTGCTCGTCGCCACCGCGGTTACCGCGCGCATGCGAGTACGTATAGGCGGCGCTGACGCCCCAGCCGCTTTCCTTGGTGTACGGCTTGTCCGCCGACAGCAGCAACTGCGCCGTCTTCGTCTCGATACCATTGTTGCCCAGGATCAGCGCGCCGAAGCCCGGCGGGGTGTGGCCCCACGGCTGCGACCCGCCCTGCCAGAAATCACCGTTCGGATAACGGTTGCCCAGCGTGAACACCAGGCCTTCCTTGCTGTGGATGTAGGCCAGCGTCGCCGACGTGTTCCACTCGCCGACACTGTTGCGCATGCCGATCGAGAACTGGTCCGAGTACGGCGTCACCAGATCGTTGTTCAGCAGATCGATTTCGCCATTGCGGACGTTCGACGCGACCAGACCGGACAGACCTTCCGCACCACCGGTCAGATAGGCGGGATTCCACGCGGCGCAGCTGCCTGGGGCCGGCGTGCAACCCGTCGTATCCGAGAAGCGGATCGTATAACCCGACAGCGCCGACTTGACCTGCTCGAGACCCATGTAGTCGTACAGGTTGCGGTCGTAGCTGCGACCGATGCCACCGAAAAGGACGTGCCGCTCGTCGCCGCTCAGGTCGTAGGAGAAGCCCAGACGCGGCGCGAAGTTGTCCTTGTCCGCCTTGCGGTTGTTGCCATTGCTGATGTAGTCGTTGATGTCGACGCCGCCCTTGGCCAGCTGTTCGGCGTACGTCGCGCTGATGGCCGGATTCGTGCCAGGGCCGGTAAGCGCCGCGATCACTTCCGCAGGCGTCACGTGATCGATGTAGGACGGCGTTTCCTCGTAGTCCCAGCGCAGGCCGATGTTCAGCTGCAGGCGGTCGGTGACGTTCCAGTCATCCTGGATGTACAGACCCAGCTGCTTGCTGGTGGTCGTGACCGACGGCGTTGCGCCAGCGAACGGCAGGTTGAAGCGGACCTGATACGGAATCGCCGATGTACCCAACGGCATGCCGGTGAACTGGCCGGCGTTGACCGAGTAGTAGAACGCAGGATTGGCGGTAGAGTTTTCGCTCTGCGTCAGTTCGATCTCCTTGTACTTGATGCCCGCCTTGATGACGTGATCGCCATTCCACTCCAGCGTGTTGAAGGTGATGTCGTTCTGGACCGCCGGACCCTTCTGGCCCTTGAGCTGAATCGCCAGACCACTGGTCGCATCGTCGAACAGAATGACGCGATCCTGATTCTGGCCCTCCGTGTAAACGCTCTGGCTGCCGATCGAATACGCGGTCGGATTGAACAGCACGTCCTCGTAGGTGAAGCGGAACTCGTTGAGGAAGCTCTCGCCGTAGTGATCCCAGCTCAGATCGAAACGGTCCTCGGTGTTGTCGTTGTTCTTGGCGGCGTCAGCCGTAGTCAGGTCGCCGACATTGCTACGGCCCTCCTCGCGACGGATCTTGGCCGACAGTTCGAGCCTGTCGTTCTCACCTACATCCCAGCTCAACTTGCCGAAGTACAGGTCTTCCTTGAAAGGACGGGTGACCGGGCCAAGCTTGGCCTGCACGTCCGCCGGCAGCAGCGCGCCGTAGTCGGTGCGCACGCCCGGCACGACCGGGTTGGCCGAGATCTCGAAGCCCTTGCCTTCATAGCTGAAGAAGAAGTGCATCTTGTCTTGGATGATCGGCCCACCCAACGCGAAACCGTATTCGTCCTGATGGGTCTTCTGCTTGCTGCGTCCCGGCTGAGATTCGCCGGCGGTCAGCGAACGGAAGTCCGAATTGGTGATGCGACCGAAGACCTCACCGTGAAATTCGTTGGTACCGGACTTGGTCGAGGCGACGATCGCGGCCGAACCGACCTGGTCGAACTCGGCCTTGTAGTTCGACGTGATGACCTTGTATTCGCCAATCGCCAGCTGCGGGAACGGATTGCCCGCGCTTTGCTCCTGGCCGGACACACCACCGAACAGATAGCTCTTCTGACCGACGCCATCGATGTAGACGTTGACTGCACTGGCCTGCTGGGCGCCGCCGCGGATCGAGGTATTGCCTTCGGCGCTGGTAGTGAACTGCATGCCCGGCACGGTATCCGCGAACTCAAGGAAGTTGCGGGTCAGCTGCGGAACGGTGTTGATCTGCTTCAGCGACACATTGGTACCCACTTCGGAGGTCTTGACCTCCTGCAGCGGCGGCGCGGATACGCGCACGGTGTCGAGCGTAGTGGCATCGCCGGCCGGTGCAGCGGGTGCGCCTCCGGAAAGATCCAGGTTCACTGCGGTGGCAACCTGCAGCGTGACGGTACGCTCGGCACCGCCTGCGGAGACCTTATAGGTGCCGGGCGCCAATCCGACCAGCGCGTAGCTGCCATCGGCGTTCGCCGTTACTTGGCGCTTGGTGCCGGTCGCAGTATTGACTGCGGTGACCTGCGCGCCAGCTTCCGCCTTGCCGCGCAGGGTGGCATTGGACGACTGCGCCAGTGCCTGGCCGCCCGCGATCATCAGCACGCTGGCCAGCGCGCAGGTCAGCAGTTTGCGCTTGGGTTGGGTTGTAGTGCGATTGCGATGTTTCATTTGGCTCTCTCCCTCCAAAGATTGGAATTCGTGCAGCGGCGTTTGCGCCGCTTGTAATCGGTTACAGGTGCAGGCAAAAAAAACCGCACCGGGACATGCTCAATCCTTCGCCTGTCGGCCTTCCCCCACGCTCGATGCCCTGACCACCAGTTCCGGCACCAGCATCGAAGACGGCGCGACGCGCGCACCATCTGACTCGATCGCTTCCAGCAAACGGCTCATCGCCTGGCCACCCAGCTCCGCGATACTGACCCGCATCGTGGTCAAGGTCGGGTGAACGAAGCGCGCAAGCGGGATGTCGTCGAAACCGGCCAGCGCCACGTCCTGCGGAACGCGCACGCCGGCTTCGTTGAAGGCGTACAGGCAACCCAGCGCCATCATGTCGTTGGCGGCGAACACCGCCTGCGGCTTCTCCGCCGACTGCGCGATGCGCTTGCCGGCTTCATAGCCCGAGGATTCGCTGAAATCGCCGGAGAACTCCTGCGGCGGCGTGCCCGGCACGAAGCGGGCCATCGCGTCGCGGTAGCCACGCAGGCGTTCGCGCGCATCGAAGTTGCCCTCGGGACCGCCGACGAAGGCGATGCCGCGGTGGCCCGACTGGGCGAGATGCTCGACCATCGCCACGGCCGCGCCGTAGTTGTCGATGGTCAGTGCCGGATACGACGCATCCTGTACATCGGTATTGATCAGCACGACCGGCAGCGACGACGGCAGGTTGTCGACCAGGAAACCGGGGCGATCGGTGTACGGCGACAGCACCAGCAATCCATCGACGCGGCCCCGCATCGCGCGCAGGGCTTCGCCCTGCTCTTCCGGATGACCGTGATAGCTGGACACCAGCAGATGCTGGCGGCGCGCGCGGGCGACCTGGTCGACGCCGCGGATCAGTTCGGAAAAGAACTCGCCGTACAGGTCGGGCAGCACCACGCCGATGGTCTGCGTGCGCCGGCTGCTGAGACTGCGTGCAGCGGCATGCGGCTGGTAGCGCAGGCGGTCGGCGGTGGCCAACACCTGCTGACGGACGGATTCGGCAACGTTCTCGTGGCCATTCAAGGCACGCGACACGGTGGCGACGGAAACCCGCGCCTCACGTGCGACATCCTTGATGGTGACCGAGGTTCGCGCCATTCCCCGCCCCTCCGCGGTGATGACAGCCTTGAGTGGCGCGGACTGTAACCGTTTTCACGGAAACGTGTAAAGCCTGCGTTATTCGACGCCAAAAACATCGGAAATTCATGCACTTGCGCGCACGACAAGAATCCGCATATATTTTGCGTTGCAGCATATTCACGCCTGCTGCAACGCCCGGTTCTTACTTGGCACTGACCTCGAACGCTGCCTCGCGCGTGCGGTCGGAGCCGCCGCCGACGAACACCGTGAACGTGCCGGGCTCCACCACACGCTGCATGCGATCGTCGTACATCGCCAGGTCGTCGAAGCCGAGGTTGAATGTGACTGTCTTCGATTCACCGGGCGCCAGTGCAACGCGCTGGAAACCACGCAGTTGCTTCACCGGACGGGTCACGCTGGCCACGTCGTCGCGCACGTACAGCTGGACGACTTCCTCGCCCGCCCGCTTGCCGGTGTTGCTGACGCGCACGCTGACCTGCTGCTGCAAGGCGGACGGCGCCAGCGTCTTCTTCGCCACCACCGGTGCGTCGTACTTGAACGTGGTGTAGCTCAGGCCATGGCCGAAGGCATAGAGCGGCGTCGACGGCGCATCCAGGTACTTGCTGGTGTACTTGTCCGCATCGCTCGGCGGGCGGCCGGTATTCTTGTAGGCGTAGTAGATCGGGATCTGGCCCACCGTGTACGGGAAGGTCACCGGCAGCTTGGCCGACGGATTGACGTCGCCGAACAGGACGTCGGTGATGGCGTGTCCGCCCTCGACGCCCGGGAACCAGGCCTCCAGGATGGCCGGCACCTTGCCCTTCAAGGCACTGATCGACAAGGGACGTCCGTTCAGCAGCACCAGCACGACGGGCTTGCCGGTCGCGGCGATCTGCAGCGCCAGTTGCTCCTGCACGCCAGGCAGGTCGAGCGAGGTACGGTTGTGCGCCTCGGCACTCATGTCGGGATGTTCGCCGAGGAACATCACCACCGCATCGGCCTGCTTCGCGGCCGCGACGGCCTCGGCGAAACCGGACGTGTCCTGGCTGTCGATGTCGGCGCCCTTGGCGACGACGAGCCTGGTGCCTTCGCCCAGCGCGGCCTTCAATCCTTCCAGCGGCGTCACCGCGTCTTCCTCGCGACCGGCGACCGCCCAGTTGCCGAGCATGGCGCGCTGGTGGTTGGCGAGCGGACCGATGACCGCCAGCGTGCGCACGGACTTGGATAGCGGCAGCACGTTGCGGTCGTTCTCCAGCAGCACCAGCGACTTATGCGCCATGCGGCGCGCAGCGGCCCGATGCTCCGGTGTCAGGGTCAGTGCGCGCTCGCGCTCGCCGTCGTCCGTGCAATAGCGATACGGATCCTCGAACAGGCCCAGGCGGTACTTCGCGTTCAACACGCGGCGCACCGATGCATCGAGTTCGGCCATGGGAACGCGTCCGGCCTTCACCGCGGCGGGCAGATCCTTCACGTAGATCTGACTGACCATGTCCACGTCCACGCCGGCGCGCAGGCCCAGGACGCCCGCCTCGGTACGGTTGGCGGCCACGCCGTGCGGCATCAGTTCCATCACGCCGGTGTAGTCGCTCACCAGCAGGCCGTCCCAGCCCCACTGCTTGCGCAGCAGGTCTTCGATCAGCGGACGGTGCGCATGCATGGGCACGCCGGCGACCTCGTTGAAGGCGGCCATGATCGATTGCGCGCCCGCATCCACCGCGGCTTTGAACGGCGGCAGGTAGACCTCGTGCAGCGTGCGCTCGGAGACATCGGCCACGTTGTAGTCGCGGCCACCTTCGGCGGCGCCGTAGGCGACGAAGTGCTTGGCGGTGGCCAGGATGGTGTCGGACGCGCGCAGGTCGTCGCCCTGGAAGCCGCGCACGCGCGCGGCGGCCAGCACCGACCCGAGATACGGGTCTTCGCCTGCGCCCTCGACGATCCGGCCCCAGCGCGGGTCGCGCGCGATGTCGACCATGGGCGCGTAAGTCCAGTGGATACCGTGCGCCGCCGCCTCGACGGCCGCCACGCGGGCGCCGTTCTGCACCTCGGCCGGATCGAAGCTGGCCGATTCGCCCAGCGGCACCGGAAACACCGTGCGATGGCCGTGGATCACGTCAAAGCCGAACAGCAGCGGGATCTTCAGCCGCGATTCCTCAACCGCGATGCGCTGCAGGCGGCAGGTCAGCACGGCACCCTGGGTGCCGAGGTAGGAGCCGATCTCGCCACGGCGGATCTGGTCCTCGCTGCCGGCCATCGCGGCCGGGCCCGTGTTGGCGCCGATGCCGGCCGGCTGGTTCAGCTGGCCCAGCTTCTCCTCGACCGTCATCTTCGCCATCAGCGCGTCGACGAAGGCGGTTTCGGCCGGCGTCGCGTAGACGGGAGGCTTGGCGGCGGCAGGGGCTGCCACCAGCGTGGCGATCAGGCCGACCAGCAGCGGCCGCGGTGACGAGTGGTTACTGGACATGTCGCCCTCCCGGCGAAACGAAAGGAGGCGAATGTAAACGTTTTCATGGACGGGCGCATGCGGCGCTGCCGAAGACGGGAATCTGTCAGGGCGCCTCGTCGGGCGTGCGCGCCTCGATGGCGAGCGCGTGGATATCGGTCTGCATCATGTCCCCCAGCGCGGCGTAGACGGTGCGGTGACGGGCCAGCGGCAGCTTGCCGGCAAAGGCCTGGCTGACGACCCGGACGGTGAAATGCCCCCGTCCGTCGCGGGCACCCTCGTGCCCGGCATGCTTGTGACTGTCGTCCAGCACTTCCAGCGACTGGGGCTGCAAGGCGGTCTCCAGCGCGATGCGGATCCGCTCGATACGGCTCACGGCAGGACCTTGCGGAACGGACGGACATCGACACGGACATAGACGCCGGCCGCGATGTACGGATCGGCGTCCGCCCAGGCACGTGCGTCCTCCAGCGAGTCGAACTCGGCGATCACGATGCTGCCGCTGAAGCCGGCCGGACCGGGATCCTCGGCGTCGATCGCCGGGCAGGGACCGGCCAGCAGCAGGCGTCCCTCGTCACGCAGCGCGGTCAACCGCGCCAGATGCTGCGGTCGAGCCGCCAGGCGCTGGTCCAGGACGTCGGGGCCGTCATGGCCTTCAATGGCATACCACATGGTGTTCACTCCCAAGGCGAAGACTGAATTGTACGTGCGCCCGTCCTGGCGGGTGCTGGACACGGTCAGGGCCAAGGCTTACCCTGTCTCCTATTGCACGGCCGGAAGCAGCGGCCCGTCCATGGGAAGACCCGGCCACGCCGGCCTCCCTGCCCCGTCGAGGGACCACCGGGACGTTCGATTCGCTGCCCCCCTCCGCCCGCGCCCGACGACCTCTCGCTGTCCGCCCCCCGCATCCTTGCGGTGTGCTTTGCTGGTTGCTGTAAGGGAAGCGTTCGCCCTGCGACGCATGATGATGTTGGTTGGTGCATTGCCGGTGCCACGCCGTCCTGCCGCACGCAGGTCCGCGGGGTGACCCGCACGATGGCTGTTCCTTGATGAGCCCAGAACTCGCGTCCGACGCGAACCCACAAACTCCGACCACGCACCCGCAGCAGCAGGAAATGCCGCTGGCGGTGGTGCATGGCCAGCCGGTCCTGCAGATCCCGCAGGACCTGTACATCCCACCGGACGCGCTGGAGGTCATCCTCGACGCGTTCGAAGGCCCGCTGGACCTGCTGCTGTACCTGATCCGGCGGCAGAACCTCGACATCCTGGACATCCCCGTCGCCGAGATCACCCGGCAGTACGTGGACTACATCAACGTGATGCAGGAGTTGCGGTTCGAGCTGGCCGCCGAGTACCTGCTGATGGCCGCCATCTTGGCCGAGATCAAGTCGCGCATGCTGTTGCCGCGACCGGTCAGCGAGGAAGGCGAGGAAGGCGACCCGCGCGCCGAACTGGTACGCCGCCTGCAGGAATACGAGCGCTTCAAGCAGGCCGCCGAGGACCTGGACGCCCTGCCCCGCCAGGACCGCGACACTACCCCGGTCAGTGCCGACGTACCGGACCGCGCCTCGGTCAAGCTGCCGCCGCCGGTCGAGCTGAAGGAAATGCTGCTGGCGCTGCACGACGTACTCAAGCGCGCCGAGCTGTTCACCGGCCACGCCATCAAGCGCGAGGCCCTGAGCGTGCGGCAGCGCATGGGCGACGTGCTGACGCGGCTGGAGGACGGCAGGTTCCACCGCTTCGAGAGCATGTTCACCCCCGAGGAAGGCAAGCTGGGCGTGCTGGTGACTTTCCTGGCCATGCTGGAGCTGGCCAAGGAGCAGCTGCTCGACATCGTGCAGGAAGCCCCGCTCGCCCCGATCTACATCAAGTCGCTGGCGCTGAACAACACCAACGAGCCGCTGCAGTTCTCCAGCGAGTTCGACGACAGCGACGCCGCCAACGACAGCCCGTGACGCGGACGGGCCTGACGCCCGCCGCACTTCCGAACGACAGGACCGCATGGATCAATCGCTCATCAACCGCATCGTGGAGGCCGCCCTCATGGCCGCCACCCAGCCGCTGACGCTGGCGCAGCTGCACGGCCTGTTCCCGGAAGAGGAACCAGCGCCGGAAGGCAGTGTCGAGGCCGCCATCCAACAGTTGACCGATGCCTGCGCCGACCGTGGCGTGGAACTGGTCGAAGTCGCGTCCGGCTACCGCTACCAGGTCAAGGCCGACGTGCATGCCTGGGTCGCCCGCCTGTGGACCGAGCGCAAGACCAAGTACACCCGCGCCACGCTGGAAACGCTGGCCCTGATTGCCTACCGCCAGCCGATCACCCGCGGCGAGATCGAACAGGTCCGCGGCGTGGCGGTCAGCAGCAACATCATCCAGGCGCTGGAAGAGCGCGAATGGATCCGTGTGGTCGGCCATCGCGACGTGCCGGGCAAACCGGCGTTGTTCGGCACCACCAAAGGCTTCCTCGACTATTTCGGCCTGAAGCGCCTGGACGAACTGCCGCCGCTGTCCGAACTCAAGGACATCGGCGAACTGGAACCGCAGCTGCCGCTGGACGGCGCCCCGCTGCCGGTCAGCATCGCCAGCGGCGATGCCCAGGATGAAGGCACGCAGGACGAAAGCACGGATGCCGCAGGTGACGGCGACGACACGGACGACGAACAGCAGGACACCCCGGCATCGGACGATGCCGGCGACGACACCCCTTCGGATGACGCTGGCGACGACGCCGGCGACGACGAAGAACCTCAACCCGAAGATGACGACGCCGCTGCTTCCGACGAGGAAGACCGGGCACCGTCGGAGCAGAAACAATGAGCAACACCCCCCCGAAGAAAACCTCCCTGGGCAAGCTGTCGCTGAAGCGCGGCGAAAGCGCCGAGGCGCCTGAGACGAACCGCCTGGAAGAGCGCCTGCACAAGGTGCTGGCGCAGGCCGGCCTGGGCTCGCGCCGCGCGCTGGAACAGCGCATCGCCGACGGCCTGGTCAAGGTCAACGGTGACGTCGCGCAGACCGGCATGTCCGTCAAGGGCGGCGACCGCGTCGAGCTGGACGGCAAGACCTTCGTCGCCAGCGCGCTGACCGAACCCTCGCGCGTGCTGATCTACAACAAGCCGGAAGGCGAAGTCACCACCCGAGAAGACCCCGAAGGCCGCCCGACGATCTTCGAAGCGCTGCCTGCCCTGAAGGGTGCGCGCTGGATCGCCATCGGCCGCCTGGACATCAACACCACCGGCCTGCTGGTGCTGACCACCGACGGCGAGCTTGCCAACGCGATGATGCATCCCTCGTACGAAGTCGAGCGCGAGTACGTCGTGCGCGTGCGTGCGCCGGAAGGCCAGGAAAGCGTGCCGGACAACGTCGTCGACCGCCTGCGCCGCGGCGTGGCGCTGGACGACGGCCCGGCCAAGTTCGACGAAATCGAACGCATCGGCGGCACCGACTCGCACGACTGGTTCCGCGTGGTGGTCAAGGAAGGCCGCAACCGCGAAGTGCGCCGCCTGTGGGAATCGCAGGGCTGCCAGGTCAGCCGCCTGAAGCGCGTGCGCTACGGCAAGGTCAGCCTGCCGCAGCCGCTGCTGCGCGGCCAGACACAGGAACTGCCGGATGCGCAGGTCGAAGCGCTGCGCAAGGATCTGGGCCTGGACGTCGGCACGCCTGCCGCGCTGACGCTGCAGCCGGTGATCGGCCAGCGCAAGGCCGCCAAGTCGACCGTGCACGTGGGCGGCGGCCGCAGCGGCAGCGCCTACGTCAACGGCCACAACAGCGCCGACGAAGGCCGCGAACTGCGTCGCTTCGACCATGTGCGCGAAGACCGCGGCCGTGGTGGTCGCGGCAAGAAGCCGCATGGCGGCCTGACCGTCAGCGGCGAGCAGGCGGCGAAGCAGTCGCAGCGTCCGTTCAAGCAACGCACGCCCAAGGGTCCGAAGCCGTTGCCCGATGGCAATCCGGCCGCGTTCCGCAGCTGGTACGTGCCGGATGGCGTGGACACCGGTCCGGCCGGCCATCGCAACGCCGGTCCCGGCGGCCCGAAGAAGCCCTACGGCGGCAAGCCGGGCGGACGTCCCGGTGCCGGTGGCAAGCCCGGTGGCGGCGGTGCAGGCAAGCGTGGTCCGGGCGGCGGCCAGGGCGGGTTCGGCGGCGACCGGTTCGGCAACGAGCGCGGTCCCGGCTTCGGCGCCGAGCGCGGGCCGCGTGGCGGCCAAGGTGCTGGCAAGCCGCAGCGTGCGGCGCGTCCGTATGGACATCCCGCCAGCGCGCCGAGCTTCCCGTCCGACCACGCCAATCCCGGCTTCAACCCTTACGGCCAGCAGCCGCGCGGTCCGCGTCCGCAGGGACGTCCCGGTGGCGGCGGCAATCGTCCGCAGCACGCGGGCGGTCCGCGCCCCGGTGGACGCCCTGCCGGCGGTCGTGGCCCGGGTGGTCGCCCGGGCGGCGGTGGACAGCGTGGCCCCCGCGGTGGCGGCCACGGCTGACGCAACATGAAGAAGGCGCCCATCGGCGCCTTCTTCGTTTCCGGACGTCGATCGCCGCTGACTTCATCGCCACTTCATCGCGGCTCCCTGCACCGCCGCCACGCTGCGCGCCATTCCCGGATGGAGCGCATGCCCGACGATGCAGGACCCCCGTTATGACGCGATCGTGGTGGGCGCCGGTTTCGCCGGCCTCGCCTGCGCACGCGATCTCGCCGTCCAAGGCCTGCGCGTCTGCGTGATCGACCGCAAGCAGGATCTCGGCGAGCGCGTGCACACCACCGGCATCCTGGTGCAGGAGGCCTGCGATGCCCCGCTGCTGGCCGGATTGCCGACTTCTCTGCTGCGAGCCGTTCCGCATGTCCGCCTGTACGCGCCGAACCTGCGCAGCGTGCGACTGGGTGCCGACGGCTACCGCTTCTACACCACCGACACGCCCGCGTTGATGCGCTGGCTCGGCGAACACGCGGAGGCATGCGGCGTCGAACTGCGCCGTGGACAGCCGTTCCGCGATGCCACGCGCGTACCGACAGGGTGGCGTGTGGAAGGCGTGGGTCATGCGCGCCTCCTGATCGGCGCCGACGGTGCGCGCTCTCGAGTCGCGCAACGGCTCGGGCTCGGCCGCGTGACGCAGTTCCTGTCCGGCGTGGAGTACGAGTTCGACGGCATGGCACTGCGCGAAGCGGACGCCCTGCACTGCTTCATCAGCAAGCGTTTCGCGCCCGGCTACCTGGGCTGGGTGGCGCAGACGCCGACCGGCGTGCAGGCCGGACTCGCGCGGCGATATCGACCGGGCAAGGACGCCGTGCCCGACATGGCGGGCTTCCTCCGGCATGTCGCGTCGTTGACCGGACTGCAGGCCACACGTGCGCCGGACAGCATCCGTGCCGGCCTGATTCCCTGCGGTGGTCCGGTGCATCCGATGCAGCGCGAGGACGTGGTACTGGTGGGCGACGCCGCGGGCATGGTGTCGCCATTGACCGCCGGCGGCATCCATGCCGGCCTGCGCCACGGTGCGGCGATGGGACGGATGCTCGTGCACCGGCTCGCGCACGGTGCAGCGTCGACAGCGGCGTCGCCGCCGGCGGTACCGGGGTTCGCTTTCAAGCGCCTGCTGCGGTGGGCGTTCGACCATGGCCAGTTCGACCTGCCGGTCGATCTGTTGCTGACGTCGCGTCCGCTGCGTCGCGCGGTGGAACAGCTGTGCTTCCACCGGCGCGGTGGCGTGGCGCCCGATCAGGCACGCATCGATTGAGCACGATCAAGGGCCGGCCGGCGCCGGTCGGCTACAATGGCGCGTTGATTCGATAGCCCAGACTCCCCCATGTCCTCTGCGTTCGGCACCGAGACGGTGCTCGACGTCCGTCACTGGACGGACGCCTACTTCAGCTTCACTACCACGCGCGACGACGGTTTCCGTTTCGAGAACGGCCAGTTCGTCATGATCGGACTCGAGGTCGATGGCAAGCCGCTGCTGCGTGCCTATTCGATCGCCAGCGCCAACTGGGAAGAGCAGCTCGAGTTCTTCAGCATCAAGGTGCAGAACGGTCCACTGACCTCGCGCCTGCAGCACATCAGGCCCGGCGACACCGTGCTGATCGGGCGCAAGCCGACCGGCACGCTGCTGATCAGCGACCTGCACCCCGGCCGCAACCTGTACCTGCTGGGGACCGGCACCGGCCTGGCGCCGTGGCTGTCGATCATCAAGGACCCGGCGACCTACGAGCGCTTCGACAAGGTCATCCTGACCCACGGCGTGCGCCATGCCGACGACCTGGCCTACCGCGACTATTTCGAGAAGGAACTGCCGCAGCACGAGTTCCTCGGCGAGACCATCCGCGAAAAGCTGCTCTACTACCCGGCCGTCAGCCGCGAGGAGTTCGTCCACCAGGGCCGCCTGACCGACCTGATGGCCAGCGGCGCGATGATGGACAGCCTGGGCCTCGCGCCACTGGATGCCGAGCACGACCGCGCGATGATCTGCGGCAGCCCGCAGATGCTGGCCGACTTCCGCACCCTGCTCGACGGTCGCGGCTTCACCGCCGCACCGCGCATCGGCACGGCCGGCCAGTACGTGTTCGAGCGCGCCTTCGTCGAGAAATAGCCGGCGCTCGCTCCTTGCGGACTCAACGGGTGCTACGCTGCGCCCACGACGTCCTGGGGAGGACACACCGTGATCCGGAATCTGTTGCTGGCCGCACTGCTGGCCCTGGCGCCTTGCGCGTACGCGGGCGAGGCCGTCGAACAGCCCGGCATCGGCGACGTGCCTCCGCCCATCGCCATGAAGGACCGCAAGGGCAACCCGGTCGACCTCTATGCCCTCAAGGGCAAGGTCGTCGTGGTGACGTTCTGGGCCTCATGGTGCGGCCCCTGCCGGCGCGAACTGCCGATGCTCGGCCATGTGCAGAAGCTGGTCGGCCGCGAGCATCTGGAAGTCATCGCGATCAACATGAAGGAGTCGCGCGAGGACTACATGGGCGTGCTGCGCGCCAACCGGGACCTGGACCTCACCTTCGTCCACGACGTCCGGGGCGTGGTCACCGATCGCTACGGCGTCACCGCGCTGCCCAACATGGTCATCATCGGCCAGGACGGCCGCATCGTGCGTACGCATCGCGGCTATTCGGAAGCGGTGCTGGAATCCTTCGCCAGGGAACTGATCGCCCTGCTGCCGGAAGAAGCGCTGCAGGGCCGTGCGCCACCGCGCAACCCCTGACGCGCGTCCACGCATCCCTGGCGGCGACGGTGCTAGGCTCGCCGCCTCGACGCAGGGAGAGGATGCGATGAAGGCAGGCTGGCGGTGGTCCGGAGTTCTGGTGGCGCTTTCCCTTGTCCTCGCGGGCTGCCTGCCCGCGGTCAATCCCCAGGCCCCCATACCGCAGGCGCTCGTACCAGCGGCCGAAGCGCCCGCACGGCTGGTCGCGGTGCTGCCAGGTCGTGGCGACGACGTCCAGGCATTGCGCGCAAGCGGCATCGCCGACGCCATCCAGTCGGCCTGGCCCGACGCGGACGTCGTGCTCACCGGACTCGGCTTCGGTTACTACATGCAGGGACGCGCGCCGCAACGGCTGCACGACGAAGTGATCGTGCCGGCGCGTGCCCGCGGCTATCGCGAGGTCTGGCTGGTGGGTGCCTCCATGGGCGGCATGGGCACGCTGATGTACGACCGCGCGTATCCCGGCGATGCCGACGGCTTGGTGTTGCTGGCGCCCTACCTGGGCGACCGCGCGTTGCTGGAAGACATCCGGACACGCGGGCTGGCGCAATGGGATGCGGGCCCGGTGCCCGCCGAAGTGGATGCCGGCAACTACCAGCGTGAACTCTGGCGCCACCTGCAGGGCTGGCGCGAGGATCCGGCACGGACGCGCACGGTCTGGCTGGGCTACGGCGCCAGCGACCGGCTGTCGGGCGCGATGCCGCCGTTGGCAGGATTGCTACCGCAGGACCACGTGGTCGTGGCAGAAGGCGGCCACGCCTGGAAGGTCTGGTCGCCGTTGGCCGAGCGCATGCTCGCGGCGGCGGGTCCGGCACGCCTGGACGCTCAGCGCTCGCCGTAGCGCAGCCACCGCACGGCTTCGGGCTCCGTCGCGAAGATGCGCGCATCGAAGCCGTGCTCGTTCGCCAGCAGGCCGGCGAATTCGACCTGCGGAATCTGCTCGGCATGGCGTTCGACATAGGCGATGCGTACCGCCTCCATGCCCTGCCCGCGCATCGCCTGCACGAACTGCAGCAACTGCTCCGGCGGCGGTGGCAGGCCCTCCATGTCGTCCACCACCAGCAGGCCGGAGGGCGACAGCCGGCGCACTTCTTCGGCGACGGTGCGCCAGTACGCCAGCGTCGTCTCCAACGTGCCGTTGGTGCCGGTCACCCACGCACGCAACCCATAGGCCCCCGTGCCGAATTCGATATGGAACAGCGGACCATCCCCGTCGCTCATGCCGCGCTCAACCCAGCGCGGCGCGGATGTCGCCAGCCAGCGACTCGGGCGTGTCGGTCGGCGCGTAGCGCTTGATCACCTTGCCGTCGCGACCGATGAGGAACTTGCTGAAGTTCCACTTGATCGCGCCGATGCCGAGCAACCCGCTCTTCTCCTGCTTCAGCCACTTCCACAGCGGATGCGCATCGTTGCCGTTGACGTCGATCTTGGCGAACATCGGGAAGGTCACGTCGTAGTTCAGTGAGCAGAAGGTGCGGATCTCGGCCTCGTCGCCCGGCTCCTGGTGACCGAACTGATCGCAGGGGAAGCCCAGCACCACCAGGCCCTGCGGACCGAACTCGCGCCACAGCGCTTCCAGCCCGGTGTACTGCGGCGTGAAGCCGCACTTGGACGCGACGTTGACGATCAGCAGGGCCTTGCCCTGGTATTCGGACAGCGATCGCTCGCGACCGTCGAGGTCCTGGGCGGAGAAGTCGTAGGCAGTGGTCATCGTGAGGCTCCGGGAAAGGCGCTATCAGACACCTGGCGCGTCCGCCGGGCAAGCGGCCGCAACCATGGGAAACGCGCCCGGACTCGGCTACCGTGCCGATACCGGCCCAGGGAACCCGCCATGCACGACGCCGACCCCGCCAGCCATGCCAACCTGTACATCCATGTCCGCATCCTGCTGGGCATGATCGTCGGCCTGGGCCTGACCCACCTGCTGCGCCATGTCGCGCGCATCGTCGAACGTCCGCAGGCGCACCGCCTCTACGGTGTGCACCTGCTGTGGGCCGGCTTCCTGTTCGTCTATGTGCTGCACTTCTGGTGGTGGCAGTTCAGCCTGTCGCACCAGGCGCACTGGAACTTCACGCTCTACCTGTTCGTCACGCTGTACGCGTTGCTGCTGTACCTGCTGTGCGCGCTGGTGTTCCCCGAGTCGCTGGCCGACGGCGTCGGCTACCGCGACTACTACTACGGGCGGCGACGCTGGTTCTTCGGCCTGCTGGCGGTGATGTTCGTGGTCGACGCCGGCGACACGCTGATCAAGGGCAGCGCCTACGTGCAGCAGCTCGGGCCGGAATACTGGGTCCGCAACGCGGCGTTCGTGCTCGCGAGCCTGGCCTCCGTCGTCACGCGCAACCCGCGCTACCACGGCGGCTTCGCCGTGGCCGCGCTGCTGTACGAACTGTCGTGGATCTGGCGGCGCTACGAGATCCTGGTGTAAGCGCGCCCTTGTGTAGGATCGACGTCAGTCGCGACCGCACGACTGGCGCACTCCGAATCTGCGGTCGCGACTGACGTCGCTCCTACAGGAACTTCCTCACCGCGCCGGCTGCACTTTGATGGCCGGTGCGAACGGCGTGATGCCCAGCGCTTCATGGATCTCGGCCGGGTAGTAGGCGCGACCACCCTTGATCACCAGTGCGAGCTTGCGGATATCGGCGATGTCGGCGGTCGGATCACCGTCCACCAGCACCAGGTCCGCGCGCTTGCCCGGCACGATGGACCCGGCGTCGTCCAGCGTGCGGGTGTACTTGGCGCCGTTCCAGGTCGCGACCTGCAGGGCCTGCGACGACGTCAGGCCTGCCTGCACGTACAGTTCCAGCTCCCGTTGCAGCGTGAAGCCCGGCAGTTCATCGGTGCCTGCCACCAGCGGCACGCCGGCACGGTACATGCGACCGGTGAACTCCACCAGCTTGTCGAAGCTGCGCTTGTAGCGCGCGCCGGTGGCGTCGTCGGGAACATCCATTTCCGCCGCACGGCGACCTCGCTGCACGTCCGGCGGCAGGTGGTCGGCGACATCGGCGACGATCAGCGACAGCTGGCCCTCGCGCTGGTGGATGAACTCGAAGGTCGCCAGCGTCGGATCGATGACGATCTGCTTCTCCGCCAGCAGCGCGATGAAGTCCTGCACCGGCTTGCTGTCGAGATCCAGTGCGTCGGTCTTGTCCGCCACCAGATAGAAGCGCGCGAGCGTACGCGTATCGGTCTCCGGGGTGACGAAGAAGTTCAGCATCACCTGGTTGATGTGCTGGATCTCGTCGTAGCCCTGCTCCACCACGTCCTGCGCGCGCAGGAACGCCGGCACGTGGCCGCTGACGCGGATGCCGCGCTGGTGGGCGTAGGCGGTGGTGTCGCGCAGGATCTCCTTCGGGAAGGAGTTGTAGATCTTGATCTGCGGATAGCCGTGCTCGACGTACCAGTCGATCGCCTGCTTCGCGCCGGCCAGGTCCTTCACCACGAACCCGCCCTGCGACGAATGCGGGCTCTGGCCTTCGATGTAGCCGGCGGGGATCACCCGCGGATGCATCAACGTGCCGTCCTTCTCTTCCGCCATCAGCTGCTGCAGCGTGGCGTTGTCGTTGCCCATGTCGCGCGCGCTGGTCACGCCCGCGGCCAAGTGCAGGCCGCCCTCCCAACTGCCGGCATGCACGTGCATGTCGTACAGGCCCGGCAGCAGCACACGGTTGCCGGCATCGACCACGTTGTCGGCGGCCACCCGCGACTGGCCGACCGGCGAGAGCGACAGGATCCTGCCGTCGCGCACCACGACATCCTGCGCCGGGCCGAGCACGGCCTTCTCGCTGTCGAACACGCGCGCGTTGCGGATCAGCGTGGTGCCCGGCAGCGGATGCGCCAGGCGCTGCTGCAACGCGACCAGCGCTTCGCGCTCGGCGGTCTTCTGCCGCGCCTCCAGGGCGTTGGCGCTGCCCTGCCAACCGTCTTCGATCAGCTGCAGGAAGCCCGGATAGATGTAGGCGAACAGGCGCGGCTCGGCGCCGCGCGTCACCCAGACGAAGCTGGGCGTGAAGCCGATGCCGGTCAGTGCAAGCAGGTCGACGGTCTGCATCTTCTTGCCGCTGGTGATGTCCATCGACGCGACCGTGCGCTGCGTCAGCGTGCCGCTCGGGACCAGCGGCAGCTTGCCGTCGGGCTGTTTGGCCAGTGCCGCCAGCGCCACCGACATCGACGCCGGCGTGCCGCCCAGCGGGGTGTAGAGCGCCGTGCCGGTGAACGCATGCGTGCCACTGTCCGAGGTGCTCTTCCAGCGGCCGGTATCGCCCTCGCGGGTGAAGCTTTCGTCCACCGGCGCGCCGAACGTCGAAGCACCCGTGACGTGGTAACGCTCGTAGGTGCCGTCCGCGCGCAGGCGGAACTCCTCCTTCAGCTCGGGACCACGGCCGTTGTCCTTGAAGATGAAGTCCACGCGCGTGGTGCCGTCGTCGCCCACGGTGACCGTCTGTTCGCCCGCCTGCTTGCCGCCGTCCACCAGGGCGACGTACTTCAGGGTCTCGGCGGCCAGCGCCGAGGGTGCCAGCAACAACGCGCAGCAGAAGGCAAGGACAGGCTTCACAGGACTCTCCGACGAGGGCGAAAGCGCCATTCTGCCGCAGCTTGGGGCGCCTCCCGGCCCCTCGCCCATGCCTTTCGTCATGGGTCCCCGCTTTCTCCCCTGGGTTACCCTTGGGGATCCACCTTTGTAAGGACGTAGCGCTCCATGACCACCCGCCTCGCCATCGCGCTTGCCGCGACCCTCGGACTCGCCATGCCCGCCTACAGCCAGGCCGCCACGCCGGCCACCCAGACGGCCCAGGCCGCCAATCCCTTCTTCACCGAAAGCCCGCTGCCGCTGCACTACCCGCAGTTCGACAAGATCAAGGACAGCGATTTCGCCCCCGCCTTCGACGCCGGCATGGCCGAGCAGCTGAAGGAGATCGATGCGATCGCCAACAACACGGCCGCACCGACCTTCGACAACACCATCATCGCGCTGGAGAAATCCGGCCAGGTGCTGGACCGTGCGACCACCGTGTTCTTCAACCTGGTCGGCACCGACACCAACGACGCGCGCAACAAGCTGCGCGCCGACTACTCCGCCAAGTTCGCCGCGCACGGCGACGCCATCAGCCTGAACCCGAAGCTGTTCGCCCGCATCAAGGCGCTGTTCGACAAGCGCACGACGCTGGGCCTGGACGCGCAGGGCGTGAGGCTGATCGAGCGCTACCACACCAGCTTCGTCCGCTCCGGCGCCAACCTCAACGATGCCGACAAGGCCACGCTGAAGACGATGAACGCCGAACTGGCTTCGCTGGGCACCCAGTTCAGCGACTTCGTGCTGAAGGAAGTCAACGCATCGGCCGTCGTGGTCGACGACGTCAAGCAGCTCGACGGCCTCACCCCGGGCCAGATCGCGACGGCCGCCGAGGTCGCCAAGAAGCGCGGCCATGAAGGCAAGTACGTGCTGACGCTGCTCAACACCACCGGCCAGCCGCCGGAGTCGCAGCTGACCAACCGCGCGCTGCGCCAGCGCCTGCATGAGGCGTCCGTCACGCGCGGCAGCCGCGGCGGCGAGTTCGACACCACCGCGCTGGTCTCGCGCATCATGAAGCTGCGCGCCGACCGCGCGAAGCTGCTGGGTTACCCGAACCACGCCGCCTACGGCCTGGAAGACCAGACCGCGCGTACGCCGGAAGCCGTCAACGCGATGCTCGGCAAGCTGGCGCCGGCCGCGGTGGCCAACGCCAAGCGCGAGGCCACCGACCTGCAGGCGATGATCGACCAGGAGCAGAAGGCCAAGGGCCAGCCGACGTTCCAGCTCGAGCCGTGGGACTGGGCGTTCTACACCGAGAAGGTCCGCGCGGCGAAGTACAACTTCGACGAATCGCAGCTCAAGCCGTATTTCGAGATGAAGAACGTGCTGGAGAACGGCGTGTTCTTCGCCGCCACCCAGCTGTACGGCCTGACGTTCAAGGAACGCACCGACCTGCCGAAGTACCACGCCGACACCTGGACCTACGACGTGTTCAACGCCGACGGGTCGCAGCTGGCGATCTTCATCTTCGACCCGTACGCGCGCGACTCCAAGCGCGGTGGCGCGTGGATGAACTCGTACGTGTCGCAGTCGGGCCTGAGCGGCGACAAGCCGGTCGTCGCCAACCACCTCAACGTGCCGAAGCCGCCGGCCGGCGAACCGACGCTGATGACGTGGGACGAAGTGACCACCACGTTCCACGAGTTCGGCCATGCGCTGCACGGCATGTTCTCCGACGTGAAGTACCCGTATTTCAGCGGCACCAGCGTGCCGCGCGACTTCGTCGAGTACCCGTCGCAGGTCAACGAGATGTGGGCCGACTGGCCGTCGATCCTGGCCAACTACGCCAAGCACCACAAGACCGGCGAAGCGATGCCGCAGGCGCTGCTGGACAAGGTGATCGCCGCGTCTAAGTTCAACCAGGGCTTCGCGACGACCGAGTACCTGGGCGCCGCGATGCTCGACCAGCGCTGGCACCAGATCACCGACGACCAGGTGCCCGCCGCCGACGGCGTGATGAAGTTCGAGGCCGCCGCGCTAGCCGCCGACGGCATCGACTACGCGCCGGTGCCGCCGCGCTACAAGACGCCGTACTTCAGCCACATCATGGGCGGCTATTCGGCCGGCTACTACGCCTACATCTGGTCGGAAGTGCTGGACGCCAACAGCGTGGAATGGTTCAAGAACAACGGCGGCCTGACCCGCGCGAACGGCGACCACTTCCGCAAGACGCTGCTGTCGCAGGGCGGCAGCCAGGACGCGATGAAGCTGTTCCGCGACTTCGCCGGCCACGATCCCAAGATCGAGCCGCTGCTGGAGAAGCGTGGCCTGACCGCACCGTCCAGCGCACCGGCGGGCAAGCCGGTCAAGTAAGCGCGACACCAACCTGCCGCATCGTCCACCACGCCACCTCCGGGTGGCGTGGTGCTTTCAGGGCCGGGAACGCCCATCGCCGGGGGCGGGGTTTTCCACAGCAGGTGTGGATGACGCGTGCACGAAACTGTGGATAACCGCGTGGCGACCTTGCGCGACGGGCCTGTCAAGATCGATGGCGAAATTTTCGCCATGCTCGCCGCAACCGTCGCGACCTGTAGGAGCGGGCCATGCCCGCGATGCCTTTCATGCGCTCCATTCAAGAGCATCGCGGGCATGGCCCGCTCCTACAACGGAGTCATGTATTGGCTCAGGCCTGGCCGAACACCTTGGCCAGCCCGGCATAGGCCGCACGCTGTTCCTCGGTCTCCGCTCGCGGCGCGGTAACCTCCAGCTCGACGATCTGGTCGCCGGGCGGCGTCCCCGGCAGACCGCGTCCACGCAGGCGCAGTTTGCGGCCGGAATCCGAATCCGGCGGGATCTTCAGCTCGACCTCGCCGCCCAGCGTCGGCACCGCCAGCGTCGCCCCGAGCGCGGCCTGCCAGGGCGTCACCGACAGCACATGGATGATGTTGCGGCCATCGACCTCGAACTGCGGGTGCGGCGCGTACTCCACTTCCAGCAACAGGTTGCCGCCCTGGCTGCCCTGCCCCGTCAACCGGATCACCTGCCCCGGCTTCACCCCGGTCGGCACCTTGACGTCCAACTGCCGGCCGTTGACGTTCACCCGCACGCTGCCGCCGTCGTGCACGGCCTGCAGCGGTACGGCCAGCTTGGCGCGCGAGTCGCGCGACGGCTGCGGTCCCCGCGGCGCGCCCTGCTCCGCGCGTGCGCGGCGTCCGAACAGGCCTTCGAAGAAGTCGCTGAAGCCGCCACTGCCGCCGCCCGCGCCACCGAAGATCTCCTCGTAGTCGAAATCCTGCGCGCCTGGGCCGCCGCGACCGAAGTCCGGCGGCGGACGGAATTCCTCGCCCGGCCGGTAGCCGCGCGCGCGCAACTGGTCGTAGGCGGCGCGCTTCTGCGGATCGCGCAACGCTTCGTAGGCCTCGTTGACGGCCTTGAACTGATCTTCCGCACCCGGCTCCTTGCTGACGTCCGGGTGGTACTTGCGGGCCAGCCGGCGGTACGCCGTCTTGATCTCCGCATCGCCGGCGCTGGGCTCCACGCCCAGCACCGCGTAATAGTCCTTGAACTGCATGGAATCTCCGCAGACGGATGCCGCGCGCACGCACGGCATCGGAAAAAAGAACGGCCCGCGACGCAGGCGCCACGGGCCGATTCTATCGCTACGCCCGCGGCCCTGCCGTGTTCCGGCAGGCCGGACGGTCACTGCACCTGGATGCGGCGCGGCGTGGTCTCCGGCTTCTTCGGGATGTCGATCTGCAGCACGCCATGCCTGCCGGTGGCGGTGATGCCATCCGCGTTGGCGCTGTCGGGCAGCGAGAAACGACGGTAGAAGGTGCCGTGCACGCGCTCCATGCGCGAATACCGGCTTGCCTCGTCTTTCTTCTCGGACGCGCGCTCGCCGCGCAGGGTCAGGATACCCTTGTCCATGTGGATCTCGATGTCCTGCGGATCCACGCCCGGAATGTCGGCCAGGATCACGAACCGGTCCGCATCCTCGCGGATGTCCACGCGCGGCGCCCACTGGCTGGTCACCACGTTGGACTGGTCGGCGTCGGCTTCGCCCAGGAAGCGGTCGAAGACCTGCTTGATCTCGTCCTGCAGGCCGCGGGCGTTGCCCCAGGGGTTGTACTGCACGATGCTCATGTCGGTATCTCCTCGGGAAGTGGCGCCGGGTAGCCGGTCGCCGATGCCCTGGAAAATAGGCGCGCGCCCCGGCCTTTCAAGCCCGTCACGGCGGCATGACCGCTGCGCGCTACACTGCATTCAGTTTCCATCCACACAAGGCAATCCCATGAGCATCCAGGTTGGCGAGCGCATCCCTGAAGTGACCCTCAAGCGCATCCGCGAAGGCGTGGAAACGGTGGACACCACCACCCTGTTCGACGGCCGCAAGGCAGTGCTGTTCGCGGTGCCCGGCGCGTTCACCCCGACCTGCTCGGAGAAGCACCTGCCCAGCTACGTGCAGCACTTCGAGGATTTCCGCAGTCGTGGCATTGAGGTGTTCTGCGTGTCGGTCAACGACCCGTTCGTGATGCAGGCCTGGGGCAAGACCCAGCACGTGCCGGACGGCCTGCAGATGCTGGCCGACGGCAATGCCGACCTGGCCAAGGCGCTGGGCCTGGAGATGGACGCCAGCGCCTACGGCATGGGCATCCGCGCCAAGCGCTTCGCCCTGTATGCAGAGGACGGCGTGGTGAGGCACTTGTTCGTGGAAGCGCCAGGCGAGTACAAGGTTTCGGGCGCGGAGCACATGCTGGAACAGATCGGCTGACGCAGGCCGCCTCGCGCCCCCTGTCCTGTAGGAGCGCCCTCGGGCGCGATGCCTTTCGACCGTTGCACGGAAAAGCATCGCGGGCATGGCCCGCTCCTACAAAGCATGCGACCCCCGCTTCTTTGTAGGAGCGCCCTCGGGCGCGATGCCTGTCGGCATTCCACGGAAAAGCATCGCGGGCGTGGCCCGCTCCTACAAAGCATGCGCCCCCGCTTCTTTGTAGGAGCGCCCTCGGGTGCGATGCCTTTCGACCGTTGCACGGAAAAGCATCGCGGGCATGGCACGCTCCTACAAAGCATGCGACCCCCGCTTCTTTGCAGGAGCGCCCTCGGGCGCGATGCCTTTCGACCGTTGCACGGAAAAGCATCGCGGGCATGGCCCGCTCCTACAAAGCATGCGACCCCCGCTTCTTTGTAGGAGCGCCCTCGGGCGCGATGCCTTTCGACCGTTGCACGGAAAAGCATCGCGGGCAGGCTTCGCGCATGCGAGGGTGCACGCGTTCCCTCGTCCTACCGCAACACGTTGAACCGTACCCGCGCCCAGGCACCGCTGTCGGCGAGTGCGGTGAGCTGGTGATCGCCCGTTTCGGTGAAGTCCTGCTGGAACGACTGGGCACCTCGCGTCCCCGCGATCCAGCGACCGTCCAGCAGCCACTGTACGCGCGTGTCGGTGCCGAGTGCGCGCAGTTGCAGGCGCACACCGTGTTCGCTGCCGGGCGCGCGGGCCAGCGTGGCCAGATCGTTCAGCCCATCGATGCGCAGCTCCTCAGCTGCATCGCGACCATCGGGCTGGCAGTCCGGCGACAGCGGCGGCAGGCGCGACGCCACCCGCTCGCGCGCCGGCAGCCATGGCGACGCCAACGCCGGCCAACGCGCGATCTCGGTGCTGCGGGCGTCATGCGCCTGCGTGCACGCGCCCGACAGGCGCAAGCCGGTCCGCGCATCCACCTCGAAGCGCTCGCGGCCGGGGTTCCACAGGCGTGCGTCGCGCTCGGCGAACGTCGGCGGCACGTTGCCGCCCAGCGTCCAGGCATCGCGCTTGCGCTGGCACAGCGCCGGCGGTTCGGCTTCCGCCAGCGTTCCCAACGGCCAGCAGATCGCCTGTTCGGCCACGCCGGCGGGCGGCGGCACCGGACCGGCATCGCCCTGCGCGCGCGGCAGGCTGTCGATCACTTCGAACATCAGCGGCAACGCGGTGACCGCACCGTACTGGCCGGGCAGCGGCGTGCCGTCCGGCCTGCCCACCCACACGCCGACCGTGTAGCGGCGTGTGCTGCCGAGCGCCCACGCGTCGCGGAAGCCGTAGCTGGTGCCGGTCTTCCAGGCCACGCGCGGACGGTTGCCCGTATCGAGCAGACCGCTGCCGTAGCCGGGGCGCGGGTGCGCCTCCAGCACCTCGCGGATGATCCACGCCGCGCCCGGCGACAACAGGCGACGGTCCGAAGCCGGATCCTGCGCGATATAGCGCACGCGGCCCGACAGCCCGCCGCGGTTCAAGCCCGCGTAGGCACCCACCAGATCCTCGAGGCGCGCGCCGGTGCCGCCGAGGATCAGCGACAGGTTCGGTTGCGCACCGCGCGGATAACGCAGGACCAGGCCGTTGTTTGCCAGCCGCGCGGAGAAGCGCGCCGGACCGACGCGATCCAGCAGGTCCACGGCCGGCACGTTGAGCGACAGGCGCAGCGCGTCGGCGGCGCTGACTGGACCGTTGAAGGCGGCGTCGAAGTTGCCGGGACGATAACCGCCGAACGACTGCGGCGCATCGACCAGCAGGCTCTCGGAATGGATCAGGCCATCGTCCAGCGCCAGCCCGTACAGGAACGGCTTCAGCGTCGATCCCGGCGAGCGCCATGCCTGCACCATGTCGACATGCCCCAGGCGTTCGCGATCGCCGAACGCCACCGAGCCGACGTAGGCGCGCGCCTCCATCGTGGCGTTGTCGACCACCAGCAACGCGGCCGACGTACGCGCCGGCAGCGTGGAGAAGTAGCCCTGCACGCGTTCTTCCAGCGTGCGCTGCAGGCCGGCGTCGATGGTGGACGTGATGCGCGAGGCGCGCGGCTGCTGGCGGCGCAGCCGTTCGGCCAGCAGTGCCGCGCTCAACGGTGCCTGCAGGCTGCGGGCGACGACCGGCTCGATGCGCGCATCGTCGACCTCGGCCTTCGACCAGACACCAAGATCCGCCATGCGCTGCAGCACCTTGTCGCGCGCGATGCGGGCGGCATCAGGATGGCGATCCGGGCGCAACCGGCTGGGCGATTGCGGCAGTACCGCGAGCAGTGCGGCCTCGGCATGCGACAACCGCGACGCCGGCTTGCCGAGATACGCCCAACTGGCCGCGTCCACGCCTTCGATGGTGCCGCCGAACGGCGCACGCTCCAGGTAGAGCGTGAGGATCTCGCGCTTGGACAGGTGCGCTTCCAGTTGCACCGCGCGCAACATCTGCTTGGCCTTGCCCCACGGAGTGCGCGAGTGGCGGTCCAGCATGCGCGCGACCTGCATGGTCAGCGTGGATCCGCCGGACACCACGCGTCCGTGGCGGGCGAACTGTCCGGCCGCGCGCAGCAAGGCCCATGGGTTGACGCCGGGATGCTTCCAGAACCAGCGGTCTTCGTAGTTCAGCAGCGCCTGCAGGTAGATCGGCGACACCGTGTCCGGGGTGGCGGGATAGCGCCATACGCCGTCGCGGTCGGCGAACGCACGCAGCGGCGTGCCGTCGCGCGCGACGACCAGCGTGCTGGTGTCGCGGGTTTTCGGCAACGGCGGCGGGAATGCGAGGTCGAGCGCCAGTACCGCAAGCAGCACGGACACCGTCGACCACCGCAGCCAGGACAGCCAGCGGCGGCCACGATGCGCGTCATTCCAGCGCACGCTGGAATCCATTCTGTCTTTTCTCCGTTGCCCCATCACGGCATAGATCATTGAAGATCAAAATGGATCCCGGCTTTTGCCGGGATGACGTTCCGAGAACCTATCAGCACGCCGGTTGCCGTCATTCCAGCGCACGCTGGAATCCATGTTGCTTGTCATCCGTTTCGCCATCACGGCATGGATCACTGAGGATCAAAATGGATCCCGGCTTTCGCCGGGATGACGGCTGTTTCACTTCGCATGCTCCGACGCCGTCATCCCCGCGCATGCTGGACTCCCGGTTTGCAACTCCCCACACCTTCATGGCAAAACGGCGGGCGAGATCAACATCGTGGATGCCGGCACGCGCCGGGACGACGAAAGGAATGCGCTCGCATCATGGCTGCACCACCGTCATCGTCGCCGGCGACGCCTTGCCGACGCCGCGGATGTCTGGACGGTACATGTCCTCCACCAGCGACGGCGGGACGGTGTACGTGCCCGGCGTCACCGCGCGGACCAGATAGAACAGCTTGGCGGTATCGCGGCGCTCCAGCTTCAGCGCCGCCACGTAGCGGTCGTCGCGGAACTCCTCGTGCTTGACGTCCGCCGCGCTGCCGCGATCGCTGATGGAGATGCCATCGACCACGACTTCCGCCCATTGCTTGGCGTCGCCGAGATTGAAGTTCTCGATCTCCAGGCCCGCAGGCAGCAGGTCGGTGAACAGCGCATCCGGGATCGCCACGTTGGCGGTGATGCCGACGCGCACGATCAATGCCTCGCCTTCCTTCAGCGTGCCGCCCTTCCACTCCTGGCCGTCGGTCGTGTAGTAGCGACGCTCGATGCCGATCTGGCGATCGTCCGGCGCCGGTGCGCTGCGCGGGATGCCGGCGACGTCCAGCGAGGCGTACAGCGGCGGCGAACCTTCCGGTGTGAAGCGCAGGCCACGTGCGAGCGAGGCGTGGTCGACGCTGCGGCCGAACAGCCGCACCGGCGCGATCGCCTCGGCGTCGCCGCCGATGCTCCACTGGCCGGAGACCAGCTTCTTCTGGTCGACCATCAACGCCTTGCCCAGACGGGCCAGCGCCACCTGTTCCTGCGTGCTCAGCCACATCCAGCCGCTGTTGCGGCGCGCGTCCAGCTCGCGGCCCAGCGAGATCGCCCGGCGGTCGTACTCCGGCTTGGCCAGCTTGCGCTCATGCACCAGCGCGATCATCAGCGCATCGTCGCGCAGCCGGGTGCCGTAGTCGCCGAGGTATTCCGGTCGATCGCCCGTCTTGGCGAAGCCTTCCGCGATCGCCTTCGCACCGCGCGACTTGTCGCCCTGCAGCGACAGCGCGATGCCCAGGTGCACCAGCGGCAGGCCAGTGAGCGTCTTGCCGCGCTCGTTGTCGTACAGCGCGCGCAGCGTGCCCAGCGGGGCGCGGTTGACGCGTGCGAGCACGTAGCCGGCGTACGCCTGGTTGGCGAACTTGAGGTGGTCGCGCCGATCGTAGCCGTAGAACTGCGCGCCGCCGGCCAGCAGGTCCTCGCTCAGGCGGGTCAGCGCCTTCTGCAGCACCGCGTCCGGCACGGCGAAGCCGCCTTCGCGCGCGTCCAGCAGGAACTCGGCGATGTACGGCGTCAGGCCCGGATTGATGTAGTCGTCGTTGCCCCACATCGAGAAGTGGCCGTTCGCCACCTGCATCGACGCCAGCCGCCCGAACGCACCTTCCATGCGCTCGCGCCGCTTCTTCACTTCCAGCCCGTCGATGCCGAGCAGCTTGGCCGTGGCGTCGTCCAGTTCCAGTGCGGCGTAACCCTTGCTGGTGGTCTGCTCGGCGCAGCCGTACGGATACTCCAGCGCACCCTTCAGCGCACTGGCGAACGGAATCGGCGGCAGCGCGGAGACGGTCATGCGCGCGGTCACCGAGCCGGGCATCAGCCCGTCGGCGAAACCCGCGCCCATCTCCACCGGCACCAGGCTGTCCAGCACCTGGGTGCGCGAGCGCAGGACGGCGGGCCAGCCCGCACGCACCGGCACGTCGTAGCGGCGGTCGACCTTGAAGCCGTTGCCTTCCACCCGCACCCGCACCTGCGCGGTGGTGTAGCCCTCGCCCGCCGTGATCGGGAACGTCAACGTGCGCTTGGCATCGACGGACAAGTCGGCGGTCTTGCTGCCTTCGCCGATGTTGAGCGGACCTTCGCCGTTCACCAGCACCTTGAACGCGCCCGCCTTGCCGGTGAAGTTCTGCACGTCCAGCGTCACCGTGCTCTTGTCGCCCGGCGCCAGCACGCGCGGCAGGCTGGCTTCGGCCACGATCGGCGCGCGCACCACGGTTTCGCGGTCGCGGTTGCCGTAGCGCGTGTCCGAATAGACCAGCGCCGACACGCGCAGCGTGCCGTTGAAGTCCGGCACCTTCAGCGCGACGCGCGCGTTGCCCTTGCCGTCCAGTTTCACCGGGCCGGAGAACAGGTCCACCGTCTGCACGCGCGAGGTCGGCCGCTTCGCCTGCGGCAGGGCCGACAACGCCATGTCGCCGCCGAAGCGCATCTTGGCGCTGCCGCCTTCGAAGCTTTCGATCACCCGACCGTAGATGTCGTAGGCGTCCACGCCCAGCCTGCGCTGCGCGAAGAACTGTGCGTTGGCGTCCGGCACCGGGAAGCGGGTGATGTTGAGGATGCCCACGTCCACCGCGGACACGGTGACGTGCGCCATCTGGCCCGCGAGTTCCGGCACGCTGACCGTGACCGGCAGGTTCTGCTCAGGGCGCATCTGCTTGGGCACCGACAGGCCGACGGCGACGCGGCGGTCGCGACGGTCCATCGGCACGTGCGCCACGCCCACCGCGCGGGCCGGCGTGATCTTGCTGGGCGCCGAGCCGCCGCGGAACACCAGCGCGGTGACGTAGACGTCGTGGCGTTCCCAGTCCTTGGTCACCGGGATCGAGAACGTGCTGCCTGGCTTGGCGTCGATCGCCTGCACGTAGAGCATGCGGTCGCTCTCGACCATCAGCAGGCCCTTGCCGGCATGCGGCGGGGTGACGGTGACCTTCAGCGTGTCGCCGGCCTTGTAGCCGGTCTTGTCCAGCGCCAGCTTGACCTTGTCGGGACGCGCGTCGAGTCCGCGGTTCTGGTCGTCCCAACTCCAGCCGGCGCGGAACGGATAGCGCGTGGTCAGGCCGGTGGCGGGATCGAACACGTCGAGCCGGTACTCGCCCCATTCCACCGGGAAATCGATCTTCGACGCGCCCGCGCCGACGTCCAGCGTGCGCGTTTCCTTGTTCTCGAAGCGGCGGGTGAAGTCGTAATCCCAGCCGCCGTCGTCCGAATGGTTCCAGTGGTAGTCGCGCAGCTCGCGCACCAGCGTGGCCTTCAGTCCCTTGCCGGGCTGCGGCTTGCCGGCAGCGTCCATGCGCACCACTTCGAAGCCTGCGTTGGCGTTGGCGTCCGCGCCGTCCTTGTCGTCGAACAGCGGACGGATGCCGACCAGCGCGTCGGCGGGCCACAGCACGCGCTTGAGCGTGCGGTTCACGGTGCGGCCGCCGGTCTCGTAGACGCTGCCGGACACGATGGCGGCAATCGGGCTGCGCGGCTTGGCTTCCGCGGGCAGTGCGATGTCCTCTTCCAGCACGCCGTTGTCGGCCAGCGTGGTGTCGATGACGTCCTTGGCGTCCTTCGGCAGTTCCATCGTCGGGTCGCCGAAGAAGTAACCCGGCAATTGCTCTAGCGGGTGCTGTTCCACCGCCACCGCGAGCTTGGCGGTGAACCGGTTGCCGCTCGCCGGCGCACCGTACAGGTAGGCCGCGGTCGCCTTGAGCTTCAGCGGCTGGCCGGGCTTCAGCACCGGCGACGCGTCCAGGTCCAGTTTCATGCGCTCGGGCAGAAACTCCTCGATGCGCAGCGTCATGCCCTGCACGGCTTCCTTGCTGGCCGGATCGGTGCGGAATTCCACCTGCCAGCGCCCGGTCGGCGCTTCCACCGGGATCGCCTGCTCGAAACTGAAATAACCCTGCGCACCCGGTTGCAGGCGCGTCTCGCGGAAGACCTTGCCGTCCGGCTGCTTCAGGCGCAGGAACACCGGCTGGCCGCCGCCCTGCTTCGGTGCCGGCACAGGCTTTCCGTCGTTGTCGCGCAGCAGCGCGGAGATGCGCACGGTCTCGCCGGGGCGGTACAGATCGCGGCCCGACCAGGCGAACACGTCGAACCACGCCTGCTCGCGACCGGCGACGGCGAACTCGGATAGGTCGAGCGCCGGCTGGTTGAACGGCAGCATCGACACGTCCTTGCCGCGCGTGGCGACCAGCACGTGGGCGGCGTCCAGCGTGTAGTTCAGCAGCGCATTGCCGTTGCCGTCGGTCTTGCCGGCCAGGACGGCTTCGCCGCGGGCGTCGAGCACCTTCAGCTCGACGCTGCCGGTGGCCGAGCCGTCCTGCAGCGAAGCGGTATGGACGAACAGCTTGTCCTTGTAGGCGCGCGTGTGCAGGCCGATGTCGCTGACGGTGAAGAAGGCCGTCTCGAACTCGCCGGCGAACTTGCCGGTGCGCTTCATCACCGCGAAGTACAGGCCGGGATCCTGCAATTCGCGGATGTCCTGGATCGGCAGGTAGGTCAGCACGCGCTCGTTGGGCTTGCCGCCCAGCACGAAGCGGTTGAGGTAGACGGGTTCGGCCAGCTGGCCGAGCGGCGTGCTGTCGCCGTACTCGCTGTCCAGGTCCCAGCTGCCGCGGCGGCCGCCGCGCTGGTACTCGGCGAAGAACTTCGGCAACTGCTTCTCGGTCACGCGCAGGAATTCAACGTCCACTTCCGGCACGTTGATCGACACCACCGGCAGGCCGCGGCTCTCGCGCGCCGGCAGCACGCTGCCCTGCGAGGCAAAGCCGACGACCGGATCGAGTTCGCCGGTATGCACCTTGCGCGTCTCGTCCTTGCCCAGGCGGGTGCCGTCGGCGGCGGACAGCCCGGCCTTCAGGGTGACGTCGTAGTCCTTGGCGGCTTCCACCGAGGGAAAGCGCAGCACCAGGCCCTTGTCGTCCAGCACCCAGCTGCCTTTCACCGCGGCGCCGTTGGCGTCCTTGACCACGAGCAGTTCGTCGAAGTCCTGCGCGCTGACCAGCGGCCGGCTGAACTCCAGCGCGATGGCGAGATCGCCGTCATGCTGGCCGGGATAGGCCCCGACCAGAGCGAAGCCTTCGACCTTGGCGGCCTGTGCCTTGATCGGCTCGCCGCTCGCTTCGGGCAGCTGTCCCGACTCATTGCGCTTGCAGCCGGCCAGTGACGCCGCTGCGACAAGGCCAATAAAAAACGCGCGCAACCAGCGACTGCGCGCGTTCGGGGTGTTGCGACGTGCCGATCCCATGTGCCGTTCCCTGCCGTGGTCGTATCGGCAGTATAGAACGCAGTGATGAAAGCGGCGGGGTTATGCCCCGCACACTCTCATGTGAATCGACGATCAGGCCTCCGGCGGCGCATCGGTGACGTCGGGCGCGACCGCTGCCGTACCCACGACGCCCTCGCCCGTGTCCTCGTCGTCCAGCGAGGCATCCAGGCGCTCCACCGCCTGCAGGGCTTCGCCGTCGGACAGCCGCATCAGGGTGACGCCCTGGGTATTGCGGCCGACCTGCGAGATTTCCGCCGCACGGGTGCGCACCAGCGTGCCGCCGTCGGAGATCAGCAGGACCTCGTGGTGGTCGGACAGCTGGATGGCGCCGACCAGGCGGCCGTTGCGCTCGGTGGTCTTCAGTGCGATCACGCCGCGGGTGCCGCGACCCTTGCGCGGATAGTCCGCGACGGGGGTGCGCTTGCCGTAGCCACGCTCGCTGGCGGTCAGGATGTCGCCATCACCGTCGACCACGACCAGGCTGACCACTTCCGAGCCGGTATCGACGATCGCCGCCGTTCCTTCGCCCTCGGCCGCCTCGCCCTCGTCCTGCTCGCCTTCGGCTTCCGCATCGGCGCCTTCGGCCAGGCGCATGCCGCGCACGCCGGTGGCGGTACGGCCCATGGCGCGCACCAGCCCTTCGGAGAAGCGCACGGCGCGGCCGTTGGACGCGAACAGCATGACGTCGCGCTCGCCGTCGGTCAGCGCCACGCCGACCAGGGCATCGCCTTCGTCCAGGTTGATCGCGATCTTGCCGCGCGCCAGCTTGAAGGCGAACTCGGTGAGCGGGGTCTTCTTGACGGTGCCGTTCCTGGTCGCGAAGAAGACGAACTTGCCGTCCTCGTAGTCGCGCACCGGCACGACCGCCTGGACCTTCTCGCCGGCTTCCAGCGGGATCCAGTTGATGATCGGGCGGCCGCGCGCGTTGGAGCCGGCTTCCGGCAACTGGTACACCGGCAGCCAGAACACCTTGCCGCTGCTGGTGAAGGTGAGCAGCGTGTCGTGCGTGTTGACCAGCCACAGCTGGTCGATGAAATCCTCTTCCTTCGTCGCCGCCGCGCTGCGGCCACGGCCGCCGCGCTTCTGCGCGCGGTAGGCGCTGGCCGGCTGGCGCTTGGCGTACCCGGCGTGCGACAGCGTGACCACCATGTCTTCCGGCGCGATCAGGTCGAGGATGTCGAGGTCTTCTTCGCTGTGGCGGATCTCGCTGCGGCGCTCGTCGCCGAACTCGGCCTTGACGTTCAGCAGCTCGTCGCGGATCACCTGCAGCAGCACGTCCGGGTTCTCGAGGATGCGGATCAGGCCGGCGATGACTTCCAGCAGCTGCCGGTATTCCTCGGTCAGCTTTTCCTGCTCCAGGCCGGTCAGGCGGTGCAGGCGCATTTCCAGGATCTGCGTGGCCTGCGCCTCGCTGAGCTGGTAGCGGCCGTCGACGAAACCGATCGCGGCGGGCAGGTCTTCCGGACGCGACGCTTCCGCGCCGGCAGCGGCGAGCAGCGAGCCGACCAGGCCCGGCTCCCACGTCTTGGCCAGCATGCGCTCGCGCGCTTCCTGCGGGTTGGCCGACGTCTTGATCAGCTCGATCATCTCGTCGATGTTGGCGAGCGCGACCGTCAGGCCTTCCAGGATGTGGGCGCGATTGCGCGCCTTGCGCAGTTCGAAGATGGTCCGGCGCGTCACCACTTCGCGGCGGTGGCGCACGAAGGCTTCCAGCATCTGCTTCAGGTTGAGCAGCTGCGGGCGGCCGTCGACCAGCGCCACCATGTTGATGCCGAACACCGACTCCATCGGTGTCTGCTGGTACAGGTTGTTGAGGACGACCTCGGCCGATTCGCCGCGCTTGACCTCGATGTAGATGCGCATACCGTCCTTGTCGGACTCGTCGCGCAACTCGCTGATGCCCTCGAGCTTCTTCTCCTTCACCAGCTCGGCGATCTTCTCGATCAGCCGCGCCTTGTTCACCTGGTACGGGATCTCGGTGACGATGATCGACTCGCGGCCGTTGTCGTCGTTGACCTCGATGTCGGCCTTGGCGCGCATGCGCACGCGGCCGCGGCCGGTGCGGTAGCCGGCGATGATGCCGGCGGTGCCGTTGATGATGCCGCCGGTGGGGAAATCCGGGCCGGGGATGTACTGCATCAGGCCGTCGACATCCAGCTCGGGGTTGTCGATCAGCGCGATCAGGCCGTTGACCACTTCCGACAGGTTGTGCGGCGGGATGTTGGTCGCCATGCCCACCGCGATGCCTGCGGAACCGTTGACCAGCAGGTTCGGGAAACGCGTCGGCAGGACCGTCGGTTCCTGTTCCTTCTCATCGTAGTTGGGCTGGAAATCGACGGTTTCCTTGTCGATGTCCGCCAGCAGCTCGTGGGTGAGCTTGGCCATGCGGGCTTCGGTGTAACGCATGGCGGCGGCGGAGTCGCCGTCGACCGAACCGAAGTTGCCCTGGCCGTCGACCAGCATGTAGCGCAGCGAGAACGGCTGCGCCATGCGCACCAGCGTGTCGTAGACCGACTGGTCGCCGTGCGGGTGGTACTTGCCGATCACGTCGCCGACGATACGGGCGGACTTCACGTGAGGCTTGTTGGCGTGGTTGCCCAGTTCGTTCATCGCGAACAGGACGCGCCGGTGGACAGGCTTGAGGCCGTCGCGGACATCCGGAAGCGCGCGCCCCACGATCACGCTCATCGCGTAATCGAGATAGCTGCGACGCATCTCGTCTTCGAGGTTGACGGGGATGATTTCCTTGGCGGTATCGGCCATTCGGGTTCCGTGTTTCTCAGGTTGTCTCGGGCCGGAATCGCGGCCAAAACGGGCCTAGCCGGCGTAGGCCGGCGAGGCAGCGACAGGCGGGGATTCCGGCGGGTTCTGCAGCCTGCCGAGTGTACCACAAGAGGCGCGCCAGACCGACCGTTTCAGCCCGAGAAACAAGCACTTATGGGTCCGTGAGCGCCCTCGCGCGGACCGCGGCCAGGATGGCGGCGCGGGACCATCGTGGAGACCGGCTTGCGGATACGAAAAAGCCCGGCCAAGGCCGGGCTTTTCGCTGGAACTGGTGGGCGGTACAAGTTTCGAACTTGTGACCCCTGCCGTGTGAAAGCAGTGCTCTACCGCTGAGCTAACCGCCCGAAATCATCGGGGCGCGAATGATAGCCGCGGACCGCGGGCCGGGTCAACGCGTCCACCGGTCAGCGGTCCTTGGTATCGCACAGGGCGCTGACCCGGCGCGGCGGTGCGAAACCGTCGCTGCGCGCCTCCGGCCAGAAGTCGCGGAACACCGCATGCGACGGCACCCGGTCCAGCAGCTCGCCGGGCTCCAGGAACTTGTACAGGGCCGACAACGAACGCACCTCAATCGGCGACACGCGCCGCAGGATATGCTCCGGGCCCAGTTGCTGGGGATGTTCCAGCCCGGCCGCGCACAGCATGTCGCGCAGCGCCTTGAGCGTGTTGTCGTGGAACTGCTGCACGCGTACCGACTTGTCGGGCACGTCCAGGTGCTTCCAGCGCGTCGGGTCCTGGGTGGCGACGCCGGTCGGGCAGCGGTCGTTGTGGCAGCTCTGCGACTGGATGCAGCCCAGCGCGAACATGAAGCCGCGCGCGGCATTGCACCAGTCGGCGCCCATCGCCATGGTGCGCGCGACGTCGAAGGCGCTGATGATCCTGCCGGCCGCTCCGATCCGGATGCGGTCGCGCAGGTTTAGGCCGACCAGCGTGTTGTGGACCAGCAGCAGCGCCTCGTGCATCGGCACACCGACGTGGTCGATGAACTCGGCCGGCGCCGCGCCCGTTCCGCCCTCGGCGCCGTCCACCACGATGAAGTCCGGCAGCAACCCGGTTTCGTGCATCGCCTTGGCGATGCCGAACCATTCCCACGGATGCCCGATCGCCAGCTTGAAGCCGGTCGGCTTGCCGCCCGACAACTCCCGAAGGCGGGCGACGAACTTCAGCAGTTCGACCGGCGTGGAGAACGCGGAATGCTTCGCCGGCGACACGCAGTCGTGCCCCATCGGCACACCGCGCGTGGCCGAGATCTCCGCACTGACCTTGGCGGCCGGCAGCACACCGCCGTGACCGGGCTTGGCGCCCTGCGACAGCTTCAGCTCGATCATCTTCACCTGCGGTGAGTGCGCGTTCTCGATGAAGCGCTCCTCGCTGAAACGGCCCTGCTCGTCGCGGCAACCGAAGTAGCCCGAGCCGATTTCCCACACCAGATCCCCGCCCTTCTCGCGATGGTAGGGCGAGATGGAACCCTCGCCGGTGTCGTGGTAGAAGTTGCCGCGCCGCGCGCCCTCGTTCAGTGCGCGCACCGCGTTCGCAGACAATGACCCGAAGCTCATTGCCGAGATGTTGAACACACTGGCCGAATACGGCTGCGCGGTCTCCGCGCCGATCACCACGCGAAAATCGTGCGAATCCACGCTGGCGGGCGCCATCGAATGGTTGATCCACTCGTAATCCACGCCATACACGTCCTGCTGGCTGCCGAACGGCACCACGTCGCTGACGCCTTTCGCACGCTGGTAGACCAGCGCACGCTGCTGGCGCGAGAACGGGACTTCCGCGGTATCGCCTTCGATGAAGTACTGGCGGATCTCGGGGCCGACGGACTCCAGCCCGTAGCGGAAATGCGCCAGCACCGGATAGTTGCGCCGCAGCGTGCTGCGCGTCTGCAGTACATCCCAGGTGCCCAACAGCGCCAGCGTGCCGAACAGCGCGACGCCCCACCATGCGGTCGGCCACGTCAGCGCGAGCACCAGCGACGCCAGCGCCGACATGATGCAGAGTGCATAGGCTAGGTAACGCTGCATCCGGCAGTCTCCCGTGGGCTAGGCCCGATTCTATGCCAAGCCCTGCGACGGCAGGCCGCGGCGTCCCTCCAGCGATGCTGCTGGTTGATCCGGATCAATGCCTGACACCGGGCGCGGTGCGACGTTGGCGCCACCACAACCGGGAGAACACGACATGCATCCGATCCTGCGCGAGATCCTGCTGGAACCGGTCGGCTGGCTGGCCATCGGCGGCAGCATCCTCATGGTGGGGATCAGCGTCTTCGTCGCGTTGTTCGTGCGACGCAAGGTGCGCGAGGAAGAGAAGAAGCGGCGTTGAGGCAGCGCCGCGATGGTGCCCGGAGCCGGAATCGAACCGGCATGGCCTTGCGGCCGGCGGATTTTAAGTCCGATGCGTCTACCAGTTTCGCCATCCGGGCACGGGGATAGCCTGCCTCAGTCGTGGGCCATTGGAAAGCGGCGCCATCCTCCATGCGGAAACGACGAAGCCCCGCAAGCGGGGCTTCGTGCATGCTCGCAAGGAGCGTGTATGGAGCGGGAAAAGGGACTCGAACCCTCGACCCCGACCTTGGCAAGGTCGTGCTCTACCAACTGAGCTATTCCCGCGTGGACGATGCGCGCATCGCCGGTTCTACTGTGGAGGCCTCGAGCGGAATCGAACCGCTGTAAACGGATTTGCAATCCGGTGCATCACCACTCTGCCACGAGGCCAAACGCTACATTCACGCCGCCACCGCGCGGTGGCCACGGCGCCAGACTGGCGCAATCCGGGCGCGTTTTCAAGGCGCCCTACAACACAAAACCCCGCGAACGGGGTTTTGTGGACCGTCCCTCTCAGGACGAAAAACTGGAGCGGGAAAAGGGACTCGAACCCTCGACCCCGACCTTGGCAAGGTCGTGCTCTACCAACTGAGCTATTCCCGCGTCGAGAGAGACGAAATTGTAGCGTCTTGTTTTGGCATGTCAACAGGCTTCTTCTCGCCAGCGCGCAGGATGGGCCACGCCGCGAGCAGGTACTGGATGCCCGACCACAGCGTCAGCAGTGCAGCGATCGCCAACAACCACTCGCCGATATGGAACACGGGCACGCCCATCCACACATCCGCACCCGGGCGCAGGGGAAAACGCCCCTCCAGCACCGGACGGGGATTGATCGAATAGAGCAGGCAGGAAAGCGCGACCATCTGCGCCACCGTCTTGATCTTGCCGACCAGCGCCACCTTGACGGTCGCGCGCTGCCCCAGCTCCGCCATCCATTCGCGCAAGGCGGAGACCGCGATCTCGCGTCCGACGATGACCGCCGCCCATACCGCCATCCACAACGTCGGATGACCCTGCACGATCAGGAACAGCGACACCGCGACCATCAACTTGTCGGCCACGGGATCGAGGAACGCGCCGAACGCGGAATACAGGTGGTAGCGGCGCGCGATCCAGCCGTCCAGCCAGTCGGTGACGGCTGCCAGCACGAAGATGAAGGCCGCCGCGAAATTGGTCCACGTGTACGGCAGGTAGAACACCAGCACGAGGACCGGGATCAGCACGATCCGCAGCAACGTGAGCCAGGTGGGGACGGTCAACTTCATCGCAGGCTTACTCTTTTCCTGCCTCGGGGGACGGCAGCCCGTGCAGGTTAGCGTAGATTCGCTCGGCCAGTGCGGCGTTCACCCCGTCGACGCGGGCGATCTCGTCGGCCCCGGCGGCCTTCAGACCGGCCAGTCCGCCGAAATGCTTCAGCAGGCTCGCGCGCCGGCGCGGACCGATGCCGGGGATATCCTCCAGCTTGCTGGTCATGCGCACCTTCTGCCGCTTGCCGCGATGGCCGGTGATGGCGAACCGATGCGCTTCGTCGCGCACCTGCTGGATCAGTTGCAGCGCCGGCGACGCTGCGCCTGGGCGCAGTTCGCGACCGTCGGGCAGTACCAGCGTCTCGTGCCCGGCCCGTCGTTCGACGCCCTTGGCCACGCCGACCAGGGTCACGCCGTCCACACCCAGATCCGCGAGCGCGGCCTGCGCCTGCGCCAGTTGGCCCGCGCCGCCATCGATCAGCAACACGTCGGGCAGCACGCCACCCTCTTCCACCGCGCGCCGGAAACGACGCTCGATGGCCTGGTGCATGGCGGCGAAGTCGTCGCCCGGCGTGATCCCGCTGATGTTGTAGCGACGGTACTGCGAACGCACGGCGCCGTTGGCATCGAACACGACGCAGGACGCCACGGTCGCTTCGCCCATGGTGTGGCTGATGTCGAAGCACTCGATCCGCCTGGCCACCTCCGGCAGGCCCAGCAGTTCCTTCAGCGCTTCGCTGCGTGCGGTCTGCGCGTTGCGGCTGCCGAGTTCGGTGACCAGCGCGATCTCGGCATTGCGCCTGGCCAGGTCGAGGTAGCCCGCGCGCTCGCTGCGGACGTTCCATTTCAGCTGCACCCTGCGCCCCGCGGCGGCCGACAATGCATGTTCGATCAGCTCGGCGTCAGGGATTTCGCGATCGAGGACGATTTCCTGCGGCGACGGCTGTTCGGCGTAGTACTGCGACACGAAGGCGCCGAGGACCTCGTCGGCGGAATCCTCGCCATTGGTCTTCGGGAAGAAGGTGCGCGTGCCCAGGTTGCGGCCATCGCGGAAGGCGAGCAGCAGCACGCAGGCCTGGCTGCCCTGCATCGCACACGCCAGTACATCGAGGTCGGCGGCATGGCCGTCCACGTACTGACGCGCCTGCAGGCTGCGGATGGACGCCACCAGGTCGCGCAACCGCGCGGCCTGCTCGAACTCCAGGTTCGCGCTGGCCTGCTCCATAGCGGTGCCCAGCTCGCGCGTCAGTTCGTCGCTACGGCCATCCAGGAACAGCGTCGCGCGCCGCACCGCTTCCGTGTAGTCCGCATCCGCCACCAGGCCGACGCAGGGGGCGCTGCAACGACCGATCTGGTACTGCAGGCAGGGCCGCGAGCGATTGCGGAACACGCTGTCCTCGCAATTGCGGATGCGGAACAGCTTCTGCATCAGGTTCAGCGTCTCGCGCACGGCGCCGGCACCGGGATACGGACCGAAATAACGGCCCGGCAATGCCCGCGCGCCGCGATGGAACGCGATCCGCGGCCACTCCTCGCGCGTGAGCAACACGTAGGGATAGCTCTTGTCGTCGCGCAGCAGCACGTTGTAGCGCGGCGTCAGCGACTTGATCAGCTGGTTTTCCAGCAGCAGCGCTTCGGCTTCGGTGCGGGTGACGGTCACGTCCATCCGCGCGACCTGCGACAGCATCGACAGGATGCGCGGCGACTTGGGCGAACTGGTGAAGTAGCTGGCCACGCGCTTGCGCAGCGCACCGGCCTTGCCGACGTACAGCAGGGCGTCATCGGCCGCGTACATGCGGTACACGCCCGGCGCGGTGCTCAGCGCAGCCGCGAAAGCCTTGCCGTCGAATTCCGCCTGGGGACTACCGCTCATTCGTCGATCGGAACGTGGCTCAGCTCGCCGGTGGCGATATCGTAGCGCAGCACCGCGTGCGCATCGGTCTCGGCGATCCAGACCGCGCCCGCGGCCACGGACAGGCCGGCGGGACCGTGCAGCTTGCGCGGCAATGCGACGGTGGCCAGGTCTCCGCCGCCAAGCCGCAGCGTGCGCAGCATGCCGTTGCCGGTGTCGGCGATCCACATGACCGGCGAATCCGGACTCAGCGCCAGCGCCTGCGGATGCTGCAACTGTGCGCGGTCGCGTGGACCGTCGGCATCACCGAAGCTCCATGCCCCCTGCCCCAGCAGGGTCTGTACGGTGTCGCCGCGCACCTGCAGCGAACGCACGGCCGAACCGACGGCGTCGCAGACGTACAGCATCTGCAGCGTCGTAGCCAGGCTGGCCGGCTGCGCGAATGCGGCCATCGGACCACTGCCGTCGCGGACATCGAGCTGACCCGAGCCGGCGCGCGAGCGGATTTCGCGGGTGCCCAGGTCGTAGCTCCAGATCCGGTTGTCGCCCGCCATCGCCACGAAGATCTGGTTGTTGTTGACCACCAGCGCCTGCGGCTGGTGGAGTGCCACGTCGCGTGGTGCGGTCACCACGCCCTCGGTGGGCTCGCCCGCCCGCCCGTTGCCGCACAGCGTATCCACCGAACTGGTGGGCAGATTGATGCGCCGCAGGGCGTGGTTGCCGGTGTCCGCCACGTAGAGCGACTCGCGCACCAGCGCCAGGCCCTGCGGACGGCGGAAGGCGCAATGGTTCAGTTCGCCATCGGCGAAGTCCGGCGTCCCCATGCCGAACTGGCGGATCACACGGCCGAAGTGATTGCACTCCAGCACCCGGTGGTGGCCGGTGTCGGCGACGAACAGCCGGTCGGGCGTGGCGACCAGCCCGGTCGGGAAACACAGCGGCATGCGCGGTTCCGGATGCATCTCGCGGAACGCGCGCAGGTCGTCGTCGGGCGGTTCATGCAGGCCGTCGCACAGGCGCGCGATCTGCCGCTCCAGGTCCGCCAGGCCTTCCGCACCCAAGGCACGGTGCCGTACCTGGCCCTCGCCGTCGATCAGCAGCACGGTCGGCCACGACTCGACCCCGAAACGCTGCCAGGCGACCCAGTCCGCGTCGTGCGCCAGCGGCAGCGACAGTCCATGGCGACGCAAGCGCTTGAGTGCCGCCTGCGGCTCGCGTTCGCTGTCGAAGCGGGGAACGTGGATCGCCAGCGCCTGCAACCTGCCCAGGTACCGGGCCTGCAGTACCGCCAGATCGTTGAGGCGCTGAGCGCACCAGGCGGACGCGCTGTTGACGAACGCGAGCGCAACGATGCGACCCCGCTGCTCGTGCAGCGTGGTCGCCGGCGCATTCAGCCATTGCAGGCCGCGCGGCAGTTCGGGGGCCAAGGTCATGTCCGTCATCCTCCCTGATTATGCCGCAGTCTCACCCAGCAGCGAGCCGGGCTACGACCGCTTGTGCGGCCGAATCGACCAGTCGCCAGACCTGCCGGAAGTCCTCCGGACCGCCCGTGTACGGGTCCGGCACCTCGCCGCCCGGCGAGATGCCCGCCCAGTCCAGCAGCAGGACGACGCGGCCACGGCGCCCCGGTGGCGCGAGGCGCTGGACGTCGCGCAGATTGGCGCGGTCGGCGCAGAGGATCCAGTCGAAATGGGCAAAGTCCGCTGCCGACAGCTGACGGGCCCGCTGCCCGGCGATATCCACGCCATGCCCGCGTGCGCACGCGATCGCGCGGCGGTCGGGCGGCTCGCCTGCATGCCAGTTGCCGGTGCCAGCCGAATCGACCTGCACCCGGCCGGCCAGCGACGACGAGGCCAAGCGTGCACGCAGCGCCCCTTCCGCCATCGGCGAACGACAGATATTGCCCAGGCAGACGACCAGCAGGTTCACGCCTGCGCCTGCAGGATCGCCTCGGCGCGCGCCAGGTCCTCCGGTGTGTCGACGCCCGGCGGGAAGGGCTCGGGCGTCAGTGCCACGGCGATGCGACGGCCGGCTTCCAGCACCCGCAACTGCTCCAGCGACTCGACCTGTTCCAGCCGCCCCGGCGGCAGGGTGGAGAAACGGCGCAGGAACCCGGCGCGGTAGGCATAGATGCCGATATGCCGCAACCACTGCCCGGGCGGCAACGCGTCGCGCGACTGCGCAAACGCGTCGCGGTGCCACGGGATCGGCGCACGGCTGAAGTACAGCGCATCGCCGTTGGCCGCACATACGAGTTTCACGGCATTGGGATCGAACAGCGTCGCCGCGTCGTCGACCGGAATCGCCAGCGTCGCCATCTCGGCCTGGCTGGCGGCCAGCGTCTCGGCGACAGTGCGTATACCGGCCGGCGGCGCGAACGGTTCGTCGCCCTGCAGGTTCACCACCAGCGCGTCGTCGGCCCAGCCGGCGATATCGGCACATTCGGCCAGGCGATCACTGCCCGATGCGTGCTTCTCGGAGGTCATCGCCACCTGCACTTCGGTGCCCCGCAAGGCATCGCGGATACGGGCGTCGTCGGTCGCGACCCATACTTCGCGGGCGCCGGCTGCCAGCGCGCGCCGGGCGACATGCACCACCAGTGGCGTGCCACCGAGCAGCCGCAGGGGTTTGCCCGGCAGGCGGGAGGCGGCGTAACGGGCGGGAATGGCAACGATGAAATCGGTCATCGGAATCCGGATCTTGATGGGAAGGTGAGCGCTACTTCGCAACGGTGTTTGCGGAAGGCCCGAGTTTCTCCAGCAGGGCGATCCAGAACGCTTCCGGCAGTTTCGCCGCGACCGGCACGCTGTAGAACCAGGCGTTGGCGAACACGGTGCACTTCACCGCGTCCTTTTCGGTCATCAGCACGGGCAGTTCGCTGCCGAACTCGAAATCCTCGGCCCGGTAGTCGTGGTGGTCCGCGAATGCATGCGGCACCACGCCCAACCCATGATTGCGCAGCATGCCGAAGAAGCGACCGGGATTGCCGATGCCGGCCACCGCATGCACGCGCTGGCCCGCGAAGGCCGACAGCGGCTTCGGCCGGCCACCACGCAACGGCAGCGCATCGTCGGCCCGCAGGTGCATGGGCCATTCGCCGAAGCCGGCCGTGCTGTCGGCCTCCGGCAGGTTGACCACGCGGAAATCGCAGGCCGCCGCGCGCGCCGCAGGCTCGCGCAACGGACCAGCCGGCATCAGGCGGCCGTTCCCGTAACGGCGCGCACCGTCGATCACCTCGATCTCGACATCGCGCTGCAGCCGGTAGTGCTGGAGTCCGTCATCGCAGACCACCACGTCGCAACCGGCGGCCACCAATGCTTTCGCCGCGGCGACGCGGTCGCGATCCACGCGCACGCGGATGCCGGTGTGGCGGGCGATCAGCACGGGCTCGTCGCCTCCGTCGGCGGGCGGCGTCGCCGCGTCCACCCAGCGCGCCTGGCCCTCCCCGCTGCGGCCATAGCCCCGGCTGGCCACGCCCGGCTTGAAGCCGGCGGCGCGCAGGCGCTGCACCAGCGCGATGGTCAGCGGCGTCTTGCCGGTCCCGCCGGCGGTGATGTTGCCCACAACGATGACCGGCACGCCGACGCGATGTCTGCGCAGCAGGCCGATGCGGTAAAGGCGCACGCGCAGCGCGATCAGTCCGCCATAGACGGCAGCGAGCGCACGCGCCCGGATCGGCACCGGCCGATCGCTGAACCAGTAATCCGGAGGCTGAGGCATCGAACGATGACTCACCCTGCATCACCTTCGCGGAACTGCATCTGGTACAGATGGGCGTACAGGCCACCCTGCGCGAGCAGTTCGGCATGCGTGCCCTGTTCGACCAGGCGCCCGTGGTCCAGCACGAGCACCTGGTCGGCGTGCTCGATGGTCGACAGGCGGTGCGCGATGACCAGCGTGGTGCGGTCGGGCATCAGCTTCTGCAGTGCGTTCTGCACCAGCCGCTCGGATTCGTTGTCGAGCGCGGCGGTCGCTTCGTCGAGGATCAGGATCGGTGCGTCCTTCAGCATCGCGCGCGCAATCGCCAGGCGCTGGCGCTGGCCGCCGGACAGGCGACCGCCCTTGTTCCCGATCGGCGCCTGCATGCCCTCCGGCAGCTCGCTGACGAACTCCATCGCGTTGGCGCCGCGTACGGCGTCGTCCATGGTGGCGGCATCGGCACCCTGCAACTCGCCGTAAGCGACGTTGGCGGCCACGGTGCCATCGAACAGCATGACCTGTTGGCCCACCAACGCGATCTGCCGGCGCAGGTCGGCCAGGCGGTACTCCTGCAGCGGATGGCCATCAAGCAGGATGCTGCCGGACTCTGCCTCGTAGAAGCGCGGGATCAGCTTGATCAGCGTCGACTTGCCGCTGCCCGACCGGCCAACGATGGCGGTGACGGTGCCGGGACGTGCGGTGAAGCTGATGCCATCCAGCGCAGGCCTGCTCTGGCCGGGATAGCGTGTGGTGATGTCGCGGAACTCCAGCAGCCCGTTCGCGCGGTCCAGCGTCCGCGTGCCCGCATCCTGCTCGTCCTCGGCATCCAGGACCGAGAACAGCCGCTGCGCCGATGCGATGCCGCGCTGGGTCATGTTCTGCACGTTGGTCAGCTGCTTCAGCGCCGGGATGATCGCCATCATCGACGTCATCAACGACACGAAGTCGCCGGCCGTCAGCCGGCCCGCCATCGCCTCGCGGCCCGCGATGAAAAGCAGCGCCGCCAGGCCGGTGGCGCCCATCAGCTGCACCGTGGCCGACGAAATGGCGCGCGTGGATTCCACCTTCATCGACAGGCTGAGATTGGTGTCGGCCAGCGATGTGTAGCGCGACAGTTCCACCGGCTGCGCGCCGTACACCTTGACCTCCTGCTGGTTGGACAGGGTCTGGTCCGCCGCCTGCAGCATGTGTCCCGCGCTTTCCTGGATGCGGTGGCTGATGCGGCGGTAGCGCTTGGCCACCTTGTCCATCACCCACGCCAGCGGCGGTGCCAGCACCAGGATGGTCAACGTCACCTGCCAGCTGTACCAGAGCATCACGCCGAGCGCACCGATCACCTGCAGCGACTGCTGCACGACGACCTTCATCGCATCGATCGCGGCCTGCGCCACCTGGTCGCTGTCGGACCCGAGCCGCACCAGCATCGAGGGCACCGGCTCGCTGTCGAAGCGCTGGCCCGGCATCCGCAGGTACTTGCCCAGCACCTTCACGCGCAGGTCGCGCGAAATACTGCGGGCGGCTTTGCCCATGCTCATGTCGGTGATGTAACCCGCCACGCCGCGGACGACGAACAGTCCGATGATCGCCAGCGGCATCCACTGGTTGATGTCCTGCGGCGTCACCAGGTTGTTGGTGATCGGGCTCATCAGCACCAGGAAGCCGCTGCCGGCGGCGGCCTCCAGCAACGCACCCAGTGCCGCCAGCGCCAGAAAACCGCGATATGGCTTCGCGAAGCGGAGCAGGCGCTTGTAGACCTGCCAAGGCGATTCCGTTCCGCTCACTTCTGCGCCTCGGGCGCGGTGGCGATGTTGACCTTGCGGAAGCCCAGCTGGCCCAGCGCATCCAGCGCGGTCACCACCGCCTGGTGCGGCGTGCGCGCGTCGGCGCGCAGCAGCACCGGCCGGCTGCGGTCGCTGCCGGCGACCTGCTGCAGGGTCTGTTTCAGGGCGTCGATGTCGGGACGGAGCACTTCGTGCTCGTCGACGAAGTAGCGCCCGTCGGCATTCACCAGCACGCTCAGCGCCTTCACCTGCGCGGCCACCGGTTCGCCGGCCGCGCTGGGCAGCTGCAACTGCAGCATCGAACGGGCGTCGAACGTGGTGGTGATGACGAAGAAGATGATCAGCACCAGGATCACGTCGATCAACGGCACCAGGTTGATCTCGGGTTCTTCCTGCGAACGGTCGTCGCGGATGCGCATGCGCCGGCCTCAGGCGTTCGTCGGCGCCGCTGCCGGCGCGACCACGCCGGACGGACGCACGACCGGACGATGGCGGGCCTCCAGCGCGTCGACCAGCGCGGTGGCTTCCTTCTCCATCTCCATCACGTAGCCGGTGACCTTGCCGCGGAAATAGCGGTGGAACAGCAGCGCCGGGATGGCCACGATCATGCCGGCGGCTGCGCAGACCAGCGCCTTGCCGATACCGCCCGCGAGCGCGTTGACGTCGCCGACGCCGCTGTCCTGGATGCCCAGGAACATCTGGATCATGCCGACCACGGTACCGAGCAGGCCCAGCAGCGGGCCGGCCGAGGCGATGCTGCCCAGCGCGTTGAGGAACTTCTCCATGCGGTGGACCACATGGCGACCGGTGTCCTCGATGCGCTCGCGGATCTGGTCGCGTGGCTTGTTGCGGACGTCCAGCGCGGCCGCCAGCAGTTCACCCAGCGGCGAGTTGCGGCGCAGCGACTCGATATGGGCCGGCTCCAGCTGGCCACGACCGGCCCAGGCGCGGACTTCCTCGCCCAGTCCGGGCGGCAGGATCTCCTTGCGGCGCAGCGACCAGAAACGTTCCACCACGATGGCCAGGGCCAGCACGCCGAGCAGCAGCAGCGGGATCATCGGCCAACCGCCGGCCTTCACCAGTTCCAGCACGTTCAGTCCTCCGGCGCATCGGGCCGTCCTTCTTCCAGCCGATAGGATAGCCCACCGGCCTGCTGGCGCCGCACGGCGTCCCACCAGTGCGCGCGGTCGTGACGCCGTTCACGCAGTTGCAGGCCGTCCGCACCCAGCCAGACGCGCAACGCCCCGCCGGACTGGGTATCCACGACCTCCGCACCCCGCCTGCGCCAGCGCGCCACGACCTCGGCCCGCGGATGCCCGAAACGATTGCCCGCGCCGCTGGCATTCAGCACCAGCCGGGGCGAGGTGGCCGCGATGAACGCCGGATCCGAGGACCCGGCACTGCCGTGGTGCGGCAGCACGACCACCTCGGCCCGCAGGGCCTCCGCATCACGGTGGACGAGCCCGCGTTCGACGATGGCGCCGATGTCGCCCGGCAACAGGATGCCTCCCTGCGGCGTCTCCACTTTCAGCACGCAGCTCGCTTCATTGCCCAGATACGGAAAATGCAGGCCGGGATGCAGGAAACGGAAGCGCACGCCGTCCCACATCCACGCGGCACCTGCGATGCACGCGGCCCGCGCATCCACGGGACTGCCCGGCGGCGCCAGCACCGTGCGCACCGGCAGGCTGTCGCGGACCGCATCGACACCACCGGCGTGATCATTGTCGCCATGGCTGACCACCAGCGCGTCCAGGCGCGATACACCAAGCGCACGCAGCGTCGGCACCACCGCACGTTCCCCCGCATCGAAGCCCTCTTCCACGGCAGGCCCCGCATCGAACAGCAGCGCGTGGTGGGCGGTGCGGACCAGTGCGGACAGGCCCTGCCCCACGTCGATCACCACCAGTTCCACCTCGCCCTCGCGCGGGCGCTCCCGATCGGGCCACAGCAGCGGCAACCACAGCAGCAGCGCCAGCGACTTGCCCGGCACGCCGCGGGGCAGCAGCAACCAGAAGCCGCCCGCCAGTGCCAGCCACAGCGCCCACGTCGGACTCTCGGGCAGCCACCACAGGGCATACCGGTGCTCCGCGACCTGTCCGAACATCTGCCAGCTCGGCGCAAAGCAGGCAGCGGCCGCTCGCCACGCCCAGGCGCCCATTCCGGGTTGCAACGTCTCCAGTCCGGTGCCGAGCAGCGACAAGGGCACGATCACCAGGCTCCACCACGGGATCGCCACCAGGTTCGCCAGCGGACCGGCCAGCGATGCTTGGCTGAACAGCACGGCGGTCAATGGCAGCAGTCCGACGGTAGCAACACCCTGCGCAGGCAGGAAGGCCTTCGCCCAGTGCAGCGATGCCGGCAGGCACCATGCCAGCCATGCCACGCCGCCAAAGCTCAGCCAGAAACCCGCAGCGAGCAGCGACAGGGGGTCGAACACGAGCACGGCCAGCATCGCCAGCGCGAGCGTGTCGGCGATGCGGACATGGCGTCGCGCCACGCGTGCCAGCACCACGACCGCGATCATCAGCACCGTGCGCACCGTCGGCAGGGCGAACCCCGCTGCTGCCGCGTACGCAAATGCGCCCAGCAGCGCCGCCGCACCTGCCGCCTGCGGTCGCGGCACACGACGCGCCAGTAGCGGAATCGTCCACCACAGTCCCGCCACCCCAAGCGCACACGCGCCGGCGACCATGCCGACATGAAAGCCGGAAATTGCGATCAGGTGCGTCAGCCCGGTCGCGCGCAGTGTCTGCCAGTCGTGGTCATCGAGTCCGCGCGTATCGCCCAGCGCGAGCGCCTGCACGAAGCGCGCATGGCGATCGGGGACCACCGCGGCGATGCGCGTCGACATCCGGCCGCGCCATGCATCGATCCCGTGGCCTTCCGCCAACCGCCGGGCGCCAGCCGCATCACGCACGTAGCCCATCGCGCTGATGCGCTGCGCCGCCGCGTAGCGCTCCGTGTCCACGCCGCCGGGGTTGGCAAGTCCGCGGGGCGCTCGCAGGCGGAGATGCAGCTGCCAGCGTTCGCCGGCTCCCAGGTGTTTCCTCGGCCCAATCCCGGTCGCGTCGAAATCGTCGTACCAGCTCAGTCGCAGCAGCCGTCCCTGCAACGGCGCGGGTTGTCCGGCGCCATCATCGACACGGAACAGGAAGCGCGTGCGTCTCGCCTGCGGCTCGGGCAGTCCTATTACCGTCCCGATCACCTTCGCCTCGCGCCCTTCCCATGCCACCGGCAACTGCGCGTGCATGCTCCATGTGGCATGCAGCGCCGCCCACGCCGCTCCGGCCAGCAGCGCACCGATCCAGCGCCAGCGGGAGGGCATCCACCACCCGGCCAACCCGGCGGCCAGCAAGAGCCAAAGCAGGATTCGCGCCGGCAGCGCCGACTGCCACAGCATGATCATCATGCCGGCCAGCGATGCGGTGACGCATGCCACACCCAATGGCGGCAGCGCTTCGGACTTCATCGCACGCCACCCGGCACCGACTGCCGTATCCGTCGACCGACGTTCCATCGCCCTCGCGCTCCTTGCCGACAACCAAGCCAGACTCGACGGCGGTGGAAGTCCGCGCTATCGGGAATGGCGGGCGCTACGCCTGGGAAAACCCTGATTGACGCCTGTTCGATCCGGCTGGAACATGCCACGTCATTGCCCGCAAGCGGACGTACAGCCACCCATCCGCCACCCCTTCACGCCATCGGGCAGCGCGCATGTCGTATCGAAACTTCCACGAGAACGGCTTCACGATAGTGCCCGGCGTGCTGGATGACGCGGCGTGCGATCGCCTGATGCTTCCCGTGAGCTGCCACGGCGATCCGGGACGCCGGCATCTGCTCGGGGAAACATGGTGCGCCGATCTCGCGAAGCGCCTGCGCCTCCACCCCGAGGTGGCCGCCCTCGTCCCGACCGACCATGTGGCGGTCCAGTGCACCTGCTTCGAGAAGTCGACCGCTACCAACTGGCTGGTGGCGATCCATCAGGACCTCGGCATTCCGGTCAGGTCCCGGATCGACCGGCCGGAACTGTCAGGCTGGTCGACGAAGGAAGGTATCCTGCATGTGCAGCCGCCGGTCGAATTGCTTTGGCAACTGGTGGCGATCCGCCTGCATCTGGACGCATGTGGCGAGGACGATGGTCCTTTGCGTGTCGTCCCGGGTTCGCATCGGCTGGGACGGATCGGCCCCGACGAAATCTCCGCAGTGAGGGAAGATCGTGGCGTGATCGACTGCCCTGCCCCCGCGCGGCTCGATCGTGGCGATGCGCCCGCTGCTGCTTCACGCATCGTCCAAGGCGCGAGGGGCCAGCAGGCGCCGGGTACTGCACTACCTGTTCGGTCCGCGCTCGCTGCCGTACGGACTGCAATGGCCGCAAGCGGTTTGACGCGCCGTACTGCGTACGCACGGCTGGCCCTGCAACAGCGCATGCAGGTTGATGGAAAGCATCCGGGCTCGGCGCATCAGCGCGCCGCCCGGGTTCACACTGCGTCGTGTGCCAGTTCGCGCAGCTTGCCTTCGTGCAGCTCCAGCACGCGGTCCAGCCGGCGCGCCAGGCGGCGGTCGTGGGTCACCAGCACCAGGCTGGTCTTCTGCGCCCGGTTGAGTTCGAGCATCAGGTCGAACACCGTCGCCGCCGTCTTTTCGTCCAGATTGCCGGTGGGTTCGTCGCCCAGCACACAGGCTGGCTGGTTGACCAGCGCACGCGCCACCGCGGCGCGCTGGCGTTCACCGCCCGACAGCTCGCCGGGCTTGTGCGCGAGACGATGTCCCAGGCCGACCGATTCCAGCAACGCCTTCGCCTTGGCGGACGCCGCTTCCGCGCCCGTTCCGCCCAGCATCACCGGCATCATGACGTTCTCGAGCGCGGTGAACTCCGGCAGCAGGTGATGGAACTGGTAGACGAAGCCGAGCGCCTGGTTGCGCAGTTGGCCGCGTGCGGCATCGGACAGCGACGACATTTTCTGCCCGGCGACATACACCTCGCCCGAGGTCGGCGTATCCAGGCCGCCGAGCAGGTGCAGCAACGTGCTCTTGCCGGCGCCGGACGCACCGACGATGGCCACGGTCTCGCCGGGCTGCACGTTGAGCTCCAGCCCGTCGAAGACCGGCGTGCGCAGCTTGCCTTCGGCATAGGTCTTGCCAAGCGCCTCGGCATGGACCACGGCGGAACGGATGGTGTCATTCATAGCGCAGCGCCTCCGCAGGCTGGGTGCGGGCGGCGCGCCACGCGGGGTACAGCGTGGCCAGGAAGCTCATCGTCAGTGCCACGGCGGCGATCAGCACCACTTCGCTGCCGCTGAGTTCATACGGCAGGCCGGTGATGTAGTACACGTCCGGCGGCAGCAGCGTCACCTTGAACACGGCCTCGATGGCGGCCAGGATGTATTGCAGATTGATCGTCAGCAGGATGCCGCCGACCACGCCGAGCACGGTGCCCATCACACCGATCAGCACGCCCTGCACCATGAACACCTGCATCACCCCGCGCGGGGTCAGGCCCAGCGTGCGCAGGATGGCGATGTCGGCCTGCTTGTCGGTGACCAGCATCACCTGCGAGTTCACCAGCGAGAACGCGCCCATCAGGATGATGAAGGACAGCAGGATGCCCATCACCGTCTTTTCCATCTTCAGCGAGTGGTAGAGGTTGGCGTTCTCGCTGGTCCAGTCGCTGATGCGATACGGACCCTGCAAACGCAGTGCCAGGTCGCGCGCCACATCCCAGGACTGGTACATGTCGTGCAGCTTCAGGCGCACGCCGGTGACGCCCTCGCCCATCCGCAGCACGCGCTGCAGGTCGCCCATGTGCACGAGCGCGAGGTTGCGGTCCACGTCGTTGTGGCCGACCGAGAAGATGCCGCTGACGGTGAAGCGCTTGATCTTGGGCATCGCGCCCATCGGCGTGCCCTGGAAATCGCCGGCGGTGACGACGACGCTGTCGCCGACGCCGACGCGCAGCCAGGCCGCAAGCTCCTGCCCCAGCAGGATGTGGAACTCGCCGGGCTGCAGCGAATCGAATTTGCCCGCCTTCATCTTGTCGCCGATGTCGGACACCCTCGACTCTTCACCCGGCAGGATGCCCGTCACCAGCGCGCCCTGCGGATCGGCGTTGCCGGTCAGCATGGCCTGCACGTTGACGAAGGGCGCGGCGCCGGCGACACGCGGGTCGTCCATGGCGATCTTCGTGGCGTGCGGCCAGTCGTGCATCGCCTCGCCCGCCCCCATCACCGTGGCATGGGCGGTGGCCTGCAGCAGGCGGTCGCGGATCTCGCGCTGGAAACCGCTCATCACCGACAGCGTGGTGATCAGGATCATCACGCCCAGCGCGATGCCGACGACCGAGGCCAGCGAGATGAAGGAGATGAAACCGTTGCGGCGCTTGGCGCGGAGATAGCGCAGGCCGATCGCGACAGGAATGGGTTTGAACATGGGCCTATGGTGCCCGATCCCTCCGGTGCCGCCCAGCGCCCCCCTCGCCCGCAGCAAGCCGGAGTTCACGCCGCTGCAGCGCCGGCAGCGTATCGGGCCACCAGGCGACGTACCGCCAGCGGCCCACCTCACGCTCTCGCCAGCGCAGGAACGCCAGCGGGCCGCGCCAGTGCAGGCGGACCTCGTGCATCGCCGTGCCATCCACGGTCGGCGCCCGCTCGTTGCCGGGAAACCAGAACGCGAGGCGGGCCTTCTGCCCTTCCCTTCGCGCGCGCCAGCCGCCGTACGCGAGTGCGCCGATGGCGATGGGCCATGCGAACGGACGCGGCATCTCGCTCGCCAGCACCGAGACCGCGCCCAGTACGCCCAACAGGATCAGCAGCGCCTGCAGCAGGCGCGACGGCCGCCACTCAAGCCGGCAGTTGACGGATCCGTTCGACCAGCGCGGCGAGTTCCGCATCGGGACACTGCTCGTAGCCCATGAACCAGCGCCAGAGCTTATCGTCCTCGCAATCCAGCAGGCGTAGGAAAACCACGCGCTGCGGCTCGGATTCGGTCGCCCAGCGGCGGTCGAGATAACGACCGAACAGCTGGTCCAGTTCGCGCATGCCGCGCCGGCAACGCCAGCGGATGCGCTTCAGGTCGGGATCGTCGCTCATGCGGCGGCCAGGGCCAGCGCCAGCCGCACCCAGAACGCGATCAGCACCAGCGTCGCCAGCGCATAGGCGACGAAACGGGTCATGACATGGTTGTAGCTGCAATGGACCAGGCTGTGAACCGCACGCAAGCCCACGAAAGCCCAGGCCAGCGCGAGCGATACGGCATCGGACACGCCGATCTGCGCGGCCAGCAGCACGCCGGCATAGAACAGCACCGGCAGTTCGAACAGGTTGCGGAAGTTGTCCGACGCGCGCGTATCGACCAGCAGGCGCACCGAGTCGGCGGCGTTGGCGAGATCCTGTGCGTCGATGCGCTTGCGCGCCATCTCGCCGAGGCGCAGGTGGTACAGCCTGACCCATACGAGGAAGGTCAGGCCGGCCATCGCCACGGCGGGCCAGAGGATCGCGGTGGCGGGTGCGTCGCCCATGCGGTCAGGCGCGACGCGCCATCATCAGCTTCTTGATCTCGGCGATCGCCAGCGCCGGGTTCAGGCCCTTCGGGCAGGTCCGCGCGCAGTTCATGATGGTGTGGCAGCGGTAGAGCTTGAACGGATCTTCCAGATCGTCCAGGCGCGCACCGGTGTCCTCGTCCCGCGAATCGATGATCCAGCGGTAGGCCTGCAGCAGGATCGCCGGGCCCAGGTAGCGCTCGCCGTTCCACCAGTAGCTCGGGCAGCTGGTCGAGCAGCACGCGCACAAGATGCACTCGTACAGGCCGTCCAGCTTCTTGCGGTCTTCCGGCGACTGCAGGCGCTCGCGGTCCGGCGGTGCCGGCGTCTGCGTGCGGATCCACGGCTTGATCGACGCGTACTGGGCGTAGAAGTGGGTCAGGTCCGGCACCAGATCCTTGACCACGTCCATGTGCGGCAGCGGATAGATCGGCACTTCCGCCTTGCCGCAGTCGCCGATGGCCTTGGTGCAGGCCAGCGTGTTGGTGCCATCGATGTTCATCGCGCACGAGCCGCAGATGCCTTCACGGCACGACCGGCGGAACGTCAGCGTGGGATCGATCTCGTTCTTGATCTTGATCAGCGCGTCCAGGACCATCGGCCCGCACTTGTCGAGATCGACCTCGTACGTATCGGTGCGCGGATTGGCGCCGTCGTCCGGGTTCCAGCGGTACACCTTGAAGGTGCGCACGTGCTTGGCGCCCTTCGCGGGAAAGTGCTTGCCCTTGGTGACGCGCGAGTTCTTCGGGAGTGAAAATTCGGCCATGTGTCAGGGTCTCCCGGGCTCAGTAAACGCGTGGCTTGGGCGGCACCACATCCACGTCCTTGCTGAGCGTGTACATGTGCACAGGGCGGAAATCGAAGCTGCACGTGCCGTCGTCGGCGACGTTGACCAGCGTGTGCTTCTGCCAGTTGACGTCGTCGCGTTCCGGGAAGTCCTCGTGCGCATGCGCGCCGCGGCTCTCGTGGCGCTGTTCGGCCGAATTGATGGTGGCGACGGCGCTGAGCAGCAGGTTGTGCAGCTCGTAGGTCTCGATCAGGTCGGAGTTCCAGATCAGCGAGCGGTCGCTGACCTTGACGTCCTGGAAGCTGGAGAAGATGTCGGCCATCTTGTCGCAGCCTTCCTTCAGCGTCTTGCTGGTGCGGAAGACAGCGGCATCGGACTGCATCGTGCGCTGCATGTTGTCGCGGATCACCGAGGTCGGCGTGTCGCCGTTGGCGTTGCGCAGCTTGTCCAGGTGCGACAGCGCCTTGTCGCAGGCGTCGCCGGCGAGCGGCTTGTGCGCCGAGCCGCTCTTGATGGTCTCGGCGCAGCGGTTGGCCACCGCGCGGCCAAACACCACCAGGTCGAGCAGCGAGTTGGAACCGAGGCGGTTGGCGCCGTGCACGGATACGCAGGCGGCTTCGCCGATCGCGTACAGGCCCGGCACGACGGCGTCCGGGTTGTCTCCGACCTTGCGCACGACTTCGCCGTGGTAGTTGGTCGGGATGCCGCCCATGTTGTAGTGCACGGTCGGGATGACCGGGATCGGCTGCTTGGCCACGTCCACGCCGGCGAAGATGTGGGCGCTCTCGGCGATGCCGGGTAGCTTCTCGTTGATGACGTCCGGGCCCAAGTGGGTCAGGTCGAGCAGGATGTGGTCCTTGTGCTCGCCGACGCCGCGGCCTTCGCGGATCTCGATGGTCATCGAGCGGCTGACCACGTCACGCGAGGCGAGATCCTTGTAGTGCGGGGCGTAGCGCTCCATGAAGCGCTCGCCGTTGCTGTTGCGCAGAATGCCGCCCTCGCCGCGCACGCCCTCGGTGATCAGGCAGCCCGCGCCGTAGATGCCGGTGGGGTGGAACTGCACGAACTCCATGTCCTGCATCGGCAGGCCGGCGCGCATCACCATGCCGCCGCCGTCGCCTGTGCAGGTATGGGCCGAGGTCGCGGAGAAGTAGGCGCGGCCGTAGCCGCCCGTCGCCAGCACCACACCGTGGGCGCGGAACAGGTGCAGCGTGCCGGTCGCCATGTCCAGCGCGAGCACGCCGCGGCAGGCGCCTTCCTCGTCGAAGATCAGGTCCAGCGCGAAGTACTCGACCATGAAGCGCGCGTCATGCGCCAGCGACTGCTGGTACAGCGTGTGCAGCATGGCGTGGCCGGTGCGGTCGGCGGCCGCGCAGGTACGCTGCGCCGGCGGACCCTCGCCGTACCTGGTGGTCATGCCACCGAACGGGCGCTGGTAGATCTTGCCCTCCTCGGTGCGGGAGAACGGCACGCCGTAGTGCTCCAGCTCGATGATGGCCGGGATGGCCTCGCGGCACATGTATTCGATGGCGTCCTGGTCGCCCAGCCAGTCCGAGCCCTTGATGGTGTCGTAGAAGTGGTAACGCCAGTCGTCCTCGCCCATGTTGCCGAGCGCGGCGGAAATGCCGCCCTGCGCCGCCACGGTGTGCGAGCGGGTCGGGAAGACCTTGGTCAGGCAGACGGTCTGCAGGCCCTTGGCGGCCAGGCCGAAGGTCGCGCGCAGGCCGGCGCCGCCGGCGCCCACCACGACCATGTCGTACTTGTGTTCGGTGATCTTGTAAGCGGACATGCGGCTCAATTCCCCAGCGCGATGCGGGCCACGGCGAAGACGCTCACGATGGCGCCCAGCACGGCGATGAACTTGACGGTGGTCTGCACGGCGAGCGCGAGCAGCGAGTTGTGGATGTAGTCCTCCAGGATGACCTGAAGGCCCAGCTGCGCATGCCAGAACATGGCAACCAGGAAGCCGACAAGCAGCATCGCATTCCACGGCTTGGCGATGGCGGCGGTGGCGGTGACGTAGTCGGCACCCATCAGGCTCAGCACGAACACCAGGAACCAGATGGTCAGCGCGACCAGCGCGGTGGCGGTCAGGCGCTGGTGCACGAAGTGCTCGGTACCGGTCTTCGCCGAGCCCAGGCCGCGCGCGTTCTTGATGGGGGTACGGAAGTCGCTCATGCGCCACCTCCCAGCAGCACGTACGCCCACACCAGGGCGGTGATGACCAGGCTGCCGATCACCGACAGCCAGCTGCTGCGCACGAACGTGGCGATGCGGTAGCCGATGGCGAAGTCCTGCACGATGTGGCGGATGCCATTGCACAGGTGGTAGGCGAAGGCCCACGTCCAGCCGAACAGGAACAGCTGGCCGTACCAGGCGCCGGCAAGGCCGGTGACGCAGTTCCAGGCATCGGGGCCGATCATCAATGCCACCAGGCCTGCGGTGATCACCAAGGCGCCGCCGGCGAGGATCACCCCCGTGGCGCGATGCAGGATGGACGTCACCATCTGGATCTGCCACCGGTAGACCTGGAGGTGGGGGGAAAGCGGACGTTGTGGAGTCGCCATTCGTTGCGCTCGTTGTCTCGGCTGGGCGGTCATGACCGCGTTGGCTTTACGTGCACTGCTCAGAAATCGATGCAGCGCCCGTTCTTTTCCCAATCCCCGTAACGGGTGGGCTCGGGCCCGTCGCGGCCACCGATCTCCTTCTGCACGGCCGCGGTTCCGGTCCCTTCGCCCGCGGCGGGCGGCGTGGGTTCGGACGGCTGTGTTCCGGGATCGGGGTCGGGAATCGGGGGAGTTTGACCTATCATGGCGGTCTCGCAACGCACAAAATTTTAATCCCCGCCCCCTTGGCTGACAACCTTTCCCGTACCAGTCCACCGTTTTTCGCCCTGCCCGACCACGCCCTGGTCGTGCTGGAAGGCGGCGACGCCGTGGCGTTTGGCCAGGCGCAGTTTGCCAACGATGTCGTTTCGCTCGCGCCGGGGCACTGGCAGTGGAATGCGTGGCTGACGCCCAAGGGGCGGGTGATTGCGGTGTTCGCGCTGGCCCGGCGGACGGACGACAGTCTCTGGCTGGTGCTGCCCGACCATCCCGCCGACCTGTTCGTCGAGGCGTTGCGGCGGTTCGTGTTTAGACGAAAGTTGAAGATCGAGGTGCCGGTGGGCATCGCGGTCAGCGGCGCCTTCGCCGTGCCGGGGCGCGCGCGCGGTCCGGCCTTGGACGAAGCCGACGGCGTGCTCGACTTCGACGTCGGTGGCGACGGCGGACCACGTACCTGGAGGATCGGGCCCGCTGTCGCCGAGGATCCCGCGTCGCACGCCGCCTGGCAGGTCGCCGACCTGCGCCACGGCCTGCCCCGCCTGCCCGCTTCGCAGCGCGAACAGTGGACACCTCAGCAACTCGCGCTCGACCGCCTGTCCGCCTACAGCGTCAAGAAGGGCTGCTACCCCGGCCAGGAGATCGTCGCGCGCACGCATTTCCTCGGCAAGGCGAAGCGCTCGCTGCAGTGCTTCTCGGCCATGGGCACGGTCGCCGACGGCACGCCGGTGCGCGAAGGCGAGCGCGATGTGGGCGAAGTCGCCTGTGTCGCATCCGACGTGGCGGGCAGCGTGCTGCTGGCGGTGATGCCGCTGGAGCATGCGGGCACCGACCTGATGGCGGATGACCACCTGCTGGCACGACAGCCGCTGCTGGACGGACTGCGCCGCTGAGCCCGTTCCGCGTGTCGATTGATCCACGTCAATGACGCCGATGCACGCAGACCTAGACTGCTCTGCTCCCTGAGCAGAAGGCATGCGCATGCATCATGACGTCATCATCATCGGTGCCGGACCGGCCGGTCTCTGCCTGGCCAAGGCCCTGTGCGATCTCGACCTGAAAGTCGCCGTGGTGGAGCGCCAGCCGCGCGCCGCGATCGCCGAACCCGCGTTCGACGGCCGCGAGATCGCGCTGACCCACGCGTCGATGCGGCTGCTACGCGACCTCGGCATCTGGCAGCACCTGCCGGACGATGCCTCCTCGCCATTGCGCGCGGCGCGGGTGATGGAGGGCAATTGCATGCACGACATGCGCATCGATGCCGGCCTCGCCGGCACGCCGGAGTTGGGCATGCTGGTGCCCAATCACCGTATCCGCGAAGCCGCATGGAAGGCCGTGTGCGACCTGCCCGGCCTGGACCTGTTCGACAGCGCGCGCATCCACGCAGTCCGCACCACCGACGACCACGCCTGCGTGACGCTGGGCGATGGCCTGCGGCTTGAGGCGCCGCTGCTGGTGGCGGCCGACAGCCGGTTCTCCGAGACGCGCCGCGCGATGGGCATCGGCGCCGACCAGTACGATTTCGGCAAGAGCATGCTGGTCTGCCGCATGCACCACGAGCAGCCACACCAGGGCGTGGCGTGGGAGTGGTTCGGCCATGGCCAGACGCTTGCTCTGCTGCCGCTGCAGGAGCACCAGGCCTCCGTCGTGGTCACCCTGCCCGACAGCGCCGCCAGGCGACTCGCTGCGCTTGACGTGGAGGCCTTCGCCCGCGAGATGGAGCAGCGCTACGGGCATCGTCTCGGCCATATGCGGCTGGAGAGCAGCCGGCACGTGTATCCGCTGGTCGGCGTGTACGCACGCCGCTTCGTCGGACGCCGCTTTGCCCTGGTGGGCGACGCAGCGGTAGGCATGCACCCGGTCACGGCGCACGGCTTCAATCTCGGGCTCGGCAGCGTGGAGCGGCTGGCCGGCATGGCGCGCGAAGCCCTGCGCTGCGATGGTGATCTTGGTTGTGCGGAGGGACTGGCCCGTTACGAGCGCCGCCACCGCCGGGGATCACGCCCGCTCTACCTGGCGACGCGCGCGATCGTCGAGCTGTATACCGACGATCGCGCCCCTGCCCGTATCGTGCGCGAAACCATCCTGCGTGCCGGTCGGCGACTCACGCCGTTCCGGCGCGTGCTGGCCCGCACGCTGGCCGACGAGCGCCCGCTCGACCGCCATCCGCTGCAGCGGTTGCGCGACGGCGTGGAGCGCCTGCGACCGTAGCGTGCGCTACGCGCACGACATCACGAGCAGTTGCGATACATGGCGTCGTGCGCATGGCGCACGCTACGCGGCCAACCATGCCTCTAGGCGGTCGAGGAACGACTGCAGGCGCCGACGCAGACGTTCGTCCGTGACGATGCCGTCCGCGTCGATCTGGCCCTCGCGGTACTGGATGGCGATCTCGGGCTGCGGCAGCACCGCGACGTCCACGGCCGCCAGCACGTTGCGCAGGTGCTGCTGCGCCGACACCGTGCCGTGCGCGCCCGGCGACGTGCCGATCACACCCGCCCTCTTTCCGCCGAACGAGTTGCTTCCGCCCGGTCGCGAGCCGATGTCGATGGCATTCTTCAGTACACCCGGGATGGACCGGTTGTATTCCGGGGTGATGAACAGCAATGCGTCACAGGCCTCGATCTGCTGCTTGAAGCGCACGCCGGCAGCGGGGAAGTCGGCATCGTCGTCCTGGTCGTATAGCGGCAGGTCGGCGATGCCGATCTCGTCGAACACGAAGCGGTCACCAGCCAGTGCCTGCATGGCACCGGCCAGTTGGCGGTTGAACGAACCGGCGCGCAGGCTGCCGATGATGAGGCCGATGCGGGGCGTGGACATGTCCATTTCTCAGCAGGTGGGGATGGCCATCATGCCAGCCGGTCGGCCGCCGCGACGATGTCCTCGTCGCCCGGCAGTACCAGGAAGGCCGCGCCAGCCAGCGGCGTGTAGGTGTCCGCGCCGACCACGCGCTGGAACGGTCGCGCACGGTAACCCGCCTCCGCGATCGCGGTGATGACGCCTTCGCCCACGCCGGCGGCATGACGACCTTCGTCCACCACCAGGATGCGCTTCGCCGTCTTCGCCTGGTCGGCGATGAAGGTCGCGTTGAGCGGCACCAGCCAGCGCAGGTCGACGACACGCACCTTCCAGCCATGCTTCTTCTCGATGCTGCGCGCGGCCCGCAGGCTCATCGGCACGCCGTTCCCGTAGGTGAAGACGACCAGGTCGTCCGCACCCTCGCCGTAGACGCGGCCTTCGCCCAGCGGCATCGCCTCGTCTTGCGCGGGATACGGGAACAGCCACTGGCCGTCTCCGGCCTCATGCAGGTCCTTGGTCATGTACAGCGCGATGGGCTCCAGGAACACCGTCACGCGCCCATCGAACTTTGCCAGCGCCGCCAGCGTGCGCAGCATGGTGGCGGCATCGTCGCCGCGCGATGGACAACCGACGACCAGTCCCGGAATGTCGCGCAGTGCGGTGATCGAGTTGTCGTTGTGGAAGTGCCCGCCGAAGCCGCGCTGGTAGCCCAGTCCGGCGATGCGCACCACCATCGGATTGCGATACTGGTTGTTGCTGAAGAACTGCAGGCTGGCCGCCTCGCCGCGGATCTGGTCGCAGGCGTTGTGGAAGTAGGCCAGATACTGGATTTCCGGGATCGGCAGCATGCCCAGGTTAGCGTAGCCCTGCGCCAGGCCCAGGATCATGGTCTCGTCCAGCAGCGTGTTGAACACCCGGGTGCCCTTGAACGCCTTCTGCAGGCCCTTGGTCACCGTATAGACACCACCCTTCTGCGCCACGTCCTCGCCGAACAACAGCGTCTCCGGGTACTTGCAGAACAGATCGTGCAGCGCATTGTTGATCTGGATGGCCAGGTGGCGCGGCGGCAGCTTCTCCGGCAGCTTGTCCTCGCTGCCGAACGCGGCAACACGCTTCTCGTGCGGTGCGGTACGCGTCGCTTCCTTGGCCACCGCATCGGGCGTGTACGGCGCCAACGGCGCCATCACGTGTTCCAGCGTGGTGATGCGCGGACGACCGTCCGCATCCTCGGCGGCGGCAAAGCAGCGCTTGCGGGTGGCTTCGTAGAGTGCGAGCAACGCATCCTTCGACAGCAAGCCGGATGCAAGCGCGATCGCGGCGGAACGCAGCAGCGGATCGGTCGCCTCCACCGCGCACAGTTCTTCCAGCGGGCGCCATTCGATCTCGAAGTCGGTACCCGCGTGGCCCATGATCCGCGTGGTGCGCAGGTGCAGGAATGTCGGGCGGCGCGTACGCCGACAATGCTCGACCGCTGCCTGCACCTGGCCGTAGCCGGTCGCCAGATCGAGGCCATCGGCGTGGAAATAGTCCAGGTCCTTGCGGTCGCGGAAGTTGCGCCCGATCCAGCCGTCCGGCGTCTTCACCGAGATGCCGATGCCGTTGTCCTCGCACACGAACAGCACCGGTGCCGGCAGCTTCTGGTACGCGGTCCACGCCGCCGCATTGAACGCGGTCTGCGCGGTGGCATGGTTGCTGGAGGCATCGCCGAACGAGCAGATCGCGATACTGTCGTCGGGGATCGGCAGCGCATGGCCGATGCGGCGCGCCTGCTCGATGGCCACTGCGGTGCCCAGTGCCTTGGGCAGGTGGGACGCGATCGTCGAGGTCTGCGGCAATACCCACAACGGCTTGCTGCCCCAGACCTTGTGGCGGCCACCGGACGCGGGGTCCTCGGCGCTCGCGGCGAAGCTCAGCGCCGAATCCATCACCGGATCCATGCCCGGCAGCTTGCGGAAGCGTTCGGCCATGAAGCCACCGCTGCGGTAATGCAGGAACGCAGGATCCGTGTGTCGCGTCAGCCGCGCGACCATCGCGTTGCCTTCGTGGCCGGAACTGCCGATGGTGTAGAAGACCTTGTTCTGCACGCGCAGGACACGTGCCATCAGGTCGAGGTGGCGCGAGATCAGCTGGGATTCCAGCAGTTCGACGAACCCTCTCGCATCCAGCGCGCTGCCGGCCAGGATGGCGTCGCCGGCCGCCGGCTTGGCGCCGACCTGCCCATCCCAGTCCTTCACGAACTCGATGAAGTTCTGGTCGCAGATCTCGGCGCGGTTGAGGCCCTTCATGCGGGCCGGAATCGGGTTGGCAGTCATGTGTTCGCTCAGGATCGGGAAGACGCCAGGCGTGCTGCGACGTCGTCGCTCACGCCCGGCATGGGAACGAAACCCGGCGTGGCGCGCACGCGCGCCAGCCAGTCGGTGATGCGGGGATAGGCAGGCAGATCGAAACCGCCGTCGTCCGCGCAATGGGTGTAGGCGTACAGCGCGATGTCGGCGATGCCATACGCCGCGCCGGTGAACCACGCCTCGCGCTGCAGGTGCTTCTCCATCACCGCGAGCGCTTGCCCTCCCCGTTCGATCAGGCGCGGCAGGTCATCGCGGCGCGGGGAATCGAGGGGCGTCCAGCCACGGATGAAGCGCGCGACGGCGATGTAGGGCTCATGGCTGTACTGTTCGAAGAACAGCCAGCTCAGTGCCTGCGCCCGCGGCCATGGATCGGCCGGCAGGAACGGCGTGCCATCGGCGAGCCAGCACAGGATCGCGTTCGACTCGACGAGGATGCCACCGTCGGCGCGCTCCAGCATCGGCACCTTGCCGTTGGGGTTCTTCGCCAGGTAGGCCGGCGCGCGCGTCGCGCCATTGGCGCTGTCGACTTCCACCCAGCGGTAGGGACGCCCCAGTTGTTCCAGCAGCAGGCGCACCTTGTGGCAGTTGCCCGAGGTGGACATGCCGTAGGCGGTGATGGGCTCAGGCGACATGGTCATTCTTCAGGAAAGTGGCGATGCGGGCGGCTTTGGCCAGGTCCTTGGCGCGACCGAAGAGCAGGAAGATGCGCTGCTGGTCGGCAAGCGTCGGCACGCGGATGGCATGGCCATGGAGGCCGAGGACGGCATCGTCCCGTACCTGCAGCGGACGCCACCCGTCGGGTGTCATCACCTCCAGTCCCCCCATGATTTCCAGCGGCATCCGCAGATGCATGAAGTGCGCGAACGTGGACCGGAACCGCGCCTCGTCCTGAGGGTGATAAGCCGGATCGACTTGTTTCGCCCAAGCGCTCCGCAATCGGGTCGCATCGTCGCGACTGCACAACACGTCGATATCCTGCGGTGCGATGCCGGGGACGCCGGCCAGCGCCATCGCCGCACTGCCGATGATCCACCAGGGATCGCGGAACGTCCGCTCCAGCTCAGGCAAGGCGTCTTGCAGGCCTGCATGCAGCGCGGAGGTTTCCGTCACGGATGCTCGGCCCTGCGCGCCTGCCACTGCGCGTGCGTCTGTCCCCAGACCTCGACGGGCTTCTCGTGGTGCGGCTCGGGCAACCGATCCATTCGCTGGTAGGTCGAACCCAGCTTGGCGGCGACGGCTTTCGAGTTGACGTTGTCCGGATCGATGGTGTGGATGACCTCATCCCACCCCAGCTGATCGAACGCCCACGCGATGCTGGCGGCCGCCGCCTCCGGCGCATAGCCTTTGCCCCACGCCTCCCGGGCGATGCTCCAGCCGACCTCGGTTCCAGGCCAGCCCTCCGGCTGCCACGGCCCTACCCGCCCGATCCAGCGGCCACTGGCTTTCTCGATGACCGAGAACATCCCGAAGCCCTGCAGATGCCAGCTGCCCAGCGTCGCCGCCAGGCTGCGCCATGCCGGTGAGCGCGCCATGACGCCGCCGATATAGCGTGTGGCCTCCTCGTCCGCGGCGAACGTCGCCCAGCATTCGTAGTCTTCCTGTCGCGGCAGGCGCAACAAAAGTCGTGGGGTCTCAAGTTGGAGATTGGAAAGGTCCATCGACACCACACCAGAAGACCGGACACGACGATCGGCGACACTCGACTCCCCTGCACCTCACTCCCGTCGCGGGAGTGATCGATCTCAGAACGCGTTGATGCCCGTCAGTTCGCGGCCGATCACCAACTGGTGCACGGTCTCCGTGCCTTCGTAGGTGATCACCGATTCCAGATTGAGTGCGTGGCGGATCGCCGCGTGCTCGGTGGTGATGCCGGCGCCGCCCAGCAGGTCGCGGCATTCGCGTGCGATGTCGATCGCCATGCGGCAGTTGTTCCACTTAGCCAACGACACCTGCGACGGCGCCATCGTGCCGGCGTCCTTCAGCCGGCCCAGTTGCAGCGACAGCAGCTGTGCCAGCGTGATGCGACGGGCCATCTCGGCCATCTTGATCTGCGCGCTCTGGGTCGCCGCCACGGGCCGCTCGAACAGGATGCGCTCCTTCGTGTAGGCCAGCACCTCGTCCAGGCAGGCGATGGCCGCGCCGATCGGGCCCCACGTGATGCCGTAGCGGGCCTGGGTCAGGCAGCCCAGCGGGCCCTTCAGTCCCTTGACGTTGGGCAGTCGGCTGCTGTCCGGCACGCGCACGTTATCGAAGAACAGCGCGCTGGTGACCGAGGCGCGCAGGCTCATCTTGTGCTTGATCTCCTGCGCGGTGAAGCCCGCCATGCCCTTCTCGAGCAGGAAGCCCTGGATGCCGTCGTCGGTCTGTGCCCAGACGATGGCGATGTCGGCCAGGTTGCCGTTGGTGATCCACATCTTGGAGCCGTTGATGACCCAGTCGTCGCCATCGCGGCGCGCGTGCGTCTTCATGTTGGCCGGGTCGGAGCCGCCATGCGGCTCGGTCAGGCCGAAGCAGCCGATCACCTTGCCTGCCGCCATGTCCGGCAGCCAGCGCTGACGCTGCTCTTCGCTGCCGTAGGCGTAGATGGGGTACATGCACAGCGAGGACTGCACGCTGACGAAGCTGCGGATGCCGCTGTCGCCGCGTTCCAGTTCCTGGCAGATCAGGCCGTAGCTGACCGCGTTGAGGCCGGCGCAGCCGTACTTCTCCGGCAGCGAAGACCCGAGTAGTCCCAGTTCGGCGATCTCCGGTACCAGTTCCTTCGGGAAGCGGCCCTGGTCGAAGGCATCGCCGATGATCGGGCGCACGCGCTCGTCGGTGAAGCGCGCCACCGCATCCTGCACGGCGCGCTCCTCTTCGCTCAGGAGGGATCGGACATCGAACAGGTCATACGGGTTCAGGGCCATTGCGCGTCAACCGGCGGGAGTCATTCGCCGCATTGTATGCGGTGGCCCGCGGCACCGGTAAGCGCCAGTCCGCAAAGCAAAGGCCGGCGAAACGCCGGCCTTTGCGGGGTGCCACGTTGAAACGCAGGCCTTTGCGGGCGGATGCGTCAGCCCTTGCCGGGCGCGTCGACGCTGGCCGTCTGCGTCACCACCTGGCCATCGATCACCGGCAGGCGGTCGCCCGGCTTCTGGTCAAGACGTATCGTCTTATCCTCACCCTCGAATCGGTACGTCACGTCGTAGCCGATGATCTTGTCCGTCGTACCCATCGCGATGCGGCTGCCAGGCTTGCTATCCATGCGCATGGTGCCGGTGGAGCCGTCCGGGTTGCGGTAGGTCACGTTGTAACCGGTGACGCGCGAGGATTCCGACGTTGCGTTCTCGGTATGGCACTGGCGCTCCGTGCGGCTGACCACGCGGCCACCCACATGGCGCTTGTCCACCGTGTTGCCGATGGCACCGCCGGCGACCGCACCGGCGACCGTCGCGGCCTTCTTGCCACTGCCGCCGCCCACCTGATTGCCCAGCAGGCCACCGATCACCGCGCCTGCCACCGTACCGCCGACATTGCCGTCGCGCTCGGGCAGGCGTTCCTGCACCACCACGTCCTCACAGACCTCGCGCGGGGTACTGGTGGTGGTGGTCTCGCGCACCGCCTCGGTGCCGATCACCGTGGCATAGAGTTTCTCCGAACTGGTGATCGGATCGGCCTTCACCACCGTGGCGTACTGGAGCGTACCGGTCGGGATTTCGTTGCCGGTGGCCGCCACGTCGTCCGCGACCAGCGTGCCATCGGCTGCGGAGACCAGGCCACCTTGGTCTGCGGGGCTCTTGTCGCCGCCCTTGAGGAAGGCGGCGGTAGCCACGCCGCCCACCAAGAGCGCGCCGACGGCAACCAGAATCGTAGTGGTATTGCTCTTCATCGCTGCCTCCAAGTCGGGGTGTCCCCGATTCATCCTGGCCATCATTGCACCATTGCCAACCTGAACAAAGTACCCGCGGAGTCACCCGAAAAGGAACAAAAAATGAACGCTTCAACGACGTGGCGATCATGCTAGCGTGGCATCCAATTCCCGCATCGAGAGCGATCGCCGCCATGGCCAACCCCCTGCTCCTGCCCCTGCTCGAATGGGCGCGGAAGCTGCGTTATCCCACCTTGTTCAAGATCACGGCCGCGCTCTTCGTGGTCACCCTGTTCGTGCCCGATCCGTTCCCGCTGGTCGACGAGATCCTGTTCGGCCTCGGCACGTTGCTGTTGGCCAACTGGAAGCGGCGCAAGGAACCGTCGCCGGCGATCGAGCCCTCCAAGCGCTGACGCATGCTGGTCGACAGCCACAGCCATTTCGACGCGCCCGAGTTCGACGCGGATCGCGATGCCGCACTGGTACGTGCGCGCGCAGCCGGCGTGACCCGCCAAGTGGTCCCCGCCATCAGCGCGTCTTCCTGGCCGAAGCTGCGCGAGGTCTGCGCAGGTGATGCGGGATTGTTCCCTGCCTACGGGCTGCATCCGATGTATCTCGCCGACCATCGTCCTGCGCACCTCGATGATCTGCGCGAGTGGATCGAACGGGAGCACCCCGTGGCCGTCGGTGAATGCGGGCTGGACTTCTTCGTCGACGGCCTGGATGCCGACAAACAGCAGCGCTACTTCGATGGCCAGCTGCAGCTGGCGCGCGAGTTCGACCTGCCGGTGATCGTGCATGCGCGGCGCGCGGTGGATGCAGTCATCGCATCGATCCGGCGCGTCGGCCATCTGCGCGGCGTGGTGCACAGTTTCTCCGGCAGTCCGGAACAGGCACGACAGCTGTGGCAGGCCGGCTTCCTGATCGGCCTGGGCGGACCGGTCACCTACGAACGCGCCAACCGCCTGCGCACACTGGCACGCACCATGCCGCTCGACTTCCTGCTGCTGGAGACCGACGCGCCCGACCAGCCGGATGCGGACATCCGTGGGCAACGCAACGAGCCCGCACGACTTGCCGCGATCCGCGACGTCATCGCCACATTGCGCAACCAGCCGCCGCACGAGATCGCTGCAGCGACCACGCGCAACGCCGAGCGCCTTTTCAGGCTGCCCCCGGACTGACGGTGGCCTTGGGCGGCTTGGCCAGCAGCTCCAGCGCCTTGCCCACCATCGCGAACGCGAATGCACCGGTGATATGGGTCGCGGCGCCAAGGCCGACCCCGCAATCCAGCTTCAACGCGGCATCCGCGCCCAGCTGTGGCCGCAGGCCGCAGACGCTGCCATCGGCCTGCGGATACTTGACGTTCTCCAGCGAGTACACCGCCTGCACGCCGAAGTAGCGATCCTTGTTCTTCGGGAAATTGAACTCGGCGCGCAGCTTCTTGCGTACCAGCGCGAGCAGTGCGTCGTGTTCCGTGCGCGAGAGGTCGCGCAGCCGGATCTGGGTGGGATCGGTGCGGCCACCAGCCGAGCCGGAAACCACGATCGGCAGCTTGCGGCGGCGGCACCAGGCGATCATCTCCACCTTCACCCGGAAACTGTCGCAGGCGTCGAGCACCAGGTCGAACCGGCGATCAAGCAACTCACCCATGTTGGCCGAGGTGAGGAACTGCGGCACGGCATCGACGTCGATCAGCGGATTGATCGCCCGGCAACGCTCGGCCATCGCTTCGGCCTTGTTGCGGCCGTAATGCCCGTCCAGGGCAGGCAACTGGCGATTGGTGTTGGACACACAGATGTCATCGGCATCGATCAGCGTCAGGTGGCCGATGCCGGAGCGCGCCAGCGCCTCGACCACCCACGAGCCCACGCCACCCATGCCCACCACGGCCACGCGCGCGGCCGCGTGGCGCTCCACCGTGCCCACGCCATACAGGCGATCGATACCGGCGAACCGGTCCCTGAGTTCTTTCTTCATGTCACCAGTGTAAGCCGTGGCGCAAACCGTGATGGGCGTCGTACCATCGAGACGTCATTCCCAAGGAGCCCGCCGCATGGCCAGCCAACCCGAGACCAAGAAGCCGTCCGCCGCCTCGCGTTACCTGTTCCTGTTCCTCATCGGCCTGGTCGTGGGCGCGATCTGCACGGTCATGGCGCTGCGCGCCATCCAGGCACGCCAGGATCCGTTCCCGGACAGCGTGATGCACGTGATGGCCAAGCATTCCGGGCAACTGGCCGACAAGGTCAAGCAGAACCGCTGCGCCGCCACCGACACCATTCCCCATGTCCGCACGCTGCGGGCGATGGCGAACGACCTGGATATGGCCTTCCCTGGCATCGCGGACGACGCACGCTTCAAGACCCATACCAGCCAGTTCCGCGCCGACCTGGACGCCGCCCTCAGCGCACCACCGACCGACTGCGCCGCCGCCGGTGCACTGGTCGAAAAGATCGGTAGCAACTGCAAGGCCTGCCATCAGGATTTCCGCGGATGACGCCCGCCGCGCGACTGAATCGCTGCTGACATCCGGGCCGCGCAAGCGGCCCGATTGTCGTCACGTTCACGCGGTGATGGAGAGCATGCGCTTCAAGGGGACCGCACGTTACGACGGCCCCACCATCCACCGGAGGCACCCATGAACTTGCGTCTGCTCACCATCGGCCTGACCGCCACCGTCGCGCTCGCGGGTTGCGCCAGCACCTCGCCGGGCTACAGCAATGGTGGCTACAACAGTGGTGGCTACAACAGCGCGCCGTCGAACCGCTACTGCACCGATTGCGGCATCGTCGAACGTATCGAGGTGGTGCCGTCGGGCCGCAGCGCGCCGTCTGCCACGGGTGCGGTGCTGGGTGGCATCGTCGGCGCCGTCGCCGGCCGCCAGATCTCCGACCGCACCGGTGGCAGCGAAGGCAACAAGAACGTCTCCACCGTCGCCGGTGCCGTCGCCGGTGCCGCCGCCGGCAACGCCATCCAGAACCGCACCACCGGCGATACCTACAATGTCACCGTCCGCATGGACGATGGTCGTCGCGTGACGATCAACCAGCGCGATCTGGCCGGCGTCCGCGAGAACACCTACGTCCGCGTCCAGAACGGTCGCGTGGTGATCCGCTGATCCAGCCGTTCCCATCGCAGGCAAAGAAAAAGCCCGGCGTCAGCCGGGCTTTTTCTTGCGGAGCACGCGCCGTGGCGCGGTTCGGCGATTTCCGTGGATCAGACCGGCTGCACGGCGTCGGCCTGCAGGCCCTTCTGGCCCTGCACGACGGTGAAGCTGACCTTCTGGCCTTCCTTCAGGCTCTTGAAGCCCTGGGTCTGGATGGCGCGGAAATGCACGAACACGTCTTCACCATTCTCGCGGCTGATGAAGCCGAAGCCCTTGGCATCGTTGAACCATTTGACGGTTCCGGTTTCACGATCAGACATCTACTTGCTCCTTGAAACGGGTGGTGGTTACGCCTGCTGGGCGGCTGGTTGCAAGGAGGAAGCGAGGTACAACGATGCAGCGGATCATGGATCTACCCCATCAGGCCACGATTCACGGTGACCTTGGCAACGGCAGCGAGCGCACGGTAACCCGGCATTTGGCAAAATGCAAACGCTTGAACGGAAAAGTCAAGCCCCCGGCAACCCATTGATTCCCTAGGAGATTTGATTGGACATCCAGATGCTCTACTACGCCCTGGCCGTGGTGCTGATCCTGGTGGGCGTCGCCGGCGTCGTCCTGCCGGCCCTGCCCGGCCTGCCGCTGGTGTTTGCCGGCATGCTGCTGGCGGCATGGGCCGGCGACTTCCAGCAGATCGGCTGGGTGACGCTGGTGGTGCTGGGCCTGTTGACCGCACTGTCGTTCGCGGCGGACATCTTCTCCACCGCCGTAGGCGCGCAGCGGGTGGGCGCCAGCCGCAAGGCACTGGTGGGCACGGTGATAGGCACGTTCGCCGGCCTGTTCTTCATGCCCATCGGCCTGCTTGCCGGACCTTTCGTCGGCGCGCTGCTGGGTGAGCTGTGGCACGGACGTGAACTCGGGCAGGCGGCGAAGGTGGGCCTGGGCACGTGGCTGGGCATCGTGCTCGGCGTGGTGCTGAAGCTGGGCCTGACCTTCGCGATGCTGGGCCTGTTCGTGTTCGCCTGGATCTTCTGAATGCTCCGCGACCCGCATCGTCCCGGTCGGCTGGCAGAATGTCGCCTTCCCCCTGTTCGAGCCCACGCATGATGCACCGCAACCGACTGCTGCCCCTGGTCATCGGCATCACCGTGTCCTTCGCCTGCCAGGCACAGGACAGCCCGCCGGCCACGACCTCCGCGGAAGCGTGCTTCCTGCTGGAAAACGATGCCGCCCGCCTCGCCTGCTACGACGACGCCCTCGGTCGCACCGCTGCCGACACCCGCCGCGCGGACGAGAACGCGCTGGCCGCGAAGGAAGCCGAGGCCCAGGCGCGCGCGAAAGCCCGCGCCGAGGCCCGTGCCGCCGCCGAGGAGGCCAAGGCCGCCGACCTGCCGTTGAGCGAGCGGACGCGGCGGCGCCTGGGCGCCTGGTTCCGCGTCGACGAGGCCGCGGAAGCCGACCTGATCGCCAATGCCGGCCGCGGGTCGCTGCTCGACAGCCGCTGGGAACTGGCAAAGGACTCCAAGCTGGGCGTGTTCCAGCTGCGCGCCTACAAGCCGATGTACCTGCTCCCGGCATTCTGGACCAGCCAGGTCAACGACACCCCGTCGTCCCCCAATCCCGACAACACGGTCACCGAGCCGCAGGACCTGCAGGACATCGAGGCCAAGTTCCAGCTGAGCTTCAAGACCAAGTTCGCCGAGAACGTGTTCGGCGACAACGGCGATATCTGGGGTGCCTATACACAGAGCTCGCGCTGGCAGGTCTACAACGGCGAGGAATCGCGGCCGTTCCGCGAGACCAACTACGAGCCGGAAGTGATGCTGGTGTTCCGCAACAACTACAGCATCGCGGGCTGGAAGGGCCGCATGACCGGCATCGCGCTCAACCACCAGTCGAACGGCCGCAGCGATCCGCTGTCGCGCAGCTGGAACCGCGTCATCGCCACCGTCGGCCTCGACCGCGAGAACTGGGCGCTGGTCCTGCGCCCGTGGTACCGCGTGCCGGACGGCAACGACGACGACAACCCCGACATCGAGAACTACATCGGCCGCGGCGATGCGATGCTGACCTATGCGCGCAATGGCCACGTGTTCACCGTGCTGGGCCGGCATTCGCTGCGCGGTGGTGACGAATCGCACGGCGCACTGCAGGTGGACTACGGCTTTCCGATCAACCGCGCCTTCCGCGGGCACGTGCAGGTCTTCCATGGCTATGGCGAAAGCCTGATCGACTACAACCACAAGGCCACCTACGTGGGTCTGGGCATCTCGCTGCTGGACTGGTACTGATGGACGACGTGACGATCTACCACAACCCCGCCTGCGGCACCTCGCGCAACACGCTGGGCCTGATCCGCAACGCCGGCATCGAGCCGACGATCATTGCCTATCTGGAGACGCCACCCGACCGTGCGACGCTGTTGTCGCTGATCGCGGCGATGGGAAAGCCTGTGCGTGAGGTCGTGCGTGCGAAGGAGCCTGTCCATGCCGAACTCGGATTGGCCGATGCGGATGACGAGACCCTGATCGACGCGATGCTGGCGCATCCGGTGCTGATCAACCGGCCGATCGTGGTCACCGCACTGGGGACCAAACTCTGCCGGCCCTCCGAACTCGTGCTAGATGTCCTGCCGCAACCGCAGCGCGGCGCCTTCAGCAAGGAAGACGGCGAGCCGGTCGTCGATGCGGCCGGAAATCGCATCGCCTGACGTAAGATCCCACGCAGGCACCCGTACCGCCTGCCAGGGAAGCTTCATGTCACGCCAACGCCGTTCGTTCTTCGCCTACTCCGCCGCCCTGCTCGGCCTGCTCAGCCTGATGGCCGTGGCCTGCTTCCACTTCCCGGAACTGCTGACCAGCAAGGAGTTCCGTGCGGCGTACAACGAACAGTTCGCCCGCCACCTGCTGCTGGTGGGTCTGGCGGCGGCCTTCGCCATGGGCACCTGGGCGATCCTGCGCGATCGCAACAAGCGCATCGCCATGATCGGCGTCGGCAGCGCGACGCTGGCCGTGCTGCTGGGTGGCACCAACGTGCAGTTCGATGCGATCGGCAAGACGCCGTATTCGCTGGGCCTGGACTGGTTCGTCATCTCGCTGTTCTTCTCCGCGCTGGTGTTCGTGCCGCTGGAGCACTACCTGGGCAAGCGCCGCATCTCACCGCTGCGTCCGGGCTGGCGCACGGACGTGACGTATTTCTTCATGAGCCACATGCTGGTGCAGTTCATCCTGATCCTGGTGACGGCATCGACGTCGACGATCGCCGGGCTGGCCGCGTTTCCCGCACTCGAGAACGCCATCCAGTCGCTGCCGGTGTGGGCACAGTTCCTGATCGCGGTGTTCGTGGCCGACCTGGCGCAGGCGCTGCTGCATCGCGCGTACCACAACATCCCGTGGCTCTGGCGCTTCCATGCCGTGCACCACTCCAGCCGCGAGATGGACTGGCTGGCGGGTTCGCGCATCCATATCGTCGAGATCGTGCTGACGCGCAGCGCCGTGCTGCTGCCGCTGCTGATCCTAGGCTTCTCGACGCCGGCGGTGAATGCCTACGTGATCCTGGTCGGTCTGCAGGCGGTACTCGCGCACGCCAATCTGGGCATTCGTTTCGGCTGGCTGGAATACCTGCTGGTGCTGCCGCGCTACCACCACTGGCACCACGCACGGCACAAGGACTACCTGGACGTGAACTACGCCATCCACCTGCCGCTGGTGGACATGCTGATGGGCACGTTCAAGCTGCCGCCGAAGCAGGAAGACTGGCCGGAGGAGTACGGCGTGATGAAGCTGGAGACGGTGCCGCGCGGCATCCTGCGCCAGCACCTGATGCCGTTCCAGGGCGGGAAGAAGTTCGAGGAGTACGTGGACTGAGTGTCGCTGGTGCCTGTTGTAGGAGCGACATCAGTCGCGACCGCACGCCGAGGCACACAAGAACATCGCTCCAAGCGACGTCTATCAGATGGATTCTGATCGCGATCGTAGATTCGAGGCACCGAAGGTTCGCGGTCGCGACTGACGTCGCTCCTACAGTCGAGCTGTGCCGATCACGTCCAGTCCGTCAGCCCCTCGCGGGCATAGACTTCCTTGAAACTCGGCAGCGCCTTCATGCGCTGCGCGTAGGCCTGCAGCACCGGCCAGGTGTCGGTCGGCGTCGGCATGTTGCGCGACCAGCGCATCAGCATGGTCAGCAGGAAGTCGGCCGCGCTGCGCTGCGCGCCCAGCAGGTACGGGCCGTGGGCATCGAGGTGGTCGGCGACCTGTCCCCAGGCCTTCTCCAGCTTCGCCCGTGCGTGTTGCTGGGTGGCCTCAACATTGGCCTCGCCGGCGATCTCGTCCGAGTAGAACCAGGCGCGGTACGCCGGCATCAGCGTGTTGGCGCAGAACAGCATCCAGCGGTAGTACTGCGCCCGCTGCGTACTCGCTACGGCCGGCGCCAGCTCCGCGCGCGGATGCGTGTCGGCGAGATGCATCAGGATTGCCGCCGTCTCGGTGATCACCTGCCCGTCCATCACCAGCGTGGGCACTACGCCAGCCGGGTTGAGTTTCAGGTAGTCGTCGGATTTCTGGTCGCACTTGTCGAAGTCCAGCTCGTGCAGTTCATGCGGTATGCCGAGCTCGATCAGCAACCAGTGCACGACCAGACTGGCGGTACTGCGGGAGTAGTAGAGCGTGGTGGACATGTAGGGACCTCTGAAATTTGAGCCCCTCTCCCTGCGGGAGAGGGGCTGGGGTGAGGGGCGATGCAAGTCCGGATGGCTCAGGCATTCCGACTCCGCTCGCCCCTCATCCGCCCTTCGGGCACCTTCTCCCGAAGGGAGAAGGGAACCGCGCTATGCCACTACCACCGGAATCTTGCCGATCCGTGCCTGCCATTCCTTAGGCCCGGTCTGGTGCACCGAGGTGCCCTGCGAATCGACGGCGACGGTCACCGGCATGTCCTGCACGGTGAACTCGTAGATCGCTTCCATGCCCAGGTCGGCGAAACCGACGACCTTCGCCGCCTTGATCGCCTTCGACACCAGGTAGGCCGCGCCACCGACCGCCATCAGGTAGGCCGACTGGTGCTTGCGGATCGCCTCGATGGCGGCCGGGCCACGCTCGGCCTTGCCGACCATGCCCAGCAGGCCGGTCTGCGCCAGCACCTGCTCGGTGAACTTGTCCATGCGGGTGGCGGTGGTCGGGCCGGCCGGCCCAACGACCTCATCGCGCACCGGATCGACCGGGCCGACGTAGTAGATGAAGCGACCCTTCAGATCGACCGGCAGCGGCTCGCCCTTGTTGAGCATGTCGACCATGCGCTTGTGCGCGGCGTCGCGACCGGTCAGCAGCTTGCCGTTGAGCAGCAGCACCTCGCCCGGCTTCCAGCTGGCGACGTCGGCCGGGGTCAGCGTGTCGAGGTCGACCCGGCGGCCCTTTGACGCGTCGTAGGTCAGCTCCGGCCAGTCTTCCAGCGAGGGCGGGTCCAGCATCACCGGACCGCTGCCGTCGAGGGTGAAGTGCGCGTGGCGGGTGGCGGCGCAGTTCGGGATCATCGCCACCGGCAGGTTGGCCGCATGGGTCGGATAGTCCTTGACCTTGATGTCGAGCACGGTGGTCAGGCCACCCAGGCCCTGCGCGCCGATGCCGAGCGCGTTGACCTTCTCGTACAGCTCCAGCCGCAGTTCTTCCGCACGGTTGCTGGCGCCACGGGCCTGCAAGTCGGTGATGTCGATCGGCTCCATCAGCGATTCCTTGGCCAGCAGCATCGCCTTCTCGGCGGTGCCACCGATGCCGATGCCGAGCATGCCCGGCGGGCACCAGCCGGCGCCCATCGTCGGCACGGTCTTCAGCACCCAGTCGACGATGGAATCGGAGGGATTGAGCATCGCGAACTTCGACTTCGCTTCCGACCCACCGCCCTTCGCCGCAACGATCACATCGACGGTATTGCCCGGCACGACCTTCACGTTGACCACGCCCGGCGTGTTGTCCTTCGTGTTGGTGCGCTTGCCGGCCGGGTCGGCCAGCACGCTGGCGCGCAGCTTGTTGTCGGGGTGTTGGTAGGCGCGGCGAACGCCCTCGTGGACCATGTCCTCCACGCCCATCGTGGCGTCGTCCCAGCGCACGTCCATGCCGATCTCGAGGAAGACGGTGACGATGCCGGTGTCCTGGCAGATCGGGCGATGGCCTTCGGCGCACATGCGCGAGTTGATCAGGATCTGGGCGATGGCGTCCTTGGCCGCCGGGGATTCCTCGCGCTCGTAGGCGGCGGCGAGGTTCTTGATGTAGTCGACCGGGTGGTAGTAGCTGATGTACTGCAGGCCGTCGGCGATGGACTGGATGAGGTCTTCTTGCTTGATCGAGGTCATGGGACGTAAAGCCGGGGGCTGCCGGTGGGGTAGCGGGCGGAAGCGCCCATTTTAGGCCAAAGTGACTCCCGGCCCGGCTGTCACGCCACGCCGTCCTGCCCCGTCTTTGGTCGCATGAACGCCGAAACCACCTTCGAAACCCACCGTCCCCGCCTGTTCGGGCTCTCCTACCGCCTGCTCGGCAGCCGCAGCGATGCCGAGGACGTGGTCCAGGACACCTGGCTGCGCTGGCAGCAGACCGACCGCAGCGGCATCCGCGATGCCGAGGCCTGGCTGGTCACCGCCGCCACCCGCCTGGGCATCGACCGCCTGCGCGCCGCGCGCCTGCAACGCGAGCGCTATACCGGGCCGTGGCTGCCCGAACCGGCCGAGATCGACGAATCCCCCACCCCCGAGCACTCGGCCGAGGTCGCCGAGCAGGTGTCGCTGGCCTTCCTGGCGGTGCTGGAACGCCTCGGCCCGGAAGAACGCGCCGCCTTCCTGCTGAAGGAGGCCTTCGACTACGACTACGCGCAGATCGCGCCGCTGCTGGGACAGAGCGAGGCGAACTGCCGGCAGATGGTCCACCGCGCCCGCGAACGCGTGCAGGCGGGGCGACCGCGCTTCGACGTGGCGCCGGAAAACCACCGCCGCCTGCTGGAACGCTTCATGGACGCCGCGCGCCGGGGCGACCAGCCCGCGATTACCGCGCTGCTGCGCGAGGACGCGCAACTGGTCTCCGACGGCGGCGGCAAGGCGCAAGCCGTCACCCGTCCGCTGCTGGGCGCAGTGCGTATCGCGCGCCTGTTCTGGGCAGCGTATCGGCGGCAGGACCCGGACATCACCTGGCGCATGGGCAGGGTCAATGGCGAACCGGCGATCCTGCGCTACCGCGATGGCAAGCTGGCGGCCGTGATGGTGGCGGTGAGCGACGGCGACCGGATCATCGAGCTGTACACAGTCATCAATCCCGACAAGCTGGGGGCAAGTGTCACGGCCGCCGACACTGGCGCGTCCTGGTAGTGAAGGTGGCCACGGCGGCCACCACTGAGGCACTGCCATGAGCATGAAATTCCATCGCGTCGACTATCCGAAGTACGTTCCCGAGGCCTTCCGCGGCCTGTATGCCACCAGCACCGCCGTGCACAACGGCGTGCTGGGGAAGGAATTCCTCGAACTCGTCTTCCTGCGCGTGTCGCAGATCAACGGCTGCGCCTACTGCATGGACATGCACAGCAGCGCACTGGTCAAGGCCGGGGTGGAGTCGCGCAAGCTGCACACGCTGGCCGGCTGGCGCGACAGCCGCTTCTTCGACGCGCGCGAGGGCGCAGCGCTGGCGTGGGCGGAACAGCTGACCACCCTGCCCTCCGGTGCACCGGCCGACAGCACGTACGAGGCGCTGAAAGAACACTTCGACGAACACGGCATCGCCGAGCTCACCATGGCCATCGCCACCATCAATGCATGGAACCGCCTCGGCGTGGGTATGCAGCCGATCCTGGCCTGAGCGAACGCTCGCAGGCCCGCCATGCCGGCGGCACAATGCCGGCATGGATACCCTCGTCCTCATCCTCGACCTGATCGGCACCTTCGTGTTCGCGCTCAGCGGCGCCACGCTGGGCGTGCGCCGCCGCCTCGACCTCTTCGGCGTGCTGGTGCTGTCCTTCATCGCCGCCACCGCTGGCGGCATCACCCGCGACCTGCTGATCGGCGCCACCCCGCCCGCGGCGATCAGCGACTGGCGCTACCCGGTCACCTCGCTGGCGGCCGGCATCGTGACGTTCTTCCGGGCACCACTGATCGAAAAGCTGCACCATCCCGTGCGCATGTTCGACGCGATGGGACTGGCGCTGTTCGCCGTGGCAGGCACGCAAAAGGCACTGGAGTACGGCGTCTCGCCGCCGATGGCCGCAGGCATGGGCATGCTGACCGGCATCGGCGGCGGCATCGCCCGCGACCTGCTGCTCGCCCAGGTGCCGCTGGTCCTGCGCGCCGAGCTGTACGCGGTCGCCGCGCTGGCCGGTGCGCTGGTGGTGGCGCTGGGCCACTGGCTGTCGCTGCCTGCGCTGCCCTGCGCGCTGGTCGGCGCCGGGCTGTGTTTCGGCCTGCGGATGATGGCGGTCACCTACGGTTGGCACCTGCCGATCGCCCTGCAGTCCGGTGGCGACGGCGAACCGCCCGGACCGTTGACGTGACCGGCGGATGCGCCCAAGCGTGCCGCGGGGCCGACCAACCGTGAGGGCGGCCAGCGGCCGGGGCGGTAGCATGGCGGCACCTGCGTCCCGATCGACACCATGGCCATCGCCACCTCCCATCCGCTGAGCCTGTCGCGCCAGCACGTCTTCTGGCTGCTGCACCTGACCGGCTGGGGCGCCTACGTCGCGCAGGGCTGCCTGTACGCGGTCGCCCACGGCAAGCCGTCCGGCTACTGGGTCGTGCCGGCCACCGCCGCGACCATGGGCGCGCTGGTCACGCTGGGCCTGCGCTACGTGTTGAAAAGCTGCTGGAGCCTGCCGCCGCGACGCCTGCTGGTGCTGATGGTGCCGCTGATCCTGGCCAGTTCGGCCGCCATCGATTTCGTCACCCGCGAGGTGCTGGTCGACTTCTGCGAAACCTGCAAGCCGACCACGCAGCTGGAATTCATCGCCTACTCGCTGGGCTACATCTACGTGCTGCTGGCCTGGGTCGGCGCCTACATGGGCATCAAGTACTACCAGCAGCTGCAGGACGAAACCGCGCGCGCACTCGCCGCCCGCAGCATGGCCCACCAGGCGCAGCTGAAGATGCTGCGCTACCAGCTGAATCCGCACTTCCTGTTCAACACGCTCAATGCCATCTCCACCCTGATCCTGGACCGCGACAACGCCACCGCCAACCGCATGGTGCAGGGCCTGTCCTCGTTCCTGCGCCATTCGCTGGACAACGACCCGATGCAGCGCGTCACGCTGCGGCAGGAACTGGACGCGCTGACGCTGTACCTGGACATCGAGAAGATCCGCTTCGCCGAGCGCCTGCGCATCGAGACCGCCATCGACGAGGACTGCTGGCGCGCCCTGCTGCCCAGCCTGCTGCTGCAGCCGCTGGTGGAGAACGCCATCAAGTACGCGGTCGCCAAGCAGGTCACCGGCGGCCTGCTGCGCATCGCCGCCGAACGCGACGGCGACCAGCTGGTGCTGCGGGTGACCGACGACGGCCCCGGTTGCAGCGCCCTCGAAGGCGACCAGTTGCCGCCGGGCAAGGGCGTGGGCCTGCGCAATACGCGCGAACGCCTGCATGTGCTGTACGGCGAGGCCAGCGGCTTTTCCGTGCGCAACCTCGAACGCGGCATCGAAGTGACGCTGCGGCTGCCGTTCGAGACCTCGCAGATGCTGGGGGACTGACGCATGGATGCCAGCGCCTCCGCGCCACTGCGCGCCATTATCGTCGACGACGAGCCACTCGCACGACGCGGACTCGAAATCCGCCTGGCCGCCCATCCTGACGTCGAGATCGTGGGCCATTACGGCGACGGCGAATCCGCCATCGCCGGCCTGCGCGAGCATCGCCCGGACCTGATGTTCCTCGACGTGCAGATGCCGGGCATGGACGGCTTCCAGACCCTGCGCACGATCCCCGCCAGCGAAATGCCTCTGGTGGTCTTCGTCACCGCCTACGACCACTACGCCATCCGCGCCTTCGAGGCCTCGGCGACGGACTACCTGCTCAAACCGGTGGAAGAGTCCCGCCTCGCCCAGGCATTGGTCCGCGTACGCCAGGCGCGTGCGCAACGCGAGGCCAGTGGCCACTGCGCGCACCTGCTCGGCCTGCTGGGCGAACTCAGCGGCCGTCCACCGCTGGACCTGGACGAAGCGCTCAAGCCCGATGCGCTCGACCAGCTGCGGCGCGAAGAGAAACTCGCCGTGCGCGACGGCGGCCGCACCGTGCGCGTGGACCTGCACAGCATCCGCTGGATCGACGCGGCCGGCGACTACATGTGCATCCACACCGACGGCGAAGCCCCGAACGGCAACACCCTGATCCTGCGCGCGACCATGCGCGACCTGGAAAAGCAGCTTGACCCGCAGCGCTTCCCGCGCATCCACCGCTCCACCATCGTCAACGCGCGCCGCGTCGTCGAGATGCGCCCGCACACCAACGGCGAAAGCTTCCTGCTGCTCGACTGCGGCCAGGAACTGAAGCTGTCGCGCAGCCACCGCGACAAACTGGCGATGCTGCTGTAGGAGCTTGCCTTTCTGTAGGAGCGACGTAAGTCGCGACCTTGCACTCAGAATCCCGTCAAGCCAGGCATCGTGCGAGGCGCCAATGTCGGCAGGCAGTTGCATGCTCACTGCGACACGTGTCATGACGTTCAACTCGAGCGGTCGCGACTTACGTCGCTCCTACAACAGCATTCGACGCGCGTAACGCAGATTCTCAATACTCGGTTCGTCGTAGCGTCTTCACCGCTCGCCGCAATCCGGCGCAGCGCATGACTTCCGGGCCATCAGCGCCATAGAAGACGCGCGCATCGTGCGCACCGCCGACCACCACGCGGACCTGCACGATGAAACTCACCGACGCTTCCCTGCGCAATCCGGCCGCCGTCGCGGTGGTCGTGGCGATGGTCTGCGCGTTCGGCCTGATGAGCCTGGGCAAGCTGCCGCTACAGCTGTTCCCCGATATCGAACGTCCGCAGATGTCCATCCAGACGTCCTGGCGCGCCGCGTCGCCGCAGGAGATGGAATCGGAGATCGTCGAGCCCATCGAGGCGGTGATGCAGGGCCTGCCGGGGCTGGAGGAGATCGCCTCCAACGTCAATGCCGGCAACAGCTTCATCAACCTGACCTTCGCCGTCGGCAGCGACATGGACGCGATGCTGGTGGAAGTGCTGTCGCGGATGAACCGCCTGCAGCCGCTGCCGCGCGATGCCACACCACCGGTCGTGCAGGCCGGCGCCGACAACGCCAACAACTCGCTGACGTTCTTCTTCATCCAGAAGCTGCCGGGTACGAACGGCGACATCCTCGACTACCGGCAACTGATCGAGGATCGCATCGTGCCGCGCCTGACCTCGGTCGACGGCGTGGCCGGCGTGGAGATCAACGGCGGTGCCGAGGACGAACTGACCATCACCCTGGACCTGGAACGCGCGGCGGCGCTCGGCATCCAGGTGCCGGATGTCGCCGCGGTCGCGGCGCGCGCCACCGATGTTTCCGGCGGCGTGGTCGAAGCCGGCCGCCGCGAGTACGTACTGCGCTTCGCCGGGCGCTATTCGCCGGAGGCGATGGGTGACCTGATCCTCGCGTGGCGCGACGGGCGCCCGGTGCGCCTGGGCGACGTCGCCGCAGTGGAAGTGAAGCGGCCCGAGCAGCGCTTCTTCGCCTACCAGAACGGCAACCCGGCGATCGGCCTGCGCATCCTGCGCGAGAGCGGCGCCAACGTGCTGGATACGCTGGACGAAGTAAAGCGTGTGGTCGCCGAGGTGCGAGAGGAGGAACTGAAGCCGCTGGGCCTGGACATCGCGCAGAGTTTCGACGCCTCGGTCTTCATCAACCGCGCGCTCGGCCTGCTGTCCGGCAGCCTGACCGCTGGCGTGCTGCTGGCCATCGGCTGCCTGTGGTGGTTCCTGCGCGACGTGCGCGCCACGGCGCTGATCGCCTGCGCGATTCCCATCTCACTGCTGGCCACCTTCATCGTGCTGCAGCTGACCGGCCGCAGTCTCAATGTCATCTCGCTGGCCGGCCTCGCCTTCGCCGTCGGCATGGTGATGGATGCCGCGGTGGTGGTCGCGGAGAACATCGTGCGCCTGCGCGAGGAAGGCATGCCCGCCGGCCGCGCCGCACTGGAAGGCACGCGCCAGGTCGGCGGCGCGCTGGTTGCGTCCACGCTGACCACGGTCGCGGTGTTCCTGCCGGTGATCTTCATGGACGACGTGGAAGGCCAGCTGTTCGCCGACCTTGCACTGACCATCTCGATCGCCGTAGGGATTTCGCTGCTGGTCGCCGTCACCGTGTTGCCCGCCGCGGCCGGCACCTGGCTGCGCACCCGCCCCGGCGACGCCGCGCAGCATCGCGTGTGGTCGCGCATCAGCGACTGGGCGCTGCGCACCACCGAGGGCCGCAAGCGCCAATGGGCCTGGGTCGGCGCGCTGGTACTGGCGCCCGCCCTGCTGGCCGCGTTGCTGATGCCGCAGATCGACTACCTGCCGCCGGTGAAGCGCGCCGCCGTCGATGCCTTCTTCAATTTCCCACCCGGCATGAGCCCGGAACGTGTCAACCGCGAGATCGGCCCGGTCATCCTGGAGCGCATGCGGCCCTACATGGACGGCGAGAAGGGCCCGCAGCTCAGCAACTGGTACCTCAACCTGTGGCCCGGTGGCGGCTCGCTGGGTGCGCGCGTCGTCGATCCGGACGACATCGACGAACTGGAACGCATCGTCCGCGACGAGATCGTCGTCGGCTTCCCGGACACCCGCGCCTTCGCCAGCGAGGGCGAGCTGTTCGGCAGCTTCGGCGGCTCGGCCCGCGCCATCGCCATCCACCTGCAGCATGGCGACGGCGATGCGCTGACGCGCGCGGCGGAAGCCGGACGCAAGCTGCTGTCCGACCGCTTCGCCGGCGCCAACGTGCAGGCATGGCCGAACGCAGACGCCGGCACGCCGGAGTTGCGCATCAACCCGGACGACCGTCGCCTCGCCGAAGTCGGCTGGCGCCGGCCGGAACTCGGCACGGTGGTGCGTGCGCTCGGCGACGGCCAATGGCTGGGCGAATACTTCGACGGCGACCGCCGCCTCGCCATCATCCTGCGCAGCAACCGTGGCGACGATGTCGAACGCCTTGCCGCCGCACCTCTCGCGACGCCACAGGGCGGCGTCTTGAGCCTGGCCGACCTGGCGCGGGTCGACACCGTGCTGGCGCCGAATCAGCTGCGGCGCATCGACCGTCGCCGCACGGTGACGCTGACCGTCGATCCGCCGGCGACGATGTCGCTGGAAGAGGCGCTGGACATCGTCAACGACGAGATCGTGCCGTCATTGCGCGGTGCGCTGCCGCCCGATGCGGCCATCCGCATTTCCGGCAGTGCCGACCGGCTGGGCGAAGTGGTGCGCAGCATGGGCACAAACTTCGCCCTGGCGCTGGTGGTGCTGTTCATGCTGATGGCGGCGATGTTCAAGTCGCTGCGCGACAGCGCCTTCGTCATGGCCACGCTGCCGATGGCGGTGCTGGGCGGTGTCGCCGGCCTGCGCGTACTGGACGTGGCGGCCGGCCAGACGCTGGATCTGCTGTCGATGATCGGCTTCATCATGCTGCTGGGCATGGTGATCAACAACGCCATCCTGCTGGTCGCACAGGCACGCGAAGCGCAGGCCGCCGGCGCCTCGCTGGACGATGCATTGAAGCAGGCGCTGGACCAGCGGCTGCGCCCGATCCTGATCGCCGCGCTCACCGGCGTGCTCGGCGCGCTGCCGATGGCGATCAATCCCGGCCCCGGCGCGGTGATCTACCGCGGCCTGGCCGCGGTGTCCGTCGGCGGCGTCGCCTTGAGCCTGCTGTTCACCGTCGTGCTGGTGCCGGCGCTGCTGCGCCTGGCCGGCGAACGCGCACTACGTCGCGCGGACGACAGCGCCGATGCCTCCCTTCCCCACGCCGTTTCCTGACCCCTGCTCCGGAGAATCCCCATGCGTCCCCTGCCCAAACTGCTGCTCGCCACCGCGCTGGCCGGCGTCCTCGCCCTCCCCCTGGTGAAATGGGACGCCGATGCCAGCGCACCTTCCGACACAGCGGACGCGCCGCCCGTCATCGTCAGCGTGGCGCCTGCGGTCAGCGCCGCCTTCGCACCGCGCCACTGGTCGCCGGGCAGCGTCATCAGCCGGCGCGATGCGCGCGTGGCCGGCGAGCAGGACGGTCGGGTCGTCGAGGTGGCGGAAGTCGGCCAGCGCGTGCGCAAGGGCCAGGCATTGGCCGTGCTCGACGACACCGCGCTGCGCCTGCGCGAACAGGAAGGCCAGGCGGACCTTGCGCGCATCCAGGCGCAGCTGGCGCTGGCCAACCGGCAGGAACAACGCTACGCGCAGCTCGCCGCGCAGCAGAACATCGCACGCGCGCAGTACGAGCAGCTGCGCGCCGACCGCGATGTGCTGGCGCAGGAACGTGCGCGCGTGCTGGCTCAACTCGCGCAGACGCGCCACCAGCGCACGCAAATGGTGATCCGCGCGCCGTTCGACGGCATCGTCGCCGAACGGCTCACCCAGCTCGGCGAGTACCTCGTCACGGGCGGCTCGGTCGCGCGCCTGGTGGACACGGGCGCGCAGGAGGTCCGCGTGCGCGCGCCGGTCGATCTTGCACGGCACCTGGCGTCCGGCACCGAGGTGCGCGTGCGCAGCGCCGGCGAGGAACGCACTTATCCCGTCAGCGCGCTGGTACCGGTCGGCGACGAGGCCTCTCGCCAGTTGGAACTGCGCATCGCCGTGCAGGGCCTGGACATTCCGGTCGGTACCGCGGTGGACGTCGGCCTGCCCAGCGCGGAGACGCGCACCGTGGTGGCCGTGCCACGCGACGCAGTGATCCTGCGCCGCGAAGGCGACTTCGTCATGCGCGTGGATACCGCCGGCAAGGCCGAACGCGTGCCGGTGAAGACCGGCGCGGAAGTGGATGGCCTGGTCGAGGTCACCGGCACCGTCAGCGCCGGCGACCGCCTGATCGTGCGAGGCGGCGAGCGCGTCGAGCCCGGCCAGGTGCTCGACATCCAGCCACTGGGACCCGCAATGGCCATGCACTGACGCCTGCGTGCCGGCGATGCCATGCCGACGGGCGCGGACGTCCATGACCCTGCGCGTTCACTGACGGCAACGCCGTGAACAGGCACAATCGGGTCATGCCGTCGCCCTCCCCGCATGCCGCGCCCGCACGCAACCCCACGCCCAACCTGCGGGAGCGCTTCGATGCGATGCGCAACCTCGGCCCGTTCCTGCGCCAGATCTGGCAGACCAGCCGCGTCCTGACCCTCGCCAGCCTCGGCCTGCGCCTGCTGCGCGCGTTCGTGCCGGTGGTGACGCTGTACATCGCCAAGCTCATCATCGACGAAGCCATCCGGCTGGTCGGGCTGGGGCTGGACTTCGGTTCGCTCGGCGATGCCTGGCACAGCGGCCAACTCGACACGCTGGCGACGCTGCTGGCGCTGGAGTTCACGCTGGCCATCGGTTCCGACCTGCTCGGCCGACTGGTGAGCTACGCGGACGCACTGCTGTCGGAACTGTTCACCAACGCGACCAGCGTGCGGCTGATGGAGCACGCGGCCACGCTCGACCTGGAGGATTTCGAAGACCCCGACCTGCAGGACAAGCTGGATCGCGCGCGCCGCCAGACGATGGGGCGCATGAACCTGATGAGCCAGTTGTTCGGCCAGGTGCAGGACGCGATCACCGTGGTCGCCTTCGCCGCGGGACTGCTGGTCTACGCGCCGTGGCTGATCGCGCTGCTTGCCGTCGCGCTAATCCCGGCCTTCGTCGGTGAGGCGCATTTCAACGCGCTGGGCTATTCGCTCAACTTCCAGTGGACGCCGGAGCGGCGCCAGCTCGAGTACCTGCGCCAGATGGGCGCCAGCGTGGAAACGGCGAAGGAGGTGAAGATCTTCAACCTCCACCGCTTCCTGATCGAGCGCTACCGCGGGCTGGCGGAGAAGTTCTTCCTCGCCAACCGCGCCCTCGCGCGCCGGCGCGCACTGTGGGGCACGGTGCTCGCCGCGCTGGGCACGCTGGGCTATTACGTCGCCTACGGCTATATCGCGTGGCGCACGGTGCGCGGCGACTTCAGCATCGGCGACCTGACCTTTCTGGCCGGCAGTTTCCTGCGTCTGCGCCAGTTGCTGGAAGGCCTGCTGATCGGCTTCTCGCAGGTGGCCGGCCAGGCGCTGTACCTGGACGACCTGTTTTCGTTTTTCGAGATCGAAGCGGAGATCACCTCAGCCGCCGACGCCGTCCCGATCCCGCGGCCGATCACGCGCGGCTTCGTGTTCGAGAACGTCGGCTTCCGCTATCCGGACGCCGAACGCTGGGCGGTACGCCATCTCGATTTCGAACTGCAGTCCGGCGAAGTGCTGGCGCTGGTCGGCGAGAACGGCGCCGGCAAGACCACGCTGGTGAAGCTGCTCGCCCGCCTGTACGACCCCGACGAGGGTCGCATCCTGCTGGACGGCCGCGACCTGCGCGACTACGCCCTGGACGACCTGCGCGCCAACATCGGCGTGATCTTCCAGGATTTCGTGCGCTACCACCTGACCGCGGGCGAGAACATCGGCGTCGGCCGCATCGAAGCGATGGACGACCAGGCACGCGTACGCGCCGCCGCCGCGCGCGCGATGGCCGACGAGGTCATCGCCAGCCTGCCGCGCGGCTACGACCAGTTGGTCGGCCGTCGCTTCAAGAACAGCGTCGATCTGTCCGGCGGCCAATGGCAGAAGATCGCCATCGCGCGCGCCTACATGCGCGATGCACAGGTGATGATCCTGGATGAACCGACCGCGGCACTCGATGCGCGTTCGGAATTCGAGGTCTTCCAACGCTTCAAGGAATTGTCGGACAATCGGACCGCGGTGCTGATCTCGCACCGCTTCTCCAGCGTCCGCATGGCCGACCGCATCCTGGTCCTCGACCAGGGCCGCCTGGAAGCCAGTGGCACGCACGAACAACTCATGGCCGCCGGCGGCCGTTACGCCGAACTGTTCGAACTGCAGGCCGCCGGTTACCGCTGACCTTCCCCACACAGGAGACACGACGTTGCGCCACGCCCACCACCGACTCGCCACCGCCCTCCTCATCGCGCTGCCGCTGGCCGCCTGCAACTCCTCCGCCACCGGCGACGCCGCCAAGGCCGCTGCGCCCGCCGCCGCGCAGGCTGCACCTGCCGACCAGCCGTCGCAGACGCTGGCCAGCGCCCAGGGGCAGGTCCGCGTCACCCGCGTGGCGAGCGGCCTGTCCCATCCGTGGAGCCTGGCCTTCCTGCCGGACGGCGCCATGCTGGTCACCGAGCGCAGCGGCCAGTTGCGCCGCGTCGGCGCCGACGGCGCGGTATCCGCGCCGATCACCGGCACCCCGAAGGTGTTCGCCACCGGCCAGGGCGGCCTGCTCGACGTCGTGCTTGCACCGGATTTCGCCAGCAGCCAGCGCATCTACCTGAGTTACGCCGAACCCGGCGAGGACGGCACCGCCGGCACCGCCGTCGCCTACGGCACGCTGTCGGGTGACGCGCTGAGCGACGTCAAGGTCATCTATCGGCAGGAACCGAAACTCGAGGGCCCGAACCATTTCGGCTCGCGCATCGTGTTCGACGATGCCGGTCATGTCTTCATCAGCCAGGGGGAACGCAACCAGCGTCCGACCTCGCAGGACCTGGGCAAACTGCAGGGCAAGCTGGTGCGGTTGAACCTGGACGGCAGCGTGCCGCAGGACAATCCCTTCGTCGGCAAGGCCGACGCGCGTCCGGAGATCTACAGCTACGGCCACCGCAACATGCAGGGCATGGCGCGCGATCCGCGCACCGGCACGCTGTGGCAGAGCGAGCACGGTCCGCGCGGCGGCGACGAGATCAACCTGCCGCAGCCCGGCAAGAACTACGGCTGGCCGATCATCACCTACGGCATCAACTATTCCGGCCAGCCGATCCCGGAAGCCGAAGGCAAGGCCAAGGACGGCATGGAACAGCCGTACCACATGTGGGAGAAGTCGCCCGGCGTGTCCGGCATGGCCTTCCTCGTCGAAAAGCCCGGCAATCCCTGGAACAACAGCCTATTCCTCGGCGCGCTGGCCGAGCGCAACCTGATCCGCCTGACCCTGGACGGCGACAAGATCGTCGGCGAGGAACGACTGCTCAACGAGATCGGCGAGCGCGTTCGCGACGTCCGCGTCAATGCGGACGGCCACGTCTACGTCGTCACCGACGAGGACGACGGCAAGATCTGGCGCATCGAACCGCCGCAGGCGCCGTGAGGAATCTTTCGATGATGCGATCCGTGCTGATGGCCTGTGCGCTGTGTGCCGCATCGCTGGCGCATGCGCAGTCGCCGGTGGACGACTACACCGGCGCCAAGCAGCGCGCGGATGCCGATGAGGCGTCGCTGTCCGCATCGTCGGCGGATGCCATGCGCGATGCGCAGGGCATCGCGCTGGACGCCGCCATCGCCGGCTGCGCCACGCCGACGGCGAACACCTCGCCGTTCGTGGTGGTGGCCGAACTGGATGCCGCCGGCAAGGTCGTGCGCACCTGGCGCGACGGCAGCACCCCGCTGGCGATCTGCGTGCAGAAGGGGATCGACAGCAGCACACTGTCGGTCCCGCCGCGCGCGCCGTTCTTCACCTCGTTCGAACTGAGCTTCACCCGATGAGCGACGCCGCCACCGACATCAACGCCCTGCTGCGCGCCCGCCTGCCGGCTGGAGTCCCGCTGCAGATTCCGCCGCCCTGCCTGCTCGACATGCAGGGCGAGCCGGTCGACTACGTGGAAGGTCAGTCGCTGGCGATGCGCTTCCCGGTGCTGGCCCGCTACCAAAATCCGATCGGGCACATGCAGGGCGGTTTCATCGTGGCCGCGCTGGACAACACGCTGGGGCCGTTCTCGTACCTGATCGCACCGCCGAGCGTGACGACGTCGCTCAACACGCAGTACCTGCGCCCGGTGACGCAGGAGATGCCGCACATCGTCTGTCACGCGCGGTTGGTGGAGCGGACGCGCACGCAGCTGTTCCTGGCGGGCGAGGTACGCAACGAGGCCGGCCGCGTGCTGGCGATGTGCCAGGCGGTGTGCCAGATCCTGCCGCAGAAGGCAGGCTGACGTGATCAAGCCCCTCTCCCACCGGGAGAGGGGTTGGGGTGAGGGCCAACGGAGTCCATGTCTTCGGCTGACCATGGCTGCGACCACATCCGCGATGGCTTGGGCTGTTGGTAGCCTTGCCGGATGTGTCCTCATCTCGGACACATGGTGCCGCTCGCCGCGGAAGCATTCCTTTCTTTGCTCGTGCAAAGAAAGGAACCAAAGAAACACACCCCAGGCGGCACGCCCTGCGCTGCGCGCAGGGTCCGCGAGCAGGCCGGGAATTTCCGTAGGGCACATCCATGTGCCATACGGAAACGCCGTCATCCATGACGGCGCCCTTCGGGTTTTACCCGGCCCACTCGCCGTGCCTCATGGGGACCCAAAGGCAAACAAAGCAACGCAGCGGCCTCGGATGTCTCAGGCGTGGCTCTTGGGCCCCCTGAGGTCCGGCAGTCACGGCGGGCAAAACCCGCAGGGCGGCGCACAAGGATGTGCGCCGTTTTCGTACAGGGCAGGATGCCCTGCACGAAAATTCCTGCCGGGACTGCGAACCCGCCGCGCAGCGGCGGGCGGACCGCCGGGGTGTGTTTCTTTTGCTTACTTTTCTTTGCACAAGCAAAGAAAAGTAAGGCCTCCGCGGCGAGCGGCGCCATGCGTCTGAGAATAAAGAACCGTCCCGTAAGGCCATGAAGCCAAAAACCATCGCGGATGCGGGCCACCCCATGGAGAGCGAAGACACGGACTCCGTTGCCCCTCACCCCAACCCCTCTCCCGCAGGGAGAGGGCCTTTGCTTCGAGGAGAGGGGCTCAATTCAGCGCAACTCGAACCGGTCCGCATCCAGCATCGCCGGGAACCGCTCCCGATGCGCCATCAACCCCTCCGCCGACGCCGTCGTCGTCACCACACCCTCGCCCGCCGGCAACTCCACCACCGGCTGCCCCAGCATGTCGATGACCGCACTGTCACCGCTGTACTCGTGCCCATTGCCATCCGTGCCGGCGCGATTCACCGCCGCCACGTAGCACAGGTTCTCGATCGCCCGCGCCCGCAACAGCGTCTTCCACGGATAGGCCCGCGCCGCCGGCCAATTCGCCACGAACAGCTGCAGATCGAAATCCAGCTGACCCGGCCGTTCGACGTCGTACCGGTTGCGCGCGAACACCGGGAAACGCAGGTCGTAGCAGACCAACGGATTGATGCGCCAGCCCTTCCACTCCACCGTCAGCCGGTCACGGCCGGCGGCATAGCGTTGGTGCTCGTTGGCGTAACGGAACAGATGGCGCTTGTCGTAGTACTGCAGATCGCCATCGGGCGTCGCGAACAACAGGCGGTTGAACACACCCTCCGCCGTCCTCAGCTGCACGCTGCCGGTGACGGCGGCATCGAGTTTCGCCGCCTGTTCGCGGATCCACGCTACCGTGGCGCCCTCCATGCCTTCGGCCTGGTCGATCGCCTCGTTGCTGAAGCCGCTGGTGAAGGTCTCCGGCAGGATCACCAGATCGCTCTGCCCTGCAAGCGGCGCGATCAGGCCACCGTAGTAGTCGCGGTTGCCCGCCGGGTCGTGCCAGCGCGTCTCGCCCTGGACGAGGGAAATGCGGAGGTCTTGCATGCTCTCTTCCTCACTGCCTGTTACCACGAGCGCGGCAACGGAACTTCTTCAAACGTCATCCCAGCGAACGCTGGGATCCCTTTTGCTTTCGTGTCGTCTAAGCCGGAGACATCCAAGACAGAAGCCAATGGGTCCCAGCGTTCGCTGAGATGACGGTCAGAGCGTCTTCAACCGCTCGATCGCCGCATCCAGCGTCGCCTCGTTCTTGGCGAAGCACAGCCGTGCCAGGCGCTGCCCGGCCGGCGGTGTCTCGTAGAACGGCGACAGCGGGATCGCGGTGACGCCGTGCTCGATGGTCAGCCACTTCACGAACTCGGCATCCGGCAGGTCGATGACCGCCGAATAGTCGACCAGCTGGAAGTAGCCGCCCGGCACCGGCAGCGGCTTGAACTTCGTGCCAAGCAACTGCTCGCGGAAGCGGTCGCGCTTCTCCTGGTAGAACGCGCCGAGCTGCTCGTAGTGCTCCGGCTCCTGCCGGATCATCGCGGCGAAGGCGTGCTGCGCCGGGGCGAACGTGCAGAACACGTTGTACTGGTGCACCTTGCGGAACTCCGCGCTCAGTACCGGCGGCGCGATGGCGTAGCCGATCTTCCAGCCGGTGCAGTGGTAGGTCTTGCCGAAGCTGGACACCACGAAGGCGCGCGCGGCCAGCTCGGGATAACGCAGGATGGATTCGTGGCGGCGGCCGTCGAAGACGATGTGCTCGTACACCTCATCCGAGATCAGATAGATGCCGGTGCCTTCCAGCAACGCGGACAGCGCGCGGATGTCGGCCTCGCCGAACATCGCGCCGGACGGGTTGTGCGGGCTGTTGACGATCAGCAGGCGCGTGTTCGGCGTGACGGCCGCGCGCACGCGGTCCCAGTCCACCGCGAACGTCTGCGGATCCAGCGGCACGTGCACGGCGCGCGCGCCGGCCAGGTCGATGGCCGGTTCATAGCTGTCGTAGGCCGGGTCCAGCACGATGACCTCTTCGCCCGGACGGACCACCGCGTGGATCGCGTTGAACAGCGCCTCGGTGGCGCCACTGGTCACGGTGATCTCGGTGTCCGGGTCCACCTGCCGGCGGTAGCAGCGCAGCACCTTCTCGGCGATGGCCTGGCGCAGCGGCGCCACGCCGGTCATCGGTGCGTACTGGTTGTGGCCGGCGCGCATGGCGGCGTCCAGTTCGTCCACCAGCTGCGACGGCACCGCGAAATCCGGGAAGCCCTGTCCCAGGTTGACCGCGCCGTGCTCGGCGGCCAGCTGCGACATCACGGTGAAGATGGTGGTGCCCACCTTGGGCAGCTTGGTCTGGGGCTGGATCATCCCGGGTCAGGCACTCGATGGAGGGGGGAGGTGGAGTGTACGCGCTCGGCATTACGCGCGATGATGCGGCCATGGCCGAACACAGTGTTCCCGCCGACGGCACCGGAACCGGGGATGTCCCCGACGCGGAACGCGCGCGGCTGGCCACCGCCTGGGCCGCCGCGCATTACTTCGTCACCGTCGGCCGCCAGGAATGGCTGTTCCGCACCGGCATGACCGCCGAGGATGTCGAACGGCAGGTGATGGCCTCGCGTTATCTGTTCGTCACCGCCTGGAATCCGCCGCCCGGCGACACGCCGCGGCACCTCAACGACGACGCCCAGGAACGCCTGCACGCCCGGTTGCACACGCTGGGCCTGTCCTTCCACCCTGCACTGGGCTGCGACAACCAGGGCGGGATGGTCGAGCACGGCTGCCTGGTGCTGGATGCCACGCTGGCGCAGGCCGACGGCCTGGCCCGCGAATTCGGCCAGGGCGGCACGCTGTTCTGGCATGCGGACGCGCCGGTGCGGCTGCGCATGATGTGGCCGCGCCCGCCGCAGGCCGACGGCGATCCGCATACCGACTGGGTGGGCTAGGACAGCGGATTGCCGACCGCGACCGTCGGTCGCAGGCGGCCGGACCGGCACCTCCGTTTAGAATGGGCGGCTGAACCGCCAGGACACTCCAGCCTCCCGCCCGGGAACGCCCGATCCGATGACCGACGCCGCTTCCCGCCACCCACCGTTGCTGGCCGCCCGCGCCCTGGCGTTCTCGCGCAATGACGAGCCGGTGTTCGGGCCGCTGGAGTTCGCCGTCGATGCGGGCGAAGCACTGCTGGTGCAGGGCGGCAACGGCGTCGGCAAGACCACCCTGCTGCGCGTGCTGGCCGGCCTGCTGCGCGCCGATGCCGGCCAGATCGACATCGACGGCCAGCCCGCCGGGCCGTCGCGGCGGGCGCATGCGATGGCCTACCTCGGTCACCTGCCCGCGCTTAAGGCCGACCTGAACACGCTCGAGAATCTCAACTTCCTCTGCGGCCTGCACGGACGCCGCGCCCGCCAGATGCCGGGCAATGCGCTGGCGATGGTCGGCCTGGCCGGCTACGAGGACGCCCTCGCCCGCCAGCTGTCCGCCGGGCAGAAGAAGCGCCTGTCGCTGGCGCGCCTGTGGCTGTCGCCGTCGCCGCTGTGGCTGCTGGACGAGCCCTACGCCAACCTCGACCTGGACGGCATCAACCTGGTCAACCGCATGATCTCGGCGCACCTGCGCGATGGCGGCGCGGCGCTGGTCACCACGCACGGCGCCTACGCCGCCCCGCCGGTGCAGACGCGGATGCTGGTGATGGAGCGTCCGGCATGAGCACGGCGCCGTCGCTGTTCCAGACCGCCCGCGCGCTCGTCGTCCGCGACGTGCAGCTGCTGTGGCGCCGCCGTGGCGATGCGCTGCAACCGGCGCTGTTCGCGCTGCTGGTGGTGGTGCTGTTCGCACTCGGCTTGGGCACCGCGCCGCTGGTGCTGTCGAAGGTCGCGCCGGCGGTGATCTGGGTCGCGGTGCTGCTGGCCGGCCTGCTGTCGCTGGACACGCTGTTCCGTGGCGATGCCGAGGACGGTTCGCTCGAACAGTGGATCCTCGCACCGGTACCGCTGGCCTGGCTGGTGCTGGTACGCGTCCTGATCCATTGGGCCACCACCGCCCTGCCGATGGTGCTCGCCGCGCCGCTGCTCGGCGAGATGCTGCACCTGCCGCGCAGCGAACTGCCGATGCTGCTTGCGACGCTCGCGCTGGGCACGCCGCTGCTGAGCCTGCTGGGCGCGGTGGTCGCGGCGCTGACGGTCGGCATGAGGCGCTCTGGTATCCTTGTGGCCTTGCTGGCGCTGCCGTTGTACGTGCCCGTGCTGGTGTTCGGCGCCGGTGCCGTCGCCGCCAGCGCACAAGGGCTGGATGCCTCCGGCGCCCTCCTCTGGCTGGCCGCCGGCCTGCTGCTCTCGCTGCTGCTGGCGCCGCTGGCGGCCGCCGCGGCGATCCGCATCGCCCTGACCTGAAGACCTACGCCGCCGCATGAATCCTCTCGTCCGCTGGTTCCACCAACTCGGTTCACCACCCACCTTCGACCGCTTCGCGGCGCGCTGGACGCCGTGGTGCTACCTGGCCGCCATCGTGCTGCTCGGCGTGGGCCTGTGGCAGGCGCTGTTCGTGGTGCCGGCCGACTATCAGCAGGGCGACAGCTTCCGCATCCTCTACATCCACGTGCCCAGCGCGTGGATGAGCATGTTCGTGTTCGGCCTGATGGCGTTCTACGCGGCTATCGCACTGGTCTGGCGCATCAAGCTGTGCGAGATCCTGGCGATGGCCTGCGCGCCCACCGGCGCCGCGTTCACCGTCATCACCCTGGCCACCGGCAGCATCTGGGGCAAGCCGATGTGGGGCACGTGGTGGGATTGGGACCCGCGCCTGACTACCGAACTGATCCTGCTGTTCCTCTACCTGGGCGTGATGGGCCTGTACGGCGCCATCGACGACCGCCGCAGCGCGGCGCGCGCGGCCGGCCTGCTGGCCATCGTCGGCGTGGCGATCCTGCCGGTGATCCGCTACTCGGTGGTGTGGTGGAACTCGCTGCACCAGGGCCAGACCATCCGCGTCTTCGGCGAGTCCAGCATGGACGACAGCATGATCCTGCCGCTGGTGCTGATGGTGGTCGCCACCAAGTTCTGGTTCGCCGGCTCGCTGCTGGCGCGCGCGCGCGCCGACAACCTGCGCCGCGAGGCCGGCAAGGAATGGGTGGCGAAGCTCGCCGCCGCGAAGGAGGCCGCGCCGTGAGCTACCTGGAATACGTCATCGGCGCCTACGCCGTGTTCGCCGTGGTGCTGGGCTGGGATTTCCTCGCCCCGCGCCTGCAGGTGCGCCGCGAACTGCGCGCCGCCCGCCAACGCGTGGCGCGCGATGCGCGCCGCAGCGCCGCCCCCGCCGACCTGGAACGCTGACCGATGAATCCCGTGCGTCGCCGCCGCCTGCTGTTCGTGCTGATCGCCATCGTGCTCGGCGGCACTGCCACCGCGCTGATCGCCATGGCGCTGAAGCGCAATGTCGCCTACCTGTACACGCCCGCCGAAGTCCTGCGTGGCGAGGCCGGCGAATCCCGCTTCCGTCTCGGCGGCATGGTCGAGAAGAACTCGTTCAAGCGCGAACCCGGTTCGCTGGTCTCGCAGTTCGGCGTCACCGACGGCGATGCGCAGCTGACCGTGCGCTACGACAAGATCCTGCCCGACCTGTTCCGTGAAGGACAGGCCGTGGTCGCCACCGGCTCGATGCAGGACGGCGTGTTCGTCGCCACCGACGTGCTGGCCAAGCACGACGAGGCCTACATGCCGAAGGAAGTCGCCGACAAGATGGGCAAGGCGCACCAGAAGCATGATGTGCAGGCCGGGCCTGCGGGGTCGCCGAATTGATCCTCGCGCCCGCCGACCATTGCCTTCTCCCCGCAAGCGGGGAGAAGGTGCCCGGAGGGCGGATGAGGGGCGCTTTTGCTTTCGGACGCTACCGTCAGACGTCCAGTCCGCGCATCCGGATGTACGCGGATTGTTCGGAACTCCGCCACTCCGCTCCCCCCACCCCCGCCTTCGGCACCCTCTCCCCGCTTCGCCGGGCGAGGGAATGGAACCCGCATGCTTCCTGAACTCGGACAAATCGCGCTGATCCTGGCGCTGCTGGTCGCCATCGTGCAATCGGTCGTGCCGCTGGCCGGCGCGCAGCGCAACAAGGCGGCGTGGATGGACGTCGCACGCCCGGCCGCCTACGCGCAGCTGTGGCTGGTGATGCTGGCCTTCATCGCGCTGACCGTGGCGTTCGTGCAGCAGGATTTCTCGGTCAAGTACGTGGCCGACAACTCCAACTCGCTGCTGCCGATGGTCTACCGCTATACCGCAGTCTGGGGGTCGCACGAAGGCTCGCTGCTGCTGTGGGCGCTGGTGCTCGCCGTGTGGACCGCTGCGGTGGCGCTGTTCTCGCGCGGCCTGCCCGACGTGGTGATGGCACGCGTGCTGGGCGTGATGGGCATCGTCGCGATCGGTTTCCTCGCCTTCCTGATCTTCACCTCCAATCCGTTCGTGCGCCTGCTGCCCTCGCCGGGCGAAGGCCGCGACCTCAACCCGCTGCTGCAGGACCCGGGGATGATCATCCATCCGCCGCTGCTGTACGTGGGCTACGTGGGCTTCGTGGTGCCGTTCGCGTTCGCCATCGCCGCGCTGATGGACGGCCACGTCGATGCGCGCTGGCTGCGCTGGACGCGCCCGTGGACGAACGTGGCCTGGGGCTTCCTGACGCTGGGCATCGCGCTGGGCAGCTGGTGGGCGTATTACGAACTGGGCTGGGGCGGCTGGTGGTTCTGGGATCCGGTCGAGAACGCCAGCTTCATGCCGTGGCTGGTCGGTGCGGCCCTGATCCACTCGCAGGCGGTCACCGAGAAGCGCGGCGCGTTCCGGGGCTGGACGCTGCTGCTCGCCATCGCCGCATTCTCGCTGTCGCTGCTGGGCACGTTCCTGGTGCGCTCGGGCGTGATCACCAGCGTGCACGCGTTCGCCGCCGACCCCACCCGTGGCGTGTTCATCCTGATCTTCCTCGGCGTCGTGATCGGCAGCTCGCTGCTGCTGTACGCGCTGCGTGCGCCGCAGTTGGCCGAGGGCGAATCGGAGAAGTCGTATTTCGCGGCCAGTTCGCGCGAGACGCTGCTGCTGGCCAACAATCTGCTGCTGACCGCGGCCTGCGCGATGGTGCTGCTGGGCACGCTGTATCCGCTGATCGCCGACGCGCTCGACCTCGGGAAGATCTCCGTAGGCCCGCCCTACTTCAGCCTGCTCTTCATCGTGCTGATGGCGCCGCTGGTGGCGCTGGTGCCCTTCGGGCCGATCACCAAGTGGCAGCGCGACAACCTGGCCAAGCCGTTCGCGATGCTACTGCCGTGGGCCGGCCTGTCGCTCGTGCTGGCCGTCATTGCGTACTTCATGGCGCCGCAGGGCAAGCTGAAGGTCGCCGCCGGCATCCTCGGCGCGGCCTGGGTCGGCCTGGGCACGCTGCGCTTCCTGTGGCAGCGCCTGCGCGCCAACGGCCGCTTCACCCCCGAGATGCTCGGCATGACGCTGGCGCATACCGGCGTCGCCGTGTTCCTGGTCGGCGCGCTGCTGGTCGAAGGCCTGAACGTGCAGCGCGAGCTGGCGGTGAAGCCCGGTCAGACCGTCGAGGTCGGCCGCTGGGGCTTCCACTTCCAGGGCGTCGATGAAACCCAGGGCCCCAACTACCTGTCCGACCGCGGCCACGTGCAAGTGCTGCGCGACGGCAAGCCGGTGGTCCTGCTGCACCCGGAGAAGCGTGCCTACGCCAGCGGCGGCCAGGTGATGACCGAAGCCGGCATCAAACCGGGGTTGCTGGGCGATGTGTTCGTCGCCATCGGCGAGCCGCTCGGCAACGGGGCCTGGGCGCTGCGCGTGCACATCAAACCCTTCATCCGCTGGATCTGGCTCGGCGCCGCGCTGATGGCGCTGGGCGGCTTCGTCACCGCCGTCGACCGCCGGTTCCGCAACCACAAGACATCCGAGGCGCGTCCCGCATGAACAACGCTTCCGAACTCCCGCCGTCGCCGCCCCGCTCGCGTGGTGCGCTGACGTTCGCGCTGGTCATCATCGGCCTGTTCTTCGTCGGCCTGATGGGCCTGCTGTACTACGGCGTGTCGCAGTCCGACCGCGCCGGCCGCGATGCGCTGCCGTCGCCGCTGATCGGCAAGCCCGCGCCCGCGTTCGACCTGCCACTGCTGCACGATCCGGCCAAGCGCGTCAGCAACGCCGACCTCGCCGGCCAGCCTTATGTGATGAACGTGTGGGGCAGCTGGTGCCCGGAATGCCGCGTCGAGCATCCCATCCTCACGCAGTTCGCGCTGACCAAGCGCGTGCGCTTCATCGGCTACAACCTCAAGGACGAACGCGAGGATGCACTGCGCTGGCTGGAGCAGTTCGGCAACCCGTACATGATGGTGGTCGCCGACCTCGAGGGCCGTACCGCGATCGACTGGGGCATCTACGGCGCACCGGAAACCTTCCTCGTCGACGGCAGCGGCGTGATCCGCTGGAAGCATGTCGGCGCCATCGACCAGGCCATCATCGACCACCAATTGATCCCGGCGCTGGAAAAGATCGAAGCCGGCCAATGAGCGCACGAGTCCCCGCCCTCCTGCGCAGCCTCCTGCTCGCCGTGCTGGTCGCGACCGCCGCCCCGGCGTTCGCGCAGGCCAGCGATCCCACCCCGCTGCAGTTCCGCGACGACGCCGAGGAAGTCCGCTTCCACAGGCTCACCGCCGAACTGCGCTGCGTGATGTGCCAGAACCAGTCGCTGGCCGATTCCAACGCGCAGATCGCGCACGACCTGCGCCGCGAGGTGCTGGACCTGATGCGCCAGGGCAAGGACGACGCGCAGGTGAAGCAGTTCCTGGTCGACCGCTACGGCGAATTCGTGCTGTACAAGCCCGATGTTGCGCCCGGCACCTACATCCTGTGGTTTGGCCCGCTGTTCCTGTTGCTCGCCGGCGGCGTGTGGGTCGGCCTCATCGTCGCGAAACGCTCGAAGCGACCGGCGCCCGCCACCGACGACACCGACCAGGAGTGGTGATGACCACCTTCGTGATCCTCTCCATCGTGCTGTCGCTCGCCGTGCTGCTGGCGGTGCTGTGGCCGCTGTGGCGCGACGCACGCGGCCTGGTGCTGGCCGGCGTGGCGACGCTGGGCATCGCCACGTTTGCGCTGTATCGCGTGGTCGGCACGCCCGCCGCGCTGGAACCGCAGGCCGCAGCCGCCATGCCGACCACGCTGGACGAAGCGGTGGCACAGCTGGAAGCCGAACTGAAGAAGCAGCCGAACGAGCCCGAAGGCTGGCGCCTGCTCGGCAAGTCCTACGCAGCGCTGCAGCGCTTCGACGAGGCGCAGAAGGCGTTCGAGCGCGCCGTGCAGTTGCTGCCCACCGACGCCGACCTGCTGGTCGAAGCCGCGCAAGCGCGGCTGTTCAACAATGCCGACCGCAAGCTCGACGCGCAGGCGATCGCGCTGCTCGACAAGGCCATCGCGATCAATCCCGACCACCAGCGTGCGCTGTGGTTCGTCGGCCTGGCGCAGCGCCAGGAAGGCAAACACGCCGAGGCCGCGAAGACCTGGGAGCCGCTGCTGGCCAAGGTCGATCCGAACACCGCCGCCACCCTGCGCACGCAGATCAACGAAGCGCGCGCCGAGGCCGGCCTGCCGCCGCTGGCGGAGACGGCACCCGCATCGCCTGCGGATGCCGCGCCTGCGCTGCTCACGGTGACCGTGGACCTGGCACCCGCACTGAAGGACAAGCTGGCGCCGGGCGATACGCTGTTCGTGTTCGCGCGCCAGATCGGCGGTCCGCCGATGCCGGTCGCCGCCAAGCGCCTGCCGGTGTCCGCCTTCCCGGTGACGGTGCCGCTCGGCGACGGCGACAGCCCGATGCCGACACTGAAGCTGTCGCAACTGCCGCAGGTGCAGTTGGTCGCCCGCATCGCCAAGGGCAATGGCCCGGCCGCGCAGTCCGGCGACCTGGAAGCCACCGCCGTCACCGCCGACGTCAAGGCCGGCAACACGTACACGCTGACGATCGATCGCGTGGTGCCGTAAGGCATAGCGACACGCCGATGCGTTTCCTTCTCCCCGCATGCGGGGAGAAGGTGCCCGGAGGGCGGATGAGGGGCAGAGCGCGGCGCAGACCCGTGCGTTGGCGCATCCCCACTCCGTTCGCCCCTCACCCGCCTTCGGCACCCTCTCCCCGCTGCGCAGGGCGAGGGGAAAGGCTGCGCCACGACGCACCCCGCGATGCTTCCATGGCATGGCGTCGCTCCATCGCCTTGCCTACACTCCGGCGACGATCCACTTCTCACCCACCGCATGAGCCGCGCCCGCACCGTGTCCCGGCTCGCACCGTGGATCGCCGTCCCCGCCCTGCTCGGCCTGCTGCTCCCGCTGCAACGCGCTTGGTTGCCCGGCGACGGATCTTTCGGCTGGGCGCTGGACCTGTTCGCGCACTGGCAGCCGCTGTACGCGCTGGCATGGCTGCTCGCCTGCCTGCTCGGCGCGCCGCGCGACAAACGCTGGCTGCTGGGCCTGCCCCTGCTGGCCCTGCCGTGGTTCACCGTCAGCCCGGTTGCGCCGCACGCGGACGAACCACCGGATCTCGTCGTAGCCGTCGCCAACGTCAATATCCGCCAGCGTGACCCCGATGCCCTGCTCGCGTGGCTGCAACGGAAGCCGGCCAATATCGTGGTGCTGACCGAGTTGTCGCCGGACTATGCCGCCGCACTGGCCGCAAGGCAGTACGGCGGCTTCGCGCATCACGCCCTGCATCCGCGGGTCTCGCCGCCCGGCCTGGGCCTGCTGTCCGATCGCCCACTCAGCAATGTGCGCGTACTGGCTGATGGACTCGGCGCGCTACGGATGGAAGTCGATCTCGACATCGACGGTCACAGCGTCCGCTTCGTCGCGGCGCACCCCAAACCACCGATGGCCACGCGCAAGTACCGTGCACGCGATCGCCTGCTGCGCGCACTCGCGACGGACGCCGCCACGCGCCCGACGATCGTCGCCGGCGACCTCAACGCCACGCCCTGGTCCAGCGCAGTGCTGGGCACGGACATGCGCGCGTTGAGGCGCACCACGGGCTGGGCACCGACCTATCCCAGCGAGGGCGGCGGCATGTTCGGCATCGGTATCGACCATGTACTGGTGTCCTCCGGCTTCGACGGCACCGGCGCGGAGCGCGGGCCCGATATCGGCTCGGACCACTTGCCGGTGCGTGCCGGTCTGCGCTGGCGGGGCGATTAGCGCCGTCCGGGTCGCTACACTTGGCGGATGACCGAATTCATCCCCCCCGGCACCCGCTTCCATCCCCTGCCCTCGCCGTTCCGCATGAAGCGCAGCGGCGCGCTGCATGGGGCGCGGATGGCGTACGAGACCTGGGGCACGTTGAACGCGCGCCGCGACAATGCGGTGCTGATCGTCACTGGGCTGTCGCCAGACGCACATGCGGCGCGTAATGCCGGCAACGACGCGGAAGGCTGGTGGGAGGCGATGGTCGGGCCGGGCAAGCCGATCGATACCGACCGCTGGTTCGTGGTTTGCGTGAATTCGCTGGGCAGCTGCAAGGGCTCGACGGGTCCCGCGTCGGTCAATCCGGACACCGGTGCGCTGTACCGCCTCGACTTCCCCGAGCTGTCGGTGGAAGACGGCGCCAATGCGGCCTTCGACGTGGTGCGCGGGCTGGGCATCGAGCAGTTGGCCTGCATCGTAGGCAATTCGATGGGCGGGATGACGGCGCTGGCCTACCTGCTGCTGCATCCGGGTGCGGCGCGCACGCACATCAACATCTCGGGCAGTGCGCAGGCGCTGCCGTTCTCCATCGCCATCCGCTCACTGCAGCGCGAGGCGATCCGGCTGGATCCCAACTGGAATGGCGGTCAGTACGACGACGACACGTACCCCGAATCCGGTATGCGCATGGCGCGCAAGCTGGGTGTGATCACCTACCGCTCGGCGCTGGAATGGGACGGCCGCTTCGGTCGCGTGCGACTGGAATCGGATCGTCCCGACGAGGAACCGTTCGGACTGGAGTTCCAGGTGGAAAGCTATCTGGAAGGCCATGCGCGCCGCTTTGTGCGCCGCTTCGATCCGAACTGCTATCTGTACCTCAGCCGGTCGATGGACTGGTTCGATCTCGCCGACTATGCCGGGGGCGAGCAGGCGGAGGGCGACGTGCTGGAGGGGTTGGCGAAGATCCGCGTGCAGCGGGCGCTGGCGATCGGCGCCACCACCGACATCCTGTTCCCGCTGCAACAGCAGCAGCAGATCGCCGAGGGCCTGGCGGCCGGCGGGGCGGAGGCGGAGTTCCTGCCGCTGGAGTCGCCGCAGGGCCACGACGCCTTCCTGGTGGATTTCGACCGGTTCGGGCCGGCCGTGGCGGACTTCCTCGCCTCGATCTGACCGGCTTTTTCCTTCTCCCCCCGGGAGAAGGTGGCGCGCAGCGCCGGATGAGGGTGTGCCTCGATAGCGTTTCCCGAACCGGGCTGCGGAACGAGCCACAGCGAGCAGATGAGCTGAACAGCCAATAGTTCACCTCCATGGCTCGCTGCGGCTCGCTCATCAACACAGAGTCGGATTCGATACGGTGGCGCCCCCAACCCCTCTCCCGAGGGGAGAGGGGCTCAATACCGGCCATTCCGCACCGCACGACGCCTACCCCGGCCCAGCGGCTAAAATGGCCCCACATTCTCAAGCGGGCCGTGCCATGACCCTCGATTTCCCCGGCGCCGACAAGCTGGTCGCCTCGCTGGACGCCGCCGTCACCCTGGGCGACGACCGTGCCGTCACCGATGCGCTGCGCAAGTCGCTGTGCGAACTGATCTGCGACGAGGAGGTCAGCCTGCCGGCCTGCGTGCTGGACCCGATCTCGGACCACTACGCGCGCCGCGAGCTGTACACCAGCCCGGAGCATGGCTACAGCGTCATCGCGATGACCTGGGGCCCGGGCCAGGGCACGAAGATCCACGATCACTCGGGCATGTGGTGCGTGGAAGGCGTGTGGCGCGGGCGGCTGGAGATCACGCAGTACGAGCTGGCCGAGCATGACGATGTGCGTTACCGCTTCATCCAGGCAGGCACGATCGAGGCCGGCACGGGCTCGGCCGGCAGCCTGATTCCGCCGCACGAGTACCACACGATCCGCAATCCGAGCAACAAGGCGATCGCGGTCAGCGTGCATGTCTACCAGCGCACGATGGTCCGCTGCGGAATCTTCACGCCGGAGGAAGAGGCCGGCAAGGACGGCTGGCAGCGCCGTGGCGAGCGCCTGCTGGGCACGGACCAGGTCAACTGAGCCACTGCGGAGCCCTGCCTCTGTCGGCCAGGGGTGGGCCTCGGCTATACTCCGCGTCCGTGCCGGAGTGGCGGAATGGTAGACGCAGCGGACTCAAAATCCGCCGCCCTTAAAAGCGTGTGGGTTCGAGTCCCACCTCCGGCACCACGATCAAACCCTGGACCTCCAGGGTTTTTTCTTGCCTGCAATAGTTGCGCGACCTAGTCCCGCAACCACCTGAGCATCTGCGGATAGTGGCCGGCCGCGTCGATACCGGCGGCGCCGACCCGTGTCATGCCGCATCGCGCAAGCCCCGCGCTGCCCGGATAGACCCCGACGCCGAACGTGGCGATCAGTGCAGCCGACTGTCCGTGATAGCCCTCGTCGTGGAACAGCACCGACGGCGCCAACCCGATCGCCATGCAGGCTGCATACGCCCATGCGGTCGCCTCCGCTTCGCCGACGTCGGCGTCATCGGCGTGATCCTCGAGTGCATCGGACAATGCGCTGCGCGCCGATGCCGGCGTCGTGGCGATATGTCCGGCTTCGTGCAGCAGATCACCGGGCCACCGCAGGCGCGTCCGATCCACGATCACCGTACCGCGGTCGATACGGATACCCGGCAGAAAACTGGTATCGGGCACCAGGTCCTCGGATACGTCGATGCCGATCCGCCGCAGGAATTCGACGATCCGGTCCGTCGTCAGCTCGTCATCCATCGCTCTCGTGTTTCCGTTCCAGATGTCAGGGCGTGCTATGCGCCGACCAGGTCAATCTTCGAAGTACGGATGTCCGGCAAGAAACGAAATTCGTACGGACACCGTCGGCATAGCATTGCCGATCTTCCTGCCAGGTACTCGTCATCATCGCAGGATGGTTGAGCCGAAGGCGATACCCGTCATAGTGACGCCGAGCCTACGTGATTGATGGGTAGACCTGCTCTACCGTTGAAAGCCGCCTTCGGCTCCACCCATCCTACCGATCACGCGCTTCGCGCTCGGAGACTCGCGAATGTCGTCCCCGTCAGCCGCTCGGACTCCTCCCAGAGCCGCGTGGCGACGCCGACATCCTCAGCCTGCGCGGGCACCTTGGCCACGACCGGGTGGCCACGCGTTTCGCTCATCCTGTCGGGACCGTAGTAGCCACCCGCTTGTGCCGTCGGCGCAGTCGCGGCGTACAAGGGCGGCAACGCGCCCTGCTCGGCGGGCTGGAACAGGAACCACAGGTATCGCCTGGCAAGTGCCTGCGGACTGCGCGGGCCGGCGCCGTTGGGCAGCAGGTCCGTGCGCGATATGCCTGGATGCGCGGCGATGCTCCGGATACCCCACCCTTCCCTCGCGCTCCGGCGCTGCAGCTCGAACGCGAACATCAGGCACGCCAGCTTCGACTGGCTGTAGGCGGTCATCGGCACGTAGCGACGGCGCGACTGCAGGTCATCGAAATCGATCGCCCCGCTACGCGCAGCGATGCTGGACAAGGATACGACGCGGGCATCGCGCGCCTCGCGCAACAGCGGCAGCAATCTCGCGGTGAGCGCGAAGTGACCCAGATGGTTCGTACCCAGCTGCAGTTCGAAACCGTCGACGGTTTCCTTGCGCTGCGGCGGCGTCATCAACGCCGCATTGTTGACCAGCAAGTCCAAGCTGCCGTGCGAGCGCAGTACGGTCTCGGCGAAGGTCTCGATCGACTCCAGGTTGGCCAGGTCGACGGCACCGAAGCGCACCCGGGCCCTGGGCAATGATCGGCTGATCTGCTCGACGGCAGCCGCGCCCTTGGCGGCATTCCTGCCGGCCACGATGACGGTGGCGCCGGCCTTTGCCAGCGCCATGGACACGTGGAAACCGATGCCACCGGTTCCGGTGACCAGCACGGTGCGCCCGAGTTGGGACGGGATATCGGATGTGGTCCAGCCTGCCATGACGGTTGCCTCGTTGGGGGAGAGGTGGGCGTGCGGACAACGCGACGCCGGCAATGCGGCGCAGCGCAGGAAACGACAGGCATCCGCGCGATCACCGCGATGCAGTGTTGCGGCGCGACTTTAAGAAGCCTTTAAGGCGTGCGGCGGCGATCCGGCGTCGTTCAACGGAGGCTCGCGCGATAGTGGCAGGATGCGGCTCGCACGCGAGATCGCAATCCATGCACAAAAAAGGGAGGCGCGCTGCGCCTCCCACAACGAATTTATACAACACCGGGGGGCTTGCGGCAAGGCCCGGTGCGGGCTTCAGTATCGCCGGCCTGTCGATACGACAGACCACCGGAGCGTCACCACGATGAGCAGCAGCGAGATCTACTACCACGGCACCAAGGCGAAGCTGGTTCCCGGCGATCTGATCTCGGCGGGTCATGCCTCCAACTTCGGCAAGCGCAACCTCGCGAAGTACGTCTATCTGACGGCGATGCTGGAAGCGGCGACTTGGGGCGCGGAACTGGCCGTCGGCGAAGGCCGTGGGCATATCTACCTCGTCGAGGCGACCGGTCCGTTCGAGGACGATCCCAACCTCACCAACCAGCGCTTCCCCGGCAACCCAACCCGGTCGTATCGCACACGCGACCCGCTACGCGTCGTCGCCGAAGTGAATGGCTGGATCGGTCACACGCCGGAACAGCTCAAGACCATGCGCGATCGGCTGGCGGAGTTGGATCGGCAGGGTGTGGAGGCCATCGAGGATTGAGGGACCATCGTCTACGCACATCGCGTAGATCCATAGACCCATAGGCTGGGGTGAGCAAAGCGAACCCCAACCGCGTTGACCCAGCCACATCGGGACCGCTTCCTCAAAGCAGTAGGTACCGCCTTCCGGGCGGGTACGCCGATAGTCCATGGCCTCTCTATCGCTCCGTATGTTGGGCTTCGCTTCGCTCACCCAATGGAATGGACTCCTCCCACTGATACGGCATCTAGGTGCCAGACTGGAGTTGTTACCCACCAGTCACACAGCAGGAGGAGTCCGCCGTGAAGATTAGTCGAGTCGCTTTGGATTTGGCAAAGAACCTGATCCAGGTGCATGCCGTGGATAGCAGGGGACTTCCGGTCGTACGGAAGTCGCTTCGCCGCGCTCAGCTGCTTCCGTTCTTCAGGGACTTGGCGCCTTGCGAAGTTGGCATGGAGGCCTGTGCCAGCGCCCACCATTGGGCCCGCCAGCTGCGGGCGATGGGACATCGCATCCAGCTGTTGCCGCCTCAGTACGTCAAGCCTTTCCTGCTCGGCCAAAAGAACGATGCCAACGATGCGGTGGCTGTCTGCACCGCCATGTCGCACCCGGAAATTCCGCGCGTTACCGTCAAGACGGTCGCCCAACAGGACGTTCAGGCATTGCATCGCGTTCGTGCCATGCGGATGAAGCAGCGCACGGCCTTGATCAACCAGACACGGGGTCTTCTGGCGGAGTACGGACTGGTTATCGCCGTGTCGCCTGCCGCATTGCGCAAGGCGATTCCAGAGCTGCTGGAAGATGCCGACAACGGCCTGAGCTTCGACTTCCGCCACCTGCTGGCCGAGTTGTACGAGGAGTTGGTCGCGATCGACCGGCGCGTGGCGGACCTGACGCAGCGTATCGAACGCGATGTCCGCGCCCATGATCAGGGCAAGCGCCTGCTGGAGATTCCAGGGATCGGCCCGCTCACCGCTAGCGCCCTGATCGCCACCGTCGGCGATCAGGGCAGTTCCGCAACGGCAGGCAGATGGCGGCGTTCCTGGGGCTGGTGCCAAGGCAACATTCCAGCGGCGGAAAGAGCCGACTGCTAGGCATCCACAAGCACGGTGACAGCTACTTGCGAGGCCTGTTGGTTCACGGTGCACGCAGCGTCTTGCGTACCGCAACCGACAAACCCGACGACCGAAGCCGCTGGCTGGTGAACCTGGCGGCACGACGGCACCGCAACATCGCCACCGTGGCGCAAGCCAACAAGAACACCAGGATTGCCTGGGCGATCCTGACCAGTGAACAGCGTTACCGCGCCAACTGAGCCATACCGCCCATCAACGAGTTTGCTGACCGAAGATGAAGATCACCGGGAAGACCAGCGCGAGAAGATCCTGAGTAGGTTGGTGGCCTCGAAGGCCGATAACCCAATGAGGCGCTCGCGTGCGACTGCTCCATCATGGCCAAGAGCCAAAAGCTCCAATCACAGGCCGGATATACGTTCGCAATCTCAACCCAGTATCAAAAACAGGTTGGCAATCGGGAGGAGTCCATATACCAACCTATGGGCAGCCATCACAGACACTTGGCAGCTAGCGGACTTCCGCCAGGTGCGGGGCCTCGTCGAAGCACGCGATCAGCAGTTCGGTGAGCGCTCGCACTTTCAGCGAAGGATGTGGACCTGGCGGACGGATGACGTAGATGCCGGCCGGCGGTGGCGGGTAGCGCGTCATGACCGGCACCAGCGCGCCCGATGCGATGTACTCGGCGGTGAGGCCGTCGGGTAGCCAGCCGATGCCGAGGCCCGCGACCGCGGCGGCGATCAGCGCGGTGCCGTTGTCGGCCTTGAAGCGACCGCGCGGATGCACGGTGATGACACGGTCGCCATCGAGGAACTGCCAGGCCTCGGTGCCCTGCATCAGCGCTTCATGGCCGGCCAGGTCGTCCGGCGTCTCGGGAGCGCCATGCGTCCGCAGGTAGTCCGGACTGGCCACCAGCTTGCCGTACAGCGGGCCGACGCGGCGCGCGATCAGGTTGGAATCCTGCAGGTAGCCCACCCGGATCGCGCAATCGAAGCCCTCGGCGACGATATCGACGAAGCGGTCGCTGTAGGCCGTATGCACGTGCAGGTGCGGATGGCGCCGCGCCATCTCCGCGAACACCGACGCGAAATGGGTGGGACCGAACGTCAGCGGCGCGGCCACGCGCAGGCGGCCGCGCAGATCGCCGGCGGGCAGGATGGTGTCGCGGGCGGTATCGATCTCGGCGCAGGCGCGCGCGGCGTGTTCGCGGAATGTGGCACCGGCTTCGGTGAGCGCCGCACCGCGGGTGGTACGCGCCAACAGCTGGACACCCAGTTCTTCCTCCAGCCGGGCCAGCCGCCGGCTGACGATCGACTTGGAGACGCCCAGCCGGCGCGCCGCAGGCGACACGCCGCCGGCGTCGGCGACTTCCACGAAGGTCCGCAGTTCCTCGATATCCACGATGGCGTTCCTGTTGGCGCACTACAGCCTGACACAAACCGCGTCGCTGCGACGTTCCGCTTCGCGCGACACAGATTCGCGCGCGACGGCGCTACCGCGTCGCGGAACGGGATGACAAGGTTCCCGCCGGCGACACGCCGCCCATGCTGTGCGTCTGCCGCCTCTCCACTTCACCACAGGATGCCACCATGACCTCCCGCAACGGCCTTGCGTCGCTTCTCCGACCCGAAGATTCCGTCGTCGTTCTGATCGACCACCAGCCGTACCAGCTGGCCAACCTCAACAGCCACGATCCGCAGGCCGTGGTGAACAACACCACCGCGCTGGCGAAAGTCGCCAAGGCGTTCAACGTACCCACTATCCTGACCAGCGTCGTCGCCGATCGTGGCGGCCTGATCTTCCCGCACATCACCGACGTGTTCCCGGGACAGGAGGTGATCGACCGCACCTTCATCAACACCTGGGAAGACCGCAAGGTCGTGGACGTGGTCAAGGCGACCGGCCGCAAGCAGCTGATCATCGCCGGCCTGTGGACCGAGATCTGCGTGGCCATGCCGGTGATCCAGGCACTGGGCGAAGGCTGGGACGTCACCGTCATCACCGATGCCTGCGGCGCCGTGTCCGTCGAAGCGCACCAGGTGGCGATCCAGCGCATGATTGCGGCCGGCGCGAACATGATGACGTGGGTGGCGCTGGCCGCCGAATGGCAGCGCGACTGGGCGCGCACCGAACACGCCGCCGAGCTGACCGACGTGTTCAAGCACCATGCCGCCGGCAGCGGCATCGCCTATCTGTGGGAACAGCAACTGCTAAATACGCCAGTCCCCTGCAAGGCTGCCTGATCCGGTCGGGACGACGTGGATCCGGCCGGCACTGCGTGATACGCGGCGCCGCTCCGGATGCCGTCGTTCCTCTCTTCATGACGTATTGAAAGGACGATGACGATGTCGCTGGACCGTTTTCCCGTCGGGCTGGAACTGGACGTGGCCTATCCCGAGTTCCAGGTCAGCCTGACCCTGCTGTCGCTCGAGCAGATGAAGTTCGAGATCAGGACCGGCCCGTTCGCGCGCACCGAGGTGGTCGACATCCATGTGGTGCCGCTCGGCAACAGCCTGTTCGCCGTCAGCTGGCAGGAACAGAGCGGCGCGACGGTGACGAATGTGCAGGACTACGACCGTGGCCTGGTCCACTCGCACGCGACCCTGCCGGGCGGCCCGTTCCTGCGGATGACCGGCACAATCACGGTCACACGCCCTGCGACACGGCCCACCGATGACCGGCCGCAGCGCAACAAGGCGCTGGTGCTCGAGGCGATGACGTCCCTGTTCCAGCGTCGCGACGCCTCGGTCGTGCCGCAGCTGTATGCGACCGACTACATCCAGCACAACCCGGACATCCCGCAGGGCCGCGATGCCCTGCAGTCGCTGGTCGAAACGCTCTCGCCGGACGTCCACTACGAGCCTGGCATGATGATCGCCGAAGGCGACCGGGTCGCTATCCACGGTCGCATCCGCGGCTGGGGCGATGCGCCGCAGGTGGTGGTCGACATCTTCCGTATCGAAGGCGGCCGGCTGGCCGAGCACTGGGACGTACTGCAGGACGAAGTGCCGGCCACCACGGCAGGCGGCGTGTCGATGTTCGACCCTGCCGAGGCCGCGACCACGACCTAGCGACACGGATCGGACTGCCTTCAACGCAACCGCCCCCCACCGCTCAAACCGCTCAACCCTCGCCTGCGCGTCAGCCCGCATAATCCCTGCCTGCACACACGGGCGATGGAATACGCATGAAGACGATCGGCCTGATCGGCGGGATGAGCTGGGAATCGACGGTGCCGTACTACCGCCTGGTCAACGAGGGCATCAAGGCGCGGCTGGGCGGGCTGCATTCGGCGAAAGTGGTGCTGTACAGCGTCGACTTCCACGAGATCGAGCAGTTGCAGCGCGACGGCGACTGGGACGCGGCCGGCGACGTGCTGGCCGAGGCGGCGCGGCGCCTGCAGGCGGCCGGTGCCGACCTGCTGGTGTTGTGCACCAACACCATGCACAAGGTGGCACCGCAGATGGAAGCGGCGGTGTCGATTCCGCTGCTGCACATCGCCGATGGGACGGCCGCTGCGATCAAGGCCGCCGGACACCGCACCGTCGGCCTGCTCGGCACGCGCTTCACGATGGAACAGGATTTCTATCGCCAGCGCCTGCAGGACCGGCACGGCCTGCAGGTGATCGTGCCGGAGGCGGACGACCGCCGCGTCGTCCATGACGTGATCTACGACGAACTGTGCCGCGGCGTGGTACGCGACGACTCGCGCGAGGCCTATCGCCGCATCATGGACGACCTGGTCGCGCGCGGCGCGGAGGCCATCATCCTGGGCTGCACCGAGATCGGCCTGCTGGTGGGTGCGCAGGATGCACGCGTGCCGCTGTTCGACACCACGGCGCTGCATGCCGCCGCCGCCGTGGAGGCGGCGCTGGCGGACTGAGGCAGGACTGCGCCGCACGGCTCCGCGTCCGGATCGTGTCGGTCGTGCGGATGCATGACGTCGCACTCCCGCGCCAGCACCAGGGAAGCCGTTGGCCTTTCGACAGCAGCGTGAACGCAACGGGGCCGCCATGCGCCGTCTCGTGAGCCTCAGCGCCGGGATCTCGATCCTTCTCGAAGACATCGCAGGCGCGGCATGTCGAGCCCTTCCTGCCCATCTCATCGGCGTTCCGCCCTGAACGCACGTCCTGCAGGACGGGGCGAACGGCGGGCGACACTCATCGAGCGCCGCGTGTCGACATCGTGACGATGGGTATCGCTCCGCTCAACGCATCGTGCTCGCTGCGCTGTAGGCCGAGGCGCCATGCAGATTCGGATGGAGCGAGCCAGCACGGGCACACCGGCCTCGCCGTTGGATCCGCTCCACTCGCTCCATGCTACCCCCTGCGTGACGCCGGCAACGACGCCGTGGGCATGCCCTCCTGCGAGCGGCGTAAGCTGGCACGATGTCCGATATCGCCTCCCTGCTGGGTACCGACCTTCCGCTGATTCAGGCCCCGATGGCCGGGGTGCAGGACCACACCCTCGCTCTCGCGGCCGCCGCTGCCGGCGCACTGGGCTCCCTGCCGTGCGCGATGCTGGACGCCGCCCGACTCGAAGCGGCGATGCGCACGTTTGCACCGTCAGGACAGGCGATCAACCTCAACTTCTTCTGCCATGCCATGGCCGAACTCGATACGGTCCAAGACCGGCGCTGGCGCGACGCCCTGGCGCCCTACTACCGCGAATACGACATCGCCACGGACACGCCTTCTCCGGCGGGCACACGGCGGCCGCTCGACGCTGCGACGGTCGATCTGATGGAGCCCTTCCGCCCGCGCATCGTGAGCTTCCACTTCGGGCTGCCCGATGCCGTGCTGATGTCGCGGATCAAGGGTTGGGGCGCCACCGTGCTGTCCTCTGCGACGACCGTGGCAGAAGGCATGTGGCTGCAACGCCGTGGCGTGGATGCGGTGATCGCGCAGGGAACCGAGGCCGGTGGCCATCGCGGGCACTTTCTCTCCGACGACCTGGCCATCCAGCCCGGCACGCGCGACCTGGTGGCGGCCCTGTCGAAGGCGCTGACCGTGCCGGTGATCGCGGCCGGCGGCATCGGCGGTCGCGACGACGTGCGGGCCCTGCTGGCGGCGGGCGCCAGCGCGGTACAGGCCGGCACGGCGTACCTGCTATGCCCGGAGGCCACCACATCGGCCGTCCATCGCGCCGCCCTGCAACAGCCTGCGCGCGCAGGCGCGTTGACCAATCTGTTCAGCGGCCGGCCGGCCCGCGGTCTGGTCAACCGGCTGATGCGCGATCTCGGCCCCATGTCCGACCTGCCACCCGCCTTCCCCTGGGCTTCGCAGGCGCTCGCGCCCCTGCGCGGCGCGGCCGAGGCGGAAGGTCGCGACGACTTTTCGCCGCTGTGGTCGGGGACCCGCCCCGGCACGCTGGCGGGACGGAACGCCGCTGAGGTCACGCGCCATCTGATGGGCTTGGGCTGATCGGCCTGGCGGTCCGCACGAGCCAGGCAGGTGGCGGCCGTGCATCCATCCCCCCGTCATGACGCGTAACGTCAGTTTCAGCCACGTCCGGTAGGACGGCCGCAGCGCGGCGTATCCGCGTTACGCCCTCGATCGTCGCTTCGGGTGATCGCGGTCATGGCACGGGTCTTGCTGGGATTGCGTGGATCGGACAGGGGATGGCGATGCAGGTACGGGGGCGCGTGGGGCGGATATGGTCCGGAGTGCTGTTGGCGATGGCGCTTGCGACGGGTGCACATGCAGCGGAGGTACGCCTGGCCGTAGGGAGCAGCAGCGGCCCGGTCACCGATGCGGTGATCAGCCTGCACGGCGCCACACCTTCGGTGACGCGCACCGCCACCGCGCGCATGGACCAGCAGCATTCGGCCTTCGTGCCGGGAGTGTTGCCGGTACAGGCCGGCACGGTGGTGGCCTTTCCCAACCGAGACAACATCCAGCACCACGTCTATTCGTTCTCGCAGCCCCGCCAGTTCGAGATTCCGCTGTACTCGGGCAACAAGGCCGCGCCCATCCGCTTCGACAAGCCGGGCGTGGTGGTGGTGGGATGCAACATCCACGACTGGATGATCGGTCACATCGTGGTGCTGGACACGCCCTACTTCGGCAAGACCGCCGCCGATGGCCATCTGACCCTGGATGTGCCGCCCGGCCGCTACACGCTGCGGGTCTGGCACGTGCGCGGCGAGGGTGCGCCGCTGGAGCGCCCGCTGGTGGTGCCGGCAGCCGGCACCTCGGCGACGTTGCAGATCGCGCTGGCTCCGGCAAAGACCGACGTGCGCGGCAATGATCGCCTTCGCGCCCTGCAGGAGAAGTTCCGCCAGAGCAAGGGCGGTACGCCTTGAGGCCACGCAGTTTCCAGACGCGCGTCATCGCGGTGATGATCGCCGTGGTGGCGGCCGCGCAGCTGGCCACGTTCGCCGTGGTGACGGTCGCCACGCAGCGCGCGGTGTCGTCGCGGTTGGAACAGGAGCTGCACGTAGGCCAGCGCGTATGGGAACAGTTCCAGCAAAGCCGCTCGGAACAGTTGCTCGCGTCCGCGTCGGTGCTGTCGGACGATTTCGGTTTCCGCGCGGCGGTGGCCAGCGGCGATGTGCCGACGCTGCGTTCGGCGCTCGGCAACCAGGGCACGCGTGTCGGTGCCGACCTGGCCTGGCTGCTGGATCGCGATGGCCGCTGGCAAGCCGGCGCAGATGGCACTGCGGCGCCATCTGCGGAGGTGCTGGCCGGCCTCACGCACCAGGCCGCCCGCGACGGGCTGGCCGTGCAGACGGTCGTCGTGAAGGACGCCCTTTACCTTGTGGTGATGTTGCCGGTCATGGCACCGGAGCGGGTGGGCTGGCTGGCCATAGGCCGTCGCTACGACGATGCGGTGGCACGCGAGTACCAGCGTCTGACCGGGCTGGAAGCCGCCTTCGTCACCAGCGCCGGCACCCGGACGCGCGTGCATGCGTCCACGTTGCCCGCCGCGCAGCGCGCGTCGTTCGCCAGCGCCTGGACACCGCAGGGCGATCACATGCGCCAGATTGCCGTCGGGAGCGACCATTACCTGTCCGACTCGCATCCGCTCACCGAAGGCGACGACGCGCGGCTGGTGCTGCTGGATTCGTACGACCGCGCGCTCGCGCCGTACCGCACGCTGCGCTCGCGCATCCTGTTGCTGTCAGGACTGGCGGCCTTGCTGGCGGTGGGCGTGGCAGTGGCGCTGGGCCGCGGCATCAGTCGGCCGGTATCGCGGCTGGCGCAGGCCGCGCAGCGCATCCAGGCCGGCGACTACACGCAGACGGCGGTGTCGGGCGGCAGCCGCGAGATGGAGGAACTGGCGGGCGCGTTCGACCGCATGCAGTCGGACATCGCCGCGCGCGAAGAACGCATCCTCCATCAGGCGCATCACGACGGCCTGACCGGCCTGCCCAACCGCAGCCATGCCTACGACCGGCTGCGGGCCACGATCCAGGCGGGCGGCGACGCGGCGGTGCTGGTGATGGACATCAACCGCTTCAAGGAAATCAACGACACGCTGGGCCACGACTTCGGCGACCAGGTGCTGCGCGAAGTCGCGCGCCGCCTGCGCGCGATGCTGGACCCCGCACATCTGGTCGCGCGGCTGGGCGGCGATGAATTCATGGTGCTGCTGGACGGACTGTCCGGCGACGCCGCCCTGCGCCAGGCGCAGGCGCTGTGGGAAGGCCTCAAGCAGCCGCTGGACCTGCCGAGCACCCGCGTCAGCGTGGAGGGCAGCGTCGGCATGGCCTGCCATCCCCGCCATGGCCACGACCCGGACACGCTGCTGCGCCGTGCGGACATCGCGCTGTACGACGCCAAGGCCGCGCACGGCGGCGTGGCGGTCTACCAGCCGGGCCGCGACGAATCGCATCTGCGCCAGCTGCAACTGATGACCGACCTGCGCCTGGCGATCCGCGGCGGGCAGCTCGAACTGAAATTCCAGCCCAAACTGGATGCGGCGAGCGCGCGCGTGCAGCACGTGGAGGCGCTCTTGCGCTGGCGTCACCCCACGCTGGGCGCGGTGGCGCCGGACGAGTTCATCCCGCTGGCTGAACGCTCGGGGTTCATCCACGAACTGACGCGCTTCGTGCTGGACCGGGCGCTCGCCTGCCATGCCACCTGGCGCGCGAGCGGGTTGGAGCTGGGGCTGGCGGTGAACCTGTCGGCGATGGACCTGCTGGATGCGGATCTGCCGGACTACATCGAACAGCGGCTCGCCGCCCATGGCGTGCCCGCGGAGCGCCTGATCCTGGAGGTCACCGAAAGCGCGCTGATGCATGACATCGAATATGCGCTGCGCATGCTGCATCGGTTGAAGGCCTGCGGCGTGCGATTGGCGATCGACGACTTCGGCACCGGCTATTCCTCGCTGGCGCAACTCAAGCGCATGCCGGTGGACGAGTTGAAGATCGACAAGAGCTTCGTGATGCAGCTGGAAGAAGGCAGCGACGATGCGGTGATCGTGCGCTCCACCATCGAACTGGGCCACAACATGGGCCTGTCGGTGATCGCCGAGGGCGTGGAGAACGACCGCGCGCTGGCCCTGCTGCGCCACTACCGCTGCGACATGGTGCAGGGCTATCTGTTCAGTGCGCCGCTGGGCAGCACCGACCTCATCGACTGGTGCCGTCGCCGTGATCCGGTCACCGCCCCCGACGCACTTTCGCTGGAATCCGACGCATGAACCTGCTTCGCCATTGCCTGCTCCTCTTCACCGGCGTCGCGTCGTGGCTGTCCGCTGCACCGGCATCCGCCGGACAGGGCCGCCTGCTGGCGACCGGTGGCGCCACGCAGATCGAAGGTGCGGCCGGTGGCGGCATCGTGCCGTGGGCCGTGCTGTCCGGGTACGGCACCGGCGAGCAGCATGGCGGCGCCGCCTTCTACACGCGTGTCGATACCGGCGACTACGCCCTCGACGCCTATGGCGCGTCCTACACCTTCGGCAACCGGCTGGAGCTGTCGTTCGCCCGCCAGTCCTTCGACCTGGGCGAACTGCAGCGGCGCCTGTCGCTGCCGTGGGACACGCTGGACCAGGATGTGTACGGCGCCAAGCTGCGCGTGAGCGGCGACCTGGTCTATGGGCGGGCCCCGCAGATCAGCGTGGGCGTGCAGCACAAGCGCCTGCGCGACGGCACGCTGCCGCTGGCGATCGGCGCGCGTGACGACAACGGCACCGATGCCTACGTCAGCGCGAGCAAGCTGTTCCTCGACGCCGCCGGCGGTTACCAGTTGCTGCTCAACGCGACCCTGCGTTCGAGCAACGCCAACCAGACCGGACTGCTGGGCTTCGGCGGCGACGGGCGCGCGGACCGCACGTGGCTGTGGGAAGGTTCGGCGGCCGTGCTGCTGGATCCCCGCCTCGCGGTGGGCGTGGAGTATCGGCAGAAGCCCGACAACCTCGGCTTCGCCCGCGAAGACGACTGGCGCGACGTCTTCATCGCCTGGTTCCCGAACAAGCACGTCGCCGTCGTGGGCGCGTGGGCGGACCTGGGTAGCATCGCCACGCTGGACGACCAGCGCGGCGCCTATGTTTCCGTGCAGTTGAGTTTCTGAGGTGACGAGCATGCGCATCGCGACCACCCTGCTGCTGGCCTGCCTGATGTCGATCGCCGGCTGCGCGTCCACGCCACCGGCGAAGGACGCGCTGTACGACGAACTGGGCGGGCGCAGCGGCATCGAGGCGCTGGTGGAGACCTTGCTGTTCCGCGTGTCGGACGATCCCCGCATCGCGCACCACTTCAAAGACGTCAACATCATCAACCTCAACGATCGGTTGGTGGAGTTCCTGTGCGTGACGTCCGGCGGCCCGTGCTCGTACGCCGGCAAGGACATGGCGGAGGCCCACAAGCACGTCAAGGTCGCCGAGGCCGATTTCAACGCGCTGGTCGAAGACCTGATGTGGGCCATGGACGAACGCGGGTTGCCGCGCACTACGCAGAACCAGCTGCTGCGTCGCCTGGCGGCCTTCCAGCGCGAGGTGGTGCGTCGTGGCCCCCCACCCGTGGAAGCCCCGCTGCAACCGCCGCGCTGAAAGCCCGCCCGCGTTTCATCCCCGTCGGGCCCGCTTTGGTCATGGCGACCGGGCTTTCGTCGCACCCCGCTGGTGGACGGCGCACGGGGTCGTCACCCTGTCCCTGACCTCCGCCGTCCATGGGACCTGCCGATGAAAACCCTGTTCGTCCTGCTCGCCTGGTGCCTGCTGTTCGTCCTGTGCTGGCCGCTTGCCATTCTGGCGCTGGTGGCCTGGCCGTTCGTCTGGCTGCTTTCGCTGCCGTTCCGGCTGGTGGGCATCACCTTCTCGGCCCTGTTCGCCTTCCTGCATGCGCTGCTGATGCTGCCGGCCCGCCTGCTGGGCGGCGGTCGGCGCGCACCGCTGGTGTCGGCATGACTACCACGCGTTCGCGCCTGGCGAAGGCGGCGCTGTGGGGCCTGCTGGGCGCCGTGCTGCTGGGTGGCGCCGTCGAGACCGCCGCGGCGGCGGAGCGGACGCCGGAACAACTCACGCAGGCGATCGGCGCCCTGGACACGGCGGTGTTCGACGCCTTCAACAGCTGCAGCGATCCCGCACAGCTCGCGAAGCACGCCGCGTACTTCGACGAGGCGGTGGAGTTCTACCACGACAACGGCGGCGTCACCTGGACCCGCGACGAGATGATCGGACGCACGCGCGCCAACGTCTGCGGCCACTACCGGCGCGTGCTGGTGCCCGGCACGCTGCAGGTGTTCCCGATCAAGGGCTTCGGCGCCATCGCGCAGGGCACGCATCGTTTCTGCGCGCTGTCGGCAACGGAGTGCCCGGGCGAAGCCGACTTCGTGATGGTGTGGCGCGAACGCGACGGCCAGTGGCAGATCACGCGCGTGCTGAGCTACGCGCACCGGCCTGCGGCCGCGCGCTGACGCGGATACCACTCAGGGACGACTTTCGCCGACCTCTTCGAGGATGCCCCAGGCACGGCCATCGCACGCGCCGACCTTCAACGACAGCGGACTGGTGTAGTCCTTCAGCTCCGAATAACGCGATGCGGTGATGCGTACCCCGTCGCCCTCGGGCGTGAACACGACGGACGAGAACGTGCTGCGGTCCCCGCGCTGCCGCGCGACCGGCAAGGCCGCACGCAGCAGGTCCCGGTATCGCGGGCCAGGCAGCTCCAGCGTGCGCTCGCTGCCGTCGGAGAAACGACGCGTAGTGCGCACCACGGCAGCGTCGCAGTAAAGGTCGGCGAATGCGGGATCGTAGGCGGCCGCCAGCTGCTGGTAGCGCTGGAACAGCGCGCGGGCGCCTGCAGTTTCGGTATGGGCGGGAACGACGGCGAACAGCAGCAGGCACGACAGAGCGATACGGCGCATGGATACGGTTCCCCGGAGCAGGCGCCGAGTCTAGCCGAGGTGCGGCCTGCGCCCCCGATGTGTCGTCGTCGACTTCGCACCCGCTTCACACACGCCCCGTCGTCGCCGCACGACGGCCGCTCATCCTGTGTCCGGCGCTTCTGCCGCAGACCCGGGACCAGGCCGATGACCAGCGACACCTACCCCAATGTCGTCGCGTGGATCCGGGTGCTGCGGCCGCTGGCATGGGGCGGCGCCGGGCTGTTGCTGCTCACGCCCTGGGTGGCGATGCAGTTCACCCACGAAGTGGCCTGGACCGGCAGCGACTTCATGGTCTTCGGCGCGATGCTGCTGACCGCCTGCGTGGCCTTCGAGACGGTCACGCGCGTCGCGCGGGTGCCCAGCTACCTGCTCGCCAGCATGATCGCGATCGGCGCGGCGTTCCTTCTGCTGTGGGCGAACCTGGCAGTCGGCATCGTCGACGAACCCGAGCATCCCGCCAACCTGCTGTTCCTCGGCGTGCTGGCGATCGGTGCCATCGGCAGCGGGTTGGTCCGCCTGCGCGCACGCGGCATGGCACGCGTGCTGGCGGCGATGGCCGTCGTCCAGATGGCGGCCGGAGGCATCGCGATACGGATGGACACACAGGAATCACCGGCGTTCGTACTGGGCTTCAGCAGCCTGTATGTGGTGGCGTGGCTGACGTCCGCCCTGCTCTTCCGCAAGGCGGCGAATGCGCGCGTCCGCGGCTGATCACCGCGGCTTCATGTGCCACAGTGCGTTGACGATGATCCAGCGCTCGCCATAGCGGCCCATGTGGAAATGGTCGACGAACCACGGCGTCTCCAGGCGCACGGCGGCGGTCTCGGCGGTGACGTCGAGGATCCGGCAGCTGCGGTTCCACTGGTCCTTCGGCGTCTTCAGCGCGCCCTGTCGGGTCAGCGACACCAGTTCCTCCTTCGACATGCGGCGCAGGCCGAGGCGCTCGTCGGGCGTGTCGCCGATCACGGATCGCTTGGCCAGGTCCGGATGCAGCGCGCGCGCCACGCGGGCAGGGTCGCCTTCCAACTGGCCGTCGACGTAGTCGAGGCAGGTCGCCTCGATGGCGGCCAGGGTGGCGGCATCGGCCATGGGCGCCGGCGCAGTGGCGGCGGTCGCCGCCATGACCAGGGACAGCAGGGACATCGGGAACTCCTTCGTAAGCGGTGGCCGCGGGCACATCGCCCGTCCCCTCACACGGGAACGGGTGCGCCGACGGGCCATCGTTCCCGACGGTCGATGGCCTGGCACGTGCCGGAAGTCCGGCAATCGCCTCACAGATAGGCGGCGTGCGCCGGCGCGTGGTCCCAGTCGTCGTGGCGGCCATCCTCGTACTGCACGGGAAGGGCGGCGAAGCCGGCGTCGTCCAGACCGTCGAGGGTGGCGACGTTGACGGCATGGAACCAGCCGTTGAACGGTGCCATCTCCAGGTACCCCTTGCTGAAACCGCGTACGCCACAGTGGCGGCAGAAATAGTGGTGCACGTGGCCTTCCGGCCACTCGGAATCGCGCGCACGGTAGTCGGACAGCGCATCGTCCCCCTGAAGCAGCCGGAAACTGCCCTCGCCCAGCACGAACACCTTCCACATGCGGGTCTTCAGGCAGAAGCGGCAGTTGCAGCGCCGCGTGCCCGCGGAGAGGTCGACATCGCATTCGTAGCGCACGGCGCCGCAGTGGCAGCTGCCGGTATGGGTCTGCATGGCGTGGTCCTCCGGTCAGCAGGCGTGCGAGCCGTCGGCCGTCGGCTCGACCAGCGGGCGTACTTCGCACTCGATGTCCCAGTCTTCGCCATGCACCACCAGAAAGCGCCGGGTGTGGGCGATGGCTTCTTCCAATGAGCCGGCCTGCAGCATGGCATAGCCGCCGATGACCTCCTTCGCTTCGGTGAACGGGCCATCGGTGACGGTGATGCGTCCATGACGCGAGCGCACGCGTGCGCCCTGTGCGGTGGGCAGCAGGCCGGCGGTATCCAGCAGCACGCCCTCGGCCGTCATGTCACGGATCAACGCCATCATGTCGGTGATCAGCTGCTCGGTGGGCCGCTGGCCGGTGGTCTCGTCGACCCGGATCATCGAAAGGAACCGCATGTCTGCCTCCTGGGCATGGGATATGCCCAGGCGACGAACCGACAGGTCAGGAATCGACAACGGCTGCGCTCAGGGCAGCCAGACCTTCTCCAGGTCGCGGAAGCCCCATTTCTCCGGCGACTCGACGCCGACGATGCGCTCGCTTTCGCCGGCCGTGGCGAGGTCGAGGTCGGTCATCAGCACGTGCTTGCGCTGCTTGACCGAATAGAACACGCGCACCCGCGGCGACAGCAGCGTGGCCGGGTTCTGTTCCACCACCACCGCCAGGCGGTCGCTGGACAGTCGCACGAGGGCGCCGATCGGATAGATGCCAAGGCTGCGTACGAACGACTTCATCAGCGTCTCGTCGAAATGACCCTGCCAGCTGGCCATACGGCGCAGGGATTCGCCGGGATCCCAGCCGTTCTTGTACGGCCGGTTGGAGGTGATGGCGTCGTAGACGTCGCAGATGGCGCTCATGCGCGTGAGCAATGGCAGTTCGGCACCGCACAGGCGCTGCGGATACCCAGCGCCGTTGACCTTCTCGTGATGATGGCGGGCGATATGCAGCACCGCTTCCTGGGTGACGCCACCGTCCCGCAGCAGGCGTTCCCCATGCACGGGATGCTGGCGGACGATGGCGAACTCCTCGTCGGTCAGCTTGCCGGGCTTGTTGAGCACCTCCAGCGGCAGCATGGCCTTGCCCATGTCGTGCAGCAGGCCGCCCAGCGCGGCCTCGCGAATCTCGTCGTCGGACAACTGCAGCTGCCGCGCCAGCATCGTCATCAGTGCGCTGACGGCCACGCAGTGCAGGTAGGTGTAGCTGTCGGCATCCTTCAGCCGCGCCACGCTGACCAGCGCCGTCGGATGGCGATCCACCGAGCGGGTGATTTCATCCAGCAGCGGCATGACGTGACCGGCATCCACGCTGCGGCCCAGGCGGACCTCGCGGAACATCGCTTCCACCGCGTCGCGTCCTTCTTCGCAGATCCGGCGGGCGCGCGACAGTTCGGAGGCCAGGCTGACCGCCCCGTCGGCCACGACGACGCGGCGACGCTCGGGCTCCGTGGCCGGCTCGGGCTCGACCGCCGGGTCTGGCGCGGGCTCGGCAGGTATCTCCATGGCCGTCGCGTCATCCCCTTCGACGGCGCCGTGCTCGCTGCGGGACAGGTCCACCACCACCTGTTCGACCCCACTGTCCTGCAGCTCGGCGATACGCTCCGGATCCAGCAGGAAGGAGGTGCGCCAGAACGGATGCTGCATCCACGGGCCCAGCAGCTTCTGCACGTACATGCCGGGCCTGAGGTCGGCGACATCCACGGTCTGCAGCATGCATGGCTCCGGCGGGTGGAGGGGTCCGTTATGCTCCCGCCCATCGACCGGCACGGTGGGGCGACCCCAGTCCCCCGAACGGTATCGGCAAGGGAGCCCATATGCTGAAGACCTATACCGGCAGCTGCCATTGCGGCGCTGTCCGCTTCGAGGCGGACATCGACCTGACCCAGCCCACCTACCGGTGCAACTGCTCCGTCTGTCGGCGCAACCGGTTCTGGCCGGCGATCGTCACGCCGGACCGGTTCAGGCTGCTCGCCGGCGAGGACGCGCTGTCCGAGTACCGCTTCAACACTCTGCGCAACTCGCATCACTTCTGCCGCACCTGCGGCGTGCGCCCATTCGGCATCGGCAACGACGTGCCGGGTGAGGAGCGCGTGTACGGCGTGAACCTGGGCTGCCTGGAGAACGCCACGCCCGAAGAACTGGATGCCGCCCCGATCACCCACGTCGACGGTGCGCACGACCGCTGGCAGGAAACACCGGCCTTCACGCGTTACCTCTAGCACGGGCATACGGATCCACGGTCACGCGATTGCCACAGTGCGGCGGCGTTTTGCTAGGCTGGGCCAACATCGCCACCCGGCCCTGCGCAGGGACTTCCCGTGAGCATTTCATCCGATTTTCTGGAAAACGTTTTCAGCGATGCCACCCACAGCAGCGTGCCGCTGCGGCCGCGCCCCCAGGTGGAACTGTGCCGCCGCGGCGAGATCCGCGCGGAGAAATTCCTCGATGCCGCCACCGAGGTGTTCGCCGAGAAGGGTTACCAGCATGCGCGCCTGAGCGAGATCGTGGCGCGCGCCGGCGGCTCGCTGGCGACGCTCTACCGCATCTTCGGCGACAAGGAAGGCCTGGCCTGCGCCATCCTGGAGCGCCGCATGGATCTGCATATCCATGTGCTGAGCGACCTCAACCTGACCGAGCTGTCCCCGGAACAGGCGCTGCGGCGCGTCGCGATCCGCCTGGCCCAGCTGATGGCGGGTACCGACTCGCAGGTGGTCTACCGGATCGTGATCGGCGAGGGCCAATCCTTCCCCGCGCTGCGCGACTGGTTCTTCGACCACGTGGTGGCTTCGATCCGTCGCACGCTCGAGGACTATTTCGAGCAGCAGGTCGCCGCCGGCCGCCTGCAGCTGCCCTCGCCGAAGGCGGCTGCGGCACAGTTCTACATGAGCCTGTTCGGCGACCAGGTACTCCGCCTGTCGGCGGGTGGTCCCCACCTACCCGATGTCGACACGCTGGAAGCGCAGGCGCTGGCCGCCGTCGACCTGTTCCTGCAGGGCGCGTTGCCGCGCTGACCGTTGCCCTTCACCCACCGCTGGCGGGCGGCCTGCAACCATGGCCGCCTCGTCATACGGCCGGGTACACATGGATCTGAAGAGCGGTTATCCCTTCTGGGCGGTCAGCAACGGCCTGATGCAGGCGTTCCCGCGCCTGGAAGCCGACCACCGCTGCGATGTCGCCATACTCGGCGGCGGCATCACCGGCGCGCTGATCGCCGACGAACTGGCCCGGCACGGATTCGACGTCGCCGTGCTGGAACAGCGCGACATCGGCTGGGGCAGCACGGCGGCGAGCACCGCGTTGCTGCAGTACGAGATCGACACGCACCTGGTCGACCTTGCCAAGCGCCACGGCGAAGCCGATGCCGCCCTCGCCTACCGCGCCTGCGCCGACGCCATCGACCGGCTGCAGGAGGTGGCGTCCGCATGGCGCGATGTCGGCTTCGCACGCAACCGCAGCCTGTATTACGCCAGCCGTCGCCGCGATGTCGGCAGCCTGGAAGAAGAGTGCGTTGCCAGGCAGAAACACGGCCTTGAGGTGGAGCTGTTGTCGTCCGGACGCGTGCGCGACGATTACGGGTTCGACGCGCCTGCCGCCCTGCTCAGCCGGCAGGCGGCGCGTGTGGATCCGTATCGCCTGACCTATCGCCTGCTGCAGCGGCTGCAGAAACAGGGCGCATCGGTCTTCGACCGTACCCGCGTGGAAGACATCGCCACCACCACGCGCGGCGTGACGCTGCGCACCGACACCGGGCTGACCGTGCGTGCCGGGCATCTGGTGGTCGCGGCAGGCTATGCGAGCCAGCACTGGTTGAAGAAGCCGGTGGCGCGCAACCGCAGCAGCTATGCGGTGATCAGCGATCCCCTGCCGGAGTCGGCGCTGGGCTTTCTCGCCGATACGCTGCTGTGGGAAACCGCACGCCCCTATCTGTATGCACGCACCACTTCCGACCGTCGTCTGCTGCTGGGGGGAGAGGACGATGCCGTCGATATCCCCGCCAAGCGCGACGCACGCGTGGAGAAGAAGGCACGCACGCTGCTGAAGCGGCTGAAGGACCTGTTTCCGGAACTCGCACTCACCCCGGCGTTCTCATGGGCCGGTACGTTCGCGGAAACCGAGGATGGCCTGCCCTTCTTCGGTCCACACGCGCAATGGGGACCGCGCGTGCACTTCGCCATGGCGTACGGCGGCAATGGGATCACCTACAGCATGCTCGGCGCCGGTCTGCTGCGCGCATTGATCGAGCGGCGCAAACACGCACTATGGCCATTGTTCTCCTTCCAGCGCATGGAGCGCTGAACCTGCATTGACGGCGCCGTCATGCCGCTCGCGCGACGCTGCGCTTCCCCAGGCCCCGGGAGGGAGCGTCATGCCACGCGGAGACAAGTCGGCGTACACCGACAAGCAGAAGCGACAGGCCGAACACATCGAAGAGAGCGAGCTTGCGCAGGGCCGCTCGCGGGAAGCCGCCGAACGCATCGCCTGGGCGACCGTCAACAAGCAGGACGGCGGCGGCAAGCAATCCGGTTCCGGACGCAAGACGGCGAAGAAGAAGCCAGCGACGAACACCGCGCACGGCGGATGACGCGCCACAACGGGAAGGCCCCGTCATGTCGGGATGTCTCCCGGGTGGCTGGGCCCTCTGGCCGGCTCGCATCGAATCGTATTCGGTGCGTTTCCCGGACTCTGATGATGTGCTACGCGCGCAGGCGTCGGCAATGGGTGAACATCGGGCGACCGTTCGTCGGTCAGCCGCCCGGCCACCATCCCCTGCCCGTCAGCGCATAGCGGTCGGCTGCGCGTTCGAACGGATTGCGCACGCTGACGCCACCGCACAGCAGGTAGACCGGCAGGAACAGCGGGCCCAGCACCATGTACTGGTACACGTGCGCGCGCTCGTGGTCGCCCAGCCGGATGCGCGGATGTTGCGTCCGCCCCGCACGGTGCTCATAGGTGACGCATTCCGACTCCAGCGTATCGCCGGTATGCAGGATGCTGTTGCCGAAGGTGATGGCGCCGCCCGGACCCCACGGCCAGTGGTGGAACACGATGGCGAAATCGCGTCGATTCCATTCCGGTCGCGCGCCGAAGGGCATGCCCGCGACACCTGCCAGCACTCCGATCAATGTATTGGGGACCGCCCAGACGACACCGAGCGCGCGCGCGGCCCACAGCCCGGCAGGCGCCATGATCAGTCCTGTTCGTTGGGCATCAGCAACCAGAGGATCAGGTAGACCAGGATGCCGGGGAACGCGGCCGACGCGATCGACACGATCACGAAGAGCACCCGCAGCAGCGTGGCGCTCCAGCCATAGCGATGCGCGATGCCGCCCATCACGCCGGCGATCATGCGGTCGTTGAGCGACCGCGCAAACGGTTTGGAAGCACTGTCGTTCATCGCTGGCAACTCCCCCATGGTGGTCCGCGGTCAGTCTAGCGCGTCACCGGGCGGGACCGCCTGAACCGCGCAGCGCGTCGAGCTTCGCCTTGAACCACGTGGCCGCCGGCTGCGCCGGTTGGCCGGGACAACGCACCTGGTAAGCGCGCCCGCTGAGGCTGCTCCTGCTGGCGGCGCGCTCGATGAACAGCTCTGCCGTATCGGCGAGGTCGCGCTTGAGCAGATAGTCGTACTTGCGCTGCAGGTGCTTGCGCGCGTCGTCGCGGCCATGCCACGTGCCGTTGCGCTGGAACTCGCAGGAAGACGTGGAGAGCGCGTCCATCAGGCCCTGGATTTCGCGCTTGGCGGCGGGTGATGGAGCGGCATACGCAGCGCCAGCGTGGGCGAGCACGCAAAGGACGAGAAGGTGGCGTCGGGGCATGGCGGCAGTCTATGACAGCGAGGGTGAAAAACCGATGCCAGCCCGCCGGTGTGGGAGCGACGTCAGTCGCGATCATGGCCCGGACGCCCCATCGCACCTTCGCTCGCCCGACGCTCGTCTTGCGACGCACCCTCCATCACCATACGGCAGGCGCGATCGCGACTGACGTCGCTCCCACAAGCACCATCACGACGCGTGCTACCGGGCGCGCTGGCCCAGCCAATGGTGGATGGCGGTCGGCACTTCGCGCTGGGCGCGGCTGGACACATAGATGCCGATATGGCCGCCCTTGAAGCTCAGCTCGGTGTAGTCGGCGGTGCCGACCACGTCCTTCAGCGCGCGCGATGCGTCCGGTGGCACCAGGTGGTCCTGTTCGGCATAGATGTTCAGTACCGGCATGTCGACGAAACCCAGATCCACCGCGTCGCCGCCGATCTCGATGCCGCCGGTGATGAAGCCGTTGCGCTGGTAGAACTGCTTGATGAACTGGCGGAAGGCCTCGCCGGCCAAGTCCGGCGAGTCGAAGATCCATTTCTCCATGCGCAGGAAATCCTCGATCGCACGCTTGTCGTCGAGGATGTCGACCAGCCCCACGTACTTCTGCAGGTTCAGCCGGAACGGCTTCAGCATCAGGTAGCAGGCGTTCATCATATCGGCGGGCACGTTGCCCAGCGCGTCGACGAACAGGTCCACGTCCAGTTCGCGCGTCCAGTGCGAGAGCATGTTGTCCGGCGTGTGGAAATCCACCGGCGTGACCATGGTGATCAGGTTCTTGACCTTCTCCGGGTGCAGCGAGGCATAGCAAAGCGAGAACGCGCCACCCTGGCAGATCCCGAGGATGTTGATGGCATCGCGGCCGCTGCCATCGCGCAGGTGGTCGACCGCGCCGTCGATGAAGCGGTTGATGTAGTCGTCGAGTTCGAGGAAACGGTCCGAGCGGTCCGGATAGCCCCAGTCGATGACGTAGACGTCCTCGCCCTGCGCCAGCAGCCCCTTCACCAGCGAGCGGTCGTGCTGCAGGTCGACCATGTACGGCCGGTTGACCAGCGCGTAGACGATCAGCAGCGGGATCCTCGCGGTCGGCGCCTTCTCGCCGATGAAGCGGTACAGCACGACCTTGCCGTCGCGCCACACTTCCTGCTTCTGGGTGGCGCCGTAGTGGACGTCCTCCACGTCCGGCAGCGTATGCAGCCCGGCAGACAGCTTCTGCGTCAGCGTGGTGGCTTCCTGCGCCAGGGTTTCGGCGCTGAAGTTGAGCGGTCCGTTCATTTACCTTTACCCCGCTTTGGCTTCTTGCCGGTTTTTGGCGCCTCGGCGCTCGCGCCGAGAGTGGCATTGCGCGCCACCCAGTCCTTCATCGACACGACCGATGCCGGCTTGGCCGGCACTGGTTTCGCTGCCGGCGCCCTGGCTTGCTTCGCGGCCTTCGCGACCGATGCCTTCGATACCGGCGTGGCAGCCGCCTTCTTCGTCCTGGCAGGCTTCTTCGCGACGACCGGGGTCGCGTTGGCCACGGGTGCCCGCTTGCTGGCGACAGGCGCCGCCGCGGCGACGGTCCGCCGCGCAGGCTTCTTCGCTGCCTTCTTCTTGGCCGCCGTACGCGGCTTGGGCGCCGCGTTGGACGCTGCCGCCTTGCGGCGGACGGGCGCGCGCTTCTTCGCTGCTTTCGGCTTCGCTGCGGCGGGCTCGGACGAAGGCGGTGCCTCCGCGACGACCGGCGTCTCCACTGGTGTCGCGGCGCGCGGTGCCGGCGCGCGGCGAGCGGGCGCCGTCTGTGCGCGCGTCAGCTTGCGCAGCGCACGCTCCAGTTCGACGATCTTGCGATGCGCGGAATCGACTTCCGTCCGCGTCGGCATGCCGAACTGCGTGCAGACCTGCTCGACCTCGCGCTGCACGCCGAGGCGCAGCCGCGCCTGCGCATTCGCCATGCCACCGTAGGCATGACGGAAGTCGTCGGACATCGCGACCTGCGCGTACGCCTCTTCGGCCGCATCGATCCACAGGTCGAACAGCGCGCGGGCATTCTGCAACTGGCGGCCGGGCTCCGCATGCTCTTCCAGCTTGCGCTCGAAGCGCGCGAACGCATCCTGGGCCACCTGCAGCATCAACTGATCGTATTGGCCGACCTGGTGCTGGTAATCCTTGTACGCCTGCGCCAGTTGTTGCCAGCGCTCCTGGTGCTCGCGCGACAGGCCGAACGTGGGCAGGTGCATCCAGCGGTCGCCATCGCGCTGCAGGTTATCCAGCCACGGGCGCATCTGCTGCATCCAGCCGTCGAGGCCGTGCGCGCCGCCCTGCATGCTGCGGAAGATGTCGGCGAACGGGTTCTGCGCCGGCGTGGGCTCGGCCATGCCGAGCGCGGAACGCCAGGCGCGGCCGATGTCGGTGGCGTCATGGTCGCGGCCGGTGAACTGCGCGGCGACCTGCTGCATCTGCCCGAACCACTGGCTGGCCTGCCGCTGGAAGCGGCCGACGGCCTCGTCTACTTGCGGCTGCCCGCCGGGTACCAGCTTGGACCACCAGTCGACCGTCTGCTGCCAGCCCGGCGCAGCGCCCGGCATGGACATCGTTGGCGTCGCGCCAGCCTGCCGCAGGGCATCGCCCCACAGGCTCCAGTACTGCTGGGCGACCGATTCGAAATCGCCCGGCCACGGTGGAACAGAATTTGCCATGTGCCCTCCCTTCCCGACCGATTCTAGCCGCGGCCGGCGGCGCGTGCATGACGTGCCCTCACCTCACGACTCAAGGCTTGGGAATGCGCAGCGTCTTGCTGATCATCAGCGTGCCGGATACCGCGAACAGCAGCACCAGCGGATGCAGCAGCCAGGGCCCCAGCTTCAGCGCGCCCAGCCACAGGTCCGGCCCCACATGGCCCAGGTAGGCCGCGATCGCCAGCAGCACGACCAGCAGCAGGCTGGTCGGGATCGGCGTGCCCTCGAAAAATTTCACCTTGTCGCCGCCGTCGGCCAGCGACTCGGCGGTGACGTTGTAGCGCGCCAGCCGGCTGACGCCGCAGGCCACGAAGTATGACAGCACCAGCCAGTCCCAGCCGCCCTGCATGCCGCAGGCGTAGGCCAGCGCCGCCGGGGCCACGCCGAAGGAGATGACGTCCGCCAGCGAGTCCAGTTCGCGCCCCAGCACCGAGGCCTGGTTGCGCCAGCGCGCGACCCGTCCGTCCAGCGCATCGAAGATGAAGGCCAGCGGGATCAGCGCCATGCCGATCATCAGGTCGCGCAGGATGCCCTCCTGCAGGAAGCGCATCGCCGCGAAGATCGCGCCGGTACCGCAGAACGCATTGCCCAGCGTGAACCAGTCGGCCAGCTGGAAATCGCGGATCATCGAGAAGTGTCGGGACATGGCGGCAGTCGTGACCGAGGACGGCCTACAGGGTAAGCCGAACGGGGTGAAACCGTCGTGGGGGTCGACTCGTACCTCTGTAGGAGCGACGTCAGTCGCGACCGCGAGAATGACGTCATCAGGGATTCCGCAGAAGACCCGACATCCTGAAGCTTCCGGGTTCGCGGTCGCGACTGACGTCGCTCCTACAGGAACAGCGTTACCGCGGAATCGCCAGCTGGCTAGCCTCGACGTTGCCCGCCCCACGCGGCTGCGCGCTGATCAGCGCATTCGCCGGCAGCTCGCGGCGGCCGTCCAGCGTCGCGTTGACCTGGTCCAGCGCGGCGTAGACATACGGCAACAGCGGCACATACCGCGCTCCGTAGGCCGGCAGCGCCAGGAAGCCGTCGAAATGCTGCGCGTGGCGGACCTGCCAGTAGCGCACATCGGGATTGGCCGCACGTGCCGCGGCGACGTAGGGCGCGCTGGAGAACGCGGGCGGGACGAGACCGTCGTCCAGGCCATGAATCACCACCACCGGCCGGCGTGTCTTCGGGAAGCGCGCCGCCGTCTGCGCGACGCCCGCCTGCACGCGGCGCGCGTCGTCCGTACTGCCGGTCTGCAAGGCGCGCAGGCACTGCAGTCCCGGCAGGGTGAAGTCCGGCGGCGCCAGCTTCGTGTCGACGATGCCGACGCCTGCGCCCGGCGGAATACCGCTGCCCTCGGACCACCACGCGGCACGCTCGGTGGCCGTCGCCGCGCGCGCGGAGAAGTCGGCGTTCTGGGCCGAGAACGCAAACCCGCACGGGTGCTCACCCACGCCATAACGCCCGTAGGCGGACGCGTACGTCACCGCCACCGCACGCCACAGGTCGAAGCCCACGCTCAGCGCGCCGGCGACCAGCGCCTCGTCGGTCCAGCCGTTCGCCTTCAGCTGTGCGCGCGCCGACGCGGCCTGCGCCTTCGCATCCGCGCCGGTCACCAGGCCCGCCGCCTTCAGCGTGGCGCAACGCGCCGTCCACAGCGGTTCGACCTGCGCACGCAGCGGCGGCTGCGGCAGCGACTCGGCCGGCAGGTCGAGCAACGCGCACGGCATCAGCAGCGCGGCCTCGGTGGTGTAGTCGTACAGGGAGCGCGCGCCGGGCGCGTCGGCGGCGTAGATGTTGGGTTCGCCGGCGACCACGGCGTCCAGCCAGCCGCCCTCTTCCTCGCTGGCGCGCAGCACCGCGCCGCCGCCGTTGGAGATGCCGACCGCGATGACGCGCGTGTTGTCGAAACGGAACGGCGCGGCCTGCGGGAAGGCCTGGTCCAGCGCGGCCAGCGCGAATTCCGCGGCCTGTTTCACGTGCCGGCCCCAGTCGGCTTCCGGGTTGTCCTTGGAATGCGCGTGCTTGACCGCCACGCCGCTGGCGCCGACCGGCGCGTCGGGCGCGAAGGCCAGCGTGTCGCCGCCCAGCGCACCGACCGTACCGTCCTCGCGCGCGCCACGCTGCTCGGTCAGGTCGAAGTAGTCCGTGCCCGCGCCCTTGTCGGTGTAGGCGACCGCGCAGCCCTTCGGCAGCGCCCACGGCGCAGCGACCGCGATGGCGCCGTAGACGCCGCGCGAGCCGGACGAAGCGGTGACGACGACGCAGCGCTTGGTGGCATCGAAGGTGTCAGGCACCTGCACCAGCACGCGATGCGGCTGCTTCGCGCCGGCGACCGTCGCCAGCGCGGAATACTCGCGGCCCGGCACGCTGGCCACACTACCGTAGGCCTGCCCGTAACCGCCGGTCAGCGACAGATCGGCGATGCCGCGCCAGTTCGCCCAGATCGCGCGACGCCGCAGTTCGGCCGGGGTCGGGTTGGCGGGATCGGCGAACGCGGGCGCCGCCATCGCGCGCAGGCCATCCAAGCCCAGGCCGGCGGTGAGCAGGTCGTCGGCACCACGATGGTCGGTCACGCGCTGGGGCTGGATCATGTGGGCCACCGCTTCGGGCTTGGGCGGCGCGCTGCTGCAGGCGGCGAGCGCCGCGCCGAGCAACAGGCCGCAGGAAATGCGCGTCTTCGCGTTCATGCGTGGAAAGCGTCCAGGGTTCCGGTCAGTGCCATGAAACTACCCTCCGCGGGAAGCGCCGTCATCGTACTTTGGTACCACGAACCGCGCGCGCCTGCCTGCTACCCTAGCGACGACACGCAGGAGTTCCCCCATGCAGCCCACCCACACCGTTCTCGTCACCGGCGCCGCCAGCGGCATCGGCGCCGGCATCGCCGCGCAACTGGCCGAAGCCGGCCGCCACGTCATCGTCAGCGACCTGAACCTGGACGCCGCCGAAGCGGTCGCCACGCAGATCCGCAGCGAAGGCGGTTCCGTCGAAGCCGTCGCGCTGGACGTGACCTCGCAGGACAGCATCGATGCCGCGCTGGCGACGATCTCGCGCCCCATCGACGTACTGGTCAACAACGCCGGCCTGCAGCATGTCTCGCCGCTGGAAGACTTCCCCATCGAGAAGTGGGATTTCCTGGTGCAGGTGATGCTGGTGGGCGTGGCGCGGCTGACCCGCGCGGTGCTGCCCGGCATGCGCGAGCGCGGCTTCGGCCGCATCGTCAACATCGGCAGCATCCACGCGCTGGTCGCCAGTCCGTACAAGAGCGCCTACGTCGCCGCCAAGCACGGCCTGGTCGGCTTCTCCAAGGTGCTGGCGCTGGAAACCGCCGACACCGACATCACCATCAACACGGTCTGCCCCAGCTACGTGAAGACGCCGCTGGTGGACAAGCAGATCGCCGACCAGGCACGCACGCGCGGCATCTCCGAGGCCGACGTGGTCAGCCAGGTGATGCTGAAGCCGATGCCGAAGGGTGTCTTCATCGGCCTGGACGAACTGGCCGGCATCACCGCCTTCCTCACCTCGCCCGCCGCCCGCAACATCACCGGCCAGACGATCGTGGTGGACGGCGGCTGGACCGTGCAATGAAGCGAGCCGGGAGTGAAGAGGAGTGAGGAGTGAGCGAAAGCCCGCTTGCCCCCACCGCTCACTCCTCACTCCTCTTCACTCACTCCTGCTCCCATGCCTAACCTGCTGATCGCCGACGATCATCCGCTGTTCCGCGCCGCCCTCCGCGGCGCGGCGGCGGACGCCGTGGCGCAGCTGTCGGTGCGCGAGGCGGAATCGCTGGACGGCGTGATCGCCACGCTGGAAGCGCACGACGACATCGACCTGGTGCTGCTGGACCTGCACATGCCGGGCAACCACGGCCTCGCCGGGCTGGCGGCGATCCGCGCGCAGTTCCCGGCGGTCGCGGTGGTGGTGGTGTCCGCCAACGACGACCCGCGCGTCGTGCGCCGCGCCCTGGACCATGGCGCGGCCGGCTACCTGCCGAAGAGTTCCGGGCTGGACGAGTTGCGCGATGCCATCCGCAGCGTGCTCGCCTGCGAGCAGTGGCTGCCGGCGTCGCTGCGCGGTGCGGTGGCGCGCTCGCAATCGTCCGAACACGACACCGAACTGGCCGGTCGCCTCGCCAGCCTGTCGCCGCAACAGTTCCGTGTACTGACGCTGGTCGCGCAGGGCCTGCTGAACAAGCAGATCGCCGACCGCCTCGACGTGCAGGAGCGCACCGTCAAGGCGCATCTCTCCGCGATCTTCGACCGCCTGGGCGTGCGCAACCGCACCCAGGCCGGCGTGGTGCTGCGCGAACTGGAACTGGCGGATCCGGCAAGGCAGATCGAGTAAGCCTGTCTCGTCGCCGCAACGCAGGTCGGGAACGAAGCTTGGCGACGCTCCACGCCGTCATCCCAGCGAGCGCTGGGATCCATCGGCTTTTTCTTTTGCTTCAGATGGGCGTGCCACAGAAGCAAGATGGGTCCCAGCGTTCGCTGGGACGACGGACGCTGTCGACTGCCCGACCGTCATCCCGGCGAAGGCCGGGATCCAGCGACTTGCGTCGTTGCGGTGCATGGAAGAGCAAAGACGAACGAAGCTCCGCGACGCTCCCTGCCGTCATCCCAGCGAACGCTGGGATCCATTGGCTCTTTCCTTTGCTTCGCATGGACGTGCCACATAAGCAAGATGGGTCCCAGCGTTCGCTGGGACGATGGACGCTGTCGACTGCCTGACCGTCATCCCGGCGATAGCGGGGACCCAGGGACTTGCGTCGTTGCGGTGCATGGAAGAACGAAGACGAACGAAGCTCCGCGACGCTCCCTGCCGTCATCCCAGCGAACGCTGGGATCCATTGGCTCTTTCCTTTGCTTCGCATGGACGTGCCACATAAGCAAGCTGGGGTCCCAGCGTTCGCTGGGACGACGGACGCTGTCGACTGCCTGACCGTCATCCCGGCGAAGGCCGAGAGCCAGCGCCTTCCCACGTACCTCAAGACGCCGCTAGCTGGCTACCGGCTTGAGTCGCCATTCGGCCTTCACAATCCGCCGGAACCACACCGTTTCATCACTCTTGGATCGTCATCCCGGCGAACGCTGGGATCCATTGGCTCCTTCTTTTGCTTCACAGGAATTGCCACAGAAGCAAGGTGGGTCCCAGCGTTCGCTGGGACGACGGATCGGAATCATGGATCCCGGCGCACGCTGGAATGAAGGCTCATCGCGTGGAACAAGCCGCCGTTGCACGACCGCCACAGGCGCTGGTCATAATTTCGCCACACATCTTGACAGCGTTGCGCCGCAACGCGTGCCGGCGCTTATCCACATGTTGGTCGACAGACCATCCACATGCGGTGTGGACAACCCCGGACGGTGTCCGTCATGGCATGGTCAAATTTTCGCCACACATCTTGACAGCCTTGCGGTATAAGGCGGCGACGCGGTTATCCACACGGTTTCCCAAACCCGATCCACACAGCGTGTGGACAAGCCGGATCGTGGAACATGCGGCGGTTCCCCCTGTAGGAGCGACGTCAGTCGCGACCGCAGGCCCTGGCCTCGTTTGCTCCATGGATGACCCGCAGAAGGAAAACATGCGTCGTAGGGCCTGCCGCTCATCCATGGTGCGATGACCGCCTTGCATTACGGTCGCGACTGACGTCGCTCCTACAGGGTCAAGCCGCGCGGCTTTTCAGATCCGCGAGTAATCCCACGACACCATGCGGCCGTCGCGGTACGGCATGACGCCATGGAAGCCACGCGGGTCGGCGTCGAACACCAGCGGCAGGAAGTGGCGGTCGCCGTCCCACAGCGGCAAGTCCATGATCTTCTCCACCGGTACCCACTCCAGCGTGCCTTCGGCATTGGTCTCGAACGGGGTGCCGCTGTACGTCGTGATGAGGAAGACGAAGCCCAGCCAGTCCTCCCCCTGCTTGCCGAAACCCGGCCAGCTGATCGTGCCGCGCAGGCTCATCGCATCGCAGCGGATGCCGGCCTCCTCCAGGATTTCGCGACGCATGCCCGCCACCACGTCCTCGTCGGGCTCGATCTTGCCACCCAGGCCGTTGTACTTGCCCAGGTGCTGGTCGTCGGGACGCGCGTTGCGATGGATCAGCAGTACCTGCGAGCGGTCGGGCGACAGCACGTAGCCGAGCGTGGCGACGATGGGGGTGTAGGGCATGGGAGATCGGTGAGCAGGGGGGTGGTGATTCTACCTTTGAACCATCGGCCGTCGTCCCAGCGAACGCTGGGACCCATTTTGATGTTGGTCTCCGCGGGTTCCCCGCCCCGTGCTCGGAACCGCAAGAGCAAGATGGGTCCCAGCGTTCGCTGGGACGACGATGCGCCATCACATCGCCCGCGCGGCCATCAACCGGTCGAGCACCGACTTCAATGCGAGCGGCCGCACCGGCTTGGCGAGCAAGGGCAGATCCGCGTCGCGCACGGCACGGCGCACGGCGTCGGTCTGGTCGGCGGTGAGAATCAGGCAGGGACGATGACCGTGCGATCCGCGCAGGCGTCCGGCCAGCGCCACGCCGGTATCGCCGTCGTCGAGGTGGCAGTCGAACAGCCACAGCTCGGCCGCGTGTTCCCGCAACGCGCGCTCCGCACCCGCACCATCGCCGGCAACGGCGACGCTGCAGCCCCAGCCTTCCAGCACCTGCCGCAACGCGGACAGCGCGACAGGATCGTTGTCGACCGCCAGCACGCGACGGCCTGCGAGGCCGGGCTTGCCGATCGCCTCGGGCGCGGGCGCCGGCGTGGCCACCCGCGCCAGATCGACAGCGAAGACCGCACCGCGCCCCACCCGGCTGCGCAGCGACAGCGGCGCATCGAGCAGCACCGCGATGCGGTCGGCGATCGACAGGCCCAGTCCCAGCCCCTGCCCTGGCACGTCGTCACCGCGACGGAACTCTTCGAAGATCCGCCGCTGGTCCGCCTCGGCGATGCCGGGACCGGTATCCCATACCTCCACGCGCAGTCGCGTGCCGATCCGGCGCACACCGAGCAGCACGCCGCCACGCGACGTGTAGCGCACCGCGTTGGCGAGGAAGTTCTGCAGGATGCGCCGCAGCAGCTGCGGATCGGTGTGTGCCCAGGTGCGCGTCGGCACCACGGCGAACGACAGGCCGCGCTCGCGCGCCAGTACGCGGAATTCCGAGGCCAGCGGCTCCAGCACTTCCATCAGCGGCAGGTCGCGCGGCTCCGGCACCAGCCCGCCCGCTTCCAGCCGCGACATGTCCAGCAGGCCGGTCAGCAGGTCGGTGGTGGAATCCAGTGCACCGCGCACCTGCAGCGCGGTCTCGCGCTGGTGGGTTTCCGGCAGTTGCTGCGACAACGCATCGGTGAACAGCTGCGCCGCATGCAGCGGCTGCAGCAGGTCGTGGCCGATCGCGGTCAGGAAGCGGCTCTTGGCATCGTTCGCGTGCTCGGCCTCGCGCTTGGCCGTCTCTAGCAGCGTGGTGCGCTCGGCCACGCGCTGCTCCAACGTCTCGTTGGCCTGCTTCAGTTGGCGCTCCGCCTGGCGCGACGCCGTCACGTCGGTATACGTGGCGACAAAGCCACCGCCCGGCATCGGATTGCCGCGGATCTCGACGATGCTGCCGTCGGGGAACACGCGCTCGGTCAGGTGCGGCGTGCCGGCGCGCATGAACGCCAGGCGCCGCTCCAGCGCACGCTCGTCCTGCCCGCGCTGCGGCATGCGCTGCAGCGCCCAGCGCGTCAGGTCGGCGATCGGGCGCCCGACCTGCAGCACATCGGAGGGAAACCCGAACATCTGCGCATAGCGCCGGTTCCAGGCGACCAGCCGCTGTTCGCGATCGATCACGCTGATGCCCTGGCTCATGTTCTGCAGCGCCGCCTCCAGCACCTGCTGGTTGAAGCGCAGGTCCTGCGAGACCTCGCCGACGATGGCGGCCACGGTCTCCAGGTCACCGCTCTCGCGCCGCGCCGCATCCAGCAGCAGCCGGGCCGAAGCCGAACCCAGCACGGCCGCCAGTTCGCGTTCCAGCCGCGCCTCGATCGGCGCCGGCACCGGACCGCTGCGTGGCGCATCGGCCAGCAACTCCTCCACCCGCTCGCGCGGCAGGAAGCGGCGACCGGCATCGCGCAGCGTCTTCGCATCGAAGCCGCGGCTGTCGGCGCGACGCGGCGCGCTGCCGCGCCAGCCCATGACGACGAACGTCACCGCCGTGCCGAGGAACAGGCTGACCCCGACCGCGCGCCCCAGCCGGCTCCAGCCGGTCAACCCGAAGAAGCCGTCCGGCGACAGGCCCGCGATGCCGAACGGCCCTTGCTGCAACCATGCCGGCGTCACGCCGCGCGCATCCATCGTCACCGGCAGCAACAGCAGCCAGACCCACACCGCGAAGCCGGCGACGATGCCGGCGATCACCGCGCGCGGCGGCGTCTGCGGGCGCCAGATGGCGAAGCCCAGCGCAGGCGCCAGCGTGGCCAGCGCCGAGAACGACACCGCGCCCACATCGGCGAGCGCGTCGTTGCCCGCGACCAGGCGGCTGTACGCCCACGCCAGCAGCATCACCGCGACGATGCCGACGCGGCGCTGCATCAGCACCGCCCCGCGCAGGTCGCCACCGGCGCCGCGCAACCAGCCGCCGCGCAGCAAGCCGGGCGCCAGCCAGTGGTTGCCGATCATCAGGCTCAGCGTCAGCGTGCTGACTACCACCATGCCAGTGGCCGCGCTGAGGCCACCGAGGAAGGCCAGCAGCGCCAGGCCCTGGTGCCCTTGCGACAGCGGCAGTGCCAGCACATAGAGATCGGAGGGCACCGCGTCGCCGAACATCGCGCCGCCGGCGCGCGCCAGCGGCAGCAGCGGCGCGGCCATCAGCACCATGTACAGCGGGAACAGCCAACGGGCGGTGCGCACGTGGCGCTCGTCGCGGCACTCGACCACGCCCACGTGCACCTGGTGCGGCAGGGTGAACATCGCCAGCACGCCCAGCGCGACCAGCGGCATGAAACCGTAGGTCGTGGACGCGGGTGCCGACACGGCGGGCACCGCCGGCAGGTCCGGCAGCCCGAACCAGACGAACAGGCCCAGCGCCAGCATCGCCGCCAGCTTGAACAGCGACTCGAACGCCATCGCCAGGATCAGCCCGCGGTTGTGTTCCACCGCACTCGCGCGGCGCGTGCCGAACAGCATGGCGAATACCGCCATCGCCAGCGCCACGTACAGCGCACTGTCCTGCCACGCCGGCAGCGCATCGTTGCCGGGCGAGCGCGTCAGCAGCGCGAAGCTCATCGCCACCGCCTTCAGCTGCAGGGCGATGTAGGGAATCAGGCCGAGCGCGGCGACCAGCGTCACCATGGCCGCCAGCCAGCCGTCCTTGCCCAGCCGCGTGGCGATCAGGTCGGCCAGCGAGGTCGCGTTCGACTCGCGCGCCATCCGTACCAGCCGCACCAGCAGGAAGGCGCCGAACACGTACAGCAGGATGGTGCCGACGAAGGTGGGCGGCAGCGGCCAGCCGTAGCGCGCGGCCTGCGTCACCGTGCCGAAAAAGGTCCACGAGGTGCAGTACACCGCCAGTGACAGCGCGTAGATGTAGGGCCACTGCACCGCCAGCACATGCGGACGCCGCTCGGCGTAGAGCGCGGAGCCGAACAGCACCCCCAGCCACAGCAGGCCGGCCAGCACCACCATGCCGACGCTCAGCATCCTGACCCCACCGTAGCGTGCGCTGCGCGCACGACCTCGCGATGTCGGGCCCTGCCCGAAGACGTTTCCACGCCATCCCGCGCCGCACCACAGGCAGGGCTCTCTCGACGCGGGACGGATTCCGTGCTCGTGCGCATGGCGCACGTTACGGGACGGACCCTGCGCCCTGACATGTCCGTGGCGTGCGCCGCGCGCCCGGCCTGACGATGTCGGACCCCGCGCGAAGACAGCCCGGACACCTCCCATGCCGAGTCGTCGCCAGACCGTCCATGGCGCAAGGAAGGTTGAGCGATCGTGCGCATGGCGCACGCTACGGGGCGGGAAGACATGCGCGCGAGCATAACGCAGCAACGGCGGGCTTTCGCCCGCCGTTGCCGGTTAACCACCAAGACCGTCCGGGTGCTCAGAAATCGTAGCGCGCGGTCAGGCTGTACTGGCGCGGCGGACCGTAGAAGCCGGTCAGCACGCCGTAGGCGGCGATGTTGTAGCCGGTGGTGCGGTATTCCTCGTCGGCCAGGTTGGTGCCCTGCAGCGACAGGCTCCACGCATCGTTGACCTTCCAGATCACGCCGGCGTTGACCAGGCCGTAGCCTTCCTGCTTGATCACCGGGCTCAGGTCGGTGGTCGGCCACACTTCCGACTGGTAGGAATAGCCCACGCGCGCCGACAGGTTGCCGCCGTTGGCCAGGTCGGTGCGGTATTCCACGTTCAGCGCACCCGAGAACTCCGGCGCGTTGGTGAAGTACTGCGTGTCGGCGATGTTGACGCCGCTGCTGATGAACTCGTCGTACTTCGCGTCCAGCCAGGCCAGGTTGCCGCTGATCAGCCAGTTGGCGGTCGGCAGGAACTGGTACTCCACTTCCACGCCGTTGACGGTGCCCTTGCCGGCGTTGGTGAAGTCGCCGAAGAAGCTCTGCGAGCCGTTCGGCAGCGTGTACGAGGTGAACACCGACAGCTGGATGTCCTCGTACTTGTTGTGGAACGCGGACAGGTTCAGGAACATGCGCTGGTCGAGGAACGACATCTTGCTGCCGATCTCGAAGCTGTCGACCTGCTCGTCGTCGAAGGGTTCGCCGGAGCGCGGCACCGCCGTGGTATTGGCGCGGATGTTGTAGCCGCCCGACTTGAAGCCGCGCGACGCCAGGCCGTAGATCATGATGTCCGGCGTGATCTGGTAGTCCAGCGAGACCTTCGGCGAGACGTTCTTGAAGTTGACCGTCTTGTCGAAGTTCGCCGCCGTGCCCCACGAGGTGTCGTACGAGGTGCTGGTGTAGAAGCGGTTCAGCGCGACGGCGTGCTTGTCCTCGTCGGTGTAGCGCGCGCCGACGTCCAGCTTCAGGCGGTCGGTCAGGTCGAAGGTCCAGTCGGCGTACAGCGCGATGCTCTTGGTGTTGACCACGCCCTGGGTGTCGCCGAACAGCGGGTTGGTCAGGCCGGTGGCCAGCAGCGGGTTCCAGAAGTAGTTCAGCACCTGGCCGCCGGCGTCGCCATTGAACCAGTACAGGCCCATGACGCCGCGGGCGCGGCCGCCGCCGTCGTAGTTGGCCTGGAATTCCTGGCTGACCTGGCTGTCGCTGTAGAACGCGCGCACGTCGACCAGCGGCCGCGGCGTGGTATCGAAGTCGATGTTGGTCTCGGTGTCCGACTCGCGCTTGGCGGCCACGTACTTGAACGCCCAGTCCTCGCTCGGCCGCCAGTTGGCGGTGATCGAGGCGCCCTTCATCTCCGTGTCGTTGATGTTCTTCATGCCGCTGCGGATGTCGTAGCGGTCGTCGGTCGGCGGATACGCCGGCGCCAGCGGGTTCGGCGCCAGCATCTTCGCACCGCGCACGCCGGACTGGTCATCCATGTAGTCGAACGCGACCTGCACGTCGAAATCGTCCTGCGAGTACGCGCCCAGCTGCATGCGCACCGCGTTGATCTCCTTGTCGCTGACCTCCTGGCCGGTGAACGTGTTGGTGCCGAAGCCGTCGCGGTTCATGCTGGCCACCGACACGCGGCCGCGCAGGCCGCTGTCCTTGCCGCCGATCTCGCCGCCCAGCGCGGCCTTCACGTCCAGCTGGTTGTAGTTGCCGACCGTGACCGAAGCGAAGCCGGTGGTTTCCTGCGGCAGGCCGCGCGAGATGTACTTGATCGCGCCGCCGATGGTGTTCTTGCCGTACAGCGTGCCCTGCGGGCCGCGCAGCACTTCGATGCGCTCCACGTCGAACACGTCCAGCAGCGCGCCCTGCGGGCGGGCGATGTACACGTCGTCCAAGTAGATGCCCACGCCCGGATCCACGCCCCACAGCGGATCGGCCTGGCCGACGCCGCGGATGTAGGCGGTCACGGTGCTGGTGGAGCCGCGCGCCGCGTACACGGTCAGGTTCGGCACCTGCGCATCGAGATCGCCCAGGTCCTTGATGTTGAGCTTGTCCAGCGTTTCGGGCGTGAACGCGGTGACCGCCACCGGCACGTCCTGCAGGGTTTCCTCGCGCTTGCGCGCGGTCACCTTGACCGAATCGAGCGTGGTGGCGTTGGTGGCTGGCGACGCGGCGGCCGGCGTGGCGTCCTGTGCCCACGCCACCGGCACGGACGACAACAGGACACAGCCGATGGCCAGGCTCAGGTGCTTGCGCTTCATTGGGTCTCCCCCTCCCGGGTATGACATGGCGGCGGACGGATGCCGCCGATTGCAGCGAACACTAGAGGCCGGGCCGTGCAGACGGCATCGTACCTTCGTACAGGGGGACGGCCGGCACGTCGCTGCCGATACTCGCCGCACTTGCAACCGGCGCTGGCCGAGGGGTGTGGGATGTCGTTCCTGATCGTGCTGGCCGCGCTGTGCTTCCTGATGTTCGTGGCCTACCGCGGCTACAGCGTCATCCTGTTCGCGCCGATCGCGGCGCTGGGCGCGGTGCTGCTGACCGATCCCTCGCTGGTCGCGCCGATGTTCACCGGCCTGTTCATGGACAAGATGGTCGGCTTCCTGAAGCTGTACTTCCCGGTGTTCCTGCTGGGTGCGGTGTTCGGCAAGCTGATCGAGATCTCCGGCTTCTCCAAGGCCATCGTCGCCGGCACCATCAGGGTGGTCGGCGCGCAGCGCGCGATGCTGTCGATCGTGCTGGTGTGTGCGCTGCTGACCTACGGCGGCGTGTCGCTGTTCGTGGTGGTGTTCGCGGTGTACCCGTTCGCGGCGGAACTGTTCCGCCAGAGCAACATCCCCAAGCGGCTGGTGCCAGGCACGATCGCGCTGGGCGCGTTCACCTTCACCATGGATGCGCTGCCGGGCACGCCGCAGATCCAGAACATCATCCCCAGTTCGTTCTTCGGCACCAACGGCTGGGCCGCACCGGTGCTGGGCACGCTCGGTGGCGTGTTCATCCTGATCGTCGGCATGACCTACCTGGAATGGCGCCGCCGCGTGGCCGCGCGCAACGGCGAGGGCTACGCCGGCCAGGACGAACTGCACAACGAACCCGAACCCTTCAAGGGCGACCGGCTGGCGCATCCGCTGGTCGCGATCCTGCCGCTGCTGCTGGTCGGCGTGGCCAACTTCCTGTTCACCCGCTGGATTCCGGGTTTCTACGGCGAAAGCCAGTCGTTCGTGCCCGCAGTGATCGGCAATCCCGCGCCGGTGGTGCAGGACGTGTCCAAGGTCGCCGCCATCTGGGCCGTGCAGGGCGCGCTGCTGGTCGGCATCGCCTCGGTCATCGTGTTCGCATGGAAACCGGTGTTCGCCAGCTTCGCCGAGGGCACGAAGAGCGCCATCGGCGGCGCGTTGCTCGCCTCGATGAACACGGCGTCCGAATACGGCTTCGGCGCGGTCATCGCCGCCCTGCCCGGCTTCCTCGTCGTGGCCAACGCGCTGCAGGCCATTCCGGATCCGCTGGTCAACGAGGCGATCTCGGTCACCGCCCTGGCCGGCATCACCGGTTCGGCCTCGGGCGGCATGAGCATCGCGCTGGCGGCGATGGCCGACAGCTTCATCGCCAACGCCAACGCCGCCGGCATCCCGATGGACGTGCTGCACCGGGTGGCCTCGATGGCGTCCGGCGGCATGGACACGCTGCCCCACAACGGGGCGGTGATCACCCTGCTGGCGGTCACCGGCCTCAGCCACCGGCAGTCGTACAAGGACATCTTCGCCATCACCCTGATCAAGACGACGGCCGTCTTCGTCATCATCGGCGTGTTCTACGCCACAGGTTGGGTCTGAGACGCGGCCGATGGCGCGACCGGCGTGACCGGCCTGTGCGCGCGGTCGCAAACCGCGCGCGGCGCATGACCAATACTTCCCGCATTCCGGGGAAGTCAGGGAAATCCGCATGGCGTACTACACCGTCCCGTGGCGTCGGCTCTTCGCGCGCGGGTCATGGCGGCGCAAGACCGTCGGCACGCGTGCCCGCCTCGACGCGCTCCAGACGAAGCCGCAGGCGGCCGCGCCCAGCCTCGACACCCAGGTCCGCCAGCGGCTGAACCGGCTGTACGGCTGGAACGGCGGCGAACGCCCCAGTCCGAAGGACACCACGCCCGCACCGGAAGCGGCTGCCGTCGCCGCCGAGGGCGGCGGCCGCGTGATGATGGGCCAGTCGAACCCGCGCCTGGTGACGATGGCGCGGCCGCCGTTCGCGGTGCAGGCGCTGAACAACCTCAGCTATGGCGCCACCACCGCCACGGTCACCGAGTTCAACGCCCTGGGCAGCAGCGACCGCCAGCGCCTGGCGGCCTACGTCGACTGGCAGCTCAACTGGGATGCGATCGACGACAGTGCGGTCACCAACCGCCTCACCGCCGGCGGCTACACCACGCTCAACAAGTCGCTGAGCCAGCTGTGGGCCGACCACGTCGTGACCGATCCGGAGTACAGCATCCGCATCCGTCCCGCCAACGAAGTGCAGCGCGCGGCGTTCGTGCGCGCGGTGCATTCGCGCCGGCAGCTGCGCGAGGTGCTGGTCAACTTCTGGCACGACCACTTCAACGTGCTGGGCAACGACTTCAGCACCGGCCCGGTGTTCGTCCACTACGACCGCGACGTGATCCGCGCCAACGCCAAGGGCAACTTCCGCACCATGCTGGAAGCGGTGGCCCAGAGCACGGCGATGCTCTACTACCTGGACAACATCAGCAATTCGCGCTCGGGCCCGAACGAGAACTTCGCCCGCGAGCTGCTGGAGCTGCACACCTTCGGCGCCGAGAACTACCTGGGCTTCATGGACCCGTTCCAGGTCCCGCCCTGCCCCGAGGACCCGGCCTATCCGATCGGCTACACCGACATCGACGTGTACGAGACCTCGGCCGCCTTCACCGGCTGGTCGGCGAAGAACGGCCACTGGCAGTTCCCCACCGAGAACGACGGCACCTTCGTCTATCGCCAGTCCTGGCACGACGCCGGCCCCAAGTTCCTGCTCGGCATGCTGATCTATCCGGAACAGCCGGCGCTGAAGGACGGCCGCGACGTGCTCGACCGCCTGGCCAGCCATCCGCGCGTGGCCAAGTTCATCTGCAAGAAGCTGATCCGCCGCTTCATCAGCGATACGCCGAAGCAGGCACTGATCGACAGCGCCGCGGCGATCTTCCGCGCCAACTGGCGCGCGTCGAACCAGATCGAACTGGTGCTGCGGCACATCCTGAATTCCGACGACTTCATCAACAGTTTCGGCCAGAAGAACCGTCGCCCGTTCGACTGCGCCGTGGCCGCCATGCGCACGCTGGGCGGCGACTGGACGATCCGCCTGGACCACGGCCGCAGCGGCGATTTCATGTGGCTGTACGGGTTCACCGGCCACACGCCGTACAACTGGCCGGCACCGAATGGATATCCCGACAGCGGCCTGGCCTGGTCGGGCTCCAACTCCTACGCGATGACCTGGCGCCTGCTGGGCTGGCTGACCGAGAGCAAGGACGGCGAGGTGCCGCTGCATCCGATCGTCGACACCACGCGCGCCAACCTGCCGGTGGCCAACTGGACCGCGAACAATCTGGTGACCTTCTGGTGCACGCGCATCCTGGGCTACCAGCCCGAGGCGGCGCGCAAGCAGGCGCTGGTCGCCTTCATGGCGCAGAACGGCGATCCCAACAGCTACGTCATCACCGACACCAACGCCTGGCAGGGCAGCGACCTCAAGCGGCATTACAACCACGAGCGCCTGCGCAGCCTGGTGGCGCTGATCCTGATGACCCCCGAATTCATGAGCCGCTGAGGCCCCGATGACCGACTTCCGAGTAACCCGACGCGAGTTCGTCAAAGGCTGCGGCGCGGCCGCCATCGTCGGCACCACGGGCGCCAGCCTGATGTTCGCCGATCCCGTCGACGCCGCCGTCAACAGCTACGACACCGTCGTGCACCTGTTCCTGCGCGGGGGCATCGACGGCCTGAACCTGGTGATCCCCATCGACGGCGTGGACCGCGGCTTCTACGAGGAGGCGCGCCCCAGCCTGCAGATCGCTGTCAGCGGCACTTACGGTGCGTTGCCGTTGACGCTGTCCGGCGGCGCCGCCACCGGCTTCGGCCTGCATCCCTCGGCCACCGGCCTGCGCGACCTGTGGAACGACGGCAAGATGGCCGTCGTGCACGCGTGCGGCATGGGCACCACGGTGACGCGCAGCCACTTCGATGCGCAGCTGTACATCGACCTGGGCACGCCCGGGAAATACGGCTCGCCGACCGGCTGGATGACCCGCGCGTGGGAAACGCGTCCGAACGGCACCGGCACCCTGCCCGCGCTCGGCGTGAGCGGCACGCAGCCGGCCGGCCTGATGGGCGCGATCGACGCGATGACCATGAGCAGCCCGTCCGACTTCTCGCTCAACACCACGGCGTGGAGCTGGCAGCGCACGCGGACGGATTCGCCGGCCGGCCTGCGCGGCGTCAGCGAAACCGTGGCGTCGCTGTGGAATGGCCAGAGCGGCATGGAGGTCAGCGGCCGCCGCGCCGACGGCGCATTGCGCCTGATCGGCCAGCAGGGCTACGCCAGCTTGCCGGCGACGTGGCCGACCGGCAACTTCGCGCAGCAGCTGTGGACCATCGCGCAGAGCATCCGCTTCAACCTGGGCCTGCGTTACGCCACGCTCGACCTGGGCGGCTGGGACACGCACGAAGGCCAGGGCACGGCCGGCAGTGGGTACCACTACTACCAGAACAAGATCGCGGAACTGTCGCAGGCGCTGTCGGCGTTCTACGCCGAGCTCAACGGCACCGGCGAGATGGCGCGCGTGACGGTGGTGGTGCAGTCGGAGTTCGGCCGCCGCGTGCGCGCCAACGCCAATGGCGGCACTGACCATGGCTATGGCAATCCGATGCTCGTGCTGGGCGGTCCCGTCAATGGACGCCGTTTCTACGGCAGCTGGCCCGGGCTGAATCCGGAAACCCTGTCGCCGACCTTCGGCGATGTGCCGGTGACCACCGACTATCGCCGCGTGATGTCGGACATCCTGATCCGCCGCATGGGCAACGCCAACCTCAGCCAGGTCTTCCCCGGCTACACCGGCTATGCGCCGCTCGGCATCGTGCAGGGCACCGACCTGGCACCGAAGGTCGACGAGCGCGCGGCGGCGACGGCCGCCTCGATTCCGTCGCTGGTGGCGCCGGATACCTCGTCCCCGACGCTGGCGGCGGAAGCGCCCGTCGAGCGCGTCGTGCCGGATTGGCAGCGCCGTGGTCCCGTCGATCGCATGCTGGTGCGGCGCGAGCGCTGATCCACACGCCGCTTGCCGTCGCACCATCACCATGGTGAGCTAGTCGCTCGCCATGGACGATGGGAGGACGCTCGGATGCCTAGGTTTCGCTGGTTCGCCGCATCGCTGGTGGTGATGGCGGCAGGTGGCTTGGGGTGGTGGATGGGGCACATGCAATCCGTGACGCCCCAAGTACCAGCCCGCGTCACCGCAATCGCATCCGGCGCCACCGGCACACATACATCCCCATCACCGCCGGAGTTCGCCGCACCCAGGCAACGTCCGCCCAACCTGCCGTTGCCGGATCCGCAACGACCGTTGCGCGAGGTCCTGCCTGACCTGCGTGCGCGAGCGGATGCGGGCGAGCCGGATGCCGCCTGCAGGCTCGCGGCCGAAATGGAGTACTGCGACCGCATCGCGGCGCAGCTGTCCAGCATGTCCGAGGTCATGAGGCCGGCGAACACTCGGTTGTCGTCGGGCGCCCAGATGGCGCCCGAGCTCCAGACGGTGATCCGCCAGAGTCAACAGGCGATGTCCGCGGGAGCCGAACAACTCCTGCGAGAAAGCGAGCACTGCGAGGGCGTTGCGCCAATCAGTGCCTCCCGACGCCTGCAGTATTGGCGGAGCGCGGCCCTCGGCGGCAATGTCGCGGCGATGCGCCACTATGCCGTCGGCAATGCGTTCCGCACGAACGAGACACTGGATAACCTCGACAACCTGCGCGTGTACCAGCACGAAGCGGAGACCGTGGCGCGGCGCGCCGTCGCCGCAGGCGACCTGCCTACAATCATGGCGCTTGCCGCGGCCCATAGTCCGGCCCCGCACTTCCGACGCCACCTGTTGGCGCAAACGGTGGCGCCGGATCGATCACAGGCGCTCGCGCTCTACATGTATGCGCAATCCCTGATGCGCGACGAACAGCGATTCTCGACAACGCAGTCGTTCATTGAGCAAGTCGTGCGAAACCTCGAGCAGGACTTGGACAGTGCTTCTGTGGCACGTGCACATGCGCAGGCATCGGACTACCTGCGAAAACAGCCGACGCTCGCAGCTCACGTGCGAGGCGCCCCTTTCGGACACACCCCCGACGTGCACCGGCAGGAGTGCGCGCCGCCATGAGCAGCATCGCGCGACGCGCCTGGCTTACGCCTTGCGCGCGTGCCACGCCTTCAGCAGTTCCGCTTCCTTCTCGCGGGTGATGCCGGCATTGAGCTTGGCCTGCCGCTCGGCCGGCAGGCTGCGGAACCACGCCAGCAGGTCCTGCACCGTGGTGGCGAGGGGACGGAAGGTCAGGCCGGCAGCGATCGCGCGCTGGTTGCTGACCGACCCGTAGCCAGCGTACTCGCTGTCCTTCGACGGCACCCAGATCGGCAGGCCGACCTGCTGTTCTTCCAGGAACTTGGGCGTGACGTGGGTCAGTGTCATGCCGCCGCCGGTGACGGCCTGGCAGCCATGCAGCATGGCGTCCATCGACAAGGTGTAGTCCGGACCGCAGGCATTGAAGACGCCGGTGGTCTTGGCTTCGGCCAGGCGGATCATCCACTCGCCCAGGTCGCGGCCGTCGATGATCTGGATGGGATCGCTGCCCTCGCCCGGCACCAGGATTTCGCCGCCCTGCGCCACCCGGTGCGGCCAGTAGGTGAAGCGGTCGGTCTCGTCGCGCGGACCGACGATGTAGCCCGGCCGCACGATGGTGACGTTCTTGCCGAACTGCGTGTGCGCCTCGGCTTCGCTCAGCGCCTTCAGCGGGCCGTACAGGTTGCCGATGTCGGCGCGCAGCGACTCCTGCGTTTCCGCCATCGCGTCCTTGCCCTTGTACTGCGCCAGTGCGGAGGTCTCGTTGATGCCGGGCTTGCTGCCGTCGGCATAGACCGAGATGGTGGAGATGAAGAGGTAGTGGCCCACGTTACCCTTCAGCACCTGGCCCGCATCGCGCACCCAGAACGGCAGACTGGTGGGGTTGTCGATGCAGACGTCCCACGTGCGGCCTTTCAGCGCGGACAGGTCGCCGGTGTTGCGGTCGCCGTGCAGTTGTTCGACCTCGGACGGCCATTCCGGCGACGGCCGCTTGCCGCGGTTGAACAGGGTAACCTTGTGGCCGCGCTTGAGCGCGTACTCGACCTGGAACGGACCGGTGAAGCCGGTGCCGCCGAGGATCAGGATGTTCAGCGGCTTGGCGGCCTTGCCGACGGGTTTGGACTCGCTGGCGGCGGAGGCGAACGACGGCAGCGCGGCGGCAGCGGCGGCCAGTGCGCCCAGCTTGAACAGGTCACGACGGGTGGTCATGCGAGTGCTCCCCAGCATCGGTCAGGAAGCGACTAGATAGCACCGTCGCCGGCGCCCTACCCCTGCCGGAAGTCGGTGTGACTTCCTGTTCCGCCCGCGCGGACCATGCCATGAACAGCCGGGACACGGGTCGCGGAAGGCGTCAGGCCCCGGGGCGACCACAAAGGCAGCGGGACCCGGTGCCGCCGCCCCCTTGCGTACGCAAGATGGCCGAAAACATCCGGCGTTGGATCTTTTTGATGGAACGACGGATCAAAAACATCCACCGTTGGATCGTTTCGATGGAATGACCGATCGAAAACATCCAATGTCCGATCGTTTCGATGGAACGACCGATCAAAAACATCCAACGCCCGGTCTTTATGATGGAACGACCGGTCAAAAAAATCCAGCGCCCGGTCTTTTTGATGGAATGACCAATCAGAAACATCCAACGCCCGATCTTTCTGATGGAACGACCGATCAGAAACATCGAACGCCGGACGCTTCTGTGAGAAGAAGGGTGCAGGATCGGGGCATCGACGGCGCTAAGCGGCCTCACGCCCAGCCCAACACCACGCCGGCTTTCGCGGCCGCCCCTGCCCGCCATGTGCGTTGGTCCCGTGTAGGGGCCACCTGAAAGGAGATGTGCGATGCCCGCTTCGCAGTCATTGATGACCACCCGCCGCGGCGAGTTCCGCACGCTGTACCGCGCCCTCGCCCGCAAACCCGATGCCTTCGCCTCCACGCCCATCGTGTTCTGCGAAGGCGACTCGTGGTTCTCCACGCCGCTGTCGATGAACCTGCTGGACTGGTTGGTGTTCCCGGCGCCGGAGGACGAGAAGAAAGGCGTGCCGCTGTTCGGCGCAGGCGGCCTGTTCTTCCGCACCGAGGACAGCGGCGACCTGGCGGTCGACATGTTCACCGCGCGCGGCATCCGCGACCTGTCCACCTGGTACCGCGGCTTCGAATTCGACCTGGTGCTGATCAGCGCCGGCGGCAACGATTTCGTCGATACCTTCCTGCAGACGACGTTTCGGGGGGCGTCGCCGATGAGCCCCGCCGCCGCCTTCCAGCGCGTGGTCGACACGGGCCGTTACGACGAGGTGCTGGCGCGCTACCGCGCCTTCGTCACCGCGTTCCAGGCGATCCGCCCGCACACGCCGATCCTGGCGCACACCTACGACTACCCGCGCGAACTCGGCCGGCCCGCGCAGCTGACGCTGGGCAACCTGGGCGCGGCCGCGCTGCTGAAGAAAGGCGTCGGTCCCTGGATCGGCAACAAGGTGGCGCACGTGCTGCCGCGTATCGAACAGCAGCGCGAGTTCGCCCGCCTGCTGATCGACGGCTTCGTCGAGCGCGTGCTGGTCCCGCTGCGCGACGATCGCACCACCGGCAAGGTCTTCGACTTCGTCGACCTGCGTGGCGTGCTGACCACCAGCCACCAGTGGTTCGACGAGATGCACCCGACCGGTGCGGGATTCGCCGCGCTGGCGACGACGTTCCGCCAGCAGATGCGGCAGAAGCTGGAGATCAAGCTGGGGTAAGGTTTCGCAGGATGGGGCGTGCGATGCCCGATCGCATCGTCAGCGCACGTACCAACGGCGCCACGGAATCTCGCCGAGGATGCAGAAAAACGCGCTCACCGCGAAACTGCAGACTGCGCCCACCAGCAAAACCCGAACGTGCGCGGAAGCGGATTCGGGCGTCGAGCCAACGACGAACATCGTCATCCAGATGGCGCTGCCGACGATGGTGGTGGATGCACACAACGTCAATGCGGAGAGCTTGTTGAAGTACTTCAACAGCAGCATCAATGGCAGGCACACGACAATCATCCCTGCATACCCGTAGATCAGGGACGCGACAATCACGAAGGGGAGCGCGATCAGGATATCGAAGGCGCTGCTGTACATGCCGGGCAACAACGCCGCCACCGGAATGGCGACGATGGGCGTAATCAACGGTGCAGCGAAGCATGCCGTCGTCAGGGAGGGTTTTGGCAGCGGCTCGATCCTCATGGCGAGGCTTGTGCATCCCTTCCGTGTCGCGGTCCGCACCAGTATTCCTGCCCTCGCCGAAACGCGTCAATCCAGCGGTGGCCGGAGACCGGCGCCCGCTGATCGTCCGCTGATCGCGCAACACCCGCGTTCGCACTCCGGCAGGGCACGCCGCCCATGGCCGCTTTGCCCCCCTATTTGCGTGTCGGGGATGTGGACAGGGGGAAGGAACCTTGACGAGCGTGGATACCAACCGGCCCGTGCGGCTGGGCATTGTCGGATGCGGGGCGATCACCCGCGAGGCGCACCTGCCGGTGATCGTGGCGGACCGCCGCGTCGAGGTGACCGTGCTGTGCGACCGTGATCGCAGCAATGCGACGCGGACCGCGCTGACCAGCGGGATCGAGGCCGAGATCACCACCGAGCTCGCCGACCTCGCCGGCAAGGTTGACGCCGCCATCGTCGCGGTTCCGCCGCGCTTCCATGCGCCCGTCGCCATCCAACTGATGGAAATGGGCATCGACGTGCTGTGCGAGAAGCCGCTGGCGATCACCGTCGCGGATGGCCAGAAGATGGTCGATGCCGCGCGCAGGACCGACCGCGTGCTGGCCGTCGCGCTGATGATGCGGTTCTTCCCGCACAACCGCTGGCTGGCCGACCTGGTGGACGACGGCGAGATCGGCGAGGTCCGCGAGGTCATCGTCGAGGACGGCGCCCTGCTGGACTGGCCGATGGCGAGCAACAGCTACTTCGACCGCAGCGCGACCGGCGGCGGCGTCCTCTTCGACACCGGCGTGCACCTGCTCGACCGCATGCTCTGGCTGTTCGGCGATCTCGACCACATCGCCTACGAGGACGATGCCTTCGGCGGCTTCGAGAGCAACGCCAAGCTCACCGGCACCCTGCAGATCGGCGGGCGTCCGGTGCCGGCGCGCCTGGAATTCAGCTGGTCGCACCGCCTGCGCCGCAGCATCCGGGTCGTCGGCGATCGCGGCACGCTCGAAGCGTCGACCTCGGAACCGCGCATGCTGGCCCTGCACAGGAACACGCGCCGCGGGCCGATGGAGATGCAGATCCCGTGCGCCCGGCACTGGGACGCGCGCAGCCACTACCGCCTGCAACTGGAAGACTTCATCGGCGCGGTCCGCGAACGGCGTGCGCCGTTCGTGACCGGCGAATCCGCCCTGCGGGCGCTGGCCGTCATCGAAACCGCCTATGCCCGGCGCACGCCGATGGCGCAGCCGTGGATGGCGCACAGGGAGGCCCTGGCATGACGCCGACCCGGATCCTGGTCACCGGCGCCACCGGCTTCATCGGCTCGCGCCTGTGCGAACTGCTGTCGCTCCAGTACCGCCTGCCGTACCGCGCGATGGTGCGCGACTTCTCGCGCGCCGCGCGCATCGCCCGGCTCGATGTCGACCTGGTGGCCGGCGACATGATGGATGCCGCCAGCCTGGCGCGTGCGGTGGACGGCTGCGACGCCGTGGTCAACCTCGCCCATGGCGACGACCAGAGCGCCGGGAAGCAGGTGCGGCAGCTCGTCGACGCCTGCACGCGCGCCGGCGTGCGCCGCTTCGTCCACGTCAGTTCGATGGCGGTGCACGGGCCGTCGCCGAAGCCCGAGGTGCTGACCGAGGCCACGGCGCCGATCGAGCGCTGGGGCGAGGTCTATTCCGATGCCAAGGCGGCGTCCGAGGCGGTGGTCGCGGCCGCCGGCAAGCGCGGCGCGCTGGAGACCGTCATCCTGCGCCCGACCATCGTCTACGGACCTTTCAGCTTCTTCGTCACCCCGGTGGTTCAGGACGCGCGCGCGGGCAAGATCAGCCTGGTCGACGGCGGCCGCGGCATCTGCAACGCGGTCTACGTCGACGATGTCTGCGACGCGATCATGGCGTCGCTCGAGCGCGACGACGCGGTCGGCGGCGCGTTCCTGATCAACGGCGACGGCCGCACCACGTGGGGCGATTTCATCACCACCTTCGCCGGCATGGTGGAGGGCGCGAAGACCGTCCACGACCATTCGCTCGACGAGATCGCCGCGTACTGGAAAGCCAGGCAGCCGCGGGCGCGCGACAGCGTCAAGGCGGCGGTGCGGCTGGCGGTCTCGCCCGCCTTCCATGCCCAGCTCGGCACCATTCCGTCGCTCGGCCAGTTGATCCGCGGCACCAAGGAAATGGTCGCCCGTCGCATCACCCCCGAGCAGAAGATCATGATCAAGTCGCGACTGCAGGGCCGTCGCCCCGCCGCGCACGTCGAGGACGCCCCTGCGGTACGCATGCCCAGCGAAAACCGGGTGGTACGCGAGGCCTACCGCTCCTGGGTGGCGAACGGCCTGGCCAAGGAAAAGCTGGGCTGGATGCCCGCGCACTCGTTCGACCTCGGCGCGCAACGCACCGCGGACTGGATGCGGTTTGCGCGGATGATCTGAGGACTACGGCGTCGGCGAAGGGTGGCGGCTGGCGGTATGGGCGTCGATCGCGCTCGTGATGGCCACCGTGTCCTCGTCCGTCCCCTTGAGCAGCGAAGCCAAGGCCGCACCGCGAAAGGAGCGGGCCAACGAGAGGCGACCGCCATCGCGGGCTTTCATCCAGAGGTTCCTGTCCTTGAGGGCGCAGAAGCCGATCACCATCTGGATCCGCTGGTCGGTAATGCCCGCCGGCGCGACGCTGGCAGCGTCCATGGCCGACACGGCCTCGTCGGTCCCGATCTCGTTGTACTTGCCCGCCGATCTTTCCGCGTAGTCGTCTATGACGAGTTCGGCGAACAGCGCATTGCGGTACCTGTCGGGATCGCGGCGGTAGAGCAGCACGCCGGATAGCACCCTGACCGCGCAGGCACCGGACTCGAGCAGCGCCGGCGGCACGTCCTCGTTGTCATTGTCGATGAGCGCCTGCAGGCGGCGAAGCTGGGCGGCGGAGTCGTCCATGTCCGTCGCGAAGGCCGGCGCAGACGCCAAGGCGAGCGCGGCGCAGAGGATCGAGGTCGCAATGCATGCGTGCGGCACCAAGGTTGGCACTGGCGACTCCTTGCCGGACAGGACGGCGCCGAGTATTTCGCCGCCATCGAAGACGTGTCAACGAGAGGCATGCGCGGACGGCGCCCGCCGGTCGCGCCGGATCAATGCCAGGTGTCTTCGAGATACCGCGGCTTGCAGGCCAGGTAGCCACCGATCACCAGCACGCCGATGCACGCGCCCAGGAACGCCATCGGCAGCGTCCAGCCATGCGTGTGTTCGTGCAGCAGGCCGAAGGCGAGTGGCCCGGCGCAGGACAGCGAATAGCCCACGCCCTGCATGAAACCGGACAGCGAGGCCGAACCTTCCGGCGTGCGCGTGCGCAGGTTGATCATGGTGAGCGACAGCGGGAACGTGCTGGGGCCCAGGCCCAACAGGGCCACCCACAACCACGGCGCGGCCATCGGCGCGATCAGCAGGCCGGTAAACGCGGCGGCATAGAAGCCCGCGCAGACCACCACCACGATGAAGGGATTGCGCATGCGTACCGCGATCTGCGGCATGGTCAGCGACGCCACCAGCCCCAGCGCGGAGAACAGCGCCACCATCGTGCCGCCGAGCGCCGGCGTGCCACCGGCTTCGACCAGCAGCTTCGGCAACCAGGTGAACATGGAATACGTCACCAGCGAGGTCATGCCGAACATCAGCGCCATGCCCCACGCCACCGGCGAGCGCCAGGCGCGGCCGGTGGGGCGCGGTGCGGCGAGCTCGGGCGCTTCGTCGTCGACGGTGACGGCAGCATCGTGCATCCGCGCGAGCGAGGACGTACGCTGCCGCTCCCGCCACAGCACCAGGCACCACGGCACCGCCGACGCGGCCGCGAATACCGCCCACAGGCCCAGCGAGATCCGCCAGCCTGCCGCTTCCATCACCGGCACCGCCACCAGCGCAGGCAGGATGGTGCCGGCCTGCAGCACGGTGATGTACAGCGTGCTGACCGTGCCGACGCGATCGGCGAAGTAGCGCTTTACCAGCGGCGGCAGCACGATGTTGCCGATACCCATGCCCGCCAGTGCGGTCAGCGAGGCCGCCATCAGCGCCGTCATATCGCCCGCGGCGCTGCGCAGCAGCAGGCCCAGCATCGCCAGCAGCATCGCCAGCAACGCCGTTCGCTCCAGACCAATGCGATGGGCCAGCGCCGGCGTGGCCACCCCGAACAGCGCGAACGCGGCGGTCGGCAGCATGCCGAACACCCCGGTCATGGTCGCGCCGAAACCGAAGGTATCGCCCAGCGTGTCCAGCAACGGCGTGAGCGAGGTCACCGCCGTGCGCAGGTTGAACGCGGACAGCACGATGCCGAGCAGCACCAGTCCGCGACCGGACCAGAGGGAGGCTGGCGCGGTCGATTGAGTCTTGGTGGAGTCCATGGTCGCCATTATCGTCGACGGCATACGACAGGACGTCGCAGCACCGGGGACGATGTGTCCTGCGTGCTGGCGGACTCCCGACAGGACGCGCAAAGAAAAAGCGGGCCGAAGCCCGCTTTTCCGTATCGCGTTGCGATGTCGTGCGGCTTACTCGGCCGACACGCCCTCGCCTTCTTCCACGGCCTTGATCGACAGGCGGATGCGGCCCTGCTTGTCGACTTCCAGCACCTTGACCTTGACCACGTCGCCTTCCTTCAGCGCGTCGCTGACCTTCTCGACGCGGTCGTTGGAGATCTGCGACACGTGCACCAGGCCGTCCTTGCCCGGCAGGATGGTGACGAACGCGCCGAAGTCCATGATCTTGGCGACCTTGCCCTCGTAGATGCGGCCCGGCTCGACGTCGGACGTGATCTGCTCGATGCGGGCCTTGGCAGCCTGGCCGGCGGCGCCGTTCACCGAGGCGATGGTGATGGTGCCGTCGTCCTGGATGTCGATCTGCGTGCCGGTTTCCTTGGTGATCGCCTGGATCACCGAACCGCCCTTGCCGATCACTTCGCGGATCTTGTCGGGGTGGATCTTGATGGTGATCAGGCGCGGCGCGAACTCGCTCAGCTCCTGGCGCGGTGCGGTCATCGCATGGGCCATTTCGCCCAGGATATGCAGTCGGCCGGCCTTCGCCTGCGTCAGCGCCTGCTTCATGATCTCTTCGGTGATGCCTTCGATCTTGATGTCCATCTGCAGCGCGGACACGCCGTTGGCGGTACCGGCCACCTTGAAGTCCATGTCGCCCAGGTGGTCTTCGTCACCCAGGATGTCGCTCAGCACGACGAAGTCGTCGCCTTCCTTCACCAGGCCCATCGCGATGCCCGCGACCGGCGCCTTGATCGGCACGCCGGCATCCATCAGCGCCAGCGAGCTGCCGCAGACCGAGGCCATCGAGGACGAACCGTTCGACTCGGTGATTTCCGAGACCACGCGGATCGTGTACGGGAATTCCTCCATCGTCGGCATCACGGCGAGCACGCCGCGCTTGGCGAGGCGGCCGTGGCCGATTTCGCGACGCTTCGGGCCCATCATGCGGCCGGCTTCGCCCACCGAGAACGGGGGGAAGTTGTAGTGGAACAGGAAGTGGTCCTTCCACTCGCCGCCGACGGCGTCGATCACCTGGCCGTCGCGGGCGGTGCCGAGGGTGACGGCGACGATCGCCTGCGTCTCGCCACGGGTGAACAGCGAGGAGCCGTGCACGCGCGGCAGCACGCTGACCTTGGAGGAGATCGGGCGCACCTGGTCCAGCGCACGGCCGTCGATGCGGACCTTGGTCTTCAGGACCGAGGCGCGCATGGTCTGGTATTCCTGCTCGCTGAATTCCTTCGACAGCTCGCCGGTGCTCCAGGCGTTGGTTTCGGCCTGCGGCGCCAGCGTGTTGAGGATGGCTTTCTTGAGGCTGGAGATGGTGTCGCGACGCTCGATCTTGTCGCGCACCTGGAAGGCGCCGGCGAGGCTGTCGCCCACGGCGGTGCGCAGCGCGGCGATCAGGCCTTCGTTCTTGGCCGGCGGCTGCCAGTCCCACTTCGGCTTGCCGGCTTCGGCGACCAGTTCGTTGATCACGGCGATGACCTTCTGCATCTCGCGGTGACCGAACATCACGGCGCCCAGCATCACGTCTTCCGACAGCTCGGCGGCTTCGGATTCGACCATCAGCACGGCGTTGGCGGTACCGGCGACCACGAGCTCCAGCTTGGAGTCCTTCAGTTCGCTGACGGTCGGGTTCAACACATATTCGCCGTTGATGTAGCCGACCTTGGCGGCACCGATCGGGCCGTTGAACGGCGCGCCGGTCAGGGCGACGGCGGCGGAGGCGCCGATCAGCGCCGGGATGTCGCCGTCGATGTCCGGGTTCAGCGACATCACCGTGGCGATGACCTGCACTTCATTGCGGAATTCTTCCGGGAACAGCGGGCGCAGCGGACGATCGATCAGGCGGGAGATCAGCGTCTCCTTCTCGGTCGCGCGGCCTTCGCGCTTGAAGAAGCCGCCGGGGATACGGCCACCGGCGTAGAACTTCTCCTGGTAGTCGACCGTCAGCGGGAAGAAGTCCTGGCCTTCACGGGCCGACTTCGCCGCCACGGCGGTGACCAGCAGCACGGTGTCGTCGAACTTGACGACGACGGCGCCGCCGGCCTGGCGGGCGACTTCGCCGGTTTCCAGGGTGACCTGGTGCTTGCCGTACTGGAAGGTTTTGGTGATTTTTGCCACGGGGGTTTCCTTGGGATGCCTTGTGCGGGTTGGACCTCACGCGACCCTTGTCGCGTGCGGCTGGCCGGATGCGTCCGGCCGGTGATGCTGTGTGGGGCGGGCCCGGTGCGGCCAGCGGATGCAGCGCATTCCGTTCCCTGAAATGCAAACCGCGGCGCATCTCTGCGCCGCGGTCGGGGGTATATCAGCGACGCAGACCGAGCTTTTCGATCAGGGTCTTGTAGCGCTCGTTGTCTTTCTTCTTGAGGTAATCAAGCAGGCTGCGACGGCGGTTGACCAGCTGCAGCAGACCACGACGGCTGTGGTGATCCTTCTTGTGGGTCTTGAAGTGGCCGCTCAGGTGCTCGATGCGGGCGGTCAGCAGGGCGACCTGCACTTCGGGGGAGCCGGTGTCGTTGGTGCCACGGGCGTTGTCGGCAATGACTTTCTGGGTGTCGACGGACATGGTTTCTCTCTGTTGGATGCGTGGCCTGCAGGAACGCGGGCTGTCCTCCGCGCGCACCGCCTGGCTCGCCGTTGATGAAGCTGGGGAATGTAAATCACCGGTGAAAACCGGCGGCGTAGTGTAGCCCCGGGGGCCTTGTGAAACAAGGTTTTATTGATCCTGCCCGGCCTTGCTGGCGGTGCCGGCGACCGCCCATGCGAACAACCGCTGCGGCGACAGCGTGCCTTCGGCATCGACCGTCCCCAGCCCCAGGACACGGTTGTCGGGGCCATGGATCGCCACCGGACCGTCGCTGGGCGGGTGTCCGCGCAGCCGTTGCCCCTGCGCCAGGCGGCGCCCACCGGTGGTATCGACGTCGACACGGGAGAATCCGGCAAGCCCGGCCTCGACCGGCAGCAGGCAGGCGTCGAGCGCGCTTTCGCCACCCTGTTCAGCGATCGCCTGCAGTGCCTCCAGCGTGTACATGGGGGATTGCCTGAACGGATCGACCCAGAGACGCCGCAGCGCCCCCACATGTGCCCCGCATCCCAGCGCTTCGCCAAGATCGCGGACCAGGCTGCGCACATAGGTGCCGGACCCGCATTCCACCCGCAGCGACAGGCGGCCGGGGGCGATCTCCAGGATCTCGATGCCGTGAACCTCGACGTCGCGCTCGGGTGCCTCGATGACGTCGCCCCGGCGGGCCTTGGTGTAGAGCGGCTCCCCGCCCTGCTTCAGGGCCGAATAGATCGGCGCCCGCTGGCGGATGCGGCCGGTCAGCGGCGCGAGCGCCGCCTCGACGGTGGCGGCGTCCAGCGGCGGCACCGAGCGCTCGCGCAGCGGCGCGCCGTCGGCGTCGTCGGTATCGGTGGTGGTGCCGAGCACCGCGACCGTGTCGTAGGCCTTGCGCGAACCCAGCAGCAGGCCGGCGATCTTGGTGGCCTCGCCGAAACACAGCGGCAGCAGCCCGGTGGCCAGCGGATCGAGGCTGCCGGTATGGCCGCCCTTCTCCGCGCGGAACAGCCGCCGCGCGACCTGCAGGGCACCGTTAGAGCTCATGCCCTGCGGCTTGTCCAGCAACAGCAGGCCGTCGAGTGGGCGGAATTTGAACTTCGGCGACGACATCGGGAGAGTCGCATTCCTTACTGTAGGAGCGGGCCATGCCCGCGATGCTCTTCGCATGGGTGGACAGAGCAGGAGCATCGCGCGCATGGCGCGCTCCCACAACAGCCGCCCGCACGTTGGGCACGAACACCGGCGGCGTGGACCGTCCGACGTCACGTAAAGGCGGCGGGCTCGACCATACGCAGGCCGGGCACCGCCCGCTTACGGATCCTAGGGTTCTTCGTCGGCCGGGGGCGGCGGCAGGTCGCGCAGCAGGTTCTCGATGCGTTCGCCGCGGTCGACGGAGTCGTCGTAATGGAAATGCAGTTCGGGCACGTGGCGCATCTTCACGCGGCGCGCCAGCTCCATGCGCAGGCCCCAGGCCAGTTCCTTCAGGCCCTTCACCGCCTCGGCCGAACGCTCCTGCATCAATGCGGTGACGAACACCTTGGCATGCGCCATGTCGCGGGTGACTTCGACATCGGACACGCTGACCGACGGCAGGCCGTGCTCGCGCACGGCCTCGTGCACCAACGTGCCCAGCTCGCGACGGAGCTGGGCGGAAACGCGGTCGGTGCGATGGAACGACTTGGTCGGCATGATCAGAGCGTGCGCTGGACTTCGATGCGCTCGAAGCACTCGATCTGGTCGCCCGGCTGGACGTCGTTGTAGGCCTTCACGCCGATGCCGCACTCGGTGCCGTTGCGCACTTCGTCGACGTTCTCCTTGAAGCGGCGCAGCGATTCCAGCTCGCCCTCGAACACCACGGTGCTGGCGCGCAGCACGCGGATCGGCTTGTTCCGCTTGACCGTACCCTCGACCACCATGCAGCCCGCGACCGCGCCGAACTTGGAGCTGCGGAACACGTCGCGCACTTCGGCGATACCGATGATCTCTTCGCGGATTTCCACGCCCAGCAGGCCGGAGGCCACCTGCTTCACCTGGTCGATCACGTCGTAGATGATCGAGAAGTAGCGCAGGTCCACGCCGTTGGCTTCGATGATGCGACGCGCAGAGGCGTCGGCACGCACGTTGAAGCCGATCATGGTCGCCTTGGAGGTGACCGCGGAGTTGGCGTCGGACTCGGTGATGCCGCCCACGCCGGAGCTGATGATGTTGATGCGGATCGATTCGTTGGACAGCGCGGTCAGCGAATGACGCAGCGCTTCCACCGAACCCTGCACGTCGGCCTTGATGATCAGGTTGAGGCTGAGCTGGCCTTCGCCCTTGCCCAGCTGCGCCATGATGTCTTCCATGCGGCTGCCGGCGGACTGCACCAGGCGCGATTCGCGGCGCTTGGTGTCGCGCTGCTGCGCCACGTCCTTGGCCAGGCGCTCGTCGGCGACCACGACGAAGTCGTCGCCCGCTTCGGGCACGCCGGACAGGCCCAGGACCTGTACGGGGATGGACGGACCTGCCGACGGCGGCTGCGCGCCGGTCTCGTCGAACAGCGCACGCACGCGGCCGTACTGGATGCCGCAGACCAGGTAGTCGCCCTTCTTCAGCGTACCCTGCTGCACCAGCACCGTCGCGACCGGGCCACGGCCCTTGTCCAGCGAGGATTCGATGACCACGCCGCTGGCGCGGCCGTCTTCCACGGCCTTCAGTTCCAGCAGTTCGGCCTGGATGGAGATGGCGTCCAGCAGGTTGTCCACGCCCTGGCCCGTCTTGGCCGAGATCTCGACCATCTGGGTGTCGCCGCCGAAATCTTCGGCGACCACTTCCTCGGCCAGCAGCTCGTTCTTCACGCGCAGCGGGTCGGCGTCGGACTTGTCGATCTTGTTCACCGCCACGATCAGCGGCACCTTGGCCGCCTTGGCGTGCTGGATGGCCTCGCGGGTCTGCGGCATGACGCCGTCGTCCGCGGCCACGACCAGCACCACGATGTCGGTCAGCTTGGCGCCGCGGGCGCGCATCGCGGTGAACGCGGCGTGGCCCGGGGTGTCGAGGAAGCTGATGACGCCCTTCGGCGTTTCCACGTGGTACGCGCCGATGTGCTGGGTGATGCCGCCGGCTTCGCCGCTGGCGATCTTGGTGCGGCGGATGTAGTCCAGCAGCGAGGTCTTGCCGTGGTCGACATGGCCCATGATGGTGACCACGGGCGGACGCGCGACCTTGTCGCCCTGCTGCTCTTCCGAGTGCGCCAGCAGTTCGTTCTCGACGTCGTTGGCGTCGGCGCGCACGGCCTTGTGGCCGAGCTCTTCGGTGATCAGCGCGGCGGTGTCGTGGTCGATGGTCTGGGTGATGGTGGCCATCACGCCCATCTTGAACAGCGCCTTCACCACGTCGCCGCCCTTCAGCGCGAGCTTCTGCGCCAGGTCGGCCACGGTGATGGTCTCGCCGATCGCCACCTCGCGCACGATCGGCGCGGTCGGGCGTTCGAAGCCGTGCGCACCGCCGCCACCGCGGCTCTGCTCATGGCGGCGCGGCGGCTTCGGCTTGCCACGCGACGCGCCACGACGGGCGCGATCGGCCGCGGACAGGTGCAGCTGGCCGGCGAAGCGGCTGGTGTTGTCGTCGTCCTCGACGCCGGCGACCATCGCGTGCGAGCCGCGGGTCTTGTGTTTGGCGGCCGCGGCGTTGTTGCGATCGTCGGTCCGCGGCGGATCCTTGCGCACGACCAGCTTGGGCACGTGGTGGCCCTGCGTGGCCGGCTTGGCCGGACGCGCGGTCTCGTCGCCATCCACGGCGACGGCACCCGCCGCCAGCGCGGCGGCTTCGGCATCGGCCTGCGCACGCGCGGCTTCGGCTTCGGCACGGGCCGCGGCTTCTTCCTGGCGGCGACGCTCGAGCTCTTCGGCGCGCTTGGCGTCTTCCTGCGCCAGGCGTTGCTGTTCATCGAGGTTGCGCTGGCGGGATTCCTCCAGCTTGCGCAGGATCTCGGCGCGTTCCGGATCGGCTTCGTTCTGCCAGTTGGTGCTGACGGATTCGGCGTCGGTCGGCTTCGTGTAGGTGCGCTTCTGGCGCACTTCCACGTTGACCGTGGTCTTGCTGCGGCCGGCCGCGACGGTGACTTCCTGCACCTTGCGGCGGTTCAGCGTGATCTTCTTGGGCGCAGCCTCATCCACGGCGGCATCGCTCTTGCCGTGCGAGCGCTTGAGGAAGCCGAGCAGCTTCACTTTTTCCATGCTGGTCACGACCTGGTCGGGACCACTGAAGCTCATGCCGGCCTCGGCCAGTTGCTCCAGGAGTTTCTCGACCGGCGTATTGACCAGTTCAGCGAGCTTGCGGATGGTGGTTTGCTGCGACATTCGGATCCTAGGTTTTGTGTTTCGCCCCCCCGGCGGTGGAGGGGCAACCCTGTTGGAAAGGGGGAATTCTAAGCCCTGCGGACACCAGGGCGGTGTTCATGGACGGCTCATGCGCCACGTTCCAGACGAGCGATCTCCTCGGCGCGGGCGGCCAGGATCAGCGCCGCGGCGCGACCCTCGTCCAGACCCTCGATGCCGAACTCGACCACTTCGTCGGCGGCCAGGTCGGAGAGGTCCTCGCTGGTGCGGACACCGTGCGAGGCCAGCGCGAACGCGGTCTCCTCGTCCATGCCTTCCAGCGCCAGCAGGTCATCGGCCGGGTGGTCGCCTTCCAGGCCTTCTTCCTCGGCCAGCGCCTCGTTCAGCAGGGCATCGCGGGCACGCGAACGCAGTTCCTCGACGATGTCCTCGTCGAAGCCCTCGACGGCCAGCAGTTCGCCGACCGGGACATAGGCGATTTCCTCGACGGTGCTGAAGCCTTCGGCGACCAGGATGGCGGCGATTTCCTCGTCCACTTCCAGCTTGTCCATGAACAGCTGGCGGGCGACGGCCTGCTCGGCCTCGCTCTTGGCCTGCACCTGGTCGGCGGTCATGACGTTGAGCTGCCAGCCGGTCAGGCGGCTGGCCAGGCGCACGTTCTGGCCGCCCTTGCCGATCGCCTGCGCCAGGCGGTCTTCCGCCACGGCCAGGTCCATCGAGTGCTTCTCTTCATCGACGATGATCGACTGCACTTCCGCCGGCGCCATCGCGTTGATGACGAAGGTGGCCGGGTTGTCGTTCCACAGCACGATGTCGACGCGCTCGCCGTTGAGCTCGTTGCTCACGGCCTGCACGCGCGAACCGCGCATGCCGATGCAGGCGCCGATGGGATCGGTGCGGGTGTCGTGCGCCAGCACGGCGATCTTGGCGCGGTCGCCCGGATCGCGTGCGCAGGCCTTGATCTCGACCAGGCCCTGGCCCACTTCCGGCACTTCCAGCTTGAACAGCTCGATCATGAATTCCGGAGCGGCGCGGCTGATGAACAGCTGCGGCCCGCGCGGTTCGTAGCGCACGTCGAACAGGTAGCCGCGGACGCGGTCGCCGGCGCGCAGCACGTCGCGCGGGATGCCCTTGTCCTTCGGGATGAAGGCCTCGGCGTTGCCGCCCAGGTCCACGTAGATGTTGCCGCGCTCGGCACGCTTGACCACGCCGGTGACCAGCTCGCCCACGCGGTCCTTCCAGGCGTCGACCACCTGCGCGCGCTCGGCCTCGCGGACGCGCTGCACGATGACCTGCTTGGCGGCCTGCGCGGCGATGCGGCCGAAATCGGGGTTCTCGATCTTCTCTTCGATCCAGTCGCCCACTTCAGCGCCTTCGGCCTCGTCCTCGGCGTCCATCAGGCGGATCTGGCGGTCGGGCGATTCCATCACCACGTCATCGGCCACCACTTCCCAGCGGCGGAACGTCTCGTAGCTGCCGTCCTTGTGGTCGATGGTGACGCGCACCTGCACGTCCTGGTCCAGGTAGCGCTTCTTGGCGGCGGACGCCAGGGCGGCCTCGATGGCATCGAAGATGACTTCGCGCGGCACGCCCTTCTCGTTGGCCACCGCGTCCACGACCAGCAACAGTTCCTTACTCATTGATCACTCCGCGCGCGGCTTGCGGGCCGCCGGTTGGTTGGGTTTTTTCTTGGCTTGTTTGGCAGGCGCACGCTTGGCGTCCGCTGCCTTCTTGGCGCCGGCCTTGCGGCCACCACCGGGTTTCTCGGGTGCCAGGCCCAGTGCGGCCCAGTCGGGGACCAATCGTCCCTTGTCGATGTTGTCGAACGCCACCGTCATCTCGGCGTCGTCCACGGTGAAGACGATGCTATCGCCTTCGATCCGGCTGATCGTGCCCTGCAGGCGACGACGACGGTCCTGCGGCAGCTTCAGCACGACCTTCGCCGACTCGCCGACGAAGCGTGCGTAGTGTTCCAGCCGGAACAACGGACGGTCCACGCCCGGCGAGGAGACTTCCAGCGTGTAATTGCCGGTGATCGGGTCCTCGACGTCGAGCTGCGCCGACACTTCGCGGCTGACCGCTTCGCAGTCCTCGATGTTGACGTGGCGCGTGGCGCGCTCGGCTTCCTGCACGTCGATATACAAGCGCACCGTAGCGCCGCCGGGCGCCGGCAGGTATTCGATGCCGAGCAGTTCCACGCCCAGAGCCTGGACGGTGGGTGCCAGCAGGTTGGCGATGTCGTTGGCCTTGTCGCTCACGGATTCGCTGCCGATGGTTCGTGGATCTGCGTGTCGCTGAAACAAACAAGGGGCCCGATGGGCCCCTTGTCCGATACGCTGGATGTCGGTGCAACGACGGGAACATGCGTCGTTGCGTGCCCAGGCTTTTCGTCGGTCGCCGGTATCGGCGACCTCGGATAAACATGGTAGCGGGGGCAGGATTTGAACCTGCGACCTTCGGGTTATGAGCCCGACGAGCTGCCAGACTGCTCCACCCCGCAGCAGAAGCGAAATTATGATGAATACGCCGGTGCATTGCAAGCCTTGTCATGCACCAAGTTGAAACATCGCGTTCATCGCGCGTGCCGGCAGTGCCCTGCCGGCGGAACATCGGAGGCTGATCGAGCCCTCAGCCCGCGAAAGCGAGCTTGCACCACGCCATGATCGGGTTCCAGGCGATGCCCAGCGCCAGCAGCGCCAATGCGTTGACGCCGAACACCATCGGCACCACGCGGTCGGCGCGCGGCGGCGGAACCTCGCCCACCGGCTCATCGAAGTACATCACCTTGATGACGCGCAGGTAGTAGAAGGCACCGATCACGGCGCACAGCACGCCGACGATGGCCAGCCACAGGAAGCCGCCATTGACCGCCGCGCCCAGCACGACCAGCTTGGCCCAGAAGCCCAGGAACGGCGGCACGCCGGCCAGCGAGGCCATCACGCACAGCACCAGGCCCGCCTGCCACGGATTGCGCGTATTCAGGCCCTTGAAGTCGTCGATCCTGTCGGCCTCGAACCCCTGCCGCGACAGCACGATGATCGCGCCGAACGCCGCCGCCGACATGATGGCGTAGCTGATCGCGTAGAACAGCGCGGCCGAATAGCCCACCTCGCCGCCGCCAGCGAAGCCGACCAGCAGGAAGCCGACGTGCGACACCGTCGAATAGGCGAGCATGCGCTTGAGGTTGGTCTGGGCGATCGCGATGACGTTGCCGATCACCAGCGAGGCGGCGGCCAGGCCGGCCAGCAACCACTGCCACTGCGCCGCGGCCGGGCCCACGCCGTCCTGCAGCAGGCGGAACGCCATGCCGAACGCGGCCAGCTTCGGCGCCGCGCTGATGAACAGCGTCACCGGCGTCGGGGCGCCGTGGTAGACGTCAGGCAGCCACATGTGGAACGGCGCCGCACCCAGCTTGAACGCCACGCCGGCCACCATGAACACCACGCCGGTGAGCAGCAGCATGCGCTGGTCGCCGCCACCGGCGAGCGCATCGCCCGTGGCCTGGAAAATCGCGGGCAGGTGCAGCGAACCGGTCGCGCCGTAGACCAGCGACATGCCGTACAGCAGCAGGCCTGAGGCCAGCGAGCCGAGCACGATGTACTTCATCGCCGCTTCGGTCGCGAGGCCGTCATCGCGGTTCAGCGCCACCAGGGCATACGAACACAGCGCCAGCAGCTCCAGGCCCAGGTAGACCATCACCAGGCTGCCAGCGGACACCATCATCATCATGCCGGCCGTGGCGAACATCACCAGCACCGGCGCCTCGCCCGGATACAGGTTGCGCTCGCGCAGGTAGGGCCAGCCGTAGACCAGCGACAGCGCGCTGACCGCGACGATCACCACCTTGCTGACGTCGGCCAGGGTGTCGCGCACGAACATGCCACTGAACACGCTGCCCTGCCCGCCCACGCCCGTCGCCAGCATCCACACGACGGCGGCCATGACGATGAGCGCGACGGCATGGGTGATGAAGCGACGCGAGTTGTCGAGGAACAGGTCCAGCATCAGCAGCGCGAACGCGCCGCCGATCAGGGTCAGTTCGGGCAGCAGCGGCTGCAGGTCGGCGGCGGAGATGGGCATCGGCGTCGTCATGGTTCTTCCTTACAGCTTGCTGTTGGCGAGCTGCATCGCCAGTTGCGCGATCGACGGCTCCATCAGGTCCGTGAGCGGCTTCGGATACACACCCAGCGCCAGCACGCAGACCGCGAAACCACCCAGCACCAGCGCTTCGCGCAGGGACACATCCTGCAGCTCGGCCACGTGCGCATTAGCCACGTCACCGAGGATCACGCGCTTGACCAGCCACAGCGTGTAGGCCGCGCCGATCACCAGCGTGGCGGCGGCGAAGAAGGCGATCAACGGATGCTGCTGGAAGCTGGCCAGGATGACCATGAACTCGCCGACGAAACCACTGGTACCCGGCAGGCCGGAGTTGGCCATGCCGAACAGGATGAAGAACGCACCGAACCACGGCATCGTGTTGATGACGCCGCCGTAGTCCTTGATCATGCGGGTGTGCATGCGGTCGTACAGCACGCCGACGCAGGTGAACATCGCGCCGGAGATGAAGCCGTGGCTGATCATCTGCACCATCGCGCCCTGCAGGCCGAGGCGTGCGGCGTCCAGGTTGCCGTAGTCGCGCACCAGGCTGAAGGCGATGAAGATGCCAAGGGTGACAAACCCCATGTGCGAGACCGACGAATAAGCGATCAGCTTCTTCATGTCGTCCTGCACCAGCGCCACCAGGCCCACGTAGACCACGGCGATCAGCGACAGCACGATGACGAACATGGCCCACTCATGGCCCGCGTCCGGCACGATCGGCAAGCTGAAGCGCAACAGGCCGTAGCCACCGATCTTCAGTGCGATCGCCGCCAGGATCACCGAACCGGCCGTCGGTGCCTCGACGTGCGCGTCGGGCAGCCAGGTATGCACCGGGAACATGGGGATCTTGACCGCGAACGCGATCAGGAACGCGAAGAACAGCCACGTCTGTTCCTTGGCATTCAGTGGCAGCGTGTACAGGTCGGCGAGCTGGAAGCTGCCGCCCTTGATATACAGGTACACCAGGCCGACCAGCATCAGTACGGAGCCCAGGAACGTATACAGGAAGAATTTCAGCGATGCGTAGATGCGGCGTGGACCGCCCCAGACGCCGATGATCAGGAACATCGGGATCAGCATCGCTTCGAAGAACACGTAGAACAGAATCGCGTCGCTGGCCGCGAAGATGCCGTTGGTCAGGCCTTCGAGAATCAGGAACGCCGCCACGTACTGGGCCACGCGCTTGTTGACCGAGCCCCACGCACCGGCCAGCGTCAGCACGGTGATCAGCGTATTGAGCAACAGCAGCGCCACCGCGATGCCGTCGGCACCCACGTTGTAATGGATGTCGAAGCTCGGGATCCAGGCGTGGCTCTCGACGAACTGCAGGCCCGGGTTCGCGTAGTCGAAGCCGGTCAGCAGGCCGATGCTGACGGCGAAGGTCAGCACCGCGACCACCAGGCCCAGCCAGCGGGCCGCGTCCGCGCGGGCGTTGCCCACGGCGAGCACCAGCGCACCACCCAGGATGGGCAGCCAGATCAGAACACTTAGCAGGGGCCAGTTCGACACGTTGTTTTATCCGTTGAGTTCTTCGCCAGGGCGTCCGCGGAGCGGCGCCAGGTCGTTACTGCCAAAACTTGATGACGACGCCCAACAGCAGGATCAGGCCGATGATCATCGCGAACGCGTAGTGGTACAGGTAGCCGGACTGGGTCTTGCGCAGGAGCTGCGAGCCCAGGTCCACCAGCTTCGCCGTGCCGTTCACTGCGGCGCCGTCGATCACGTGGCTGTCGATCGCGCGCGACACCTGGCCCAGCTTCACGCCGCCACCGGCGAAGCCGTTGATCCACAGATGGTCGGCCCAGTACTTCTTGTCCAGGATATTGGTCAGGAAGGCGCCGACCTTGCTGTGGCGGATCCTGCCGGGAACGTCCGGGAACACCAGGTACAGAAGCGTCGCCAGCGCGAAGCCCCCCAATGCCAGATACAGCGGAATGGTCTTGTAGCTGTGCAGCGCAAAATCGACGGCGCCATGCCAGTGGCTGATCAGCGCCATGACCGTGTCCCGCGAGGACACCGCCTGTGTCGGGTCGTTGCGGACGAAGTCGATCGCGCCCTGGAAGAACGGCGTCACCAGGATCTCCGCATCATTCCAGCTCGTGCCGAACAGCATCGGGCCTGCGGTGAACATGCCGACGAGGACCGACGGGATCGCCAACAGCACCAGCGGCACCGTCACCACCCAGGGTGACTCGTGCGGTTCATGAGCGCCGTGGTGACCATGATCGTCATGCGCGGCGTCATGGTGTGCGTCGTGGCCATGCCCATGGTCGGCATGCGCATCACGGAAGCGCTCCTTCCCGTGGAAGGTCAGGTAGAGCAGGCGGAAGCTGTAGAAGCTGGTCACAAACACGCCGAGGAGCACGGCCCAGTAGCCGTAAGTCGCAATCCAGGCGCTCGGATCGTTGGACACGCCCTGCTGCACCGCCATCATGCCCATCTCGGCTGCACCATGCGCCGCTTCGCGCGCGACCTCCTGATGGTGGTGCGCCGCCTCGATAATGATGTCCTTCGAGAAGAAACCCGAGAAGAACGGCGTACCGACCAGCGCCAGCGTGCCGATCAGGCTGGTGATCCAGGTGATGGGCATGTACTTGCGCAGGCCACCCATCTTCCGCATGTCCTGCTCGTGGTGCATGCCGATGATGACCGAGCCCGCCGCCAGGAACAGCAGCGCCTTGAAGAACGCGTGCGTCATCAGGTGGAATACCGCCGCCGAGTACGCGGACACACCCAGCGCCACCGTCATGTAGCCCAGCTGCGACAGCGTGGAGTACGCGACCACGCGCTTGATGTCGTTCTGCACGATGCCGATCAGGCCGGTGAACAGCGCCGTCGTCGCACCGATGAACAGCACGAAGTCCAGTGCCGTCTGCGACAGCTCGAACAGCGGCGACATGCGCGCCACCATGAAGATGCCGGCGGTCACCATCGTCGCCGCATGGATCAGCGCCGAGATCGGGGTCGGGCCTTCCATCGAGTCCGGCAGCCACACGTGCAGCGGCACCTGCGCCGACTTGCCCATGGCGCCGATGAACAGGCAGATGCAGGTCAGCGTGGCCATCGACCAGATGACGGGCGCGTCCAGCAGCTGGAACGTATTGCCGAACACGGTTACTGCGCCCGACCAGACCGGGATCGCCTTGCCGGCCAGCAGCGAGGCGTTGGCGAACACCGTGGCGTAGTCCAGCGTGCCGAACATCAGCAGCACGCAGCCGATGCCCAGCAGGAAGCCGAAGTCTCCGACGCGGTTCACCAGGAACGCCTTCATGTTGGCAAAGATCGCCGTGGGGCGCTTGAACCAGAAGCCGATCAGCAGGTACGACACCAGGCCCACCGCTTCCCAGCCGAAGAACAGCTGCAGGAAATTGTTGCTCATCACCAGCATCAGCATGCTGAAGGTGAACAGCGAGATGTAGCTGAAGAAGCGCTGGTAGCCGGGGTCCTCGGCCATGTAGCCGATCGTGTAGAGGTGCACCAGCAGCGACACGAAGGTCACCACGACCATCATCATCGCGGTCAGCTTGTCGATCATGAAACCGACGTGGCCGGCGTAGTTGCCGACCTCGAAGAACGTATACAGATTCTCGTTGAACGGAGACGCGCCCAGCGACACCAGCTGGTACAGGACCCAGCACGACAGCGCGCAGCTGGTGGCCACGCCCAGGATCGTCGCGGTGTGGGCGCCCGCGCGGCCGACGATGCGTCCGAACAGGCCGGCGATGATGCTGCCCAGCAGCGGCGCCAGCACGATGGCCAGCAGCACGTTCTTGGAGAGGAGGACTTCCATACCGGTCATCGGTGCATCAGCCTTTGAGCGTATCGACTTCGGCCACGTTGATCGTGCGCCGGGTGCGGAACAGGGTGACCAGGATCGCCAGGCCGATGGCGGCCTCGGCCGCGGCCACGGTCAGGATGAAGAAGACGAAGATCTGGCCGGCCGCATCGCCCAGTTCGCGCGAGAACGCGACGAAGTTGATGTTCACCGACAGCAGCATCAGTTCGATCGACATCAGCAGCACGATGACGTTCTTCCGGTTGAGGAAGATGCCGGCCAGGCTGATGCAGAACAGCACGGCGCCGAGCGCCAGCAGGTGGCCTACGGAAATCATGCCTTGCCCTCCCCTTCCGCCGGCTCGCTGGCCGGCACGTCGCGCACCGGCTTCTCGGCCGGCATCGACACCATGCGGATACGGTCGCGCGCCTTGACCCGCGACTGCTCGCCCGGGTCCTGCGTCTTGATGCCGGTGCGCTTGCGCAGCGTCAGCATCACGGCGGCCACCACGGCCACGGTGAGGATGACGGCGGCGAACTCGAACGGCAGCAGGAACTCGGTGAACAGCGTGCGCGCCAGCCAGGCGGTGTTCGACACGTCGGCGGCGGCCGAGGCTGCGTTGTCCGGGAACGGCACCGCGCTGCGCGCCTTGATACCGATCAGCACCAGCATCTGCGCCAGCATGACCACCGCGACCAGCAGGCCGACCGGCAGGAACTTCACCCAGCCCTCGCGCAACGCATCGACATCGATGTCGAGCATCATCACCACGAACAGGAACAGCACCATCACCGCGCCGACGTAGACGAGGATCAGCGCCACGCCGAGGAACTCCGCGCCCACCAGCAGCCAGATGCAGGCCACCGAGAAGAACGTCAGGATGAGGCACAGCACGGCATGCACCGGGTTGCGCACGCTGATCACCGCGCCGGCGGCGATGACCGCGACGGCAGCGAACGCGTAGAAACTGGTCAGGACCCAATCCATTCTTCGGACCTCAGCGGAAGGCGGCGTCGGCGGCGCGGCGCTCGGCGATCTCGGCTTCCAGCCGGTCGCCGATCGCCAGCAGCTGCGGCTTGGTGACGATGTTCTGCCCGCGCTTGTCGAAGTGGTACTCCAGCACGTGCGTTTCCACGATCGAGTCCACCGGGCAGCTCTCTTCGCAGAAGCCGCAGTAGATGCACTTGAACAGGTCGATGTCGTAGCGCGTGGTGCGGCGGGTGCCGTCCTCGCGGGGGGCCGAGTCGATGGTGATCGCCAGCGCCGGGCACACGGCCTCGCACAGCTTGCAGGCGATGCAACGCTCTTCGCCATTCGGATAGCGGCGCAGCGCGTGCAGGCCGCGGAAGCGCGGCGACTGCGGGAACTTCTCCATCGGGTACATCAACGTGTACTTCGGCTTGAAGGTGTACTTCAGCGTCAGCCACAGGCCCTGGAGCAGCTCCAGCAGCATCAGGCTCTTGAAGTAGTGCACAACCTTGCTCATGTCTTACACACCCTTCTCGAACACGCCGAAGAACACCAGCAACGCCGTCACCGCGATCCAGAAGATCGTGAGCGGGATGAACACCTTCCAGCCCAGGCGCATGATCTGGTCGTAGCGGTAACGCGGGAAGCTGGCGCGGAACCAGATGTAGGCGCTGGCGAAGAACAGCACCTTCAGCAGCAGCCATGGCCAGCCGCCGGTCCAGATCCAGTTGATCCACGGCGACACGTCGGCGGTGATCCAGCCCTGCAGCGGGCTCAGCCAGCCGCCGAGGAAGAACAGCGACACCAGGAAGCTGACCAGGATCATGTTGGCGTATTCGGCCAGGAAGAACAGCGCGAACGCCGCACCCGAATACTCGACCATGTGGCCGGCGACGATTTCCGATTCGCCTTCCACCACGTCGAACGGCGAGCGGTTGGTCTCGGCGACGCCGGACACCCAGTACACGATGAACAGCGGGAACAGCGGCAGCCAGAACCACTCGAAGAAGCCCGAGTCGCCCGCCTGCGCCATCACGATGTCGGTCAGGTTGAGGCTGCCGGCGGCGATCAGCACGCCGACCAGCGCGAAGCCCATCGCGATCTCGTAGCTGACCACCTGCGCGGCGGAACGCATCGCGCCGAGGAAGGCGTACTTCGAGTTCGACGCCCAGCCGGCGATGATGATGCCGTACACGCCCAGCGAGGTCATCGCCAGCAGGTACAGCAGGCCGGCATTGGCGTTCGACAGCACCAGTTGATAGTCGAACGGCACCACCGCCCAGGCGGCGAACGCCGGCGCCAGCGTGATCAGCGGCGCCAGGATGTACATCGTCTTCTGCGCGCTGCTGGGCTGGATGATCTCCTTGAACAGCAGCTTGAAGACGTCGGCGAAGGCCTGGAAGATGCCCATGCCCACGTACATGGGCCCGTGGCGCACATGCATCCAGCCGATCAGCTTGCGCTCCCACACCACGTAGAACGCGACCGAGATGATCACCGGCATGGCGATGGCCAGGATCTTCAGCACGATCCACAGGATCATGCCGATGTCGCCCAATCCGAAGAACCACTCGCGCAGCGGGCCGACCGCGTTGATCAGCAATTCGTTCATGCGCTCACCACCGTGACACGTCCGGCGCCCAGCGGTGCCGTGGCTCCGTAGCCGCTCTCGATCCAGGCGACGCCTGCGGCGACGCGGGCATCCACCACCACCGGCAATGCGGCCGTGCCGATGCCGTTGCCGACCTTGGCCACCTGCCCTTCGGCCACGCCGGCGGCCTGCGCGTCGGCGGGATTCAGCACGATGCGGTCGCCCACGTTCAGCGGATGCGCCTGCAGCGCCTCCGCGCGGCGGACGGTACCGTCGGTGCGGTAGATCGCCGCGGTGACGGCCAGCTCCAGGCCTTCGGAGGTGGCGACCGGCGCGGCGGACTTCGTCACAGCGACCGTCCTGGCGTCGGCGATGGCCGCACGCGCACCGGCGATATCGGTGAACTCGAAACCGGCCAGCTGCAATTCGCCACCGAGGGCACGCAGCACCTTCCAGCCCTCGCGCGCCTCGCCCGGCAGCTTGCCGGCGGCCTGCGTGCGCTGATCCTTGCCATCCAGGTTGGTCAGCGTGGCGTCGATTTCCGGCAACAGGCCGATCGGCAGGATCACGTCGGCCACATCGCGCGTGGACTTGCAGGCGAAGTGGCTGAACGCCACCACCTTGGCCGAAGCCAGCGCGCGCGACGCGGCCGGCGTGTCGGCGAAGTCCAGGCCCGGCTCGATGCCGTAGATCACATAGGCGCTGCGCGGCTCGGCGAACATGCCGGCCACGTCGCGACCGGTCGGCAGCACGCCGCGGCGGGCCAGGCCAACCGCGTTCGCACCCTGCGGAATGCGGCACAGCGAGGCATCGGTCGCGCCTGCGAAATCCGCAGCAGCGGCGCGCAGCGCGGCGGCCTGCGGATGGTTCTCCACGATGCCACCGACGATCACGACGGCGCGATTCGCGGCCTTGGCGACGTCGCGCAGCGCAGCGTCGTTCAAGGCATCACCGAGCTTGGACGGCGCGACGATGTGCTTGCCCGCGATGCCGAAGGCAAAGTCGAAGTCGACCGGATTGACCACGTGCACCTTGGCGCCTTTGCGGACGGCCTTGCGGATGCGCTGGTGCAGCAGCGGCAGCTCGTGGCGCAGGTTGGTGCCGAACAGCACGATGACATCGGCCTGCTCGATCTCCGCCAGCGGCAGTGCGAAAGGCTCCGCGACGGCGCCGTCGGAGAAGTCGCGGCTGTTGATGCGGTGGTCCAGGTTGCCGGTACCGAGGCCGCCGGCCAGCTTCGCCAGCAGGCCGCCCTCCTCGTTCGACACCGCCGGGTGCACCAGCACGCCGAGGCTGTCGCCGCGGCTGGCGCGCAGGATCTCGGCGGCAGCGACCAGGCCTTCGGCCCAGGACACTTCGCGCCACTCACCGCCGACCTTCTGCAGCGGCTTCACCGCGCGGTCGTCGGCGTACAGGCCCTGGTGCGAATAGCGGTCGCGATCCGACAGCCAGCACTCGTTGACCGCCTCGTTCTCGCGCGGCACGGTGCGCAGCACCTGGCCACGGCGCGAGTGGTAGAACACGTTCGAGCCCATCGCGTCGTGGAAACCGACGGACTCGCGCGCGATCAGTTCCCACGGACGCGCGCGGAACTGGAACACCTTGTTGGTCAGCGCACCGACCGGGCACACGTCGATGACGTTGCCGGAGATCTCGGTGGTCAGCGGCTTGCCGTCGTAGGTGCCGATCTGCAGGTTCTCGCCGCGGTACATGCCGCCCAGCTCGTAGGTGCCGGCGACGTCCGCGGTGAAGCGCACGCAGCGCGTGCACTGGATGCAGCGGGTCATCTCGGTGGCGACCAGCGGACCGATGTCCTCGTCCGGCACCACGCGCTTGCGTTCCTGGAAACGGCTGACCGAACGGCCATAACCCAGCGACAGGTCCTGCAGCTCGCACTCGCCGCCCTGGTCGCAGATCGGGCAGTCCAGCGGATGGTTGATCAGCAGGAATTCCATCACGTTGCGCTGCGACTTCAATGCCTTGTCGCTGCGCGTGGCGATCTTCATGCCGTCCATCACCGGCGTGGCGCAGGCCGGCGCCGGCTTCGGCATCTTCTCGACTTCGACCAGGCACATGCGGCAGTTGGCCGCGATCGGCAGCTTCTCGTGGTAGCAGAAGCGCGGGATCGGGATGCCGGCCTTGTCGGCGGCCTGGATGATCATCGAACCCTTGGGCGCGGCCAACTCCTGCCCGTCGATGAAGACGGTGACGTGGTCCGGCGGAAGGTTGGGATTCACGGGCTGCGCACTCACGCGGCCACCTCCAGGTTGGAACGGACCACCGTGCCGTCGCGCTCGTCGTCGACGAGGAAGCGCTTGTTGACGATCGCGTATTCGAATTCGTGCCAGAAGTGGCGCAGCATGCCCTGCACCGGCCACGCGGCGGCTTCGCCGAACGCGCAGATGGTGTGGCCCTCGATCTGGCCGGCGGCGGCGCGCAGCGTCTGCAGGTCTTCGATCGTGGCCTTGTGCTCGGCGACGCGGGTCAGCATGCGGTACATCCAGCCCGTGCCTTCGCGGCATGGCGTGCACTGGCCGCAGCTTTCCTTGTAGTAGAAGCGCGCGATGCGCTGGCAGGCACGCACCATGCAGGTGGTGTCGTCCATGACGACGACGGCGCCCGAGCCCAGGCCGGAGCCGGCCTTCTGGATGCTGTCGTAGTCCATGGTCAGGCCCATCATCACCTCGCCCGGCAGCACCGGCATCGAGGAGCCGCCCGGGATCACGGCCTTGAGCGTGCGGCCTTCGCGCATGCCGCCGCACAGCGCGAGCAGGTCGGCGAACGACGTGCCCAGGCGGATCTCGTGGTTGCCCGGATTCGCGACGTGGCCGGAGACCGAGAAGATCTTGCAGCCGCCGTTGTTGGGCTTGCCGAGGTTCATGAACCACTCGGCGCCGTTGCGCACGATCGCCGGCACCGACGCGTAGGTTTCGGTGTTGTTGATCGTGGTCGGCTTGCCGTACAGGCCGAAGTTGGCCGGGAACGGCGGCTTGAAGCGCGGTTGGCCCTTCTTGCCCTCCAGCGACTCCATCAGCGCGGTTTCTTCGCCGCAGATGTAGGCGCCCGCGCCCAGCGCGTTGTACAGGTCGATGTCCACGCCGGAGCCGAGGATGTTCTTGCCCAGCCAGCCGTGCTTGTAGGCCTCGGCGGTGGCTTCTTCCAGGTGCTCGAACGGTTCGTGGTGGAACTCGCCGCGCAGGTAGTTGTAGCCCACGGTCGAACCGGTGGCGTAGCAGGCGATCGCCATGCCCTCGATCACCGCATGCGGGTTGTAGCGCAGGATGTCGCGGTCCTTGGCGGTGCCGGGCTCGGATTCGTCCGAGTTGCAGAGGATGTACTTCTGCATGTCGCCCTTGGGCATGAAGCTCCACTTCAGGCCGGTGGGGAAGCCCGCGCCGCCGCGGCCGCGCAGGCCGGACTGCTTGACCATCTCGACGACGTCGGCCGGCGGGATATTCTCTTCGATGATCCGGCGCAGCGCGGCGTAACCGCCGGTCTTCAGGTAGTTCTCATACGACCACGGCTTGTCGAAATGCAGCGTGGTGTAGACGGCCTGGTGCTCCTTGGGAGCGGGGCCGACCGGGCCGTAGCCCTCTGAGTAGTGTGAGTGGCCTGCCATGCGCTTACTCCAGCCCGTCCAGCAGCTCGTCGACCTTCGCCGGCGTCAGCTTCTCGTGGTAGTGGCCGTTGATGACCACGACCGGCGCGCCGCAGCAGGCGGCCACGCATTCTTCTTCGCGCTTCAGGTACACGCGGCCGTCGGCGGTGGATTCGCCCAGCTTGCAGCCGAGCTTCTTCTCGGCGTGCGCGACCAAGCCTTCGGCGCCGTTGAGCCAGCAGCTGATGTTGGTGCAGAAGGCGACGTTGTTGCGGCCGACCTTCTCGGTCTCGAACATCGAGTAGAAGCTGGCGACTTCGTACGCCCACACCGGCGGCAGGTCGAGGTACTTGGCGACGGCAGCGATCAGTTCGTCGGTCAGCCAACCCTCGTTCTGCTCCTGCGCGGCGTGCAGGCCCTGCAGCACCGCGGAACGCTTGCGGTCCGGCGGGAACTTGGTCAGCCAATGATCGATGTGCGCGCGCGTCCTGTCGCTCAACGCCACCAGCGGATCGACGTTCTGCGCCGCTTCGAAATTACCCGTGGCCCTCATCGGTCCACCTCACCAAATACCAAGTCATAAGTACCGATCATCGCGACGACGTCGGGGAGCATGTGGCCGCGCACGATCTCGTCCATCGAGGACAGGTGCGCGAAGCCCGGCGCGCGCAGCTTCACGCGGAACGGCTTGTTGGCGCCGTCGGACACCAGGTAGCAGCCGAACTCGCCCTTCGGCGCCTCGACCGCGGCGTAGGTCTCGCCGGCCGGCACGCAATAGCCTTCGCTGAAGAGCTTGAAGTGGTGGATCAGCGCTTCCATGTCGTCCTTCATCTCCTCGCGGGAGGGCGGCGCGACCTTGAAGTTCTGCACCATGACCGGGCCGGGGTTGGCCTTTAGCCAGGTCACGCACTGCTGGATGATGCGGTTGGACTGGCGCATCTCGGCGACGCGGACCAGGTAACGGTCGTAGCAGTCGCCGTTGACGCCGACGGGAATGTCGAAGTCGACCACGTCGTACTTCGCATACGGCTGCTTCTTGCGCAGGTCCCAGGCGATGCCCGAGCCGCGCAGCATGGCGCCGGTCATGCCCCAGGCGCGCGCCTGCTCCGGCGCGACCACGCCGATGCCGACGGTGCGCTGCTTCCAGATGCGGTTGTCGGTCAGCAGCGTCTCGTACTCGTCGACGCGCTTCGGGAATTCGTTGGTGAAGTCTTCCAGGAAATCCAGCAGCGAGCCTTCGCGCGCCTGGTTGAACTGCTTCAGCGCCTTCCCCTTGCGCCAGGGCGATTCCTTGTACTTCGGCATACGGTCCGGCAGGTCGCGGTAGACGCCACCCGGCCGGTAGTAGGCCGCGTGCATGCGCGCGCCGCTGACCGCTTCGTAGCAGTCCATCAGCTCTTCGCGCTCACGGAAGGCGTACAGCATCACCGCCATCGCGCCGAGGTCGAGCGCATTGGAGCCGATCCACATCAGGTGGTTCAGGATGCGGGTGATCTCGTCGTACATCGTGCGGATGTACTGCGCGCGCTCCGGCGCCTCGATGCCCATTAGGGTTTCGATGGCGCGCACGTAGGCGTGCTCGTTGCACATCATCGACACGTAGTCGAGGCGGTCCATGTAGCCGATCGACTGGTTGAACGGCTTGGACTCGGCCAGCTTCTCGGTACCCCGGTGCAGCAGGCCGACGTGCGGATCGGCGCGCACGATGGTCTCGCCGTCCATTTCCAGGATCAGGCGCAGCACGCCGTGCGCAGCCGGATGCTGGGGGCCGAAGTTCAGCGTGTAGTTGCGGATTTCCTGCCTGGCTTCGGCAGGATTGCTGGCGAACGCGGTGCCGGATTGCGGATTGCTCATGCCTTGCCCTCGCGCACGGCCTGCTCGCCGGCGGCGGTCTGGTAGCGGGCGTCGTCGCGGATCACGCGCGGCACGCCGACACGCGGCTCGACCGAGGTGACCGGCTCGTACACCACGCGCTTCTTCTCTTCGTCGTAGCGGACTTCGACGTTGCCGATCAGCGGGAAGTCCTTGCGGAACGGATGGCCGACGAAACCATAGTCGGTCAGGATGCGACGCAGGTCCGGATGGCCTTCGAAGATGATGCCGTACAGGTCGAACGCCTCGCGCTCGAACCAGTTCAGGCCCGGCCACACATCGCACAGCGACGCCACGACCGGCAGACCGTCGTCCGGCGCGAAGCAGCGCACGCGCACGCGGCGGTTGTACTGGTAAGACAGCAGGTGCAGGACCACGGCGAAGCGGTTCGGGCGGGCGGCGTCGCGCGGCCGCTGGTCCCAATTGAAGCGGCCGGGCCCGAAGCCCTCGACGCCGCGACTGAAGCCCTCGGACGACACGTCGGCGGTATCCCACTCGGCACTGCCATAGCCCAGGTAGTCCACGCCGCTGACGTCGACGGCCTGCTCGAAAGCGAACTCGTCGCGCAGCGCCAGGCAGACCGCATGCCACGAGGCGGACGGCACTTCCAGGGTGATTTCGCCGCGCGGCTCGGCCACGCTGACCGTGGCGTCCGCGAAGCGGGCGCGCAGCTGGTCGGTGAAGTTTGCAGCTTGCTCAGCCATGGGGCGTGGCGTGCTCTAGAAAGGATTCGGGGGAAAGGAGGATCAGCGCGCGATGGTCTGCGTGCGCCAGATCTTCTTCTGCAATTGCAGGATGCCGTACACCAGCGCCTCGGCCGTGGGCGGGCAACCCGGCACGTACACGTCCACCGGCACCACGCGGTCGCAACCGCGCACCACCGAGTACGAGTAGTGGTAGTAGCCGCCACCGTTGGCGCAGCTGCCCATCGAGATGACCCACTTCGGCTCGGGCATCTGGTCGTAGACCTTGCGCAGCGCCGGGGCCATCTTGTTGACCAGCGTGCCGGCCACGATCATCACGTCGGACTGGCGCGGCGACGGGCGGAACACCACGCCGTAGCGGTCCAGGTCGAGGCGCGAGGTGCCGGCGTGCATCATTTCGACGGCGCAGCAGGCCAGGCCGAACGTCATCGGCCACATCGAGCCGGTGCGCGCCCAGTTCATCAGCGCGTCGACGCTGGTGGTGACGTAGCCCTTTTCCAGCAGCGGGTTGTCGCCCTCGGGGCGCAGGATGTCGTCCACCCGCCCTTCCGGGATCGGGTTGTTCATCAGACGGTCGACGGTCTGGATCACTCCCATTCGAGCGCTCCCTTCTTCCAAACGTAAATGAAGCCGAGGAACAGCATGCCCACGAACAGGCCCATCGTGACCAGCGCACGCGGACCCAGTTCCTGGAACACCAGCGTCCACGGAACAATGAAGATGATTTCCAGATCGAACACGATGAACTGGATGGCGATCAGGTAGTAGCGCACGTCGAACTTCATGCGCGCGTCTTCGAAGGCCTCGAAGCCGCATTCGTACGGGGACAGCTTCTGGGCGTCGGGCCGACGCGGACCGAGGAAGCGACCCGCCACCATCAGCGCGATGCCGATGCCGGTGGCGACGATCAGGAACAACAGGGTGGGCAGGTAATTGGCCAGCACTCGCTTGTCTCTTCTTGTCCTATCCGCCGGCGCGCACGACGCGGCACGGCATGAATGGGGCTCGCATCGCCCGCGCCCGGCTACGCCGTGCACGACCCGTGGCGCGACCGCCGGGCCCATCTTCGACGGGAGCCCTTCCGCAACACGTACCGGGCGCCCGATGAATCGGCGGGATTGTAACGGTTTGTGAACTCGCTAGTAAACGATTACCGGCGCTTATCACCGCACTCGGCAAAAGAAAAAACCCGCCGGAAGGCGGGTTTTTTCGATGCGGGAGCGACGTTGCCGCCGACCCGCCGTGTTGGTGCCCAAGAGGGGACTCGAACCCCTACGACTTTCGCCGCTACCACCTCAAGGTAGTGCGTCTACCAATTCCGCCACCTGGGCTTTGAAACCTGCGCGGCGCACCGCGCGCGCCGCCATTGTATCCGCGATCAGCCGCCCTGCGGCGGCGTCACCGGCGGCGTTTCCGTGGCCGGCGGCGTTTCCTGCGGTGCAGCCGGCACGCTGTCGGCGGGCGCCTGCTGGATCGGCGTGCTCGGCACGGTCGACGGCTTGGGCAGTTCGCCCGCCGGCGCGGCCGGTGCCGCCGGCAGTTCGGACATCACGCCGAGGTTCTGCTGCGTGGTCGGACGCGCGCTATGTGTCGCGTACCAGGCCATGAACAGGCTGATGCCGAAGAACGCGATGGCCAGCCACTTGGTGCTCTTGGACAGGAAGTTGGACGCGCCGCGCGCACCGAACACCGTACCGGACGCACCGCCGCCGAAGCCGGAGCCCGCCTGGGCGCCGGAACCGCGCTGCATCAGCACCAGCGCGATGATGGCGATGGCCACCAGCACGTACACCACATTCAGGATCAACATCCACATCGGAATCAGTCTCAACCGGTTGAGTCGCCCGGCCCCGATGGACCGGTCGTGCCGGGGTCACCCCCGACCGGCCGCCGCCTGCGCGATGGCCAGAAAATCCCGGGCGACCAGGGAAGCACCGCCCACCAGCCCTCCATCGACATCGGGCTGCGAGAACAGTTCCGCGGCGTTGTCGGGCTTCACGCTGCCGCCATACAGGAGGGGCAGCGAGCCGGCGATTCTAGCATCGCGCGCGGCGACTTCGCCACGGATGAACGCGTGGACGGCCTGGGCCTGGGCCGGCGTGGCCGTCAGGCCGGTGCCGATGGCCCAAACCGGCTCGTAGGCGACCACGGCGCCATCGAAGGCCTGCGGGCCCGCCAGGTCGAACACGGCGTCCAGTTGCTTCTGGATGCGGAACTCGGTCTGCCCATCCTTGCGCTGCTGCTCGGTCTCGCCCACGCACAGCACCGGAATCAGCCCGGCGTTCTTCGCGGCCACGAACTTCCTGGCCACCAGTTCGCTGCTTTCGTTGTGGTACTGGCGGCGCTCGGAATGCCCGACCAGGCCGTAGCGCGCGCCCACGTCCACCAGCATCGCCGCGCAGACTTCACCGGTGTAGGCGCCTTTCTCATTGCTGCTGACATCCTGCGAGCCGAAGGCCACGCCGCGGTCGGCGTAGTCCTCGATCAGCTCGCCCAGGTAGGGCAGCGGCGGCAGGATCAGCAGGTCGACACCGTCCAACGGCAGGCCTGCGACCAGTTCGTCCATCAGTGCGGTCGCGAAACCGCGGGTGCCATGGAGCTTCCAGTTGCCGGCCACGAGCTTGCGACGCATAAGACCAATTCCTGTCCAGTTCGGGGCGCGCAGTCTAGCCGATGTCGGCCGGCGCACCTACCGGCCGCGCTATCGTGCCGGCATTCCATTACCCGCTCAGGATCCGCCATGCCCGACGCCTCCCCCGCTCCCTCCGACGGCTATGCCCTCGTCACCGGCGCGTCCAGCGGCATCGGCGAGCAGATCGCGCGGGAGTATGCGAAGCGCGGTGTTCCACTGGTACTGACGGCCCGCCGCGCGGACCGCCTGCAGGCATTGGCGACGGAACTGCAGGCCTTGGTCCCGGTGGAGATCGTGGCGGCGGACCTGGCCGATCCCGCCGCGCCTGCGGCGCTGGTCGCCGAACTGGAACGTCGTGGCGTGACGGTCCGCATCCTCGTCAACAACGCCGGCTATGGTCTGCCGGGCCGCTACCGCAGCAGCGATTGGGCCGACCATGCGGCCTTCCTGCAGGTGATGGTGACCAGCGTCTGCGACCTGACCTGGCGGCTGCTGCCATCGATCCGGGCATCGGGCCAGGGTCGCATCCTCAATGTCGCCTCGTTCGCGGCGCTGATGCCGGCGGCCGATGGGCAGACGCTGTACGCGCCCGCCAAGAGCTTCCTGCTGAAGTTCAGCGAAGCCCTGTCGCTGGAGAATGCGGATCGCGGCGTGCACGCCACCGCGCTGTGCCCGGGCTTCACCTATTCGGAATTCCACGACGTCACCGGCACCCGCGCACGGATGCGGGTGTCGCCGACGATGTGGCTGCAGGCCGCGGATGTGGCGCGCGCCGGCATCGACGGCAGCGAACGCGGCGAGGTACTGGTGGTGCCCGGCTGGCGCTACCGGCTCATGCACGCCATCGTGAAACTGCTGCCGCACCGCGTGGCGCTGGGGATGATGGCGCGCAACTCGCGCAAGGTGCGGCCGCTGGATTGAAGAAGGAAAGCATCGCGGGCATGGCCCGCTCCTACAAACAACCTGGATTCTGTAGGAGCGCCACTTGGGCGCGATGCTTCTCCCTTGATCCCGCCGTAAATCTCGTCGTGCCCGTGTCTACAGACAGAGGCAGCGGTTATTTCAGCTTGATCTCGCGCAGACGCTCTTCCAGGTAGCCCTGCGCGGTGATCGGTTCGGGGTAGCGCTTAGGATTATCCGCCGTGATCGTGGAGGGCAGCACGTCGATCAGGAAGTCCGGGTTCGGGTGCAGGAAGAACGGCACCGAATAGCGCGGCTGGCGTGCCTGTTCGCCCGGCGGGTTGGTCACCCGGTGCGTGGTCGACGGATACACGTGGTTGGTCAGGCGCTGCAGCATGTCGCCGATGTTGACCACGATGGTGTCGGCGTCCGAGGTGAATGGCACCCACTCGCCCTGCTTCGACCGCACTTCCAGGCCGGCGGCGCTGGCGCCCACCAGCAGCGTGATCAGGTTGATGTCCTCGTGCGCGCCGGCGCGCACGTTCGGGATGTCGTCGGCGGTGATCGGCGGGTAGTGGATCGGCCGCAGGATCGAGTTGCCGGAATCGGTCTTGTCGGCGAAATAGGTCTCCGGCAGGCCGATGTGCAGCGCCAGCGCCGACAGCACGCGCGAGCCCAACTGGTCCAGTGCCTCGTAAAGGCCGTAGCCATGCTCGCGAAAACCGGGCACCTCGTCCGGCCACAGGTTCGGCGGCATCACGTCGCGGTACTTGGAATCGTCCGGGATCTCGCGGCCGATATGCCAGAACTCCTTGAGGTCGAAATGCTTGGAGTCCTTCGCGGTTTCGACACCGAACGCGGTATAGCCGCGCGCGCCGCCACTGCCGGGCACGTGATAGCGCTTCTTGGCGTCGTCTGGCAGCGCGAAGAAACGCTTGAACACGTCGTAGGCGGCATCGATCTGCGCCTGCGGGATGCCGTGGTTGCGGATGCCGGCGAAGCCCCATTCGCGGTACGCCGCGCCCAATTCGGCGACGAACGCCTCGCGGTCGGTATCGAAACGGGTGATGTCCAGCGTGGGGATACGGGCACTCATGCAGTCTGCTCCAACATGGAAAAGGCGCGGCAGGCCATCAGACCAGCGCCGCGCCGGAGGTTCATTGATCCGGCTCAAGCCACGGCGGCGGCGCGCACGGCCTCGGCCAGTGTTTCCAGCGTGCTCCTGACCAGGGCGTCGTCGTCGGCTTCCACGGTGACACGTACCACCGGCTCGGTGCCGGAGGGACGCAGGAACGCGCGCCCACGGCCGGACACCGCGGCCTGCGCCTGCGCCAGGGCCGCCTGTACGCTGGCGGCCTCGGTCGGCCGGGCGCCATTGGACAGCTTCACGTTGATGGTCTTCTGCGGCAGCATCGACAGGCCGTCCAGCGCGTCGCGCAGCGTCACCTTGCGGCGTTTCAACGCTTCCAGCACCTGCAGCGCGGCAATGATCGCGTCGCCGGTGGTCGTGCGGTCCAGGCACAGCAGGTGGCCCGAGGCTTCGCCGCCGAGCACCGCATTGCCCTCGACCAGCGCCTGATGCACGTAGCGGTCGCCGACCTTGGTGCGGACGAACGGGATCTCGAGCTTGCCCAGCGCGCGCTCCAGGCCGTAGTTGGTCATCAGCGTGCCCACCACCGGGCCACGCAGCCGCCCGCTCGCCTGCCAGTCGCGGGCCAGCAGGTAGATCAACTGGTCGCCGTCCACCGGCGTGCCCTGCCCGTCCGCCATCAGCACGCGGTCGCCGTCGCCGTCGAAGGCGATGCCCAGGTGCGCGCCGGTCTCGCGGACTTTCGCGGCCAGGCTGTCGATGTGCATGGACCCCACACCGTCGTTGATGTTGATGCCGTTCGGCTCCACGCCGATGGTGATCACGTCCGCACCCAGTTCGCGGAACAGCAGCGGCGCGATGTGGTACGTCGCGCCATGCGCGCAGTCCAGCACCAGCTTCAATCCCTTCAGGTCGAAGCGGCGCGGCACGCTGGCCTTGCAGAATTCCATGTAGCGGCCGACCGCGTCGCGCGTGCGGATCGCCTTGCCGAGCTTCTCCGATTCCACGGTGACGAAATCGCCATCCAGCGCAGCCTCGATGGCCGCTTCGGTGGCGTCGTCTAGTTTTTCGCCTTCGGCGGAGAAGAACTTGATGCCGTTGTCGTAATGCGGGTTGTGCGACGCGCTGATCACGATGCCGGCATCGGCGCCGAGCGTGCGGGTCAGGAACGCGACGGCGGGCGTGGGCATCGGACCCATCAGCTGCACGTCGGCGCCGGCGGCGACCAGGCCCGCTTCCAGCGCGGCCTCGAACATGTAGCCGGAGATGCGCGTGTCCTTGCCGATCACCACCACCGGGCGGGCACCGCTGCCGTTCTCGCACAGCACGCGACCCAGCGCATTGCCGAGACGGAGCACGAAATCGGCGGAAATCGGGCTGGTGCCGACGCGGCCACGGATGCCATCGGTACCGAAATACGTGCGGCTCATGCGGTCACCAGTTCGCTGTCCTCGGGCTTGGACTGTCGCATCATCAACGCCAGCAGGTCGGCCAGCCGGTCACGCATCTCGCGGCGGTCGCAGATCTGGTCGACCGCGCCGTGCGCCAGCAGGAACTCCGAGCGCTGGAAACCTTCCGGCAGCGTCTCGCGCACGGTCTGTTCGATCACGCGCGGGCCAGCGAAGCCGATCAGCGCTTCCGGCTCGGCCAGGTTGATGTCGCCCAGCATGGCGAAGCTGGCCGACACGCCGCCGGTGGTCGGGTGCGTCATCACCGAGATGTACGGCAGGCCGGCTTCGCGCAGGCGACCCAGGGCCGCCGAAGTCTTGGCCATCTGCATCAGCGAGAACAGGCTTTCCTGCATGCGCGCGCCGCCGCTGGCGGAGAAGCATACGAAGGGGGAACCGATCTCCAGCGCCTTCTCCGCACCCAGCGAGAAGCGTTCGCCGACCACCGAGCCCATCGAGCCGCCCATGTAGGCGAAGTCGAAGGAACTGGCGACCAGGTCGCGGCCCTTCAGCGTGCCCTGCAGCGTGATCAGCGCGTCGCGCTCGCCGGTGCTCTTCTGCGCGGCCTTGATGCGGTCGGCGTACTTCTTCTGGTCCTTGAACTTCAGCACGTCGGTCGGGCCCAGCGCGGCGCCGATCTCGCGGGTACTGCCCGGGTCGAACAGCGCCGCCAGGCGCGCGCGGGCGCGGATCGGCATGTGGAAGCTGCACTTCGGGCAGACCTCCAGGTTTTCCTCCAGCTCCGGCCGGTACAGCACCGCGCCGCAGCGGTCGCATTTTTCCCACAGCCCCTCGGGGACGCTGCGTTTGCTCTTGCCCGCGTTGCCCTCGGTGCGGATGCCCGACGGCATCAGTTTGCTGAGCCAGCTCATGCGTGGTCTTGCTGCCTGCCCCGGGAGGGGCCTTATGGTTGAGCGCGGCAGTTTAGCTCAGTCGTCCGTGCACAGCCGTACGGTGGTTCATCCGTCCAGCGCCGCCCGCAGCGGCGCCAGGAAGGCCGCCGCCGTGGCTGGCGCATCGACGGCCTCGGCGAGCGCCGCCACCAGCGCGCTGCCCACCACGACGCCATCGGCGTCGGTCGCCATCGCGCGGGCGCTGTCGGCGTCCCGGATGCCGAAACCCGCCACGACGGGCGCCCGCGAGCCCGCCCGCAATTGCTTCAGCCGTTCGCCCGCCGCGTTGGTGTCCAGCCGGTCGGAGGCACCGGTCACGCCGGCGAAGCTGACGTAGTACAGGTAGCCCTGCGCGGTCTCGCACAGCATCCGCAGCCGCTCGGGCGACGTCGTCGGCGAGGCCAGCGCGATCAGGGCCAGCCCTTCCCGGCTGAAAACCGCGCGCGTCTCTTCGGCCTCTTCGGGCGGCAAATCGACCAGCAGCACGCCATCGACGCCGGCCGCGACCGCTTCACGGGCAAACCGCTCCGGGCCGTGGATCTCCACCGGGTTCAGGTAGCCCATCAGCACGATCGGCGTGCCGTCGTCCTGCTGGCGGAACACCTCGACTGCCTCCAGCAAATAGCGCAGGCCGGCACCGCGCGCCAGCGCGCGTTCCGAACTGCGCTGGATCACCGGACCGTCCGCCATCGGGTCGGAGAACGGCACGCCCAGTTCGATGACGTCCGCGCCGGCGGCGACCAGCGCGTGCATTACCGGTACGGTGGATTCCAGCGAGGGATCGCCGGCGGTGATGAACGGCACCAGCGCCTTGCGACCGGTGGATTTCAGTTCGGCAAATTTCTGTTCGAAACGGCTCATCGGAAACGTCCAGGAGATCTAGCTTCAGAGCCCTCTCCTTCAAGGGGAGGGTTGGGTGGGAATGGTGTGGTAGGAATGATCAGCACGCTCGGGAAAACACACACCATCCCCTCCCCGGCCCTCCCCTTGAAGGAGAGGGAGAAAGGCGTCAGAGCGAAATGCCCTCACGCGCCGCGATCGTATGCACATCCTTGTCGCCACGACCGGACAGGTTGCACAGCACCAGCTGATCCTTGGGCAGTTCGCGCGCCAGCTTGATGGCCTGGGCGACCGCGTGGCTGGATTCCAGCGCCGGCAGGATGCCCTCGGTGCGGGTCAGGCGATGGAAGGCGGCGAGCGCTTCGTCGTCGGTGACGCCGACATACTCCGCGCGCCCGCTGTCCTTCAGGAACGCATGCTCCGGCCCGACGCCCGGGTAATCCAGGCCGGCAGAGATGGAATGCGTTTCGATGATCTGCCCGTCGTCGTCGCAGATCACGTAGGTGCGGTTGCCGTGCAGCACGCCGATGCGGCCCGCCGACAGCGACGAGGCGTGGCGCCCGGTTTCGATGCCGTCGCCCGCCGCTTCCGCGCCGACGATGCGCACGCCGGGATCGTTGAGAAAGGCATGGAACAGGCCGATCGCATTGCTGCCGCCGCCGACACAGGCGGTGATCGCATCCGGCAGGCGGCCGTAGTCGGCCAGCATCTGCGCGCGCGCCTCGCGGCCGACCACGGCGTTGAAGTCGCGCACCATGCGCGGATACGGATCGGGACCGGCGACGGTGCCGATGATGTAGAACGTGTCGTGCACGTGGGTCACCCAGTCGCGCATCGCCTCGTTCAGCGCGTCCTTCAGCGTGGCCGAACCGCTGGTCACCGGCACCACTGTCGCGCCGAGCAGCTTCATGCGGTAGACGTTGATCTTCTGCCGCTCGATGTCGGTGGCGCCCATGTAGACCACGCATTCCAGCCCCAGCCGGGTGGCGACGGTGGCGCTGGCGACGCCGTGCTGGCCAGCGCCGGTCTCGGCGATGATCCGCTTCTTGCCCATCCGGCTGGCCAGCAGCGCCTGCCCGATGGTGTTGTTGATCTTGTGCGCGCCGGTGTGGTTCAGGTCTTCGCGCTTGAGCAGGATCTGCGCGCCGCCGACGTCGCGACTCAGGCGTTCGGCGTGGTAGATCGGGCTGGGCCGGCCGACGTAGTGCTTCAGGTCCTTGTCGAAGGCGGCGATGAAGGCCGGATCGACCCGCGCGGTGTCGTAGGCGGCCGACAGCTCCTGCAGCGGCCCGATCAGGGTCTCGGCGACGAAACGGCCGCCATGCCGGCCGAAGTGGCCGCGGGCGTCGGGATAGGCGTGGTAATCGGCGGGGGCAGCCATGGCAGGTCGTACGGGAGCGGATGAGCCGTCACTCTAGCGCACAGGTTCCGCCCATGAAATCGATGAAATATCACCAACCCGTGACTTAAACTCACACCATGTCGCGCCCTCTGCCCCCGCTCAATGCCCTCCGCGCCTTCGAGGCGGCCGCCCGGTTGGGCAGCGTCAGCAGGGCCGCCGCCGAACTGCATGTCACACACGGCGCCGTCAGTCGCCATATCCGCACGCTGGAAACCGCGCTGGGCCGACCGCTGTTCGTCCGCGACGGGCGTGGCCTGGCGCTGACCGCCGACGGCCAGCGCCTGCGCGACCTGGCGGGCGATGCCCTTTCGACACTGCAGACCGGCTGGGCCGCGCTGCAGCGCGACCGGCGTCCTGCCGCCTTGGTACTGGGGTGTCCCGGCAGCCTGCTGGCGCGCTGGGTGATCCCGCGGCTGGAACCGCTGGCCACCGATCTGCCCGATCTGAAGCTGCATCTCTCGGCCCAGGAGAGCGGCTTCGATACGGCGTTGAGTGGGCTGGATGCGGCCTTGCTGCTGGGCGAAGCGCCCTGGCCGGCCGGCTGGGACGTGCACCCGCTGGCCCCCGAACGGATCGGCCCCGTCGTCAGTCCGCGCCACGCCCGCTTCGCGGAATTGAAGGGCGCATCGGCCAGCGCGCTGAGCGACGAAGCCGTGCTGCATACCGCGTCACGCCCGCAAGCGTGGCCGCGCTGGTTCGACGCCAATGGGCTGGATGCCGCCACCCTTCGGCTCGGTGCCGGCTTCGACCACCTGACTTACCTGCTGGAAGCGGCCGTCGCCGGCCTGGGCGTCGCGATCGCGCCGCGCGAACTGGTCCAGGCGGATCTGGACAGCGGGCGGTTGGTCGCGCCATGGGGGTTCGTCGACACGGGCGGCACGTGGGCGCTCTGCGCGGTGCGTGGCAACGACGATCCGCGTATCGCGGCACTGGCCGGCTGGCTACGCGCCACGCTGGCCTGACGTCAGCCGCGGATGTCGGCCTCGCGCACGGCGTCGACGAAGCGGCGCATCCGGTCCGCATCCTTGACGCCGGGCGCACTCTCGATGCCGCTGGACACGTCAACGCCCCATGGCCGCGCCGTGCGCAGGGCCAGGGCGACGTTCTCCGGCGACAGCCCGCCCGCCAGCAGGAACGGCCTGTCGGTGGAGGTCGGCATGCGTCGCCAGTCGAAGCGCTGCCCGCTGCCCCCCTGCTCGCCCGCCGCATGGCCGTCGAACAGGAACCCGTGCGCACCGGGATAGTCCGAGAGGCTGGCGAAGACGCTCTCGTCCTGCCCGCCCATCGCGATCGCCTTCCAGTACGGGCGACCGAACGAGGTCGCGAAAGCATCGTCTTCGCCGCCATGGAACTGCAGCAGGTCCGGTTGCAGCGATTCGACGATGTGCTCGACATCGCTGCGCGTGTTGTCCATCACCAGCGCGACCACCGTGATCTCCTCCGGTACCAGGTCGCGCAGCATGCGCGCCTGGCCGAGCAGCAGCCGGCGCGGGCTGTGCGGCGCGAACACCAGGCCCACGTAGTCCACGCCCAGCTCCACCGCCAGGCGGACGTCCTCGGCGCGGGTCAGCCCGCAGAACTTGATGCGCGTATGCATGGCGGGAAGGACCTGTCGGGCGTCGCGGAAGCGTAGCCGGTTTCGGAAGATCGCGAGGGATCGGGCGATGCCCTCCACTTCTGGTGCTGTAGGAGCGGGCCATGCCCGCGATGCTTTTCCGCAGGGCTGGGGTGGATAAAAAGCATCGCGGGCATGGCCCGCTCCTACAGTGAGGGCGTGGCGGCTGGGATTGGCGTGTCCTGCAAGGTCACTTCGATCGGCAATGCCCACTCCGCCGGATACAGCGGACTGACGAAGACCAGGCCGTCGGGCGGCGCGGTCGGTCCGGCCACGGTGCGATCGCGGCCGGCCAGCAGTTCGCCGATCCAGCCCTCGGGCCGTTCGCCGCGTCCCACGACCAGCAGCGAGCCGACGATGTTGCGGACCATGTGGTGCAGGAAGGCGTTGGCCTGCACCTCGACGATCACGCGCTCGCCCTGCCGGGTCACCGTGATCGCATGCAGGTTGCGCATCGCGTGCGGCGCCTGGCAGTGGACGGTGCGGAAGGCGCTGAAGTCGTTCTCGCCCAGCAGCCCCTGTGCGGCGCGGTGCATGGCATCGGCATCCAGCGGGATCCGCTCCCAGCTCAGGTAGTGCCGCTCCAGTGCCGGGCGCGCCAGCCGGTTCACCAGCGTGTAGCGATAACGGCGCGCGCGCGCGGAGAAACGCGCATGGAAATCCTCGGCGACCGGTTGGCACCAGCGCACGCAGACCGCCGGCGGCAGGCGCGCGGTTGCGCCGAGCAGCCAGCTGCGCGGCGTACGCGCGACGTCGCTGTCGAAATGCACCACCTGGCACTGCGCGTGCACGCCGGCATCGGTGCGCCCGGCGCAGATCGTGTCCACCTGCGCATCGGCGACCGAGGACAGCGCGCCTTCCAGCGCCGCCTGCACGGTGGTGTCGTCCGGCATGCCGGACTTGGTCAGTCGTTGCCAGCCCTGGAATCCGCTGCCGTCGTACTCGACGCCCAGCGCGTAGCGCGTCACTGCATCGCTCCCTGCCTGTCAGCCGATATCGCGCAGCAGCTGCAGGGCTTCATCGCGTGCGATCGCATCGTTGCCGGCCGCGACTTCGTTCAACAGGTCGCGCGCGGTCGCCACGTCGCCGAGATCGAGGTAGGCCACCGCCAGTTCCAGGCGATCGCGACCGGCGGGGGCCTGCGGCGACGCGACCGGAGCGGCCGGTGTGGCGCTGCCGCCCGCATGCCAGGTGGGTCCCGGCGCCGGTGCGGGTGCGGCCTTCGGCGCGGGCTTGGGTGCTGCCACGGGCGGCACGACGACGGCCGGTTCCAGTACGGGACTCGGCGTGCGCACCGGCTCGGGTTCGGGCTCGGGCGTCGCCTGCGGCATCGCGGCGGCGAGCTCCGCGGCACGACTGTCCGCCGGCGCCTTGTCGAAAACCGGATTGCGCGGCACCGGTGCCGGCGACACGCGCTGGCGGCGCTGGGCGAACCCCCAGGCCAGCGCGCCCACGAACAGCAGGCCGAAGCCCGCCCACGCCCAGACCGGCACGCCACCATCGCTGCCATTGCTCTGCGCCAGCCGCTGCTGCGCGGCGGCCAGGTCGCTGTCCTTCATGGCCAGCAGCTTCTCCTGCTGCGCCTTCAGCTTCTCCAGGTCCGCGACCTGCGAGCGCAGTTCCTGCACCTCGGCTTCGCGCGCGGCCAGGTCTTCCTTCGACTGCTGCAACTGTTCGTTCGCCAACATCTCGCCCTCACCGCCGGCGCTGACGCCGGACTGCGTTCCAGAACCCGACGTGCTCGTGGCCGCGGGTGCGATTTCCAGCCGCGCGTCCGCCACTGCCGGCGCGCGCGACGGCGCGGCTGGCGTGGGGGTGGCCGCCGGCTCGACCACAGCCGCCGGCTGCGGAATCGGCGCGCGCGCGCTGCGCCACTCGGCGATCTGGCTGCGCACCAGCGCGGCGGCTTCGCTTTCGAGGATGGTCTGCGCTTCCGCCGCCTCCGGCACGCGCAACACCGCGCCCTGCTTCAGCAGATTGAGGTTGCCGTTGATGAAAGCCTCGGGATTGGCCCGCAGCAGCGCGACCATCGCCTGGTCCAGCGTATAGCCCTGTTCGCGCGCCAGCGGCGCGGCGATCTGCGACAGCGACTGGCCACGGCGCACCGGCGCCAGCGTGCCGTCGGGCGCGACGGGAGGCGTCGGTGCTGCCGCCACCACGGGTGCCGGTGCAGGCGTGGGGCGCGCTGGCGGCTCCGGTGCGGGTCGCGGTGTCGACGCAGGTTCGGGCAGCTGGGTGACCACGGGTTCGACCGGCCGCCTGATGGTGTCCGTCGGCGCGGCGGCCGGCGCATCGATCACCGGCTGCTCGGCAGCCGCCAGGGTGCCAGGCGCACTGACCAGCGCGGAATACTCGCGCACCAGCCGGCCCTGCCCCCAATCCACCTCGATCAGGAAATTCACGGCGGGAACGTCCACCGGCGTGCGGCTGGTGACGCGCACGACCGGGCGTCCGGCGTCGTCGAGCGCGACCGCGAAATCCAGCTCGTTCACCAGGCCCTGCGGTCGCGGCAGGCCGACGCGTTCGAACGTCACCGGCGACGCGAGGCGCGCGCGCAGCTGCTCAAGCTCGCCCGGCTCGCTGGAAATGACCGGAATCTCGGCCAGCAGCGGCTGGCCGGGTTGCGATTTGACCTTGATCTCCCCCAGGCCGAGCGCGAGGGCGGCGTTGCTCAGCAACGCCAGCCCCAGCCCGATCATGCCGGCCAGGTGGAGTCTTGCCGCCCGAGGTCTGTGCTTCGGTTTCACGGCCTTCCCCAAGTTTTCCCGGCCACGACTATAGCGGCTCAGCCGTTTTTCGCCACCAGCTCGGCCACCTGCACGGCATTCAGGGCCGCGCCCTTGCGGATGTTGTCGGACACGATCCACAGGTTCAGGCCACGCGGGTGCGAGAGGTCCTCGCGGATGCGGCCGACGTACACGGCGTCGGTACCGGAGGCATGGGTGACCGGCGTGGGGTAGCCGCCCGGCGCGCGGTCGTCCACCACCTCGATGCCCGGCGCGGCTTCCAGCAGCGTGCGCGCGTCGGCGGCGGTGATCTTCTCGCGCGTCTCGATGGCGACGGCTTCGGAATGGCCGTAGAACACCGGCACGCGCACCGCGGTGGGATTCACCTGGATGCGGTCGTCGCCGAGGATCTTGCGGGTCTCCCACACCAGCTTCATCTCTTCCTTGGTGAAGCCGTTGTCGAGGAACTCGTCGATGTGCGGGATCAGGTTGAAGGCAATCTGCACCGGAAAGCGCTGCGGATCCGGGTCCTGGAAGTTCAGCAGCGCGCCGGTCTGGCGGCCGAGTTCCTCCAATGCCGAGCGACCCGCACCCGAGACCGACTGGTAGGTCGCCACGTTGATGCGTTCGATGCCGACCTTGCGGTGGATCGGCGCCAGCGCCACCAGCATCTGCATGGTCGAGCAGTTCGGGTTGGCGATGATGCCGCGCGGGCGGTTCTGCACCTGCTCCGGGTTCACCTCGCTGACCACCAGCGGGATGTCGGCGTCGTAGCGGAAGGCCGAGGAGTTGTCGATGACCACGGCGCCCGCGGCCGCGAACTTCGGCGCGAACTCCTTGGAGATGCCGCCACCGGCGGAGAACAGCGCGATGTCGATGCCGGCCGGGTCGAACGTGGCCAGGTCCTGCACGGTGATCTTCTCACCGTTGAATTCGACGCTGCTGCCGGCGGAGCGTTCGGAGGCCAGCGCGACGAGCGTGCCGATCGGGAAATTGCGCTCGGCGAGGATGGACAGCATGGTTTCGCCGACGGCGCCGGTGGCGCCCACGACGGCGACATTGAAGGTACGGTTCTGGTTGCTCATGGAAGATGGTGTTCGCGAGAAAGGAGTGAAGACAGCAGACAGGAGAAGGCTGTGTTCGGGGAACCTGCGGCCGTGCCTCAGGCTCCCTGTCGTTTGGCGGTGGTGGTTTTGATGGTGCCAGCGATGGCCAGCGCGTCCGGATTGACCGGCGTCGGCGGATGGCCCGCATCCGGACCTTCGCCGAGCGCGGCGATCAGGTTGTCCACCGCCAGCGAGACCATCGCACGGCGCGTGGCCAGGCTGGCACTGGCGATATGCGGGGTCAGCACCACGTTGTGCAGCGCGAGCAGTTCGGGACGCACGGCGGGTTCGCCTTCGTACACGTCCAGGCCGGCCGCGGCCAGGCGGCCGTTCGCCAGCGCGTCGGCCAGCGCGACCTCGTCGACGATGCCGCCGCGGGCGATGTTCACCAGCGTGGCGGTGGGCTTCATCTTCGCCAGCGCCGCGGCATCGACCAGATGGTGCACCTGCGGCGAGTACGGCAGCACCAGCACCACGTGGTCGGCCTGCGCGAACACGTCGTCGAAGCTGGCGTGCTCCGCACCACACTCCTGCTCGACGGCCTCGGGCAGGCGGCTGCGGTTGTGGTACAGCACCCGCATGTCGAACCCGCGCGCGCGGCGGGCGATGCCCTGCCCGATCCGGCCCATGCCGACGATGCCCAGCGTGCTGCCGTGCAGGTCGGCGCCGAGCAGCGTGCCGAACGACCACTGTTGCCAGTGCCCGTCGCGCAGCCAGCGCTCGGCCTCGGTGATGCGGCGCGCGGTCGCCATCAGCAGCGCGAAGCCGAAGTCCGCCGTCGTCTCGGTCAGCACGTCCGGCGTATTGGTGGCGACGATGCCGGCCTGCGTCAGCGCGGCAACGTCAAGATTGTTGTAGCCCACGCCGACGTTGGCGATGGCGCGCAGCTGCGAGGCGGCGGCGATTTCCTGCGCGCCGATGCGCTCGTTCAGGGTCACCAGCGCACCCGCACTGTCGCGCAGCGCGTCGGCGATGGCCTGCGGCGTGTACTCGGTGACCTCGGTCGTCGACTGCACGTCGAAGTGCGCCGCCAGCCGTCCGACGATGTCGTCGAACAGTGGCTGCGACACCCAGACGCGCGGCCTCGGCTCAGCCATCGACTCGACCGGGAACCTGCGGCGGCACGTCGCCGACGTCGCCGCACTGCGCGCGATGGCGCAGCGCCTGGTCCATCAGCACCAGCGCCATCATCGCCTCGGCGATCGGCGTGGCGCGGATGCCGACGCAGGGATCGTGGCGGCCGGTGGTGATGACGTCCACGGTGTTGCCGTCGACGTCTACCGTCGCGCCCGGCAGGCGCAGGCTGGAGGTGGGCTTCAGCACGATGGACGCGGTGACCTGCTGCCCGGTGGAAATGCCGCCGAGGATGCCGCCGGCATGGTTGGATAGGAAGCCGTCCGGCGTCATCAGGTCGCGATGCTCGGTGCCCTTCTGGGTCACCGCCGCGAAGCCGTCGCCGATCTCCACGCCCTTCACCGCATTGATGCTCATCAGCGCGGCGGCGAGGTCGCCGTCGAGCTTGCCGTAGATCGGTTCGCCCCAGCCGGCGGGCACGCCGTCGGCGACGACATTGACGCGCGCGCCGATGGAATCGCCCGACTTGCGCAGCGCGTCCATGTAGGTTTCCAGCGCCGGCACCTGCGCCGCATGCGGCCAGAAGAACGGGTTGTCTTCCACCGCACCCCAGGCGAAGCCCTCAGGCGTGATCGGCCCCAGCTGCGACAGGTAGCCGCGCACGGTCACGCCATAGCGCTGCAACAGCCACTTCTTGGCGATCACGCCGGCCGCGACGCGCATCGTGGTCTCGCGCGCGGACGAGCGTCCGCCACCGCGCGGGTCGCGGATGCCGTACTTCTGCCAGTAGGTGTAATCGGCATGGCCGGGACGGAACTGCCGCGCGATGTCGGCGTAGTCCTTGCTGCGCTGGTCGGTATTGCGGATCAGCAGCGCGATCGGCGTGCCGGTGGTGCGGCCTTCGTACACGCCGCTGAGGATCTCGACCTCGTCGGCCTCGCGGCGCGCGGACGTGTGCCGCGACTTGCCGGTGGCACGGCGCTCCAGGTCGTGGCGGAACTCCTCGGGCGCGATCTCCAGGCCCGGCGGACAGCCGTCGATCACGCAGCCGATCGCCGGCCCGTGCGATTCGCCGAACGTGGTGACCGTGAGGAGTTTTCCGAAACTGTTGCTGCTCAAGCGCCGCTCCGCGGGTGGAACCACCGGTGCCGGGCGTTGAAGCATCGCATACCGGCCGCCCTATTGTGCAGTGCGCCAACGCCGGCCGCGACGGTTGCGTTCGCAACCGCTGCGGGTGCCGTGCGACGCGCGTGCGGCCTTATTTTCGGGCGGCGGCGAGTTCGGTGATGTGCGCGTTGTGGCGGATCAGCTCGGCGCACTCGACGGCGAAGATGCCCATCTGCCCGACCTTGAACTCGATCCAGGCGAATTCGACGTCCGGCAGCAGCTTGACCAGCGCGCGCTCGGACTCGCCGACCTCGCAGATCAGCAGGCCGTCCTGGCTCAGGTGCAACGGTGCGTCGCGCAGGATCTTCAGCACCAGGTCCAGGCCGTCGTCGCCGGCTCGCAGGCCGAGTTCGGGTTCGAAGGAGTATTCCTTCGGCAGCGCGTCGGTCTCGTCGTTGGTGACGTAGGGCGGATTGGTGACGATCAGGTCGTAGTGACGGCCGGTCAGGCCGGCGAACAGGTCCGACTTGATGAACTGCACGTTGTCGGCCAGCAGGCGCGCCTTGTTCTCGGCCGACAGCGCCAGTGCGTCGTCGCTGATGTCGACGCCGTCGACCTGCCAGTCCGGGTTGTAGTGGCCCATCGCGATGGCGATGCAGCCGGAGCCGGTGCACAGGTCCAGCGCGTGGTTGACCTCGCGGCCGCCCAGCCAGGGCTCGAAGCCGGCTTCGATCAGCTCGGCGATCGGCGAGCGCGGCACCAGGGCGCGCGCATCGCTCTTGAAGCTCAGGCCGGCGAACCAGGCCTCGCCGGTCAGGTAGGCGACCGGGATGCGCTCGTTGACGCGGCGCTCGAACAGCGCCAGCACCTGCGCCTTCTCCGCGCCGGTGACGCGTGCCTGGCCGTAGGCCGGACCCAGGTCCGGCGGCAGGTGCAGCGTGTGCAGCACCAGGTGCGACGATTCGTCCAGCGCGTTGTCGTAGCTGTGGCCGAAGGTCAGTCCGGCAGCGTTGAACCGGCTGGCGCCGTAGCGGATCAGGTCGATGATGGTGTGCAGTTCGGCGGCGACGTCGGCGGTCATGGCAAGGCTTGTGAAGACGCCGGAACGGCGAAGGCCGCCGATTATAGGGGCTGCCCCGGTATCATGGCCGCCTTCGTGCCGCGCCCATGCGGCCCCGGCCCACCGGCCGCGCCCCTCGTTCGTGGGAATCCCAAGCGCATGTTCAACAAGAAGATCGGCCTCATCCTCGTCCTGGCGCTGGCCGCCGGCCTGGGCCTGCTGGCCGCGCAGACGTTCTTCGGCCCGGTCACGCCCGCCACCGTGTGGCCGCCCACGCAGACCGTCACCCTGTTCCCGCAGGCGCGCCCGCTGCCGCCGTTCTCGCTGCGCCAGTCCGACGGCACCCAGCTCGCCGATGGCGAACTGAAAGGCCACTGGACGCTGGTCTTCCTCGGCTTCACCTTCTGCCCGGACGTCTGCCCGACCACGCTGGCCGAACTGGCGCAGGCCCAGGCGCAGTGGAAGGACCTGCCCGACTCCACCCGCCCGCGCGTGCTGTTCGTGTCGGTCGATCCCGAGCGCGACACGCCGACCCGCATCGGCGAGTACGCCCACGCTTTCCATCCCGACACGATGGCGGCCACAGCCGACGTGCCGACGCTGGAGAACTTCGCCAAGTCGCTGGGCTTCGTCTTCATGAAGGTGCCGGGCGACGGCTTCGATCAGAATCCGAACGACTACAGCATGGACCACTCCTCGGCGATCGGCGTGCTGGACCCGCAGGGCCGCCTGGCCGGCCTGATCCGCCCGCCCTTCCAGCCCAAGGCGATCGCCGCCGACATGCGCGCGCTGACCGAGGCGTCGACGAAATGAGCCTGCTGACCTCGCTGACCTACGTCCTGCCGCACCGTTTCCTGTCGTCGCTGGCGCGCCGGCTGGCGTATTCCACCTCGCCGGGCACCAGCCGCTGGCTGATCGATACGGTGACGAAGAAATTCAACGTCGACCTCGGCGAGGCCGCGAATCCCGATCCGCGTTCCTACCCCAGCTTCAATGCCTTCTTCACCCGCGCGCTGAAGCCGGGCGCGCGCGTCGCCGACGCGGATCCGCGCGCGCTGCTGATGCCGGCCGACGGCCATATCAGCCAGTGCGGCCCGATCGAGGACGGCCGCATCTTCCAGGCCAAGGGCCAGTCGTTCACCGCGGCCGAGCTGCTGGGCGATGCGGCGGCGGCGGAGCCGTTCCGCAACGGCCTGTTCGCCACCGTCTACCTGTCGCCGCGCGACTACCACCGCGTGCACATGCCGTGGACCGGTACGCTGCGCGAAACCGTGCACGTGCCCGGCCGTCTCTTCAGCGTGGGCACCGACGCCGTGGCGAACGTGCCGCGCCTGTTCGCCCGCAACGAGCGCCTGGTCTGCCACTTCGACACCGATTTCGGCCCGATGGTGTCGGTGATGGTCGGTGCGCTGCTCGTGTCCGGCGTGGAAACCGTGTGGAGCGGCGAAGAGATTCCCGCCTACGGCACCGCGATCACCCGCAAGGACTACCGCGGCAAGGGCATCACGCTGGAGCGATTCGCGGAGATGGCCCGCTTCAATTACGGATCGACGGTCATCGTGCTGCTGCCGCCGGGCGTGGCAGAGATGGCGCCGGAGTTGAAGGCGGAATCTCCGGTCCGGCTGGGACAGGCGCTCGCCCGGCTACGATAACGGGTAGCGTGCGCCATGCGCACGACCGCACGATGCATCACACGTGCACGAGCCCTCCAGGCATCCCATAGTCGTGCGCGCAGCGCACGCTACGTGGGGCGTTCCGTCACGATCGTAGCGTGCTCCGTGCGCACGACTGCACGATGCATCTCCGCCAATCGCTTTGTCCCACCCGCGATCCCGAGCGCATTGTTAATGGCACCGATGCTCGATGGACCGCATCATGACCACCTGTTCTCTCCGACAGGCAGCCAAGGATGGCGAGTTTCCGACGCGTATTCACGCCAGGCGCAACCTGGTTCTTCACGGTCGTCGCCGCACGACGGCGTCCCCTGCTGACAGACCCGCGCGTGATCTCGGCCTTCGGCACGGCGATGCGGGAGGTCAGGCAAGCACTGCCGTTCTCGATGCCGGCCTGGGTCCTGCTGCCGGACCACCTTCATGTGCTCTGGACGCTTCCGGAAGGCGATACCGACTATCCACGACGCTGGTCGATCATCAAGCGCAGGACATCCCAACTGGCCGGGCTTCCGCCGATGGCACGCACCTGCGCGATGGTCGCGCGTCGCGAAAGCGGGTTATGGCAGCGACGCTACTGGGAACATCTGATCCGCGACCCCGATGACCTGCGCCGGCATATGGACTACATCCACTTCAATCCGGTCAAGCATGGCCATGCGGACGCACCCGCGTCGTGGCCCTATTCGAGTATCGACCGGCACGTCCGCACGGGCACCTATCCTCCGGACTGGCGAGCCACCCAAGACATGGAAGCCCTCGATTCAGGCGAACCGTAGCGTGCGCTGTGCGCACGACCTCAAGCAGGCCGACATCGCGCGGTCGTGCGCATGGCGCACGCTACGGCCGACGGCTCCTCATTACCGGTCCCGCGCGACATCCCATGGACAGGCACGAACGGAACCGCCACGCCATCTGCCACATCGACACGCTGGACACCCGCGAACGTAGCGTGCGCCGCGCGCACGACCTCAAGCAGGCCGACATCAGTCGTGCGCATGGCGCACGCTACTTCCTGCAGCTCTCCAGCTTCAGTTCCTGGCCCGGCCGCACCGAGTACGCAGGCGCCTTCAGCTTGTTGGCCTGCGCCAACTTCTTCAGGTCGCACTGGAACCGCTGCGAGATGCGGCCCAGCGTGTCGCCCTTCGCCACCCGGTAATCACGTGCCTGCTTGGCTTTCGGTTCCGCGGGCTGGGGTTCGCCGGAGGCGACCGTGGTCGGCACGCCGGCGACCGGCGTCACGTCGCCCACGGCGACGCTGCCCGAGCGCGAAGCACGCCGGATGGCGGCGGCGGGATCGGCGCTCACCAGCGTGCGCGCCAGTTCCGCACGCGGTCCATTCACGCAGTGGCGCGTGTACAAGCCGGCGATGCGCGCATTGGCCTTGAGCGTGGTGCCGGCCGGGATCCAGGCTTCCGGCTGGTAGCGCGGATTGAGGTTGCGCAGCGTGCGCATGTAGCCCTCGCGCGTGCCGCCATTGCCCAGGCAGATGGTCAGCTCGTAGATCGACGCGTCGCGCGCCAGCTTGAGCGACGCCGGCTGCGCGTTGACCTTGGGGAACTCCAGCCCGTACTGGCGCGGGTGCAGGAACAACCAGGCCGCCGCGATCACCATCGGCACGTAGTCGCGCGTCTCGCCGGGGAACTGGCTGTAGACCACGTCGTCCCAGAAACCGAGGCCGCTGTTCTCGCGGTACACGCGTGCGGCGCGGCCTTCGCCGCCGTTGTAGGCGGCCAGTGCCAGCTCGATGTTGTTGTTGAGGCCGCGCATGCGCTCGTTCATGTACTCGGCGCTCGCCTGGCCCGAGGCGTACGGGTCGTAGCGCGTGTCGAAGCCGCTCGCATCGCGTCCCAGGCCGAAGCGGACGCCGGTGTGGAACATGAACTGCATCGGTCCCGCCGCGCCGGCGCGCGAAGTGGAATGCACGCGTCCGTTGGATTCCTTCGCCATGATGCCGAACAGCAAGGCTTCCGGCAGACCGCTGCGCTCCCAGGCCGGATACAGCTCGGATCGCATGTTCTGGTAGTTCTCGTAGCTGTCGATCAGCGCCGGGCGCATGTCGGTCAGCCAGCGACGGATGCCGGCCTGGATCGCCGGGTTGTACTCCACCATGCGGTCGAAGGCGTGCCGCTGGTCGTTCAGCAGCGCGGCAGTGCGCGCCGTCTCCGGGATCGCAGCGCTGCCGGGGACCGCATGATCGGTCCCGTCGTCAAGGGCATCGATGGTCTCGCCCTCGCCTTCGTCGTCTTCGCCCTGCGCATCGGCATTACCCTTCAGCAGGCGCTTGTACGTTGCCAGCAAGGTGGGCACCTGGCAGCCGCGCTGCTGCACGCAGGCGGCCAGCACGTCTTCCATGTCTTCCAGCGCCGCATCGCTTTCGGTCGCGCCACGCGGATCGCTGTTGGCGACCAGCACCAGGCCATCGCGGTAACGCTTCTCGGCGGCGGCCATGCGCTGTTCCAGCGCTTCTGCGGCCGCGCGATCGCGTGCGGACACGCGTTGGGCCAGCGACACCGGCGATACCAACAGCAGGGACAGGGCGACCACGACGGGCCAGTGGCGCAGACAGGCAGGAACCGCAAACGACATCAGGTATGCATCCAGAGTGTGAGCCGGGAGGGTAGCCCTGCCCGCGCGCCCCGGGCAAGGCCGGACGTCCCGGGTCTTTATCCCGGAGGCGGTTTCCAGCGGCTAGAATCCCGCCATCACCACGCGAGGTTGCACATGGATCCGATCCTGCTGGGCAAGGGCATCACGGACGATATCCCGGTCACGCTGCTGCCGAAGTTCGGCAACCGTCATGGCCTGGTGGCCGGCGCTACCGGCACCGGCAAGACGGTGACGCTGATGACCCTGGCCGAAGGCTTCTCGCGCATGGGCGTGCCCGTGTTCATGGCCGACGTGAAGGGTGACGTGGCCGGCCTGGCCGCAGCCGGCGACGGCAGCGAGCGCGTCATGCAGCGGGCGAAGGACATCGGCATCGCCGACTACGCGCCGATCGCCAGCCCGGTGGTGTTCTGGGACCTGTACGGCAAGCTCGGCCATCCGGTCCGCACCACTGTCAGCGAGATGGGCCCTACCCTGCTCTCGCGCATCCTGGAATTGAACGACACCCAGAGCGGCGTGCTGGACATCGTGTTCAAGCTCGCCGACGACCGCGGCCTGCTGCTGCTCGACCTGGAAGACCTGCGCGCGCTGCTGGGCCTGGTCGCCGCCGAGCGCAAGGACATTTCCACCAGCTACGGCCTGGTCAGCACGCAGTCGGTGGGCGCCATCCAGCGCGCGTTGCTGCGGCTGGAGCAGGAAGGCGGCGAGATGTTCTTCGGCGAACCGGCGCTGGAACTGACCGACCTGATGCGCACGAACACCGATGGCCGCGGCGTCATCGGCATCCTGGCGGCCGACCAGTTGATCCTGAAGCCACGCCTGTACTCCAGCTTCCTGCTGTGGCTGTTGTCGGAACTGTTCGAGACGCTGCCGGAAGTCGGCGACCTGGACAAGCCCAAGCTGGTGTTCGTGTTCGACGAGGCGCACCTGCTGTTCGACGACGCGCCACCCGCCCTGCAGCAGCGTATCGAACAGGTGGTGCGCCTGATCCGCTCCAAGGGCGTCGGTGTGTACTTCTGCTCGCAGTTCCCAGATGACGTGCCCGACAACATCCTCGGCCAGCTGGGCAACCGCGTGCAGCACGCGCTGCGCGCGTTCACTCCGCGCGACCAGAAGGCGGTGAAGACCGCCGCGCAGACCTTCGTACCGAACCCGAAACTGGACGTGGCGCAGGCCATTTCCACGCTGGGTACCGGCGAGGCGCTGGTGTCGACGCTGCAGGACAAGGGCATTCCCTCGCCGGTGCAGCAGACGCTGGTGTCGCCGCCGCGCTGCCGGATGGGCGCGATCAACGAGGCCGAGCGGCAGCAGGTGCGCAACAACAGCCCGGTGGGCGGCAAGTACGACACGGCGGTGAACCGCGAATCGGCGGCGGAGATGCTGGCCAAGCGCGCCGAGACGGCCGTGCAGGCTGCCAACGCGCCGGCCGCGAAGACGGAAAAGGATGATCCCGATGCCGGCGGCTTCGGCCAGGCGGTGAAGGACGCGGTGTTCGGTACCAAGCGCCGCCAGGGCATGATCGAGACGATGGCCAAGCAGACCACGCGCACGGTCGGCACCAAGCTGGGCAACCAGATCGTGCGCGGCATCCTGGGCAGCATCTTCGGCGGACGCCGTTGATCACACGGATGAAGTGGCTGTCCGCTCTCTCGGTCTGCTCGATGCCGCTTGCCGCCGCTGCCGCCAATCCGACGCCCGCGACCTTCGCTGGCCAGTTCTTCGGCACCGTAACGGACCGCGTCTGCGCATCCCAGGATGCGCTGCTGTCCCTGAGTGCTGACGGACACTATGCGCTGCAGCTGCATTGTCAGGACGACCTGCAGGCGACACCCGTGCGCCACGGACGCTGGTCCGTGACCTGGAATGGCACCTGCGTACAGCTCACGCCCGACGACGTACCGGCGCAACCGCTGGAGTTCGCGATCCACGACGACGACCTGCTGGTGCTGACCATCGGCAGCTGCATCGAGCCGGTCGAGGACCCTCGCGGCCGCACGCTGCGTCGCGCACTCGACGACACCGGAAACGACTGATGTCCCGTTGGCGCCCGCCCGGCGAGAAAAGCACCGCCCTGATCACCCGCGAAGGCCACGACCGTCTGAAGGCGGAACTGGACGACCTGTGGCGCGTACGCCGTCCCGAGGTGGTGAAGGCACTGGCCGCCGCCGCGGCCGAAGGCGACCGCTCAGAGAACGCGGAGTACACCTACCGCAAGAAGCAACTCGGCGAGATCGACCGCCGCGTGCGCTATCTGAGCAAGCGGCTGGAAGTGCTGCGCGTGGTCGATACCGCACCCAGCGATCCGGACGCGGTGTTCTTCGGCGCCACGGTCGAACTGGAGAATGTCGCCAGCGGCGAAACCTCGCGTTACCGCATCGTCGGCCCCGACGAGACCGACGCGGCGCGCGGCTGGATCAGCATCGACTCGCCCATGGCCCGCGCGTTGCTGAAGAAGCGCATCGACGATGAGTTCGCCGTGGAGCTGCCCGGCGGCCTCACGCAGTTCGTACTGGTGGATGTCGGCTACGCCGGCTGATCCTCACAGCGGCTGCGGGTAAACGCGACCCTCGCGCAGCGGCCGGAAGTAGTCCGCCTCCGCGTAAAACGCCTCACCCTGTTCCGCATGCCACCCGGGAATGCCGGACAGTGGCAACGGACGCAGTTCCGTCGGCGTGACGAGACTCGTCCCTGCCACGATCGACTCGACCGCGCGTGCGACGCTGTCGACCGGGTCGCCCAGCACCACCAGGCACTTGCCGACCAACCGTCGCCCCGGCACCAGCATCTGCTCCATCAGCGCATGCCCGACCACGGCCGCGACGCTGATGCCGCCATCGCGCCAGCGACCGGCGTTCGCATAGAACAGTGCCGTCCAGTCATGCCGGTCCCACAGGTCCAGCAGCGCCCTGTCGCGCACCTGCACGATGACGCCGCTTTCGTCGAACTGCGTCAGCGCCTGCTGCGCAGGACTGCGCTCACGCGTGCCCATCCGTTCGATCTGCCGGCACTGCTGTTTATTGAGGGCGTGCTTGAGGTCTGGGTGACGCATCCAGACCATCGCGTTGAACAGGTCGTGCCAGTTCTCGGTTCGCGTGGCGATGTGGCCCTGCGCAATACGCGCTTCGTAGTGCAGGCCGTCGGCGAGCAGGGTCGCAGCCTGCGGTACGAATCGGGGGCCGGACGCCTGCATCCGGGCATTCAGGGATTCGATCTCCGGCCACCGTTCGGCCGTCACCAGATCCAGATACTCGCCGTATCCATCAAACAGCGGATGCCGGAAACACACGGCACCCACCTGCCCGCGTAGTGGCGCGACGAAACGACGCCGGTCATTACCGGCGCTGAGCGCATCCGGCGACGCGGTCACAGCACCTTGATGTCGAGCGGCATGCCATCCCTTGCCACGATGGCATCGCCGATCAGGTCGTGCTCGTCGCTTTCGGTGATCTCCACGTCGACGAACTGGCCGACGCGCAGGCCCAGTTCACCGCCGTTCTGGATGTGCACCAGGCCGTCGATCTCCGGCGCATCCGCCTTGGAACGCGCTACGGCGATATCGTCCTCGATCAGGTCGACCAGGCACTGCTGCACCGTGCCGATCTTCGCTTCCAGCCGCGCGGCGGAAATCTCCGCCTGCTTCTCCATGAAGCGCGCCAGGCGTTCCTGCTTGACCGCTTCCGGCACGGAGTTGGGCAGCAGGTTGGCCTCGGCACCTTCGACCGGCGAATAGGCGAACGCGCCGACGCGGTCGAGCTGCGCTTCGTCGAGGAACTGCAGCAGTTCTTCGAACTCCTGGTCGGTCTCACCGGGGAAACCCACGATGAAGGTCGAGCGAAGGGTGATGTCGGGACAGATCGAACGCCAGCGCTTCACGCGCTCCAGTGTCTTGTCGACCGCACCCGGCCGCTTCATCAGCTTCAGGATCCGCGGGCTGGCGTGCTGGAACGGGATGTCGAGATACGGCAGCACCTTGTTCTCCGCCATCAGCGGCACGATGTCGTCGACATGCGGATACGGATAGACGTAGTGCAGGCGCACCCAGGCATCGAGTTCGCCCAGTCCTTCGCACAGCGCCTTCATACGGGTCTGGTAGGCCTTGCCGCGCCATTCGCGTTCGGCGTACTTCACGTCCACGCCGTAGGCCGACGTGTCCTGCGAGACCACCAGCAGTTCCTTCACGCCGCCGCGCACCAGCCGCTCGGCCTCGCGCAGCACGTCATCGACCGGACGCGAGACCAGGTCGCCGCGCATCGACGGAATGATGCAGAAGCTGCAGCGGTGGTTGCAGCCTTCGGAAATCTTCAGATAGGCGTAGTGGCGCGGGGTCAGCTTGATGCCGTAGTCCGGCACCAGGTCGACGAAGGGATCGTGCTTCGGCGGCAGCGCTTCGTGCAGCGCTTCCATCACGCTCTGGTAGTCCTGCGGGCCGCTGATCGCCAGCACGTCGGGGTACTGCTCGCGGATCTGTTCCGGGCGCTTGCCCAGGCAGCCGGTGACGATGACCTTGCCGTTCGCGTTCATCGCCTCGCCGATGGCGTCCAGCGATTCGGCCACGGCCGAATCGATGAAGCCGCAGGTGTTCACCACCACCACGTCGGCCGCATCGTAGGTCGGCACGATGTCGTACCCCTCCACGCGCAGCTGGGTGAGGATGCGCTCGGAATCGACCAGGGCCTTCGGGCAGCCGAGGCTGACGAAGCCGACTTTGGGGTTCTGCAGGGACATGGAGACGGTACGGCGGCGGCGTGTACGGGGCGCGGATTATAGCCGCCCGGCTCCATCGGGCCCGGCCGGACCGTTCAGCCTCCGATGCCCGGCTGCTCCTCCGCGGAGGGTGTCTGCTCCATGTAGACCGGCCGCGTGGGCAGCTTCGTCCGTGTTTCCACCGGCGCTCCATAGCCGCCGTCGCCATCGGATCCGGCGCTGCGGCGGCTCCGCAGCCCGGTGAGCCGGTTGCGCCTACACTTCATGCCATTCCGCCTGAGGATCCCGTATGGGCCAGTGGACCCACCTCGACACGCCGCACGGGCGAATCGCCGCCTGGCGCGCGGACCCGTCCCGGACGCCGCGCGGCGCGCTGGTCCTCGTGCAGGAGATCTTCGGCGTCAACGCGCATATCCGCAGCGTAGCGGAGAGCTTCGCACTCGAGGGCTATGCCGTCCTGGCGCCGTCCTACTTCGATGTGATCGAACCCGGCGTGGAACTGGGCTACGACGCCGAGGGCGTCGAACGCGGGCGCGCCTTGAGAGACGCCGTGGGCCTGGAGCGCGCCACCGACATCACCCGCGCGGCGGCCGATGCGCTGGCGGCGCATCGCCCGGTGGGTACGGTCGGCTACTGCTGGGGCGGCACCGTCGCCCTGCTCGCGGCACTGCGGCTGGGACTGCCCTCGGCGAGCTACTACGGCGCGCGCAACCTGCCGTTCCTGGATGAAGCGCCGCGGGCGCCGGTGATGTTCCATTTCGGCGAACAGGACGCATCGATCCCGCCGGACATGGTGCAGGCGCATCGCGACAGGCTCCCGCAGATGGACCTGTTCACCTATCCTGCCGGGCACGGCTTCAACTGCGACCTGCGCGCGGACTACGAACCTTCGAGCGCGCGGCTGGCGCGTGAACGTACGCTGGATTTCTTCACCCGGAACCTCGCATGACCGATTTCCTGCTCGACCCGCGCCTCGCCACCGACAGCGCCTTCATCGCCGATGGCCCGCTGTCGCAGGTGCGGCTGATGGACGACACGCGCTATCCCTGGCTGGTGCTGGTGCCTCGCGTGAACGCCGTCAGCGAATGGCTGGACCTGGATGGCGGGCAGCAACGCCTGCTGCTGGCCGAGATCAACCAGGCCGGCCAGCTGATCCGTGCGCAGCCCGGCGTGGAGAAGCTCAACATCGGCGCGCTCGGCAACATCGTGCGCCAGTTGCATGTCCATCTGGTCGGGCGCCACGGCGGCGACGCGGCGTGGCCGGGCCCGGTGTGGGGCAATGGCAGCGCGGTCCGGCATGCGCCGGACCAACTGGCGACCGAAATCGAACGCTGGCGCCAGCGCCTGGCATGAGCACACCGCGGTTCGAACCGCTCGCCGACGATGGCCTGCTGGTGCGCCTGGGCGAGCGCATCGATGTGGAGCTCAACGCCGAGGTGCACTGGTTGGCGGCACGGCTGCGCGACGGCTCGCCTCCCTGGCTGCGCGATCTGGTGCCGGCTTACGCCAGCCTCGCGGTGTTCTTCGATGTCGACCGCGTCGCCGGCGACGATCCCCACGCCGTGGTCGCCGACCTCGTAGCCGCCCTGCTTTCGGACCGATCATCGCGCTCCACTGACGACGGCAGCCTGCACGAGATTCCCGTGTGCTACGGCGGCGAGTACGGCGAGGACCTCGTCGATGCGGCGCAGGAGCTCGGCATGGACGCCGACGCACTGGTCGCGCGCCACAGCGCAACGGTCTACACGGTCGCGATGATCGGCTTCGCCCCCGGCTTCCCCTATCTGCTCGGACTGGATCCTGTGCTGGCGCTGCCACGCCTGGCCACGCCGCGCACACGGGTGCCGGCGGGTTCGGTCGCGGTCGGCGGCGCGCAGACGGGCATCTATCCACGTGAAAGCCCGGGGGGATGGCGATTGCTGGGGCGTACACCGCATGTGCTGTTCGATGCCGCGCGCGCGCAACCCGCGCTGCTGCAGCCCGGCGATCGCGTGCGCTTCGTGCCGATCGATGAGGCCACCTTCCGTCGCATGGCGGCCTCGCCGTGAGCGTCTGGCAGGTGCTGTCGCCAGGCGTGCAGACGACCGTACAGGATCAAGGTCGTCATGGCATGCGGCATCTGGGCGTGGCGCGCGCGGGCGCGATGGATCCGGCCGCGCTGGCGATGGCGAACCGGCTGGTCGGCAATGATGAGGGCGATGCCGGACTGGAGATCGCGCTGCAGGGACCGCGACTGCGACTGTCGCGCGCTTGCCGCATCGCGCTGACCGGTGCCGCGCTGACCGCATGGTGGAACGACGTTCCGTTGCCGATGGGTCGACCGCTGGACCTGCCCGCGGGAGAGCTGAAACTGGGTGCCGTGCGCGGCGGATTGCGTGCCTGGCTCTCCGTGGCCGGCGGCATCGACACCTCCCTGGTCCTGGGCAGCCGCAGCACGGATCTGCGCGGCGGCTTCGGCGGCGAGGATGGTCGTACGCTCAGCGCTGGCGACCGGCTGCCGATCGGCGATGGCGGCAGCATACGTTTACGCGCGCAAGCACCCGCGTTTCCCGCGTGGTGGATCGATGTGGACGATCCGTGGATGGCGGACCGCCATGTCCTGCGCTATGTGCCGTCCTCCGATCCCGTCGCATCCGCGTTGTCGGCGCAAGGCTGGCGGACGCATGCCGACAGCAACCGGCAGGGCCTGCGGCTGACCGGGGCCGTCCTCGTCGCGGGCGCTGGCCATGGCGTCTCCGAGCCGGTCGCCGTCGGCACGCTGCAACTGCCCCCCGACGGGCAGCCGATCCTGCTGCTGGCCGACGCGCAGACCGTCGGCGGCTATCCGCGACTGGGCCACGTGATCGCCTGCGACCTGGGACGGGCCGCACAACTGCGCCCCGGCGAACCGGTGCATTTCGAGCCGGTCACGCGCGAACAGGCGCGTTCGCTGGCCCGCGAACATGCGCATCGCCTTGCACGCTTGCGCATCGCCATTGCGCAGCGCCTGCAGGCCTGAGGTAGGCTCGCGGCCATGCGCACCATCGACTTCAATTGCGATCTGGGCGAAGACTGCGGCGACGACGCCGCGATCGTTCCCTCCATCAGTTCGGCCAGCATCGCCTGCGGCTTCCACGCCGGGTCGCCGGCGACCATGCAGCGCAGCGTCGCGCTGTGCCTCGCGCACGGCGTGGCCATCGGCGCGCACCCGTCGCATGCGGACCGCGAGAATTTCGGTCGCACCGCACATGCCATCACGCCCGATGAAGCCTATGCACTGACGCTGTACCAGGTCGCCGCACTGGATGGCTTTGTCCGTGCCGCCGGTGGCCGTCTCCACCACGTCAAACCGCATGGCGCCCTCTACAACCAGGCGGCGCGCGATCCCGCCCTCGCCGAGGCCATCGCGCGTGCCGTGCACAACCACGACGCGGGCCTGGTGCTGTACGGCCTGTCGGGCAGCGCATTGACCGCGGCCGGGGAGCGACTCGGCCTGCGGGTCGCCCACGAAGCCTTCGCCGAGCGTCGCTACGAAGGCGACGGTACGCTGACACCGCGTACGCACAGCGACGCCAGCATCGCGGACCTGGCCATCGCCGCCGCGCAGGTCGCGCGGATGCTGGAGGATGGCACGGTGGTCGCGCGCACGGGCGAAGCGGTGCCGCTGCGCGCGGACAGCATCTGCCTGCACGGCGACCGGCCCGGCGCCGCCGCGTTCGCACGCGGACTCCGGCAGACCATCGAATCCAACGGCTTCGCCATCCGCACCATGGAGCGACACGCATGAGTTACTGGCCCCTGCTGGGCATCGTGGTGGTGGTGGCGGGTTTCGTCCTGCGCTTCAACCCGGTCATCGTGGTGGTCACGGCGGGCTTGGTCAGCGGGCTGGCGGCAGGCAAGTCGATTCCCGACCTGCTCGCGCTGCTGGGCGAAAGTTTCGTATCCAACCGCGCCCTGCTGATGTTCGCGCTGACGTTGCCCACCATCGGCCTGCTGGAGCGCGCCGGCCTGCGCGAGCATGCGCTGCGCTGGATCGCGCGGCTGCGCGGGTTGACGCTGTCGCGCCTGCTATCGGGTTACCTGCTGGTGCGGCAGGGCCTGAGCATGGTGGGCCTGATCGACATCGCCGGGCATGCGCAGACCGTGCGTCCGCTGCTCGCACCCATGGCCGAATCCGCCGCGGGCAAGACGCGAAGCCCCTTGTCGCGCGAAGAAACGCAACGCGTGCATGCGATGTCGGCCGCGACCGACAACATCGGGCGCTTCTTCGGCGAGGACGTGTTCCTCGCCTTCGGCGCGGTGCTGCTGATCCAGGGCTTCTACGCGCAGCACGGCATCCAGCTGGAACCGCTGCAGATCGCGCTGTGGGCGTTGCCGACGGCCATCGCCGCCTTCGTCATCCACGCCGTGCGCATCGTGCTGTTCCAGCGCAGGCTGGATCGCGCGACGCCGGCGGCAGAGGAGCGGCCCGATGCTGTCGATTGAGCATTTCTACTGGGTACTGGCGGCCTTCCTCGCCTATGCCGGGTGGCGCAACCTGCGCCAGCGGCGCTATGCGCACGCCGCGTTCTGGAGCCTGATCGCCGCCCTGTTCGCGGGCGGCGACCTCGTGCTGCGCGCCAGCAAGGCCGGCGATGCCTTGCCGGCGCAGCTCGCCGGCGCCGCCGTCCTCGTGCTCGCCCTGCTCGCCACGCGCATGCGGCGCGAGCCATTGGATGAAGCGCCGGAGTCGGAGCGGCTGGCGTCCGCGCTGCGGCTCGGCCACCGGCTGTTCCTGCCGGCGCTGCTGATCCCCGCGTTGACGATCACCGTCGTGCTCGCCGGCCCGCACTTGGCCATCGGCGGCACGCCGCTGTTCGCGCCGACCGGCATGACGCTGGTCGGCCTGGCGCTGGCGTGCGTGATCGCGACCGGCGCGGCGATCGTGGTGACGCGGCAACCGCCGCTGCGGGCAGCCGATGAAGGTCGCCGCCTGCTCGACACAATGGGTTGGGCGGCGCTGCTGCCGCTGGTGCTGGCGACGCTGGGCGGCGTGTTCGCGGCCAGCGGCGTGGGCGAAGCGGTGGCGTCGCTGGTGTCGACGGTGATTCCTGCCGACAACCGCATGGCCTGCCTGCTGGCATTCGCACTAGGCATGGTGGTCTTCACCATCATCATGGGCAATGCATTTGCTGCGTTCCCGGTGATGATGGCCGGCATCGGCCTGCCGCTGCTGGTGCAACGCCACGGCGCCGATCCCGCCGTCCTCGGCGCCATCGGCATGCTGACCGGTTACTGCGGCACGCTGCTCACGCCGATGGCCGCGAACTTCAACATCGTCCCTGCCGTGCTGCTGGAACTGGACGACCAGTACGGCGTGATCCGCGCGCAGGCCGCGACCGGCCTGTGGCTGATGGGCACCAACGTGCTGCTGATGGCATGGCTCTGCTTCCGTTGACCCCGTTCAGAGAAATCCGATGACGACGACGCGTACCGTCCTGCTGACCGGCTTCCAGCCCTTCGGCGGCGAGCAGGTCAATCCCAGCTGGCAGGCGGTCTCCGCGCTGCAGGGTGCGCGCATCGCCGGACATCGCGTGGTGGCGCGCGAGCTGCCCGTGGCCTTCGGCACGTCGCTGAAGGCGCTGCGTGCGGCCCTGAAGGAGACGCAGCCTTCCCTCGTGATCTGCGTCGGCCAGGCCGGCGGCCGGGCGCAGCTGTCGCTGGAGCGGGTGGCGATCAACGTCGACGACGCGCGCATTCCCGACAACGCCGGTGCGCAGCCGGTCGACCTGCCCGTCGTCGACGGCGGTCCTGCCGCCTACTTTTCGACCCTGCCTATCAAGGCCATGCGTGAAGCACTGCGCGCCGCAGGCTTTCCCGCGGAGGTCTCGCAGACCGCCGGCACCTATGTCTGCAATCACGTGTTCTATGGCCTGATGCATGCGGTCCGGGCGCGCCGCGCCCTGCGTGCGGGCTTCATCCATATTCCCTACTCGCCCGCGCAGGCAGCCGTACACCCGGGTGCACCCAGCCTGGCGGTGGATACCGTGGCGGAGGCGCTGCGACTGGCGGTGCAGGTGGCAGTGAAGACACCCCACGATGCCCGCGTCGCGGCGGGCGCGGAGCACTGACCCGACGGGTTGTCGAACCCGGCCCTACACCGCCTGGTCGTCAGGATCGAACCACCTCGGGTATCGCTGCCACCGCCCTACCGAGCGGGAATGGATCGGTCGGCGGACCTGCCAACGGCTGAGCGTCTGCACCTGTCGTACGGTGTCGTGGAAATCCAGGCAGCCGGCATGCCAGGGCAGGCCCGCGAACGCCAGCAGTCGCCGGACCTGCGCCTCGGTATTGGCCACCAGCGACTCGTACCGCACTTCCAGGATCGGCAGCGGCGAGACGGCCTGCCAATGGCGCATCAGGCGCTCCTGGCCTTCCATGAAACAGCGGATATCGTCGAGGTCGGTCGCATGGAGCGACGACGGGGCGAAGCTCTCGCCGAATATCGACAGGGCGACGTCCCGCGGATCGCGCCGGCACCAGACGATGCGCGCATCGGCAAACAGCATCGACAACAGTCCCACATGCGGAACGTTGTAGGGCTGCTTGTCCACCAGCCTCGTCGCCGTGGATGGCGCACCTGCCGCAGCCTCGTCCAGGTAGCGCGCCGCCCTGTCGCGCAACCACGTTTCCTCCACGCCGGCGATGTCCTGCGGCCGCGTCGGGTCGAACCGGGACGCTAGCGCCTGCGCAATGGACGCGATGCCGGTGAGTTCGCCACAACCATGCGCCATCGGGTGCGAGGCCAGTATCTGTTCGACCAGCGTGGTCCCGCTGCGCGGCATCCCCAGCACGAACAGCGGCCTGGTGTCGTGCAATGCCTTGCCCGCACATGCCTGCAGCGCGTCGTGGTCGAATGCGGCCATCGTCTGCTCCAATTGGCGCGCGTAGGCGGCTCGGTCGAACGCACCGTCGATGCGTCGCCGCAGGGCATTCGCCCTCGTCCAGTGGTTGGCTGCAGCGTCGTACGCACCGCGCGCGTCGTCACGCTTGCCGAGCACGTAGTGCAGGTACGCCTGCTCCGGCTCGGGCAGGCTGTTATCGGCCAGCAGTGTTTCCGCTGCCCGCACCACCGGCTCGGGCGTACGCTCGCGCTGAAGCGCCAGCAGGCAGGCCAGCGGATCGCCCCAACCGGGACGCAGCGCATGGGCGCGCTCGTAGGCGGCCGTTGCCCGCGCTGCGTCGCCCAGGTCCTCGTGGATCCAGCCGAGTTCCAGCCACAGCGTCGGCTCGTCGGGAAAATCCGCCACGCCCGCGTCCGCAACCACCAGTGCCTGCGCGGCCGCGCCCGTACGGCGCAAGCACTGTGCGCGGCGCAGGCAGAGCATGCTGTCGGCAGATCGCACATCAGCCGCCACGCGCGCGTACAACGCCAGGGCCTCGGCATGCTGCTCCAGGGCGTAGTGCGTCTCCGCCAGGGCGCGCATCAGCATCGGCTGGTCGGGTGACAGCGCATGGGCCTGCATGAAAGCGGGAAGCGCCTCCGCGTCGCGCCGCGCCTCATAGAGGCTCATGCCCAGCAGATACCAGGGCTCTGCCGCGTCCGGTCGCAGGCGAGTGGCCTGCGTGAAGGCGAAGACCGCTTCGTCTTCGCACCGGTTCATGGCCAACAGCTGTCCCAACTCCATCTGAAGAGCGAAGGTATCGGGCGCCAGTCGGCCGGCCAAGCGCATGGCATCCAGTGCCTCGTCCTCGCGGCCGGCGTGTTGCGCCAGCAAGGCGCGCGCGCGATGCAGCGCGGCATCCTGCGGCGCCCTGTCCAGCAGGACGCCCAGTAAGGACCGCGCTTCGTCCGCGCGCCCGCCACGCAGGTGATCGTAGACGGCCGCCAGATCAGTCATCAGGCAGCCGCCTGAGGTGTTCGACAGACCTGCCGCCGGTCGCACAGCATCTCAGGTGCGCGGCAGCGTCACGCCGGTCTGGCCCTGGTACTTGCCGCCGCGGTCCTTGTAGCTGGTCTCGCAGACGTCGTCCGCATCGGACTGGAAGAACAGCATCTGCGCGACGCCCTCGTTGGCGTAGATGCGCGCCGGCAGCGGCGTGGTGTTGCTGAACTCCAGCGTCACATGGCCTTCCCACTCCGGCTCCAGCGGCGTCACGTTGACGATGATGCCGCAGCGCGCGTACGTGCTCTTGCCCAGGCAGACCACCAGCGTGTCGCGCGGGATGCGGAAGAACTCCACCGTGCGCGCCAGCGCGAAACTGTTCGGCGGGATGATGCATTCGTCCGCTTCGATGTCCACGAAGCTCTTCGGGTCGAAGTGCTTCGGGTCGACGATGGTGGAGTTGATGTTGGTGAACACCTTGAACTCGCGCGAGCAGCGCACGTCGTAGCCGTAGCTGGACGTGCCGTAGCTGACGATGCGCTGGCCGTTGGCCTGCTTGACCTGTCCCGGTTCGAACGGCTCGATCATGCCCTGCTGCTCGGCCATGCGGCGGATCCAACGGTCGCTCTTGATGCTCATGCAAATCCTGGTGTGGTGGGCGAAGGCCGCGCGGACGATGCGCGGCGGACGGGGAATTGTAGGGCGGGCCTCGGCCCGCCGTCTGCGCCGGCCGGCTAGACCAGCGAGGACACGATGGACAAGGGCGCACGCGGGCGCTGGGCCAGCGTCGCGGCCATGACCCGAGCGGTCTGACGGTAGGCCTGCGCCACTCGCGAGTCGGGCGCGGCGACCACAACCGGCCGGCCGGCATCGCCCTGCTCGCGGATCGCGATGTCCAGCGGCAGCGAGCCCAGCAGCGGCACGCCGTACTGCGCCGCCATCCGTTCGCCCCCGCCCTGGCCGAACAGGTGTTCGACATGGCCGCAGCTGGAACAGGTGTGGACCGCCATGTTCTCGACGATGCCCAGCACCGGCACCTCGACCTTCTCGAACATCTTCAACGCCTTCTTGGCGTCCAGCGTGGCGATGTCCTGCGGCGTGGTGACGATGACCGCGCCGGCGACCGGGATCTTCTGCGCCAGGGTCAGCTGGATGTCGCCCGTGCCCGGCGGCAGATCCACCAGCAGGTAGTCCAGGTCGCCCCAGACAGTGTCGGTGAACAGCTGCATCAACGCCGAGGTGGCCATCGGGCCGCGCCAGATCATCGGGGTATCTTGGTCGACCAGCAGGCCGATCGACATGGCTTCCACCCCGAACGCCCGCATCGGCTCGATGGACTTGTTGTCGAGACTCTCCGGACGCCCCGACAGGCCCAGCATGGCCGGCACGCTGGGTCCGTAGACGTCCGCGTCCAGCACGCCGACCCGGGCGCCTTCGGCCGCCAGCGCCAGCGCCAGGTTCACCGAAGTGGTCGACTTCCCCACCCCGCCCTTGCCGGAGCCGACCGCGATGACGTTGCGGACACGGGGGTGCGGCGACAGAGTCCCCTGGACGGCGTGGGAGGCGATGCGGGAGACGAGCGAGAGCGAGGCCAATCGCTCCCCGCGCGCTTCCAGGACATCGGCGACCAGCGATTCGGTGCCTTGCTTGAAGCTGCCCAGCGGAAAGCCGGCCTGTAAGGAAACCTCGACTCCCGACGGACCTCGCGAAGCGTTCCAAAGCAGCCCCTTGTTCAGCTTTTCGGGCAAGTCCGGCAATGTGATTTGAGACAGATATTCCAATTCCGAGTCCACTCAAGATAATTTTTGTGACCTACTTCACATTTCACGCGGTAACGGATGTAACATCTTTTTGTGCTATGGGCGCAGACGTTAATCCCATGTTAACGTCGAGTCACGAGGACGTTTACGTGCGGCCGGGGCTGATGGATCAGCCAATTGGGGGTCGCATCCATTGACAGTTTAGGGGATTCATCACATGTCAGTTCGCAATACGAATGCGCTCAAGCGCAGCCGCCTGAGCGCGGCTCTGATCGCCACCCTCGTTGTGCCGTTCTCCGGCGCTGCTTTGGCGCAGGACGGCAACCAAGAGGCTCAGACCACTGCACCTTCGTCGGGATCTACCGCAACGCTGGACAAGGTCACCGTGACCGGCTCGCGCATCAAGCGCACCGAAATCGAAGGCCCCTCGCCGGTGACCGTCATCACCTCGGCCCAGATCGAGCGTGAAGGCTTCAACACCGTCTACGACGCGTTGAATACCCTCACCCAGGCTGGCGGTGCGGCTCAGAACGAAATCTTCCAGGGCGGTTTCACGCCGAATGCCAGCGTTATCAACCTTCGTGGCCTCGGCCCCGGCCGCACCCTGCTGCTGATCAACGGCCGCCGCGCAGCCGACTATCCGCTGCCTTATAACGGACAGAGCAACTTCGCGAACTTCGGCAACATCCCCGCCGCGGCGGTGGACCGCATCGAATTGCTTGCCGGTGGCGCTTCCGCCATCTACGGCTCTGACGCGGTCGCAGGCGTGATCAACGTAATCCTGAAGACGAACTTCGAAGGCGACATCTTGAAGGTCCGTGGCAGCACGACCACTCGCGGCGGCGGCGACGTCGGCGATGTCCAGTGGATCGGCGGGAAGACCGGCGAGAACTGGAGCGTCACCTACGCAGCCGAGTACTACAACAGCGAGCCGCTGTACGCCTTCCAGCGTGAGTTCATGGATTCCTCGCTCGATAACCCGTTGCCGCCGGATTTCGTCGGCATCCAGCCGACCGGCACCATGCGTGTGCGTCGCCGCACCGGTTCGACGGCTGGCTCGTATTTCGCGCCGCCGGCAGGTGCGTGTGAGCAACTCGGTGACGAGTGGGTGCGCTGGAACTACCGCTCTGCCACTGCTACGGGTGTCATCACCAATCTCGGCCAAGCTTGCGGCTCGTTCAAGGACGTGGCCTACCAGACCATCCGGAACGGCAACAGCGATCTGTCCGGTTACATCTTCGGCACGTACGACTTCGAGAACGACATGCAAGCTTGGGGCAGCTTGCAGGCCTGGACCTCCAAGGCCAAGTACGGTGCCGGCACCCAGTTCTGGGGTGGCCGGACCGTCGGTGCTCTGTGGTTCGACGAGGGATTCAATGCGCTGGTCGATGCGCAGCGCGTCTTCACCCCGCAAGAAGCCGGCGGCGTGGAAAACCTGCTGGCCAAGAATGACGAGAAGTCCTATGACCTCGCTTTCGGCCTGCGCGGCACCATCGCCGATCGCTTTGACTGGGACGTGACTCTGTCGCGCGCAGAGTATCGGGTGAAGGTGGACCGTCCGCGTCTGCTGTCCACCGCCGTGAACGACTGGTTCCTCGGTCCGCAGCTCCGTACGCAGGTCGTCGGAGGCGTGACATACCCCGTCTATCGCCTCAACCAATCGCGCTACTACTCGGCGCTGACCCCGGAACAGTTCGCCGCGCTCAATACCGTGGTCAAGACCGACGCAGAATCTTTCGTTAACCAAGGTTCGTTCACCATCGCCGGTGACCTGTTCGAACTGCCAGCTGGACCGCTGGCTTTCGCAGCGGTGCTGGAAGCATCGCAGCAGGAGTACACGCTTACCGCCGATCCGCGCATCCTGCCCGACTACACCGGCACGGACCGTCCGTACAACCTGACCGGCACCGGCGGCGGCGGCGACCGCGATCGCTACGCGCTCGGCGTGGAGTTCTCGATCCCGATCTTCTCGATGCTCAAGGCGAGTGTCGCCGGCCGCTACGACAAGTACGACGACATCACTTCGGTCGATGATGCCAAGACCTGGAACGCCGGCCTCGAGTTCCGTCCGCTGGACAGCCTGCTGTTCCGTGCCTCGTACTCCACCAGCTTCCGTGCGCCGGACATGCACTATGTGTTCGCCGAGCGCAGTGGCTCGTTCAGCGCCGTGTTCGACACCCGGCGGTGCCTCGAAAGCGGCCGTACTGCGGCGCAGTGCCCGACCAGCGACACCACCATCAACTACACGTCGTTCGGTGTCCGCCAGGGCACGACCGACCTGACCGAAGAGACGGGCAAGTCCTGGACCGCCGGTGTGGTGTGGGACATCATGGACGGCCTGTCCGTCAGCGCGGACTACTACCACATCGAACTGGAAGATGCGGTCGCCGACATCACCACGGCGTACATCCTCGACGGTGAAGCCGGCTGCGTCACGGGTTTGACCCGGAATCGCCAGCCCTTCACGCTCGGCGCACCTGGCTCCGCGTTCTGCAACGACATGCTGTCGCGTGTCAGCCGCTTGAGCGCTCCGGGCACGCCGAACGATGGCCAGATCACCGAAATCCGCCGCGGCCCGATCAACCGCGCGTTCCTCGGAACCAAGGGCATCGACGCCACGCTGGACTATCGTCTGGACACCGATCGCCTCGGCGACTTCCGTCTGCAGTTGGGCTACTCGCACACGCTGGAACAGACCACCTCGCAGTTCAAGGGTGATCCGATCCTGGACTACCGCGACGACCTGACCAACTTCGACTTCCGCAGCCGCGTCCGTGCGACGGCGACCTGGCAGAAGAACGACTGGCAGGCCGCAGTGTTCGCCCTGCGTTACGGTAGCCTGCCGAACTGGCAGGAAACCGGCCGCATCGCTCCGTACATCGTCTACAACATGAGCGTGGGCAAGCAGGTCACCGAAAAGCTCGGCGTGAACTTCTACGTCAACAACGTCTTCGACAAGGTCCATCCGCGTGACGACGGGTACAACACTTACCCGTACTTCTGGCGTGCCTTCAGCCCGATCGGGCGCGAAGTGGCGCTTGAGCTGGAATACAAGTTCAACTGATAGTGAGCTGATAAGCGTTAAAAAAGCCCGGCCTCGCGCCGGGCTTTTTTTGCGTCGAATTTTGTTGCAATTGCAACAAAATTTCGGTCGGAAACTCGCCAAAGCGACTTGAATGAGCGGAAATTGTGATACTTGTCACTCTTTGTGCAGTAATCTGGGTAACGCATCCATCTGTTACGACCACCACTGTTAATCGCATGTTAGTTTTCGAGTGACAGGACGTTTATGTGCGGTAAGGGCAAAGGACACGTTCGCTGGGGACCGCATCACCTATCGACATTTTGGGGATTCACTACATGTCAGTTCGCAATCCGAGTGCGCTCAAGCGCAGCCGCCTGAGCGCGGCATTGATCACCGCCTTGGTGGTGCCATTCGCAGGAAGCGCTTTCGCGCAAGATGCCGACTCGACCACGGACGAGTCGCAGCAGCAGAGCACCGCTACGCTGGACAAGGTGACCGTCACCGGCTCACGCATCAAGCGCGCGGAAGTGGAAGGTCCTGCACCCGTCACCGTGATCACGGCCGCCGAGATCGAACGCGAAGGCTTCGCCACCGTCTACGACGCGCTGAACTCGCTTACCCAGAACACCGCATCAATCCAGAACGAACTGAACCAGAACGGGTTCACGCCCAACGCCAGCTTCCTGAATCTGCGAGGTTTAGGCCCGGGCTATCAGCTGATCCTGATCAACGGTCGCCGCGCGGCCGACTATCCCCTGCCCTACAACTCCCAATCCAATGCGGTGAACCTGGCCAACATCCCGGCCGCTGCATTGGAGCGCGTCGAAGTCCTGACCGGTGGTGCATCGGCGATCTACGGTTCCGACGCGGTGGCCGGCGTCGTCAATCTGATCATGAAGACGAACTACGAAGGCGACCAGTTCAGCCTCCGCGCGGGCACGACCACGCAAGGCGGTGGCGACTCGGGCCGCTTCCAGTGGATCGGCGGCAAGACCGGCGACAATTGGAGCGTCGTCTATGCATTCGAAGCCGTCGAACGTGAAGCCATCTTCGCCTCGCAGCGCAAGTTCATGGACTCGTACTTTGACGAACCGGGCGTGGATCCGGATGACGTCAATGCCGTCGAAGGCTTGCTTGTATTCGATATTGCCAACAGCAACCGTGTCTTTCCGGACGGAGGCGAGGCTACCTGCGCCCGGTTCAGCGAGTTCCAAGCGTACTACTTCGAAACTTCGTCGGTTTACACCGGACCGCGCTGCGGCTACTTCGGCTATCCCGCGACTCAGGCGATCCGGAACTCGGACAGCAACCAGTCCGGATATCTGTACGGTACTTTCGACTTCGACAACGGATTGCAGGGCTGGGCGCAGCTGAGCGCCTCCCGCTCAAAGGCCACTTTCGCGAGTGCCACCCAGTTCTGGTCCAGCTCTGATTTCTTCGACCCGAACCTGGAGTCGGACTTCACCGGTCCCGGCGGCGGTGCATTCGTCAATCTGCAGCGCATCTTCACGCCTGCCGAAGTCGGCGGCCCGGGTGCACAGAACGCGACATCCGACGAGCGTGCGTTCGACGTCGCGTTCGGCCTGCGCGGCACCATGCTCTCGGATCGCTTCGACTGGGATGCGACGGTGTCCCGGGCGGAATACAGAATCGAGACGCGGCGCCCGCGCTTTCTCGCCAACAGACTCACCGAGTATTTCCTGGGCGAACAGCAGGGCTTCGACCCATACTTCGATGCCTACCCGGTCTACGAGCTGAATCAGGCACGTTTCTTCAATCCGATCGATGCCGCGACATTCCAGTCGTTGAACACCACCCTGATTGGCAAGGCCGAATCCGACGTCACCCAAGCGAATTTCACCGTGTCGGGCGACCTCTTCGAGCTGCCGGCGGGTGCATTCGGCGCCGCAGCAGTCATCGAAGCGGCCCGTCAGAGCTATGAACTGACGCCCGATCCGCGCACGTTGCCTGGCTACACCGGCAACGAGCCCATCTATAACTATTCCGATACGGGCGGCGGTGGCGAGCGTGACCGCTACGCACTGGGCCTGGAGTTCAGCATCCCGATTCTCGACAGCCTGAAAGCGAGCGTGGCCGGCCGCTACGATAAGTACGACGACGTCACCAACGTGGACGACGCAGTCACCTGGCAGGTCGGCCTTGAGTGGCGTCCTGTCGAAAGCCTGCTCTTCCGCGGCAGCCACGGCACCAGTTTCCGCGCCCCCGACATGCACTATGTGTACGCGGGCGAGTCGGGCTTCTTCACCTCGATCGTCGATGAATACCGTTGCCGGCGTGATGGCTTGAATCCGCAGGGCACAGCCTGCTCGAGCGACGCCGATTACAACTATCAGGTGCAGGGCATCCGCCGCGGCAGCACTGACCTAGAGGAAGAAGAAGGCAAGTCCACGACGTTCGGCGTGGTCTGGGACATCACCGACCAGATGTCGATCAGCGCGGACTGGTACGACATCGAACTGACCGGCGGTGTGGACGACATCTTCACGTCCTACCTGTTCCGCGAAGAAGCGTCCTGCCTGCTGGTCACCGATCGCGCCGGCAACAGCGTCGATCAGAACTCTGCCGCCTGCCAGTTCTTCACCGGCCTGGTCACCCGTACCGACTCGCCCTTCCGCGACAACCAGGTCGACGAGTACAGGTCCTTCCCGGTCAACCAGTCGCTCAGCCGTACCAGCGGCATCGACGTGAACTTCAAGTACGGGCTTGATACGGATCGTCTGGGCGATTTCGATTTCGAACTTGCCTGGACCCACGTTCTAAAGAAGGAAATCGAGCTGTTCCCCGGCGACGGCATCATCGATGACCGCGACGACCTGGTGAACCAGCGCACCCTGAACTTCCGCAGCCGCTTCAACTGGAGCGCGAGTTGGCAGCTGGACGACTGGGCGGCCAACGTCAACGGCTACCGCCTGGGTTCCCTGCCCCTCGGCGATCCGGACAAGGGCCGCGGCGGCAGCTTCGTAATCTGGAATGCCGGCGTATCGAAGGAAATCACAGACAAGGCGACCGTGTCGTTCCAGGTCCAGAACCTGCTCGACAAGAAGCCATTGTTTGACGAGGATCTGGCGTATCCCTTCTTCTGGAGCACCTACTACTCCGGCGTCATCGGCCGCGAAGTGTTCGTGCAGTTCAGCTACAAGCTGCGCTGAGGCCTGTTCCATGCTGTGATGCAGGGGAGCCCGGGAAACCGGGCTCCTTTTTCTCTCAGGTTTGCCGTGCTGGCGCAGCCAAACCTTCGGAATGGAGCAATGCGATCAGAGGCTGCAGATCATCGGCATAGCGGCGCCACCGATCCTGGGCATCGCGATGCAGCGTGCCGCGGACCTGCGCTGCACTGGCAGTGGCCACGGGCGCGGCGTTGCGTTCGAACCGAAGGCATTGCGGCTGCCAGTCGAGTCCACAGAAGTCCAGCAGTCGCCGGGTCTGGTGCTCCTGGTCCGAAATGAGGTCTTCGTAGTCGATCCACAGGATGCGATCGCCCAGCAGGCGCTCGAAATACTGCATCAGCCGGTCGAACCTCACGAAGTATCGTCCCGTCTCGACCAAGTCGAAAGAGTAGCCGTGGTAGGGAGACGCTGGCGAGAAAAGTTGTCGGAAGTTGGAGAGACACGTATCCAGGGGATTCCGTCGCACCCCGATGATTCTTGCCCTGGGAAGGGCACTGGCGATCATTCCCAGATAGAGGAAATTGTGGGGGTGCTTGTCGACGAAGCGCGGGAAGCTTCCGGTCAATGGCCTGGTGCTATCGATGTAGCCCGCGCCGAGCGCTTCCCAATCGAGCGGCCTCGCAGCCAGTACGGTATCCGCGTCGATCAGGCGGGGCGTTTTTGTACGCCCCGCACGCTTGACCAGGGAGGGAAAATTGAGCACTTCGCCAATCGACTGCACCGAGGAATGGCTCGACAGGATGCGATCAACCAACGTGGTACCCGTGCGAGGCATGCCGACGACGAAGATGGGTTCCTCGCTTGGGTATCCGATCGCACTGCCTGCGCTGGCGAATTCGGTCGCAAGTGCATCGAAACACGCGTGATCGACTTGCGTACCGAAGCGTAGAAGTGCCTTGCCGGTTGTCTTGCCCGCGGTGAAATGGCGGAAGGCGCTCGCATAGTGACCGATGTCCTCATATTCCTTTCCCAGCGCCAGATGGAGGTACATCCTGCTCGCGGCATCGCGTGTCCCCTCAAGGCTTGCTGTCAGACGCTGGATGTTGTTCACCTTCGGTGTCCACTTCTTCAGCTGCGCCAGACCCAGGTGTGCCTGCGCATGAGCAGGCTGGCGAACCAGCACCTGGCGGTAGGCCGCCTCCGCAGCCTGAAGATCCCCATTGAACAACGAGGTAGTGGCATGGTTGAAGACGTTGCGCGTGTCCTCCGGGAGAAGTTCGAGCGCTCGGGCACTCAAGCGACTCGCAGACTCGTATGCATTGGCCCTAGCGAAGATCACGGAGAGTTGCTGACAGGTCGACGCGTTGCTCCATGCCAGGGGCACGGCCTCATGCGCCAGCGCCAGCGCCTGTTGGGGAGAGCGGGCCTGGGAAATGGCGCGCGCCGCCTGCAGCAGGAGGTCGACGTCACCTGGCTTGAGCTCCGCGGCCTTCTGGGAATGCGTCAGCGCCTCCTCAAGCGAGCCGGTTGCCAGCGCGGCGACCGAAAGCAGATGGTGAACACGCGGCAGCTCCGGATTCGCCACTACCAACGCCCTTAACACCGGCAGCGCACGTTGCCAGTCGCCCCTGTTTGACGCCTCAACCGCGATGAGGTACTGGCGAGCCGCCCAGGTTTTTGCTTCGCTGGCCGAGCCGTGGGTTTCAGACATGAAATAGGCGGCCCAAGTCACGTGTTTGCAGGACTGCATCTTACAGTCGCGCGCTCCGGTCGGTGGCGGCCAACCTGCCGTGGCAAGGCCCAGCACATGGGCCCTGTGCCCACGCTAGGCTGGTTCCGCCCACGGCCCCACGCCGCGCCAGGAGGTGTCAATGGCCGAAATTTTCCTGCTAAAGTCGGCATCCAGTCACGCTACAGCAGGCGTGCCGCGATGGCAGGAAGTCGCCGTCGCCGAGCTGTTTTCATCCGGGGCGATTTTTAATTGGGGGAGTAATGAAGAAATCCTTACTTGCGACATCGATGCTGGCGCTTGCGTGCGTGCTGGCGGTGCCTGGGCAGGCGGCGACACTCCAGTCGGTGCGTGACTTCGTCTCGCATCCCGCTTACGGCACAGTGAAGATCTCGCCCAATGGCGAGTACCTTGCCGTCACGGTCGACAAGGGCGAGCAGGATGTCCTCGCCGTCATGCGCACCAGCGACTTGAAGCTGGTCAAAGTCAATCAGTTGCCCGACAGCAAGAGCGTAGGCAGTTTCTACTGGGTCAGTCCCGATCGCCTGATGTTCAACGCGATCAAGAAGCTGGGGGGCTACGCACAGCCCTTCAATACCGGCGAGTGGTTCGCCGTGAACGCCGACGGCAGTCAGCCGCGCCCGCTGATCTTCTACGGAACGCGCGATGCGACCCAGCGCGGCAAGACCGTGGGTTCAGAGCGGTTCTCGCTGCTGGACACGCTGCGCGACGATGACCAGAACGTCATCATGCAGGCCACCAGCCCGCGATCTTCGGAGGGCGTGGGTACCGAGGTCTATCGCATGGACACGCTGAGCGGGCGCCGCATTTCCCTGGGCCGCGCGCCCAAGGAGAACTGCAGCATCGCGCTGGACGCCGGCAAGCAGCCGCGGTTTGCTGTCTGCTCGTCCAGCAAGGATGAAGAAGGCGAGTACGACGAGCGCACCGAACTGTATAGGCGCGATGATAAGGGTTGGACGCTGGTCAACGCCTCCAAGTCGGGCGGCAAACACCTTTCGGTGATCCGTACGACCGTGACCGGCACTGTTTATGCAGAACAGGACGATGGCAAATCCCCTGCGGCTGTTGGCACGCTTAGCACCGCGACCGGTGAGTTCACGCCCTTGTTCCAGGACAAGATTGCCGAGGTATCCGACTACATCTGGTCCACCGACGAATCCACGCTGGTCGGCGTCGTTACCGAGGCCGGTGCTCCCGCCGTCAAGCTGATTGACGAGAACAGCCCGGACGCCGAAATCTATGCATCGCTGGCAGGTGCGTTCGAAGGACAGATGGTCGACTTCGCGAGCCAGACGCAGGACGGCAAGAAGATCATTGTCAGCGTATACAGCGACAGCAATCCCGGCGAGCTCTACCTCTACGATCGCGACACCGGCAAGGCGCGGTTCTTGATGCAACGCAAGCCGGAACTCGACAAGAAGAAGATGGCCTCGGTGAAGCCCTTCAACTTCACCTCGCGCGACGGCAAGCTTGTACACGGCTACCTCACCCTGCCGCACGGGTCCAACGGCAAGAATCTGCCCCTGATCGTCAACCCACATGGCGGCCCGATCGGCCCGCGCGACAACTGGGGCTTCAACTGGGAAGCGCAACTGCTGGCCAGTCGTGGCTACGCCGTGCTGCAGGTCAACTACCGCGGCTCGGGTGGATACGGCAAGGCGTTCCAGGACGCTGGGCACCTGCAGTGGGGACAGGGCATCCAGAACGACATCATCGATGCCACGCAGTGGGCTATCGGCCAAGGTTATGCCGACAAGGACCGCATCTGCATCTACGGCGGCAGTTTCGGCGGCTATTCCTCGCTGATGGCCCCCATCCGCGCGCCCGGCCTGTTCCAGTGCACCTTCGGCTATGTCGGCGTGTATGACGTGGACATGATGTTCAAGAAAGGCGACATCCCCGAACGCGAATCCGGTCAGCGCTATCTTCGCCGCACGCATGGCAGCGACACGAAGTCATGGGCCGAGAATTCACCGGCGCGCCGCGCTGGCGAGGTGAAGATTCCGGTCTACCTCGCAGCGGGTGCACGCGACGTGCGCACTCCGCCGGAGCAGACCGAGTTGATGAACAAGGCGCTGATCGCGGCCGGCAATCCGCCGGAGGGCATGATCATCCAGTCGGGTGAAATGCATGGTTTCTACGATGTCGAGAATCGTGTGAAGCTCTACACCACCATGCTGGACTTCTTCTCCCGCCACATCGGTGGAACCGTGACGGTCGGCGCTCCCAGCAAGGGCAACTGACCCGCACATATGGCGTTGTCGACGGCCGGCCCATCGGGGTCGGCCGTTTTTCTTTCCATTGCCCCATCGTGACTTTCGATACGGGCATGCACGCCGGCGAATTCACAGAATGGTCGGCACTCACTCGGGGAAAAGGACATTCATGAAGCCGCTCAACACCATGATCATGCTGGCGTCCCTGTGCCTACCGGTCGCGACGCAGGGCGTGATGGCGCAGAACGTGGCCGCACCGGATCCGACCCAGGACAGGCTGATGCTGTCGGCAGGATTTCTGTCGGCGCACCCCGACCTGCGTTACCGCCTGCATGGCATGGAGGAATTCAAGCAAGGGCGGTACGAAGATGCGCTGAAGTTCTTCCAACGGGCTGCGTTCTATGCGGACAAGCCGTCGCAGGGCATGGTGGCCGAAATGCTCTGGAACGGCCAAGGCGCGCCCAAGGACTTGGCACTCGCCTACGCATGGATGGACCTTGCGGCAGAGAGGGGCTACGCGGGTTTTCTCGGCCTGCGCGAGCGCTACTGGAGCGCACTGAGTGACGCCGAGCGCCAGCGCGCGCTGGAAGAGGGCGCAGCGCTGTACGCCAAGTACGGCGACGAGGCGGCGCAGCCGCGCATCGCAACCGTCCTGCGCCGCGAACGGAAGAAGATCACCGGCAGCCGCACGGGCTTCACGGGCAACGTGCAGATCTATGTGCCCGGACCGAACGGGTTCGAGCAGATCGATGGCAGCAAGTTCTTCGACGAGAAATACTGGGATCCGAAGCAGTACCAGGCTTGGCATGACAACGTCTGGATGAAGCCCCGCATCGGCCGCGTGAGCGTGGGCGACGTGGAACAGCTCCCCGCCCCCCAACCCGCCTCCCGCATCCCCGGCGCGAATCCCGATGTGGATGCGAAAGAGCCGGAAACACCTGAACGGAGCGACAGCGAACTCGGCACGCGAAAGGACGGATGAGCCCTTCCATACCCCACCGGATGCGGTATAACAGCGTCATCCCGCCGGTCGTCGCCGGCGGGGCTGACCTACATCCCTGGGAGGGGAACATGCGCAAGATCCTGATGGCCGCGATGCTGGCCGCTCCGCTGATGGCCCTGTCGCTGGTGGCATCGGCCGCCGACCCGGTGGTCGGCCGCTGGAAGACCATCGACAGCGAAACCGGCAAGCCGAAGTCCTTCGTCGAGATCACCCAGGCCGCCAACGGCACGATCACCGGCCGCATCGTCGAGCTGATCAACCCGAGCAAGCCGAACCCGACCTGCGACAAGTGCAAGGACGACCGCAGGAACAAGCCGATCACCGGCATGGAAATCATCCGCGGTATGAAGGCCGAGGGCGGCGGCGAGTACGCCGGCGGCACGATCCTCAAGCCCGACGAGGGCAAGATCTACAAGTCCAAGATGGAACTGATCGAGGGCGGCAAGAAGCTGGAGGTCTCCGGCTGCATCGCCTTCATCTGCAAGTCGCAGACCTGGATCCGCCAGTAAGTCCTCGCGGAGCGTCCACGACACAGGCCCGGCAATGCCGGGCCTGTTGCGTTTGGGCCAAGGAAAGAGCGTCCACCCGGCCATGCGATAATCGCGGCCCCCCGTCGCGAAGCCCGTCATGAGCCGTACTGCCCTCGTCACCACCGCCCTGCCCTACGCCAACGGCCCGCTGCACCTGGGCCATCTGGTGGGGTACGTCCAAGGCGACATCTGGGTACGGGCACGGCGCATGCGCGGCGACACCACGTATTTCGTCTGCGCCGACGACACCCACGGCACGCCGATCATGCTGGCGGCCGAAAAGGCCGGCGTCACGCCGGAGGCCTTCATCGCCGGCATCCAGGCCAGCCACGAGCGCGACTTCGCCGCGTTCGGCGTGGCCTTCGACCACTACGACTCGACCAACTCCACTGCGAACCGCGAGCTGACCGAGCAGTTCTACCAGCGCCTGGACGCGGGCGGCCACATCAGCCGCCGCACGGTGGCGCAGTTCTACGACCCCGCCAAGGGCATGTTCCTGCCCGACCGCTACATCAAGGGCATCTGCCCGAACTGCGGCTCCGCCGACCAGTACGGCGACAACTGCGAAGTCTGTGGCGCGACGTATGCGCCGACGGACCTGAAGGAGCCGAAGTCGATCCTGTCCGGCAGCACGCCGGAGATCCGCGATTCGGAGCACTACTTCTTCGAGGTCGGCCGCTTCGATGCCTTCCTGCGCGAATGGCTGGCGGGCGACGTCGCGCTGCCCGGCGTGAAGGCCAAGCTGCGCGAATGGCTGGATGCGGACGGCGGCCTGCGTGCGTGGGACATCTCGCGCGATGCGCCTTACTTCGGCTTCGAGATCCCAGGTGCGCCCGGCAAGTATTTCTATGTGTGGCTGGATGCGCCAATCGGCTACCTGAGCAGCTTCCGCACCCTGTGTGCCGAGCGTGGCCTCGACTTCGCCTCTCATCTGGAAGCCGGAACCGACGTGGAGCTGCACCACTTCATCGGCAAGGACATCGTCAACTTCCACGGTCTGTTCTGGCCGGCGGTGCTGCACGGCACCGGTCATCGCGCGCCGACGCGCCTGCACGTCAACGGCTACCTGACCGTCAACGGCGCCAAAATGTCGAAGTCGCGCGGCACGTTCGTCATGGCGCGCACCTATCTCGACGTGGGCCTGGAACCGGAGGCGCTGCGCTACTACTACGCGGCCAAGTCGTCGGGCGGCGTCGACGATCTCGACCTGAACCTCGGCGACTTCATCGCACGCGTCAATGCGGACTTGGTCGGCAAGTTCGTCAACCTGGCCAGCCGCTGCGCGGGCTTCATCGACAAGCGCTTCGCGGGACGTCTCGCCGATATCCTGCCCGATCCGGCCATGTACCAGCGCTTCGTCGACGCGCTGGGCCCGATCGCCGACGCCTACGAGCGCAACGAGCCAGCTACCGCATTGCGCCTGACGATGGCACTGGCCGACGAAGCCAACAAGTACATCGACGAGACCAAGCCGTGGGTGATCGCCAAGCATGAAGGCGCCGATGCGGAACTGCAGGCGGTCTGCACGCAGGGACTGAACCTGTTCCGCGTCCTCGCCGCTGCGCTTAAGCCGGTGCTTCCTCGTACTTCGGCCGAAGCGGAAGCTTTCCTGAGCGCGCCTGTCGTCACCTGGGATGGCGTGGCCGCGCCGCTGCAGGGCCACACCATCCAGCCGTACTCCCCCCTCTTCACCCGTATCGACCCGAAACTGATCGACGCCATGACCGACGCCTCCAGGGACACCCTCGCCGCTCCGACGCCCGCTGCTGCACCCGAGAAGAAGATCGAAGCGAAGGCTGCTCCCGCAGCCGAAACGAAGGACGCCGGCGGCACCATCGGCATCGATGACTTCGCCAAACTCGACCTGCGCGTCGGCAAGGTGCTGGAGTGCGACTTCGTCGACGGCTCCGACAAGCTGCTGCGCTTCCTGCTGGACGCAGGCGACCTGGGCCAGCGGCAGATCTTCTCGGGCATCCGCGCCAGCTACGCCGAGCCGGAGAAGCTCATCGGCCGCAACGTGGTGTTCATCGCCAATCTGGCCCCGCGCAAGATGCGCTTCGGCCTGAGCGAGGGCATGATCCTGTCGGCCGGTTTCGACGGCGGTGCGCTGGCATTGCTGGACGCCGATGCCGGTGCCCTGCCCGGCATGCCGGTGCGCTGACGCTACCAGCCACGTCCCGGCGATGAACGCCGATCTCGTCGAACGCCTCGACCGCCTGTTGCCGCAGACCCAGTGCGGGCAGTGCGGTTTCGACGGCTGCCTGCCTTACGCGCAGGCGATGGCGCGTGGCGAGGCCGGCGTGGACCATTGCCCGCCGGGCGGCGATGAGGGCGCGCGGACCCTGGCCCGCGTGCTCGACGTGCCCGCCGTGCCCTACGACCGCGCGCGCGGCACCCATAAGCCTGCGATCGTGGCGATGGTCGTCGAAGCGGACTGCATCGGGTGCACGAAATGCATCCAGGCCTGCCCGGTGGACGCGATCATCGGCGGCGCCAAGCACATGCACGTGGTGATCGATCCGTTGTGCACGGGCTGCGAACTCTGCGTGCCCGCCTGCCCGGTGGATTGCATCGTGATGGAACCGGCCTGAGCGCCACGGACGCGCATCGCGCGTCCGTCGGGAGCGGCTGCCTCAGCGACCGCCCGCCTTCCTGCACGCCGAACACACGCGCTCGACGGTGTACCCGTGCGCGCGCAGTTTCTCGACCACGCCGTCCTCGCCCAACAGGTGCAGCGCGCCGACCACGACCAGCGCATCGTCGTCGCCCGGCTGGTCGAGGATCTGGCGGATCTTCGGTACCCACGCGTCGTTGCGATCCACGTTGATGCGCTGGTACAGGCGCGGATACTGCTTGCGCATGTCCGAGGCCATGCGACTCCACAGGCCCTCGGCATCGCCGCGGCGCCAGGCGTCGTGCAGGCGATCCGTCTCCGCGGCGCCCTTGTCGGCCTCTTCCAGCGCTTCGGCGATGAACTGGCGCTGCTCGGTCGCATCCATGCCATCGAGCACGCCGATCTGTTCCTGCGCGCGCTCGAGGCCGCTGGTCGGCTTGCCGGCAGCCAGGGCCTTGTCCATGAAGTGGTTGTCCAGGCCCAGCTTGGGATCCAGTCCCTGCCTGGTCATCTCGACGATGCTGATCGTCAGCCCGACGAACCACGGCTCGAAACTGTTGAAGGACGCCAGCGGCACACCGTTCTTGCCCGCCCACGCTTCCAGACGCGTCCACGTGGCAGCATCCAGGTCCTGCTGCAATGTCTTTCCGTCGGTGCGGATGGCGGCCTGCATCATCAGCTGCGGCAACGCGGTCGAGCGCATTTCCTCCGGTGACAGCTCGAACATCATGCGCTCCGCATCGGCGAAGGCGGCGTCGACATCAGCAGACAGCGGGTAGTCGCTCGGGCGGAGCAGGTGGAACGATCCCAGCAGGTAGACCGCGTTGTCCTTGTCGGACACTTTCCACAGCAGCGGCACTGGCGCGCCGGTCGCCTTGGGCGCATCCGCGGCCAGGACCGATGCGCTGCCCAGCAGCGCGGTGAGGACGAGGGCTTTCAGCGAACGGCGCAGCAACATCCGGTGTATTCCTTCAAAGCACTTTGATGGGTTTTGCGTAGGCCTTCTCACCCGCCTCGACCAGCAGGTCCAGGCGATTCTCCGCCGGCGGCAGCGGGCAGGTCGCATACGGCGTGAAGGCGCACGGCGGGTTGTAGGCGCGGTTGAAATCCAGCACCACCTTGCCCGCCTGCGGCGCGTCGGCGTCGAGGAAACGGCCGGCCGGGTAGCTGCCGTGGCCGCTGGTGCGATCCGCCAGCACGAAGAACAGCGGGCCGCCGGCCTGGCCCAATGCTTCGAGTTTGAACGTCTTGCCGTCGCGCTCGAACTCGACCACGCCGGGATTCGGCGACTCGGTCGCTACGCCGATCACGTCGATGATGGTCAGCGTCTTGCCGGGCGGATGCGGGATGAAACGGCCTTCGATGCGCCAGTCTTCCTGTGCGGGCCAGTAGTCGAGCCCGATGAACTGAGTGCGCGACTCGGCATCGGCGTGCTTCACGCGCAGCGCATGCCGGTCGCCACGTTCGATCACCGTCAGCAGGCCCTTGCCGTCGTCGAAACCGATCGTCGACGGATGCGGATCGCGGTCGCTTTCCAGTTCGACGCGCCCCTTCAGCGGTTCGCCGTTGAAGGTCAGCGAGGTGCCGCTCTCGGGCGTGAGGAAGACGCGCTTGTCCTGCTGCGTGATCATGCCCAGCTTGGCCGGACCCGCGGCCAGCGTGATGCCGCTGCCCGGCCCGCTGCCGATGAAGTGGGATTTCAGTTCGATCCAGTGCAGGCCGACCAGGCTGGTCCAGCCGTCGGGAGCCGTCAGCTCGTTCTTGCGCTGCTCGCGCCAGGAGGTGTTGTCGGCGAGGAAACGGACATCGGCCACCTTGCCGGTGGTCGCCGCCTTGTCCTCACCGCCGCATCCGGCCAGCAGCCCCACCAGCATGGCCATCCCCAGCCATCCCCTGTTCTTCCCCATGTCAGCGTCCTCGCAGGAACCAGCGATCGATCTCGTTCAAGGAAAAGCGCGCCCAGGTCGGGCGACCGTGGTTGCACTGCCCGGAGCGCTCGGTAACTTCCATCTCGCGCAGCAGGGCATTCATTTCGGGCAGCGTCAGACGCCGGTTGGCCCGCACGGCACCGTGGCAGGCCATCGTCGCCAGCAGTTCGTCGCGCGCCGCCGCCACGCGCCGGCTCTCGCCGTGCTCGCGCAGGTCGGCCAGCACGTCGCGCAGCAGCGCTTCCGGCTCGGCGTTCGACAACAGGGCAGGAATGCTGCGCACGTTCAACGACTGCGGGCCACTTCGGGTGATGTCGAAGCCGAGTGTCGCCAGCGTGGCGGCTTCGCGCTCGGCCACGTCGGCCTCGCGTTCGGCCACCGCCAGCGCCATCGGCACCAACAGCGGCTGCGAGCGCAGGCCGATGCCGTCGTGCGCGCCTTTCAGCTTCTCGTAGCCGATGCGTTCGTGGGCTGCATGCATGTCGACCACGATCAGGCCGTCGGCGTTCTCCGCCAGGATGTAGATGCCGTGCAACTGCGCAATGGCGAACCCGAGCGGCGGAATGCCATCGACATCGTTAGCCGGCATCGCCAGCACGGACGTCGTCGGCATCATGCCGGTCTGCACGGCATCCGTCGCCGGCGCGGCATACAGCGCGGCATACGCCGCCGGCGCTTCCGCCACGTTGAGCCCCAGCGGCGACTGCTGCGTGGGCATCCAGGCCGCCGGCACGGACAGCGCGGGCCGCGCTGCGAACGGAGACGGCGAGATGTCCTGCGGCACGATGCCGGCACGCGTTTCCGCCAGCGCTTCATGCAGCGTGCGGTAGACGAAATCGTGGATCAGCCGCGTGTCGCGGAACCGCACCTCGTGCTTGGCCGGATGGACGTTGACATCGACGCGGGTGGGATCGAGTTCGAGGAACAGCACGTACGCCGGCTGGCGACCGTGGAACAGCACGTCCTGATAGGCCATCTTCACCGCATGCGCGATGTTGCGGTCGCGCACCGAGCGGCCGTTGACATAGACGTACTGCTGGTCGGCGCTCGCGCGCGAATAGCTGGGCTGCGCGATCCAGCCATGCAGGCGCAGGCCCGCGGCGGCATGGTCCACGCGCAGCGCGCTGCGCGAGAAGTCATCGCCGAGCGTTTCGCTCAGGCGGGCGAGCGATTCCAGTTCGTCAGCCTTGTAGCGTCGCGACGGCCGACCGTTGTGCGAGACACGCAGTTCGATGTCGGGGCGCGCCAGCGCCAGCGAACGCAGCCACTCTTCGATATGGCCCATCTCGGTACGCTCGGCGCGCAGGAACTTGCGACGCGCCGGCACGTTGTAGAACAGCTCGCGTACTTCCACCGTGGTGCCGACGGCATGCGGCTTGGGCGCCACCTCGCCGACCCTGCCGCCCTCCACCTGCAGCGACGCGCCATGCTCGTCCTGCGCACGCCGCGAGGTAAGCGCGAAGCGGCTGACCGAGGCGATCGACGGCAGCGCTTCGCCGCGGAAACCGAGCGTGGCGACGGCTTCGAGGTCGTCGAGCGAGGCGATCTTGCTGGTGGCGTGGCGCGATACCGCCAGCGGCAGTTCTTCCGGCGCGATGCCGCCGCCGTCGTCGCGGATGCGGATCAGGCGGACACCGCCCTCTTCCAGGTCGATGTCGACGCGACGCGCGCCGGCGTCCAGGGCGTTTTCGACCAGTTCCTTGACCACGGAGGCCGGTCGTTCGACGACTTCGCCGGCGGCGATCTGGTTGATGAGGGTGTCGGGAAGCTGGCGGATCGGCACGTGCTGGCGGCGCAGGCGCGCCGTCTCGGGGAGTCAGCCGTGATGATAGCCGAGCGGGCGCGGACTCAGGGCGCGCCGGCGGCGCCGCCCGCCGCGACGGTGCGTGCATCGGCTTCGGCCTGCGCGCGCGCGGCGAACAGCGTGCCCGGCGGCGGCTGGCGGGTGAAGTACGACTGGATGCCGTCCAGCACCGCACCCGCCACCTTGCGCTGGTGCGCCGGGTCGAACAGGCGCTTTTCTTCGTCGGCGTTGGAGATGAAGCCCGTCTCTACCAGCATCGCCGGCATGTCGGAGTTGCGCAGCACTTCGAAGTTGGCGAACTCGATCTGCGGCTTGTGGGTCTTGCCCAGGCCCTTCAACGAGGTCAGCACGTGGCCGGCGGCGTCCTGCGAGGCCTTCATGTGACCGCTCTGGGCCAGGTCCAGCAACACGTTGGACAGCGTGTCCTTGGTCAGGCGCACACCGCCGACCAGGTCGGAGGCGTTTTCCTTGTCGGCCAGCCAGCGGGCGTGCTGCGACGAGGCACCGCGCAGCGACAGCACGTAGACCGACGAACCCCAGGCGCTGCGGTTCTCCGCCGCGTCGGCATGGATCGAGACGAACATGTCGGCCTTCGCCGTACGCGCCTTGCGCGCACGCTGCGGGCGTTCGACATACACGTCGGTGTCGCGGACCAGATAGGCCTTCATGCCCGGTGTGGCATTGATCTGGCGCGCCAGCTCCTTGGAGATCGCCAGCACCGCGTGCTTCTCGTAGCGGCCGCTGGGGCCGATGGCACCGGGGTCCTGCCCGCCGTGGCCGGGATCGATGGCGATGACCAGCGGCCGCGTGCCGGCGACGACCGCGGCCGGCGGCTTGGGGGCTTCGGCAGCGGATGCGGTCTCGGTCGTCGTAGCGGCCCCACCCGGCATCGGCGTGGGCTGGCCCGTGGCGATGGTATAGGCGGGGCGCTCGCCGCTGGCCGTCTGCGCCGGCACCGTGGTGGTGGTCGGCTGGCCATTGAGGATGGCCTGCGGGGACGGCGATGTCGGGCTGGACGGCGGCGGCACGGCGGCGGGCGCGCTGCCGGCCTGCACCACCTGCGCCGTCAGCAAGGCGGTGGCGCGTGCGGCATCCGCCTGCGGCGACGTCGAGGGCGTCGTGGTTGTAGCGGGTGCAGGCACTGATGTCGTGGCGGCGATGGTCGCGGCCGGCACGGCGGCCGCACCGTCGCCCGGCCACTCGATCACCAGACGCGAGTTGGCGCCTTCCTGTTCCATCCGCGGCTTGAGCGCGGTGACCGGCGAGGCGAGGTCGAAGACGATGCGCAGCGTGTTCGCATCCGGCTGGCCGGTCCGCACGGCGCGCACGATCCCCGATGGGGCGGGAAGGCGCAGGCCGGCCTTCGCCGACGAGGCCGGCAGGTCGACGACCAGCCGGTCGGGACCTTTCAGCGTGAGGGTCTTGTACTGGCCCGCGCCGGCGAGCTGGATCTCCGCCCGCGTGCCGGTACTGCCCTGGGCGACGGTGACGGCGGTGACTTCACCGGCCAGCAGCGCGCCCGGCGCCAGCGCCAGTGCGCCCGCAAGGGCGAGACGCAACGCGATGGTGGTGGGCATCCCCGGGCTCATGCCGCGGATTCAAGCACCATCCGCCCACGAATGCAAGGCGTTTTCCCTTAATAATCCGCAACCTGGCAGATGTTCCTAACCGAGCTGGAGAGATGGTGCCTGCAACTGGCGTTCGGCGGCCAACCGATCGAGCCACTGCTCGCCGACAGGGGTCGCGCCGGTGAGCCGGGCCGAGCGGCCGTCCCCCTCGACCGCCAACGCCACATGCAGGTCCGCGGCGGGCAGCGCGGCGGCACCGCGCTCGGGCCATTCCACCAGCCAGAGCACCGCGGTCCCTTCATCCAGCCCGAGGAACTCGAGTTCGCCCGCGTCGCCGATGCGGTACAGGTCCAGGTGCCACGCTTCGCCTCCCTCCACGGGATAGCGCTCGACCAGCGTGTAGGTAGGACTGCGGATGGCGCCCGCGACACCGAGCGTCCGCAGAAGCGCGCGCGCCAGGGTGGACTTGCCCGCCCCGAGATCGCCCTGCAGGTGCACGACGGCAGGAGCGGGACGCGTGCGTGCCAGCGCCTGGCCCAGCGCTTCGGTGGCGTCGTTGTCGGGAAGGAACACGTGCATGCGGCGATTCTAAGCGCTCGCGCAGCATGCGCCACGCAGAACCGCACCGCTCATGGATTCGACAAGCGCCGCAGATGCGCGAACAGGTCCGACGGCAGCAGGCCGCGCTGGCCGTCCCACGCCGCGGCATCGCCCGCCGATGCGTGCAGCAACGCGCCCGCGCTGGCGGCATCGAATGCGGAAAGGCCCTGCGCGCGCAGCGCGGCGATGACGCCGGTCAGCACATCGCCCATGCCGCCGACCGCCATGCCGGGGTTGCCGGCATCGATCACGCGCGCGGTTTCGCCGGGCGCCGCCACGACCGTGCCAGCGCCTTTCAGCACCACAACGCACGCATGACGCTGCGCGATCGCCTGCGCTGCGGCGAGACGATCGCGCTGCACATCGGCGCTGGCACAATCGAGCAGGCGCGCCGCTTCGCCCGGATGCGGCGTCAGGATCGCGTCGTCCAGCGGCAACGGCGAGGCGGCCAGCAGATTGAGCGCATCCGCATCGAGCACCAGCGGCTTTGCGCTGCGCACGGCGTGCAGGAAGAGGGCGTTCCCCCACTCGCCCTGCCCCAGCCCTGGACCGATGGCAATCACCCGCGCGCGCGCGATCAGCGGCGCCAGATCGTCCGTCGACTCCACCGCACGTACCATCGCTTCAGGCCTGCGGGCCAGCAGCGGCGCGACGTTGACCGGACGCGTGGCCACGCTCAGCAGGCCGGCGCCCGCACGCAACGCGGCTTCGGCGCACAGTGCGATCGCACCGCCACTGCCTTCGTCGCCACCGATACAGAGCACGTGGCCGGACTCGCCCTTGTGCGTGTTGCGGCGACGCGGCAGCAACCACCGCGCCAGCGCATCCTGCTCCAGCAACGATGCCGTCACCGGCACGTCCTCGAACGCAGCGTCGGGAACATCGAGTTCTTCGAGCACGAGGATGCCGGTATATTCCAGCGCATCGCCGGTATGCAGACCCGCATGCCGCGCGATGAATTGCAGCGTGCGCGTCGCCAGCACCGCGACACCTGGCGCGCAACCTTTGTCCGCATCGACGCCACTCGGCACGTCGAGCGCAAACACCGGCGCTGTCTGCGCATTGATGGCGTCGATCAGCGCCTGCACGTCCGTCTCCGGCGCCCGCGACAGACCGATGCCGAACAACGCATCAACCACAATGTCCGCCTTCGGCAGCGCGCTCTCGAACAGTGTGACCTTGCCGCCACCGGCGACGTACTCGGTGCAGGCGCGCTGCGCGACCGGGTTGGCCGGGACATGCACGGGCAGATGCACGATCTCGATCTGGCGTCCGGCACGATGCGCGTGCCGGGCCAGCACGTAACCGTCGCCGCCATTGCTGCCCGGCCCGCACACCACCACGATGCGCTGCGCCTCGGGCCAGTGCAGCAGCAGGTGCTGCCAGGCCGCGAGACCGGCGCGTTGCATCAGCCCATACGGATCGCCCCCCAGGGCCTGCGTGGCGCGTGCATCCAGCGCCCGCGCGGCATGGGTGGAATACAGGGGCCAGGTGCCGGACATGCGCGGATTCTAGGTCCCGTCCCGGTTGCGGGGAAGTGAATCCGGAGGGTCCTCCTATAATCCTCCCATGTCCGTCATCGGCCCCGCCGTGCTCCTGCCCGACCCCACCGCACTCGCCCGGCGCGTGCGGACGCTGGCGCGTGAATTCGGGTTCCAGCGCTGCGGCATCGCCGGCATCGAGCTGGGCGACGACGAACGGCATCTCCGCGACTGGCTGGCGGAGGGGCTGTACGGCTCCATGGCCTGGATGGCCCAGCACGGCGACAAGCGCTCCCGCCCGCAGGAACTGATCCCCGGGACGCTGCGGGTGATCTCGGTCGGACTGGATTACGGCCGCAACGACAGCGACGACGCGTGGGACACCCTGCGCGATGGCGAGCGTGCCTACGTGGCGCGTTACGCGCTCGGCCGCGATTACCACAAAGTGATGCGAAACCGGCTGCAGAAGCTGGCCGAGCGCCTGCAGCAGGAGGTCGGCGCGTTCGGCCATCGCGTCTTCGTGGATTCCGCACCCGTACTGGAGCGCGCACTGGCACGCAATGCCGGACTGGGCTGGATCGGCAAGCACACCTGCCTGATCGACAAGGATGGCGGCTCCTGGTTCTTCCTCGGCGAGATCTACGTCGACCTGCCGCTGCCGGTCGATGCGCCGGCCAGCGCGCACTGCGGCACCTGCACACGCTGCATCGAGGTCTGCCCCACGCAGGCGATCACCGCGCCCTACCGGCTCGATGCGCGCCGCTGCATCTCCTACTTGACCATCGAGCACGACGGCGCGATCCCGGAAGCGCTGCGGCCGGCGATCGGCAATCGCATCTTCGGCTGCGACGACTGCCAGCTCGTGTGCCCCTGGAACAAGTTCGCCAAGCGCACCGACGAGCCGGACTTCCGCGCGCGCAACGAGCTGGACGTGGCGACCCTGCCGCAGCTGTTCGCATGGAACGAAGACGAGTTCCTGCGCCGCACCGAAGGTTCGGCGATCCGCCGCAGCGGCCACGAGCGTTGGCTGCGCAATATCGCGGTGGCGCTGGGCAATGCGCCGACCACGCCCGAGGTGCTCACGGCACTGGCGAGCCGGCGCGAGGATCCGTCCCCGCTGGTCCGCGAGCATGTGGCGTGGGCGCTGCAACAACACCGCTCCTCTGTGGGAGCGACGTAAGTCGCGAAAGCGATCACGCCAGAAGCTCGCGACTTACGTCGCTCCCACAAGATCCGGCAACACTCGCAGCGCCAGCAGCGTCAGCCCCGCGCCCTCAGCTCCGCCAGCAGCGCCCGCGTCACCGGATCCTTCGCTTCGGATTCGCCCTTCAGCGCGGGCAGCAGTCCGTTGGCGAGTTGCTTGCCCAGCTCCACGCCGAACTGGTCGAACGCGTTGATGCCCCACAGCACCGACTGCGCGTAGACGCTGTGCTCGTACATGGCGATCAGGCCGCCGAGCGACTGCGGCGTCAGCGCATCCAGCAGGATCATCGTGCTGGGCCGCCCGCCCGCATAGCTGCGATGAGGATCGTCGCTGGCCTGCCCGTTGGCCAGGGCCTCGCTCTGCGCCAGCAGGTTGGACATCAGCGCCAGGTGGTTCTCGGCATGGGGATCGTCGTGGCGCACGGTGCCCACGAAATCCAGCGGCACGATCTGCGTGCCCTGGTGCAGCGCCTGGAAGAAGCTGTGCTGCACGTCGGTGCCGGCGCCGCCCCACCAGACCGGCACGGTGTCGACGTCGACCGGACTGCCATCCAGCGTCACCGACTTGCCCAGGCTCTCCATCACCAGTTGTTGCAGGTAGGCAGGCAGCAAGGCGAGGCGCTGGTCGTACGTCATCACGCCATGCGCGGCATGCCCGAGTACGTTGCGGTTCCATACCGCGGTCAATGCATGGCGGACGGCGATGTTGTCCGCCAGCGGCGTACCGACGGCGTGGCCATCGAACGCCGACGCACCGTCCAGCAGCTGTTCGAAGCGGTCGAAGCCGATCGCCAGGGCGATCGGCAGCCCGACGGCCGACCACAGCGAGTAACGGCCACCGACCCAGTCCCACATCGGCAGCACGCGCTCGGGCGCGATGTCGAAGGCGGCGGCGGCGCGCTCGGGATTGGCGCTGACCGCGTAGAGGCGCTCGCTGCCACCCAGCCAGTCGCGCAGGATGCCGCCGTTGAGCAGCGTTTCCTGCGTACCGAACGTCTTGGAGATCAGCACCGCCGCCGTGCGCGCGGGGTCGAGCGGGGCCAAAGTGCGCTGTGCGGCCGCACCGTCCACATTGGACAGGAAATGCACGCGGAAGCGACCCGGCAGCGGACCGCGCAGCGCATCGGCCACCAGCCGCGGGCCGAGGTCAGAACCGCCGATGCCGACGCTGACGATATCGGTGACGTCGCTGCTCTCCAGCTGCGCGATCAACGCGGCCATGCGCTGGCGGACGTCGAGTGCCGACGCATAGGCCTCGCGCGCGATGACCGCCTCCGAGTTCCGGCCACGCAATGCGGTATGCAGCGCCGCGCGCCCCTCGGTGACATTGACCTGGTCGCCGTCGAACAGGCGACGGAACGCACCGGCCAGATCCACCGCTTCGCCCTGCGCCAGCAGAGCCTGCCAGGCGGAGGCATCGTACGACTGGCGCGCGAAGTTGAAGTACAGCGGACCGGTGCGCAGCGTATGGGCGGCGACGCGATCGGGCTCGCGCGCCAGCAGGGTGTTCAACGGAACCGCGCGCAGGCGCGTGGCGTGGGACTGCAGCGCGTCGAAGCCCTGGCTCATGTCAGGCCGCCTGCTTGGGGATGCTGCGGTTGGTGTGAGTGATGCGGTTCTGCCCGTCCACATAGACGAGCGTGGGCTGGAACGCATCGGCTTCCTGTTCGCTCATCGAGGCGAACGCGGCGATGATGATCAGGTCGCCGACCTGCACGTGGCGCGCGGCGCCGCCGTTGAGCGAGACGACACCGCTGCCTTCGTCGGCGCGGATCGCATACGTCGAAAAGCGCGCACCGTTGGTCACGTCCCAGATGTGCACCTGCTCGAACTCGCGGATGCCGGTGGCATCCAGCAGCAGGCCGTCGATGGCGATGGAGCCTTCGTAGTTCAGCTCGGAATGGGTGACAGTCGCGCGGTGGATCTTGGTCTTGAGCAGGCTGAGGTGCATGTCGGCGGGGTCTGGAGCGGGGACGCGAAGTGTAGCCCCTCGTGCCCGCCGCAGCGTGCACGTCCCCGCGACGCTGCGGTCAGAATTCCAGGTTGTCGATCAGCCGCGTGCGGCCCAGTCGGGCGGCGATCAGCGCGACCTTGGCCGCCTGCTCGCCGTCGTCGGGCGTGGACAGGTCCGGCCGGCGCACAACGGTGTAGTCGACCTCGTAACCGGCCGCGCCCAGTGCTTCCGCCGCGCCGGCTTCGACCTGCGCCAGCGACTGCCCCGCCAGCACGCCGTCGCGCATGGCCAGCAGCACCTTGCGGATCTGCGCGGCGCGCGGCCGCTCGTCTGCGGACAGGTACTGGTTGCGCGAACTCATCGCCAGGCCATCGGGCTCGCGCACGATGCTGCCGGCGAGGATCTGGATGGGGAACGCCAGGTCGGTGACCAGTTGCCGGATCACCGCCAGTTGCTGGTAGTCCTTCTTGCCGAAGGCCGCCACGTCGGGCTGCACCTGGTTGAACAGGCGGCTGACGACGGTGCACACGCCGTCGAAGTGGCCGGGACGGTGCGCACCTTCCAATACGCTGCTCACGCCGGGGACATGGACGTTGGCCGCCAGCTCGACGCCGAACGGGTACATGGATTCCACCGTCGGCAGCCACAGGACATCGCAACCGGCGCCTTCGAGTCCGCTCATGTCCGCTTCCGGCGTGCGCGGGTAACGGGTGAAGTCCTCGTTGGGACCGAACTGGGTCGGATTGACGAACACGCTGGACACCACACGGTCCGCGTACTGCCGCGCCAGCATCACCAGCGAGTAGTGGCCGGCATGCAGGTTGCCCATCGTCGGCACGAAGCCGACACGCAATCCCTGCTGCCGCCATTCCCTGACGCGTGCGCGCAGCGCGTCAAGTTCGGTGATGGTCTCGATCATCGTGGCCCCTGTGGCGAATCGTGCGCGCAGCGCGGTCAGTAGGAATGGGCGTCGTCGGGGAACGCCCCGCTGCGCACCGCGTCGGCATAGGCGCGCACCGCGCCCGCCACGGAGCCGCCGTCGGCAAGGAAATCCTTGACGAACTTCGGTCGCCGATGGCCCGTGTCCAGGCCGAGGAAATCGTGCAGCACCAGCACTTGCCCGTCGCAGCCGGGGCCGGCGCCGATGCCGATGGTGGGGATGGCGAGGTCGGCGGTGATCGTGGCCGCCAGCGACGACGGCACGCATTCCAGTACCAGCAGTTGCGCACCGGCGTCGGCGACCGCACGGGCCTCTTCACGCAGGCGCGCAGCCGCCGCTTCGTCGCGGCCCTGCACGCGGTAGCCACCGAACTTCAGTACGGACTGTGGTGTCAGGCCCAGGTGGGCGCAGACCGGGATGTCGCGCTCGACCAGGAAGCGGATGACCTCGAGCTTGTGGCCCGCGCCTTCCAGCTTGATCATCTCCGCACCGGCCTGCAGCAGCGCGATGGCCGCATCGAGCGCACGCTCGGGCGTGGCGTCGGACTGGAACGGCAGGTCGGACACCAGCAACGCCCGGTTAAGCCCGCGGGACACGACGCGCGTGTGGTAGACGATGTCGTCGACCGTCACCGGCAGCGTGGAATCGTGCCCCTGCACCACCATGCCCAGCGAGTCGCCGATCAGCACCAAGTCGACGCCGTTGGCATCCAGCACGCGGGCGAAACTGTTGTCGTAGGCCGTCAGCATCACCAGCTTGCGGCCGTCGCGCTTGGCGTCGGCGAGGGCGGGAACGGTCCAGGGCTTGCTGTCGGCATGCGTGCTCATAGCGCCGCATTATCCACTCATAACGGACGGATGTTGGACATTTCCAGCACGGACACAGCATCCCGCGCATCGCCTCGTCCCGGAATGCGGGCGTCCGGCAGCACGTCCAGCAGCGGCACCAGCGCGAAGGCGCGCTCGTGCAGGTGCGGATGCGGCACCTGCAGGCCGGGCTCGTCGATCACGGCATCGCCGTAGAGCAGCAGGTCGAGGTCCAGCGTACGCGGTCCCCAGCGCTCGCCGTCCACGCGATGGCGTCCGAATCCGGCTTCGACCGCGAGCAACTGTTCGAGCAGCACGCGCGGCGACAACGACGTCTCCACCCGCACGACCGCATTGATGAAATCGGGCTGGTCTTCCCGGCCCCAGGCCGGCGTCCGGTAGAAGCGCGAGACCTCGCACACGGCGATGCCATCGCGATGGGTCAGCGCCTCGACCGCCTTGCGCAGCGTATCGGCGGCGTCGCCGAGATTGGCCCCCAGGCCGATGCAGGCCTGGATGACCGGCATCATTCGGGCGACGCACCGCCGGTACGGCGGCGGCGACGGCGGCGGCGCTTCGAGGGAGGCGCGTCTTCGTCGTCGATGGCGTCCGGCGAGACGACACCGAGCGTGGCGGCCAGTTCCTCGCCGGATTGCGTCTGCGCCTCGCGCCAGAACGCGACGTCCTCCGCATGCTCGGGCGACGCGGCCAGCCGCAGGACCAGGAAATCGAACGCCGCGCGGAAACGCGGGTGGGTCAGCAGGCGCGTCACGCGCTTGCGCTGCCTGTTGCCGAAGCGCGTCTGCAGCAGCCAGATCTCCTGCATCGGCAGCGAGAAGCGGCGCGGCAGCGCGACCGTGTTCAACTGGTGCAGGGTGACGCGGTCGGCGGCGCGGCGCTGCGCTTCCTCGGCATGCACGCCCTGCGCCTGCAAGCCCATCAGCGCGCGGCAATACGCCGGCCACAGCAGCAAGGCGAACAGGAAGGCCGGCGACACCGGCTCGTCGTTGGCGACGCGCTGGTCGGTGCCGGTCAGGCCCGCAAGGACCATGCGGCGCAGGGCGCCGCTGCGGTTGGACGAAAGCGCGGCCGCAGTCTCGGGGAACAGCACCTTGAGCAAGCCGAAGCGCTCCAGGCCTTCGAAACTGGCGACGCCGTGCCCGGACAGGAACAGCTTGAGGATCTCTTCGAACAGGCGCGCCGGCGCGGCTTCGGCCAGCAGCGGCGCCAGCGGCGCGATCGGCGCGGCGGTCTCTGCGTCGATCTCGAAGCCCAGCTTGGCGGCCAGGCGCACCGCGCGCAGCATGCGCACGGGGTCTTCGCGGTAGCGCTGCTCCGGATCGCCGATCAGCTTCAGGCGCCGCGCCATCGTGTCCTCGAAACCGCCGACGTAGTCGCGGACCGAGAAGTCGTCGATGGCGTAGTACAGCGCATTGGCGGTGAAGTCGCGACGCACCGCATCGTCTTCGATCGTGCCGTAGACGTTATCGCGGACCAGGCGACCGTTATCCATCTCGCGGTCGCCGCTGCCGTCGTCGACGTTGGCGCGGAAGGTCGCGACCTCGATGATCTCGCGACCGAACACCACGTGCGCCAGGCGGAAGCGGCGCCCGATCAGGCGGCAATTGCGGAACTGCTGTCGCACCTGTTCCGGGGTGGCGTCGGTGGCGACGTCGAAATCCTTGGGGTGGCCGCCGACCAGCAGGTCGCGCACCGCGCCACCGACCAGATAGGCCTGGAAACCGGCATCCCGCAGGCGGTAGAGCACGCGCAGCGCGTTCGGGCTGATGTCCTTGCGCGAGATGGTGTGCTGGTCGCGCGGGATGGTTCGCAGAGCGGTGGCGGGCGTAATAGCGGCAGTTCCATGCAGGAGGGTCGCGCAGCCGTCGGGATGGATTGCCCTCGGCCTGAGCGCCGCCTATACTAATCCGCTACGCCGGTTTCACCAAAAACGCTCCCTTCGTCTAGTGGTTAGGACGTGGCCCTCTCAAGGCTAAAACAGGGGTTCGAGTCCCCTAGGGAGCGCCATCCGGCCGAGGCTGCGGGTTGAGATCCGCAGCAGGTGCACCACCAGAACCCCGCTCCGGCGGGGTTTTGTGTTTGCGGACCCGGGCACGGACGCATTAAAGACGGTTTAATCGCGCCGACCTAGCATGGTCGCCCCTACCCGCCCGAGGGCCGCCCGTGTCGCGCCTGCTCCTGGTTGAAGACGACCGCATGCTCGGCGACGCGCTGGCCGCCGCGCTTGCGCAGGATGGCTGGTCCATCGACCGCGCCGAGGACGTCGCGTCCGCGCGCCTGGCGCTGGTCGACCACGGCTACACCGCCGTGTTGCTGGACCTCGGCCTGCCGCGCGGCTCCGGGCTGGACGTGCTGGCCGCCCTGCGCCAGCGCTACGACACCACCCCGGTGCTGATCATCACCGCGCGCGACCAGCTCAGCGACCGCGTCCGCGGCCTGGATGCCGGCGCCGACGACTACATCGTCAAGCCCTTCGAGGCCGGCGAGCTCAGTGCACGCCTGCGCGCGGTGGTCCGCCGCACCCAGGGCCGCGTGGCCCCGGTGCTCCGCCATGGCGACATCGTGCTGGATCCGGCCGACCGCTCGGTGCGCCTGGGCGATCGGCCCGTGCGCCTGGGCGTGCACGAGTACCGCACCCTGCTCGCGCTGATGGAACGTCCCGGCCGCGTGATCGCGCGCGACACGCTGGAATCGCTGGTCTACGGCGGCGACGGCGCGATCGAGAGCAACACCATCGCCGTCTATATCCACCAGTTGCGCAAGAAGCTCGGCGATGGCGTGATCGCCACCGTGCACGGCTTCGGTTACCGCCTGGGAGAGGGTGAATGAGCCATTCGCTGAAATCGAAGCTGCTGATCGCGGTGATGACGCCGCTGGCCCTCGGCTGGACCTGCTGGCTGGGCGGCCAGCACTTCCAGATGACGCGCCAGCAGCAGGGCCACGACGACCTGTTCCTGCAGGAAGTCAGCGAGCAGATCCTGCTGTCCATGCCCAGCACGCTCGACGTGCTGGACGAAGGCCCGCGCCTGCGCTTGCCCACGCGTCGCAGCATGACCGGGAAGAAGTTCGACACCTTGCGCTACCAGGTGTGGATACTGGGCCGCAGCACGCCCGTGGTGGCCTCGGACGGCGCACCGATGGAGCCGCTGCGCGCGGATTTCAAACCCGGATTCGTGGTCAGCGAGGTCGCCGGCGAACCGTGGCGCGTCTATGCCGTCACCGATGCCAGCGGCCGCATCCAGGTGCAGTCCGGCATGTCGCAATCGGCGATGAAGGCCGAACTCGCGCACTGGGTGAAGATCAGCCTGTGGAGCGGCATCGGCATCCTGCTGGTGCTGGGCACCACGGTAGGCCTGGCCATCCACTGGAGCCTGCGCCCGATGAACCGGCTGCGCCGCGAGATGGCGCAGCGCGAGCCGCACGACTTGGCGCCCCTGCCCGTGCGCAAGCTGCCGCGCGAGATCCGTCCGCTGGTGGATTCGTTCAACCTGCTGCTCGAACGCCTGTCCGAAGCGATGCGGGGCGAACGCCAGTTCCTGGCCGATGCCGCGCACGAACTGCGCACGCCGCTGGCCGCGCTGCTGACGCAGACCCAGGTGGCCATGCGTGCCGGCAGCCAGGCGGACGCGCAGGCCGCGCTGGCGCAGCTGGCGCACGGCATCCAGCGCACCTCGCGCCTGGCGCAGCAGTTGCTCGATTCGGCGCGCGTCGATGCCTCGCCGCTGCGCGAAGACCGTCCGGTGGTCGCGCTGCCGGACGTGGTGACGATGGTCGCGCGCGAGTTCGACTCGATGGCGACCCGCCGCCAGCAGACGCTCGCGCTGCATGCGGAACCGGCCAGCGTGCAGGGCGACCTCGACGATCTCGGCATCCTCGTCCGCAACCTGCTGGACAATGCCGTGCGCTACAGCGGCGACGGCGCACGCATCGAGATTGCCTGCGGGGCCGACGACGCTGGCACCACCGCGTGGCTGGTCGTGCGCGACAACGGCCCCGGCGTGCCGACCGACGAACGCGAGCGCATCTTCGAGCGCTTCTTCCGCGGCAGCCAGGGCAACGGCGAGCGCGGCAGCGGCATCGGCCTGTCGCTGGTCGATCGCATCGCCCGCGCGCACGATGCGCGCATCACCGTGGAAGAAGGTATCGGCGGCAGGGGATTCGGCTGCCGCGTCGAATTCCGCGCGGCATCCGATGCCTGAAACACAGCGTGGCGTTACTCGCCGCGCCACCAGGGCAGCGTGTCGCCGGGCCGCGCGATCGCCAGCGGTTGGCCGATCACCGGCGTGACGATGTCCACGTCCGCCTGCTGCGACAGCGTGTACAGCGTTTCCATCGGCTCGCTCCAGCCATGGAACGCCAGGTCGAAGGTGCTGTTGTGGATCGGCACCAGCGACCTGCCGCCCAGGTCGAGGTGCGCCTGCAGGGTCTGCGTGGGCAGCATGTGCACGTCCTGCCAGCGGCGGTCGTACGCGCCGCATTCCAGCAGGGTGAGGTCGAACGGTCCCAGGCGCTCGCCGATGGTGCGGAATCCGTCGAAATACCCGGTGTCACCGCTGAAGAACACCTTCAGGTCGTCGCTCTGGATCACCCACGACGCCCACAGCGTGGCATTGCGGTCGAACAGCGTGCGGCCGGAGAAGTGCTGCGACGGCGTCGCGGTGAAGCGCACGCCCTGCAGCTGTACGTCGTCCCACCAGTCCAACTGGCGCACCTTCTCGCGCGGCACGCCCCAGCGGACCAGGCGGTCACCGACGCCGAGCGGCGTCAGGAACACCTCCGTCTTCGCCGCCAGCGCGCGCACGGTGTCGCGATCCAGGTGGTCGTAGTGGTCGTGCGACAGCACCACCGCGGACAGCGGCGGCAGATCGTCGAGGTCAATGGGCGGCGCGTGGAAACGCTTCGGCCCGGCCCACTGCACCGGCGAGGCGCGCTCGGAGAACACCGGATCGGTCAGCCAGAAACGTCCGTCCAGCTTCAACAGCACCGTCGAATGACCCAGGCGATACAGCGTGCCGTCCGCGGCATCGTCCAATTCCCGGCGGGTCAGTGCCTGCATCGGAATCGACCGGGTCGGGACCGTACCGGCCGGCTTGCCACCCACCAGGAAATCCCACCAGAGCTTGCTGGTCTCGCGCCAGCCCATCGGCCGCGGCTTGCGCTCGTTCTGGAAGCCGTCCTCGCCGAACTGCGGCGACTCCGGATACGACAGCGTGGCGCAGCCGGACAGGCCGGCGTAGGCGAACGCGGAGGCCGACACGCATGCGGCGGCCGCGATGCGCTTCAACCGCTTCCTGCTTCGCGGCGCAGGGGTGGACAGATCAGTCATGCTGGTCGCTCCGCAACGTCGGGAACACGTACTGGATCATCGTCGCCGTCCCGGCCTGGCCGGGCAGCGCCATCTGTGTGCCGCCCTGCCCCACCGGCACCTGCCAGCGCAGGTCCACGCAGCCCAGCTCCGAGGCCGTGCGCCGTGCTTCGGCGAACAGGCGGGCGGCGATGTCCGAGGGCCGCGCACTGGCGGGCACGAACAGCGCCTCCAGGTTGAGTTAGTACGCGCGCTCGATCATCGAGAACCCCACCGTGGCGAAGGCGTAGCCGGACGACTCCCGGCGGCGCTCGGCGATCCAGGCCCATGCGCGCAGCGGCGGTTCGAACAGCGCTTCCATCAGCTCGAGTACGCCGGTGCCCGCCCGCGGGCCGGACGTGCCCGGCAGCTCCGCCACCTGCCGGTCGCACAGCTGCATCAGCGCGGCGGCATGCGCACGGGTGACGCGACGGATGTCGATGTCGTCGCCGGCGGATACGCGGGTCGCGGCGAGTTCATCGGGCGCTGGAAGATAGGCCACGGGCGCCGGGCGAAGCAGCGTTGCCATTTCTGCACGGGAAAGTCGGGCGTTCATGGGGAACTCCAAGGGAGGGAGGGAGGGAGCGGAAACTCAGAATCCGCGCGAGATGCCGACGAACAGGGACGTGCTGCGGTCCTTGCCCAGCTCGACCAGCGGACTGTCCTGCAAGGCGCCGGGCAACGCGCGGTACTCCACGTTGCCCATCAGGGCCCAGCGCTTGGCGAACGGCTGGATCAGCGTCAGGCTGGCGCGCGGCACCGTCACCGCGCCGGGACGGTAAGCCGCCACGCCGCGCGCGACCTCCTCATCGAGGATGCCGTAGTAGTAATCGGCCATGTCGGCCGACAGGCGCACCGCGCCGATCGAGGGCACCAGCGTCGTGCGTCCCAGCGTCAGCGGATAACTGTAGTCGAGCGCGACGGAGTACCCGTCGCTGGTGCCGGTCACGTCGACACGCGCGTCGAGGTCGAGTTTGCCACCGGCCGCCTTCCAGCTCGCCCCGACGCCGACATCGACGCTGTCGTCGCGGTCGGACAGCAGGCGACGGTCGACGCCGCGGCGCGCCAGTTGGGCGACGCCGAAATCGTCGGCGTCCAGGCCATCCAGCCGCCCGGCGATGAAGGTCCGCAGTTCGAACCGGTCGTCGGTGTAGGCGCGATAACCCAGTGCGGCACCGCGCAGATAAAAGCGGTCGCCGTCGTAGGCGATGTTGGGGTACAGGCGCGTGCGCGTGCCCTCGCCTGCGTACTCGCTGTCGCGGTGGACGACCGCCACGCCCGCGCTCCAGCGCGCCGGCAGCTGGTCCTGCGTCTTCGCATCGGTGCGTTCGACGACCTGGGCGGACACGGACAACGGCAACAGCAGCAACAGGGGCGTACAGGCTCGCAACACACTCATGGGGACCTCGGCGGTGGGGGGACCGGCATTCCGGCCCACCCATGCTCGCGCGCGCGCTTTAAGAACTCCTTAAGCGCCGGACGCGCCCCGCCGCCGGGCGATTCACTGCATGCGCGGCAGGTCGAACACCAGTACTTCCGCGCCGATGCCGCGCTCGATGCTGACCAGCGGTTCCGCGTCGTAGAGCAGCGCATCACCGGCCCTCAACGCCTGCCCGTTGACGGTGGCCTCGCCACGCGCCACGTGCACGTAGCCCAGTCGACCCTCGGCCAGGCGAAGCTCGGCCTTCTCGCTGCCGTCGAACAGGCCCGCGTACATGCGTGCGTCCTGATGGATGCTGACCGAACCGTCGGCGCCGTCCGGACTGACCACCAAACACAGGCGACCCTGCTTCTCGGTCGCCGGGAAGGCCTTCTCCTCGTACGACGGCGGCACGCCCTGGCGATCCGGGATGATCCAGATCTGCAGGAAGTGGGTGGTGCCGGTTTCGCTGTAGTTGAACTCGGAGTGCTGCACGCCGGTACCGGCGCTCATCAGCTGCACGTCGCCCGGCACGATGCTGGAGCTGTTGCCCATGGAATCCTTGTGTCCCAGCGCGCCTTCCAGCACGTAGCTGATGATCTCCATGTCGCGGTGGCCATGCTCGCCGAAGCCGCGGCCGGCGGCCACGCGATCCTCGTTGATCACGCGCAGCGGCCCCCAATGGACGTGCTGGTCGTCGAAGTAGCTGGCGAACGAGAAGCTATGCCAGGAATCCAGCCAGCCATGGTTGGCGTGGCCGCGGGCCTTGGCAGGACGGAGGGTGATCATGGCGGAGCTCCTGATGTGGTGAGGCGCGCATCATGATCCTGCGCATGGATGGAATAAATCAGCCAACAACCAACTGATTGTTCCATTTATGAAGAATTCGCAGCGAACCCCGGGGCGGCACCGCGCTTGCCGGAACAATGCGCATGCCCTGTCGCCACGTCCTGCCGCATTCGACTGACCACGCCGCCACCTCACGACGACCCGCCTTCGCAGGGAGCGGGCAAGAAAGATTCCCAACTCGAATCACGCAGTGATTTAAACTTGCGCGGTTCTTTCCGCTGCACATCGAGTCTCATGCCTTTCGTCGTCACCGAAAACTGCATCAAGTGCAAGTACACCGACTGCGTGGAAGTCTGCCCGGTGGACTGTTTCCACGAAGGCCCGAACTTCCTGGTGATCGATCCGGACGAATGCATCGACTGCACGCTGTGCGAGCCGGAATGCCCCATCAACGCCATCTATCCCGAGGACGACGTGCCCGCCGGGCAGGAAGGCTATGTGGCGCTCAACGCCGAACTGTCGCGTGCCTGGCCGGTGATCACCACCCGCAAGGATCCACTGCCGGATGCCAAGGAGTGGGAAGGCAAGCCGGACAAGCTGCCGCTGCTGGAGCGCTGAGCGCGCCGCCGGCCCAGAGCCGATGCATGAAAAAGGGCGCCTTGCGGCGCCCTTCTGCTGTCCGGAGCGGACGTGCGGATCAACCGCCAAGCCTGGCCTTCAGCGCGGCGAGCAGCTTGACCGCCGCCGGCGACGTCGCCGGCAGGCCACGCGGATCGACGGCCGACACGTAGGCACCGGCTTCCACCGCCGACACGCGCACCAGGAAGCTCGCGCCTTCGTAGCTCACGTCGTAGGTGCCCAGCAGTTGCGCACGGCTGGCGACGGTGACGCCTTCGACACCGGCCAACGCTTCGCCGACGCGCGTGAAGGCCTCATCGCGGGAGCCGGCCACGTTGAAACCGCCCGCCGCCGGCGCGGCCGACGGACCGACCTGCCCGGCCGCCGGCACCTGCATGGCGCCGCTGGTGCTGGGCAGGGTGAGGTCCGGCGGTACTTCCAGCGGACGCGCTTCCGGCGCCAGCGCGTAGTCGCCCTTCGCGCCCTTCTTGAACCACGAGCAGCCGGCGACGGACACGACCAGCAGCACGAGGGCAAGCGGACGCACGAGGGAAGACGAAAGACGCATGAGGTTCTCCTGGGTTCAGGCCGCGAGGCTGTCGCGGCTGGATTGTGCTTCCAGCGCCTGCACCACGGTGGCGAGGCGGTCGGCGATGTCGGTATGGGGGGAAGACAGCGTGAGCAACGGCAGGCGCAGGCCATGGCCGAAGCCCGCACGCTGCAGCAACGCCTTCACCGGAATGGGATTGGATTCCACGCCGAGGAAGCTATAGATCTCCTGCAGCTGCGCATCGAGCGCGGCCGCAGCGGCGGTGTCGCCCGAGCGGGCCAGGTCGCACAGCCGGCGGAACGTACGCGGCAAGGCATTGGAGCCGACCGAGACCAGGCCATCGGCGCCGGCCAGCATCGCGCGCGATGCGGTCGGGTCGTCGCCGCTGAGGATGGCGAAGCCGTCGCGGCGCAGCGCCAGCAGTGCGGACATGCGCTCGGGTTCCGAACGCGCCTCCTTGATGCCGACGATGTTCGGATGGTCGACCAGCGCCGCCACCGTCTCCGGCAGCAGGTCGCACCCGGTGCGGCCGGGCACGTTGTAGAGCACCACGGGCAACCTGCCCTGGTCGGCGACGGCGCGGTAGTGCGCCACCAGGCCGGCCTGGGTCGGTCGCACGTAGGGCGGCGTCACCACCAGCGCGACCTGCGCACCGCCGGCCGCGGCGCGGCGCGTGGTGGCGATGGTCTTCGCGGTATTCATCTGCCCCGTGCCGGCGAGCACCGGCACCCGGCCACGCACTTCTTCCACGGCGATGCGCAGCACGCTGTCGTATTCGTCGTCGGAGAGCGCAGCGGCCTCGCCGGTCGAGCCCGCCACCACCACGCCCTGCGTGCCACCGTCGATCTGCTGTTTGAGCAGTTCGCGCCAGGCGTGCAAGTCGAGTTCGCCCGACGCCAGGAACGGCGTGACCAGTGCGGTGATGCTGCCGGAAAGGTGCAAGGGAAGGCTCTCGGTGGGGATCCGGCGCACCGGCAGCGCCCGTAAGCGCAGTTATCCCGGTCCGCCTGCAATGTCGGCCGCATGTTACTTGCGGGCTCAAAGGGCGGGCAAGTATGCTGCCAGCGTCGCCGGGCCGCAGCCCGGCCGCCATTCAGCCAGACCGCAACGCCGGAAGCTCTCTTGACCGATTCCACGCCCCGGCCTTCGCCGACCGAAAACCACCTCCTGATCACCGCCTACACGACGCATCCGGAATCGCCGCTCCTGTCGGTGACACGCCGGATCGCCGACAGCGGCTGCAATCTGGTGGACGCGCGGCTGTCCACGGTGGGGCGCGATGTGTCGGTGACGGCGCTCGCGACCGGTTCGTGGGACGCCGTGGCGAAGCTGGAGACGATGCTGTCGCGGCTGGAGCGCGACGACGGCCTGAAGCTGGTGTTCTACCGCACCGGCCCGAAGGTGGTGCAGTCCAACCTGCTGCCGTACATCGTGGAAGTGGTCGCCGCCGACAAGCCGGGCATCCTGTTCCAACTGGCCGATTTCTTCGACCGCCAGGGCATCACCATCGAGAACCTGCAGAGCACGCGCTACCGCGCGATGCAGACCGGTGCGGAGATGTTCTCGGCGCAGGTCACGATCGGCGTGCCGGCCAACATGCATATCGCCGCGCTGCGCGACGATTTCCTCGAATTCTGCGACCATCTGAACCTGGACGCGATCATGGATCCGATGAAGTTCTGACGATGACGGCGAAAAGCGCGAAAGCCCTGCCCACGTCGACACTGAAACTGCCGCTGGCGCTGTCCGGCGGCGAGACCACTACCCTCGCCGACTACGCCGGCTCCTGGCTGGTCCTGTACTTCTACCCGAAGGACAGCACGCCCGGCTGCACTACCGAAGGCCTGGATTTCAACGCCCTGCTGCCGAAATTCAAGAAGCTGGGCGCGACCGTCCTTGGTGTCTCGCGCGACTCGGTGAAGTCGCACGACAACTTCTGCGCCAAGCAGGGCTTCAGGTTCCCGCTGGTGAGCGACGCCGACGAAGCGCTGTGCAAGGCCTTCGACGTGATCCACGAGAAGAACATGTACGGCCGCAAGGTGCTGGGCGTCGTCCGCAGCACGTTCCTGATCTCGCCCGACGGCCGCCTTGCGCAGGAATGGCGCGGCGTGAAGGTCGCCGGCCATGCCGATGCCGTGCTGGACGCCCTGAAGGCCCACCAGGCCCAGTGACGGAATCCTCTTCCACTCCACCCACCATCCCGCGCCGCGGCGGGCCATGGTGGTTCGCTGCTGTCCGCGGAAAAGTCGCCCGTGTTCACACATCTTCCTCGATGAGGTTGCCCGAATGACCCGTAGCAAGCGTATCTATGTGTTGGACACCAACGTGCTGATGCACGACCCCACCGCGCTGTTCAAGTTCGAGGAGCACGACGTCTACCTGCCGATGCAGGTGATCGAGGAACTCGACAACGGCAAGAAGGGCACCTCGGAAGCGAGCCGCAACGCGCGGCAGGTCAGCCGCTTCCTCAACGAACTGGTCGAAGCCTCCGGCCTGGACAACCTCGCCGCCGGCATCCCGCTGATCCAGCCCAACAGCCTGCAGTTGCGCGGCTCGCAGAGCGCCGGCCTGCTGCGCTTCCAGACCAGCCACTTCGAGGCCGGCAAGAGCTTCGGCGCGGTCATCCCGGACAACGCCATCCTCGGCGCGATCCTCGCGCTGAAGGAGCAGGAGCCGGAGATCCCGGTGGTGTTCGTCTCCAAGGACATCAACCTGCGCATCAAGGCGGCGATCGCGGGCATTGTGTCCGAGGACTACGAGAACGACCGCGCGCTCGACGATTTCAGCCTGCTGTACACCGGCGCTGATCCGCTGCCGGAGGATTTCTGGCAGCGGCACGGCAAGGACCTGCGCTCGTGGACCGACAAGGGGCGCACGTTCTACGAAGTCGTCATGGCCAAGGACGCCGGCTGGTATCCCAACCAGTTCCTGTACCTGCCAGGCGACGACGAATCCGAGTTCCGCGTCAGCAAGGTGGACGGCGACAAGGCGACGCTGCAGATCGTCGACGACTTCCGTCACAGCCAGCATGCGGTGTGGGGCATCAATGCGCGCAACCGCGAACAGAACTTCGCGCTCAACGCGCTGATGGACCCCGACGTCGACTTCGTCACCCTGCTCGGCACCGCCGGCACCGGCAAGACCCTGCTCGCGCTGGCGGCCGGCCTGGCGCAGACGATGGACCAGCAGCGCTACCGCGAAATCATCATGACCCGCGCCACGGTCAGCGTCGGCGAAGACATCGGTTTCCTGCCGGGTACGGAAGAGGAAAAGATGACGCCGTGGATGGGCGCGCTGACCGACAATCTTGAGGTGCTGACGCACAACCAGGAAGGCGGCGCCTGGGGTCGTGCGGCGACCAACGACCTGCTCGCCAGCCGCATCAAGATCCGTTCGATGAACTTCATGCGCGGCCGCACCTTCCTGTCGCGCTACCTGATCCTCGACGAAGCGCAGAACCTCACGCCGAAGCAGATGAAGACGCTGATCACCCGTGCCGGCCCCGGCACCAAGATCGTCTGCCTGGGCAACGTGGAGCAGATCGACACGCCTTACCTGACCGAAACGACGTCCGGCCTGACCTACGCGGTGGACCGCTTCAAGAACTGGGCGCACAGCGCGCACATCACGCTGCGGCGTGGCGAGCGTTCGCGCCTGGCGGACTACGCGTCGGAAGTGCTGTGATCGCACGCTCACACTGGAGCGCGGCGTGCGTGCTGGCCGCACTGGCCTGCGCAGGACAGGATGTCCTGGCGCAGGCGAGGCCATCCGCTACTGCGCCAACGGACGGGATATCGGTGCAGTCGGTGCGCGAGATTTCCCTGTTCCCGTACAGCGAGGGCTTTCCTGCTGAAGCGACGGCGCAACGGTTGTCAGGACAGGTGGTCGTCAGGGCGGACGTGCTTGCGGCCGGGACAGTAGCGAATGCCCGCATCGAGTCGTCTTCGGAGTCCCGGGTACTGGATGACGCCGCACTTTCCGCCGCCGCCAAGCTCGCTTTCAAGCCGCGTGCTCCCGCGGCGGCGCCGGTACCGGTGCGCATCCCGGTAGGCTTCTCGCTCGACAGTGTGCAGACGCTGTCGACGAAGTCCTGTGACGAGTTCAACCAGGACCTCGCCGCATTCCGGACACTCAAACCCGGCGCGAAGGCGGCCGACATGCGGGTGTTCGATCTTGTCACGGGCGTCTGGGTCACGACCAACGGCTCGATGTCGTTGGACACGCTCAAGCGACTGCCATCGGCGCCGGAAAAAGTGGCCGGCGCGTGCGCGAAACGCCCCGACGCGAAATTCCTGGATGCCTTCATGAAGGCGATGCGGTGAATGCCGGCCATGCCACGACGCGGGAGCCCATCGCGACTCACCGGTTGTCCGCGAGTTCCTGATGGGTCTCTCTCTTCCCCGCTGGGTCTGGATCGGCGCGGTGACGCTGGCCTGCGTGGCCGGTATGGTCAACGTCGTCGGTTACCTGGGCTTCGAACACCAGGCGGTCAGCCACCTGACCGGCACCACCAGCCTGCTGGGCGCAGCGATCGCACACGGCGACCTGCGCGCCGTGATGCACCTGTGGGGCGTGCTGATCGCCTTCTGCCTCGGCGCGATGTTGAGCGGCCTGATCATCCAGGACCAGACGCTGAAGCCCGGGCGCCGTTACGGCGTGGTGCTGGTGCTGGAAGCGGCGTTGCTGGTCGCGGCGATCCCGATGTTCGAGCAGAAGCAGATCTGGGGTGCCCTGCTGGCGGCCGTCGCCTGCGGCCTGCAGAACGCGATGGTCACGACCTACAGCGGTGCCGCCGTGCGCACCACCCACCTGAGCGGCATGTTCACCGACCTCGGCATCGGCCTGGGCCACCTGCTGCGCGGCATGCCGCTGCAGGTGCGCCGCCTGGCGCTCAGCGGCCTGATCATCAGCGGGTTCCTGGCCGGTGGCGTGCTGGGCGCCATGCTCTATCGACGGCTTGGCTATGACGCCCTGCTGGTACCGGCGCTGCTGACCGGCCTGACCGGCATCACCCACATCGCCTGGCTGCACCGCCGCTTCGCGTCGCGGGAGCCGACGCCTGCCGGCGACGAAAAACGACCGCCGCGATGATCCCGGCACCTGCCAGCGTCAGTGCCTGAAGCGCTCGCGCAGCTGCAGCAGCGGCCGCTCCACCCCGAAGTAACTGACGCTCGCCACCAGGAACGGCAGCGCGATCGCGAGTGGCAGCATGTCCCGCGCAAGCTGCACCTGCCTGCCCAGGAAGATCTGCTGCCACAGGTACAGGGAATAACTGATGGTGCCGACGAACACCGCCACCCGGCAGTTCAGCAGCCGATCGATGGCCGGATTGATGCGGAACACCACGCCGAGCACGCAGACGGCAATGCCGACATTGACCATCGTCGCGCCCACCGGCAGGTAGAACGACGGCCATTCGGAGAACGAGGCGGCCGCCAGCGCCATCAGCAGCGCCGCCGGATAGGCGTAGGGAGGAATCGCTTTCGACAGCCGTTCCGCGCCGACCCGCTGCACCAGCAGCGCGGCGAAGCAGCCGGTCGCCAGCGCATCGGCGACGTACTGGAATTCCTCATCGATACCGGCGTGCGACGCTGGCCACAGCGCCCAGGCCAAGACCCGGATGACCGGCGCCAGCGCGATGATCCCGACCGCCGCGAACAGCGCACGCCGGCCGGACCACAGGAACAGCAGCGGCCACAGCAGGTAGAACTGCTCCTCGACGGCGAGCGACCACAGGTGGCCCAGCGACCACCCGCGGTCGTGGTGGTAGTTCATGGTGTACGTCAGCGCATGCGCCACGTCGCCCGAACGCAGCGTGGCCCAGCCGATGGACGCGGCGACCACCGCGCAGGCGATGTAGAGATAGGCGGCGGGAAAGATGCGGATCGTCCTGCGCAGATAGAAGTCGCGCAGCGAAACGCGGCCGCGCCGCTCGCGCTCATCGACCAGCAGCGTGGTGATCAGGAAGCCGGACAGCACGAAGAAGATCGCCACGCCGAAGCCCGCGATGTCGAACACCAGCAGGTCCCTGATGGCGCCGGGAAACTGGGGGAACTTCGCCGCATGGCCCACCAGGACCATCAGCACCGCGATCGCGCGCACGCCATCCAGGCCGGAAAGCCGCTTCACCACCCATTCCCCTGTCGCCGCTTGCGGCGCTTCCATCGACACTCCAATGACGCAGGATCGGGGCCGATGGGGCCACTTGCCCGGGGCACGACGGCATAATGACCGCATGCCCTCCCTTTCCTCCGTCTCCGCCCTGACCATCGCCGGCTCCGATTCCGGCGGCGGCGCCGGCATCCAGGCCGACCTCAAGACCTTCGCCGCGCACCGCGTGCATGGCCTGTCGGCGATCGCCGCGCTGACCGCGCAGCACACCCGTGGCGTCACCGCGGTGAACGTACCGCCGATGGACTTCCTGCGCGCGCAGCTCGATGCCTGCTTCGAGGACTTCGACATCCGCGCGGTGAAGCTGGGCATGCTGGCCACCGCCGAGGTGATCGGCGTGGTGGCGGACGCCTTGCGGGCTCATCGGCCGGCGGCGGTGGTGGTCGATCCGGTGATGGTGGCCACCAGTGGCGCCAAGCTGCTGGAGGACAGCGCGCTGCACGCGGTGCGCACGCAGTTGCTGCCGCTGGCAGACGTGGTGACGCCCAACCTGCCCGAAGCCGAACTGCTGCTCGGGCGCGCCATCCCCGATGCCGAGGCGATGCGCGTGGCCGCGGCAGACCTGCTGGCGCTGGGCGCGCGCGCCGTGTTCCTCAAGGGCGGCCACCTGCCGGACGATGGCGACGTGGTCGACCTGTTCATCGACCAGGACGGCCTGGTCGAAACCGCGCACCCGCGCCTGGCGCTGGACGCGCACGGCACCGGGTGCACGCTGGCATCGGCCATCGCCGCGCGTCGTGCGCAGGGCATGGCGATGCAGCAGGCCTGCCTGGCCGCGTCGGATTACGTGCATGCCGCCCTGCGCGGGGGGTATCGGCCCGGCCGCAGCGACATCGTGGTGCTGGACCATTTCGGCGCGGCGCCCACCGCATGAGCGCCATGGACCAGGAGCTTCTGGCGGAAGAGCTTCCGCTGCGGTCGCAGGACGGCCACGCCTACACCCTGATCGCGCGCATACCGGCGACACCCACCAGCGCACTGCTGTGGGTGCCGGCGCTCGGCGTGGCGGCACGCCACTACCTGCCGTTCGCGGAGGCGCTCGCCGCATGTGGGATAGCGGTGTTCGTGCACGAATGGCGCGGCAACGGCAGCAGTTCGCTGCGCGCCAACCGGCGCAACGACTGGAGCTACCGCGACCTGCTGGGCAAGGACCTGCCGCTCAGCCATGCCGCGCTGCGTGATCGCTTGCCGGGTGTTCCGCATCGCATCGGCGGCCACAGCCTGGGGGGCCAGTTGGCGGCCTGCCATGCAGGCCAGGCACCGGACGCATTCGACTCCATCTGGCTTGTCGGCAGTGGCACGCCGTACTGGCGCACCTTCCCGGCACCGCGCGGTTACGCGCTGCCGTTCTTCTACCAGTTCGCGCCGTGGCTGGCGCGCGCCTGCGGCGCATTGCCGGGCCGGCGGTTGGGCTTCGGTGGCGATGAAGCACGTGGGCTGATCCGCGACTGGGCCCGCGTCGGACTCAGCGGACGATACCGCGCGGCCGGATGGCCGGTGGATCTGGAAGCCGGCATGCGTCACCTGCGGTCACCGCTGCATGGCGTGCTGTTCGACGACGACTGGCTGGCGCCGGAGCGTTCGCTGCGGGCGCTGATGGCCAAGATGCCGGACGCGCCTGCCCACGTCACCGTGCTGGATCACGCCCGCCTGGGGGCGCGCGCCGACCATTTCGCCTGGATGAAGCAGCCGCAGGCCGTGGTCGACGCCCTGCTCGCCTGACGCCTCAGCAACCCACCACGATGCAGTCGCGTCCCTGCGCCTTCGCGCGGTAGAGCGCGCTGTCGGCGCTGTTGATCCAGTCCGAGACCGAGGCGATGCCGGCATGGGATTCGGCCAGCCCGATGCTCACCGTGCAGCGCAGGCCACGCGCCGAGAACGCGCAGGCGGCAACCTGCCGGCGCAGGCGTTCCGCCGCGACGATGGCCTCCTCCCAGCGCGTGTCCGGCATCACCACGCCGAACTCGTCCCCGCCGTAGCGGCCGCTGGTGTCCACATCGCGCAGGCAGGCTTTCAGCAGGCGTGCGAATTCCTCCACCACCTCGTCGCCGACGACATGACCGTAGCCGTCGTTGATATCCTTGAAGCGGTCGATGTCGATCAGCACCAGCACGGCCGTGCGTCCCGCCCGCTGGTAGCGCTTGAGCTCGGTGGTCGCCGCGTGCAGCCACTGCTGGCGGTTCATCAGCCCGGTGGCAGCGTCGAAGCGCGCCATCTTTTCCAGCAGGTCCGTCTGCTGCCGCGCCTTGCGCGCCAGCGAATGGGTGGCGACCCCGATCGCCATCGGATAGATCGCCAGGAACGGCAGGCAGGCCAGCACCACCGGATAGCGGGTGTAGGGCTCGAACGCGAAACCCCACGCCGCGCTCGCCGCCCCGCACGTCAGGACCATCGCGCCCAGCGTGCGTGCGCCGAAGCGGCCGCCGCCGATGATGACCTTGTCCATCGTCAGCATCACCGCGAGCAGCACGCTGGGCAGCGCGTCGAAACGCATCGCCGCGATCCAGAAGCCGCCCATGGCGGCGTCGAAGGTGAGGTTCTGGAACTCCGCGCGCAACGGCTCGCTGCGCTGCGTCTTCACCCGCAGGTAGGCGAGGTGTGGCCACAGGAACCCGTTGGCGACCAGCAGGGCCCACAGCGCGGGCGATGCGGAATGCTCGTAAAACACGGCACCCACGCACAGGAACCCGAGCCCCAGCCCCAGCGCGCGCATGCGGTACATGCGCAGGCCGTAGCGTGAGCGGTTCTGTTCCGCCATGTCGCGCGCAGCGTCGGAGGGCAAGCGGATCCTGACGAGGTGGAATGCACCGATTTTCGGCCAATCTCTCCGCCGTCGCCAGCCTGCGACGCAACGCCGCGCCCGGGCTTATGCCAACCCTGTCACGTTCGCAATCACGTTGCGGGGTAGCCCTGCGGATTCTGTGCCTGCCAGCGCCAGGCATCGCGGCACATCGCGTCCACATCCAGCTCCGCGCGCCAGCCCAGGACGTCGTTGGCGAGCGACGGATCCGCATACACCTCGGCGACGTCGCCCGCGCGCCTGTCGACGATCCGGTAAGGGATATCCCGCGACGATGCGCCCGCGAACGCCTGCACAAGCTGCAGCACGCTGACGCCCTGCCCGGTGCCGAGGTTGACGGTCAGGCTGCGCCGCTCGCGCTGCAGGAAGTCCAGCGCGTCCGCATGGGCGCGCGCCAGGTCCATTACGTGGATGTAGTCGCGCACGCCGGTACCGTCCACGGTGGGCCAGTCGCCGCCGAACACGCTGAGGTGGTCGCGCCGCCCGACCGCCACCTGGCAGATGTACGGCATCAGGTTGCTCGGAATGCCGGTCGGGTCTTCTCCGATGAGCCCCGAGGCATGCGCGCCCACCGGATTGAAGTAGCGCAGGTTGGCAGCATGGAATCCGGGATCGCTGGCGCAGAGGTCGCCGATCAGCTCCTCCATCACCAGTTTGGTGCGGCCGTAGGGATTGGTGACCTGCAGGCGGGCGTCCTCGCGCACGGGCACGCTGCAGGGATCTCCGTAGACCGTCGCGGAGGAACTGAACACCAGCCGCCTGACCCCGGCCGACTGCATGCCATGCAGCAGGTTGAGCGTGCCGCTGATGTTGTTGTGGAAGTAGTCCAGCGGACGCTCGCAGGATTCGCCCACCGACTTCAGCGCCGCGAAATGCACCACCGCATCGAACGTCTGCCGCGCGAAGAACCCCGTCACCGCCTCGCGGTCGCGCAGGTCAAGCGGCTGGAACGGCACCGGGCGCCCGGTGATCTGCTGCAGGCGGGCGAGCACGCCGGGCGAACTGTTGCTGAAATTGTCCGCCACGACGACCTCGTGGCCACGCTCGACGAGCACCACGTAAGCATGCGCGCCGATGTAGCCGGCGCCGCCGCACAACAGGATCCGCATGTCGACTCCCCCGGTCGCTGGTCGCCCACCCGTCCGGTGGCCGGTCATGCCTCTGGTACGCAAGCGACGGCACAATCAGGCCATGCGCCTGCGCGCGATGTCCTCTGGACGCGGCTTTGCACGTTGATCGACTCGATACCGGCCGGGCAAGCCCATGCGTGCGCCCCGACCTATAGACTCTTCATCGCTTGCACCACACAGGGGATCCCACATTGATGAACGCTCCGTTGCCCAGCCTGGACCAGGTCAGGATCGCCGTGATCGGACTCGGGTACGTGGGGCTGCCGCTGGCCGTCGCCTTCGGCCGCAAGTTCCCCACGCTCGGTTTCGACATCAACACGAAGCGCGTGTCCGAACTGCGCGACCACCAGGACCACACGCTGGAAGTCAGCGCCGACGAACTGCGCGACACCCCGCTGCTCGACTTCAGCGATGACCCGGCGGCGCTGGCGGGCTGCAACGTGTTCATCGTCACGGTGCCCACCCCGATCGACGACTACAAGCGGCCCGACCTGCATCCGCTGGAATCGGCCAGCCGGACCGTCGGCCGCGCGATCGGCAAGGGCGCGGTCGCCATCTACGAATCGACCGTCTACCCGGGCGCCACCGAAGAGAACTGCGTGCCGATCATCGAGCGCGAATCGGGCCTGCGCTTCAACCAGGACTTCTACGCCGGCTACAGCCCCGAGCGCATCAATCCCGGCGACAAGCAGCACCGCCTGGAAACCATCATGAAGGTCACCTCCGGCTCCACCGCCGAGGTCGCCGATTTCGTCGATGCGTTGTACGGCAGCATCATCACCGCCGGCACGCACAAGGCCAGCAGCATCCGCGTCGCCGAGGCCGCGAAGGTCATCGAGAACACCCAGCGCGACGTCAACATCGCGCTGATCAACGAACTCGCGCTGATCTTCCACCGCCTGGGCATCGACACCCACGAGGTGCTGGAAGCCGCCGGCACCAAGTGGAACTTCCTGCCGTTCCGCCCCGGCCTGGTCGGCGGCCACTGCATCGGCGTCGATCCGTACTACTTGACCCACAAGGCGCAGCAGATCGGCTATCACCCCGACGTGATCCTGGCCGGTCGCCGCATCAACGACGGCATGGGCAGCCATGTGGCGCGGCGCGTGGCGAAACTGATGGCGCGGCGCAACCTGCCCACCGCCGGTGCGAAGGTGCTGGTGCTGGGCCTGGCGTTCAAGGAGAACTGCCCCGACGTGCGCAATACGCGCGTCGTCGACATCGTGGCCGAGCTGCGCAGCTACAACGCGCAGGTCGACGTTCACGACCCATGGGTGAACGCGGGCGAGGCACGTCATGAATACGGGCTGGAGCTGGTGGCAGAGCCACAGGACGGACAGTACGATGCGGTGATCCTGGCGGTCGCGCACCGGGAATTCACCGAACGCGGCGCCGACGGCATCCGCGCCCTCGGCAAGCCCGGCGCCGTGATCTTCGATGTCAAGCGGACCCTGCCCCGCCACGCGGTCGACGACTGCCTGTAACCGTTCCCCCTGCACGAGACTCCTGATGCGCGTTCTGGTCACCGGTGCCGCCGGCTTCATTGGTTCCCACCTCAGCCATCGCCTGCTCGATCGCGGCGACGAGGTTCTCGGGTACGACAACCTCAACGATTACTACGACCCGACCCTGAAGGACGCGCGCCTGGCGCAGCTGCTGCCCAAGGCCGGCTTCCGCTTCGTGCGCGGCGCGCTGGAAGACCGCGCCGCACTGGAAGCGGCGTTCGATGAGTTCAAGCCGCAGCGCGTGGTGAACCTGGCCGCGCAGGCCGGTGTGCGCTATTCGCTGGAGAACCCGCACGCCTACATCGACAGCAACATCGTCGGCTTCACCAACATCCTCGAGGCCTGCCGCCACCGCGGCGTCGAGCACCTGGTCTACGCCTCGTCGAGTTCGGTGTACGGGGCCAACCGCAAGCTGCCGTTCGCGGTGGAGGACAGCGTCGACCATCCGGTCAGCTTGTATGCCGCCACCAAGAAGGCCAACGAACTGATGGCGCATACCTACAGCCACCTGTTCGGGCTGCCGACCACCGGCCTGCGCTTCTTCACCGTCTACGGCCCGTGGGGCCGCCCGGACATGGCGCTGTTCCTGTTCACCCGCAACATCCTGGCGGGCAAGCCGATCGATGTGTTCAACCACGGCCACCACACGCGCGATTTCACCTTCATCGACGACATCGTCGAAGGCGTGATCCGCACGCTCGACACCGTGCCCGGGCCCGACCCGGCCTACGATCCGCTGCTGCCGAATCCCGGCTCGTCGAGCGCGCCGTACCGTGTCTACAACATCGGCAACCACCAGCCCGTTCAATTGCTGCGCTACATCGAAGTGCTGGAGGACTGCCTGGGCCGCAAGGCGGAGAAGCGCCTGTTGCCGATGCAGCCCGGCGACGTGCCGGACACCGAGGCCGACGTCGAAGCCCTGCGCCGCGACACCGGCTATTCGCCGGCAACACCGATCGAGACTGGCATCCGCCGCTTCGTCGACTGGTACCGCACGTTCTACCCCGACTGAGTCTGCGCCTGCGCGCCCGCGAGGCGCGCCGATTGGCCGGATTCCGCTGCCGCCACCGTTACTGATGGCATCAGCAACTCCAGGGGACCCGCCTCATGAAACGCCTGCTCGCCGGCCTTGCCGCCTCCGTGATGTGCCTGATGCTGGCGTCCTGCGCCACGTCGTCCGGCAGCCAGACGCCACCGCCCGCGACCACCACGCTGGCCACCGACGCGTACCACATCGGCGTCGACGACATCGTGCAGGTCTCCGTGTGGCGCAATCCCGAACTCGGCATCACCGTGCCGGTCCGCCCGGACGGCATGATTTCGGTGCCGCTGGTGGGCGACGTGCCGGCCGGTGGCCGCACGCCGGGCGAAGTGTCCAAGGACATCCAGGAGCGTTTGGCGACGTACGTGCGCGATCCGCAGGTCGCGGTGATCCTGACCGACCTGCGCAGCCATGAATATCTGTCCCGCGTGCGCGTGACCGGTGCGGTGCGCCAGCCGGTGTCGCTGCCCTACCGTCCGGGCATGACGGTGCTGGACGCCGTGCTGGCCGCCGGTGGCGTCACCGAATTCGCCGCCGCCGACCGCTCCGACCTGCATCGCAAGACGCCCGAGGAAACCCGCACCTACGCCGTGCGCCTGGACCGCATCCTCAACCGCGGCGACCTGAGCACCAACTACACCGTCTCCCCCGGCGACGTCATCACGGTTCCCGAGCGCACCTTCTGATGAGCCAGAGCAATCTTCCCGCGCGGCGCGGATACGCCGCGCCGGCAGCGCCCGCCAATGCACTGTCGCCCAACGAGCTCGCCCCGATCCTGATCCGCGAAGCACGCCGCCACCGCGTGGCCCTGGTCGGCGTCTTCGCCGCCGTCGCCCTGCTGACGCTGGTCGTCGGACTGCTGGTGCTGCCGAAGAACTACACCGCCGCCACCACGATCCTGGCGCAGGAAAGCGACATCATCCAGCCGCTGCTGGAAGGCCGTGCCGTCGCCACCGAGGTGGTGGACCGCGCCGGCATCGCCCGCCAGGTGATCTACAGCCGCAAGGTGCTGGAAGATGCGCTGAAGACCGGCGGCTGGCTGGACGACAAGCCCACGCCGATCGAGCAGGACCGGCTGATGGAGCAGATCAAGGGCCGCATCGCGATCACCAGCCCGCGTCCGAACCTGATCCAGATCACCTACCGCGACAACGACGCCAAGCGCACCTACGAAGTCACCGAGCGCCTCGGCGACATGTTCATCAAGGAGAGCCTGGCTGCGAAGGAGCGGGAAAGCCGCGAGGCCTACGAGTTCATCGACAAGCAGGTGCAGGACTACCACGCCAAGCTGCTGGAAGCCGAGGAGCGCCTGCGCGCCTACCGCTCCGCCAACACCGACGCGCAGCCCGGCAGCGCCACCGACGCCAACACCCGCATCAGCGCGCTGCGCACGACGGTCGAGCAGACCCGCATGGCGCTGCTGGAACAGCGCTCGCGCGAAGGCGCGATCGCATCACAGCTGTCCGGCGAATCGGCGGTCACCGCCGTGCAGACACGTGAAAGCCTCTACCGTGGCCAGTTGCTCGAGCTGCAGGGCCAGCTGGACCGCCTGCTGCTGAACTACACCGAGCAGCACCCCGACGTGGTGCGCGTGCGCCACCAGATGGCCGACCTGCAGCAGGCGATGACCAATGAGCAGAACCGCCGCGCCTCCGCACCGCAGGGCAGCAGCCCGTTCGACGAAGCGCAGATGAACCCGCTGTACCAGGAACTGCGCAGCCAGCAGGCGCAGACCCGCCGCGAAGTCGCCGCGACCTCATCGCGCATGTCGATCGCCGAGTCGATGCTCAATGACGAGCTCAACCGCAGCCGCCGCATCGCCGACTCGGAAAGCGCGCTGGCCGAACTGACCCGCGACTACGAGGTCAACCGCGACATCTACCAGGACCTGCTGCGCCGTCGCGAGAATGCGCGCGTGTCGATGCAGCTGGACCGCGAGGAGCGTGGCCTGACCCTGCGCGTGCAGGACCCGGCCACCATGCCGCTGCGCCCGACCGGCCTGCGCTTCATGCACTTCGCCATCGGCGGGCTGCTGATGGCCGTGGGCATCCCGCTGGGCCTGCTGTTCCTGCGCGCCCGGTTCGATCCACGCCTCCGCTCCGCGCAGCAGGTGCAGCGGATCACCGACCGGCCGCTGCTGACCGTGGTCCCGACCTACCATTCGCCGCGCGACCGCCGCCAGGAACTGAGCCGGAACGCGATGAGCGTCGGCATGCTGGTGCTGGTCGTACTCGCGTACGGCCTCGCGTTCGGCCTCAAGCGGCTCGCCGCCTGAGGCCGCCGCCATGACTCCACACGTCACCCTGGAAAAATCCGTGACCCCGGACAACGACCGACTGCACGGCGCGCCCTACCGCGCCGAACCCTCCCGCTCGCTGGCCCTGATGGACGAGCCCACGGCATTGACGCCGCGCGAGCTGGAGGAGCGCCGCGTCATCCACCGCAACGACTCGGTCCGCGAACAGGCCGATGCGTTCCGCGAACTCCGCACACGCCTGCTGGCGCTCGGCGGCGAGCGCAACTTCGTCACCCTGGTGGCGCCGGTCAGCCATGGTTGCGGCGGCAGCTTCGTGGCGCGCAACCTGGCCACGGCGTTCGCGTTCGACGATACCAAGAGCGCCCTGCTCATCGACTGCGATGCGCTGCACCCCACCCAACACACCGCGCTGCGCGTGGATGCCGGCCATGGCGGCCTGATGGACTACCTGGACGACGGCGACACCGACCTGGGCCGCGTCCTGTACCGCACCGGCGTGCCGCGCCTGCGCCTGATCCCGAGCGGTCGCCAGCGCGAGACCACCGGAGAGGCGTTCAGCTCGTTCCGCATGCGCGCGATGATGGACTCGCTGCGCAGCCGCTATACCGACCGCTACCTGATCCTCGACAGCCCGTCGGTGCTCGGCTCGCCGGACGCGCGCATCCTGTCCGAACTCGCCGACCTCGTCGTGCTGGTGGCGGGGTACGGCAAGGTCACGCCGGAAAAGCTCGAGAAGGCCATCGGCAGCTTCCCCGCCGACAAGGTCGCCGGCGTGGTGTTCAACGAAATCCCGTAAGGCGGCAAGGAGCATCGGCATGCGACTCACCCATCCGCGCATCTCGGCCCTCGCCGCCGCCATGCTCGCCACGTTCTCCGGGCACGCGCTCGCCGCGCGCGTCGACTACACGATCGATGCGGGCATCGAGAACAACAGCAACGTGACGATGGCGCCTTCCGATCCGATCGAACAGCGTTACCTGCGTGCCGGCGTCGGTTTCAGCATCACCGAGAACGTATCGGCGCTGCAGCTGAACCTGGACGGCCGCGCCGAGTACCGCGACTACGAAGACGACATCTTCGCCGACACGGTCGACGGCACGCTGTCGGGACGCATGAACTGGGTGGCGATCCCGGGACGCCTGTTCTTCCAGGTGGAGGACAACCTGACGGTGCAGCCGGTGGATTCGCTGGTGCCCGACGGCCCCGGCAACCGCCAGCAGGTCAACGTGTTCTCCGCCGGCCCCACCGTGCTGTTCAACTGGACCTCGTCGCTGCACGGACAGGCCGAGCTGCGCTACGTGAACAGCGATGCGGAAGTCACCGACGAGTTCAACTCGCAGCGCCTGGCCGCCGCCGTCCGCACCATCAAGGACCTGTCGCCGACCAGCCGCGTGTCGTTGAACGTGCAGGCGCAGCGCGTGGACTTCGACGACGACATCGTGGCGCGCGACTACAACCGCTACGACGTCTACGGCCGCTACGTCCGCGAGCTGGCCAACTTCGAGCTCGGCGCCGACCTGGGTTATTCGCGCATCGACTACCGGCAGGGCGAATCGCGCTCGGAACCGCTGTTGCGTGCGGATGCGGAATGGAACCTGTCGCCGCGCAGCCAGCTGACCGCCGCCGTCTCCAGCCAGTTCTCGGACACCGCGACCGACGCGCTGGCGGGCATCCAGTCCGAATCGACCATCCCGCAGAACGTGCTGACCGGCGATGCGGTGGTCAACGCGTCCCCTTACGAGGTCCGCAGCCTGGACCTGGGCTATCGCTACACCACGACCCGTTTCAATACGTCGATAGCGCCGTATGCGCAGAAGCGCGACTACGTCGACTCCGACACCTTCGACCAGAAGACGCGCGGCGCGCGCTTCGACCTGCACTGGCTGATGCGGCGCTCGCTGACGCTGGGCAGCTACGCCACCTGGGAGCGGCTCGACTACACGCAGTTGAACCGCGAAGAGAGGACCTCGCGCGTGGGCGTGAGCCTGGAGTACCAGTGGGCACCGCGCTGGTCCGCGCGCCTGTACGGTGAGCGCTACAAGCGCGAGAGCACCGAGGTCAACCAGGACGTCGCGCAGAACATCGTCTACCTGAGCATCGCCTACTCCAACCGCTGAGGTGCCGGCATGAGTGCCAAGGCTTCCCCGTTGAAGACGCACGGCATCCCCAGCGCGGTGTTGCTGACGCTGGCCCTGCTGGTCGCCGCGATCGGCCACTGCGGCGCGGCCGACGCACCGGAAACCACCTCGCCCGCACCGCCGCCCGCGACCGCTGCGCAGGCGCCCGCGACATTGCCGCCCACCGCCGCACCGGCGACGGGAGCCGACCAGCTGAAGATCGACCTCTCGTTCGTGGACAGGAAGTCGCCTGCCTACGGGCGGTTCCGTGGCTGGGTGGACACGGCCGTGTCGGGCAGTCCCGGCTACGCCTTCAGCGCGAGCGACGCTGCCCTGATGTTCCTGCTCAGCGGCGGCGACAAGTACTGCGCGCTGGCCATCCGCATGGTCGAGAAGGAAGTGGGCGACGCGGAACGCGCGATCGCCGCCGGCTCGCGTCCGGAGATCGCGGGGGATTCCTATCTCGAGGTCGGCCCGCGCATCGCCGACCTCGCCATGACGCTGCATGCCTGCCGCGCCAGCATCGACCCACAGCAGCAGCAACGGTGGTCCGCTTTCGCCGAGCAGGCGGTGTGGAACGTCTGGAACCCCGCGCGCGCGCAATGGGGTGGGCGTACCCATACCTGGACCGGCTGGTCGATCGACAACCCCGGCAACAACTACTATTTCAGCTTCATCGAGGCGACGATGTACTGGGCGCTGGTCAGCGGCAGCCCGACCTGGATGGAAGAACTGCGGTCGCGGCGCCTGCCGCCGCTCAAGGCCTACTACGCGGAACTGCCGGGGGGCGGCAGCCGCGAGGGCACCGGTTATGGCGCCGCGCAGATGCGCCTGTTCGGCCTCTACCGGCTGTGGAAGGACAGCACGGGCGAAGACCTGGCCGCCGGCAACACGCATGCCCGCGACAGCATCCCGTACTGGATCCACGCCACCGTGCCCACGCTGGACCGGTTCGCCCCGATCGGCGACCAGGCGCGCAGCTCGGTGCCGGAACTGTTCGACTACCACCGCCGGCTGGTGCTGGAAGCACGCCAGCTGACGGCGGATGCGGATGCGCGCGCGGCCGCGTCCTGGTGGCTGCACAACATCTCGGTCCCGCGGATGGGCCAGGGCTTCAACAGCCGCTACGACCTGCTGCCGGATGGCGACGATGGCGCACCGCCCTCGGCGCTGGTCTACCACGCCGAAGGAGCGGGCCATCTGTTCGCACGCAGTGGCTGGGACAAGGACGCGATGTGGCTGTCGTTCGTCGCCGGACCGTACAACGAAAGCCACGCGCACCAGGACCAGGGATCGTTCACCCTGTTCGCACGCGACTGGCTGGCCGTATCGGAGAACATCTGGAGCCACAGCGGCATCCAGCAGGGCACGCCCGTGCACAACGTGGTGCGCTTCGAACGCGCCAATGCCGACGCCCAGCAGTGCGCGGCGCCGCGGGGCGACGTGGTGGTGCACCAGTGCGAAAGTCCGCGTTCGCGCTCGAAGGTGACCATCACCCCGCGTCCCGAGGGCGGCGTCACGGCCGAGGCCGACCTGACCCCCGTGTACCGCGACAACCCCGCGCTGCAGTCGTGGCAGCGGCGCATCGACTTCGGCGGCCGCACGCTGCTTGTCCAAGACCGGTTCCGTCTCGGTGCGGGCACGCGCGCCATCTTCCAGGTCAATGTCCCCGAGCGCCCCGTCATCCAGGGCAACGAAGCCATCGCCGGCAGGCTGCGCATCCGCGTGCTCGAACCTGCCAACCCCACCCTGCGGATCCACACCTGGAGCGATGACGATGCGCAGGAATTCCGCCGCGGCTGGCGGGTGGATGTGGCCGGCGGCCAGGACGGCTACAAGGTCGAACTGAGCGAAAAATAGCCGTCGACACTCCCCTCGCCGCAGTGCCGATCCCTGCTCCCACGGAGCGGGCACCCCATCACAATCCCGGCAACTCCCCTGCCGCTGGCTGAACCGTCCGGTATTTCTGTGATCCAGGGCGTCCGTTTTGAAAGATGCCCCACGTTATGATCCGCCCCGCCGTTGCGCGGGTTCGCGTGTAGCGAGGGGGCGCTGCAGCGGGTAGCCACAGCCTTATGGGCGTGGTCATCAATCCAGTCCGTGCCCGGTTTTCTTGCCAGGAGAACCCCTTTGTCGCGCACGACCCCTTCCCCCCGCCGTACCCGCCGGTTGCCGATCGCCCTGTTCGTGGGCGCTGCCACCCTCACCACCCTGACGGCTGCCAGCGCAGCGGGCGGCCTGTTCGGCCTCCGCGCCCAGGCGCTCGCGTCCAGCAGCTGGACCCAGGTCGAAGACGATTTCGCCGAGCTGCGCCAGGACACGCGCGACAGCGTCCTGCGCTTCTGGACCCGCGTCTCGTCCAGCACGAAGATCGCGCGCCGCGCGCGCGACCGTGCCGGCCAGGCCGCCGCGACGACCACGCCCAACACCCCGATCGCCGACACGGGCAGCATCGCGCCGGTCGCACCCGTCGTCGACTCGACCCCGGTGCTGAGCAGCGGTGGCCGGGTCAGCTCCAACTCCTCTCGCCCGCGCCTGGTCAACCTGCCCATGCCGGTGCCTGCCGTGGACAAGAGCTCCGCCGCCTACACCCGCTTCAAGGGCTGGGTGGACAGCGCCGTCGCCGGCAACCGCGGCTACGGTTTCAGCGCCGCCGAGGCCGCGCTGATGTACCAGCTGTCGCCGGAGGCCAAGTACTGCACGCTGGCCGTGCAGATGGTCGAAGAGCAGGTCACCGCCGCGGAAGCCGCGATCGCCTCCGGCGGCCGCCCCGCCGTCGCCGGCGACTCCTACCTCGAAGTGGGCCCCTACATCGCCGACCTTGCGTCCACCATGACGGCCTGCGGCGGCAACATCACCGCGACCCAGCGCACCCGCTGGTCCAATTACGCCGAACAGGCGGTCTGGAACGTCTGGAACTACAACAACGCCAGCTGGGGCGGCCGCAGCCACCCGTGGTCGGGCTGGTCGGTGACCAACCCGGGCAACAACTACTACTACAGCTTCGTCGAAGCGACGATGTACTGGGCACTGGCCAGCGGCAACAGCACCTGGTTCAACTTCCTGCGCGACAACAAGCTGGCTGCCCTGCAGACCTATTTCGCCCGCCTCCCGGGCGGCGGCAGCAGCGAAGGCACCGGCTACGGCACGTCGCACATGCGGTTGTTCTCGCTGTACCGGATCTGGCGCGATGCCACCGGCTACGATCTGGCCAATGCCAACACGCATGCCTCGGACAGCATTCCGTACTGGATCCATGCCACCGTGCCGACGCTGGACCGGTTCGCGCCGATCGGCGACCAGGCCCGCAGCTCGGTGCCGGACATCTACGACTACCATCGCCGCCTCGTGCTTGAAGCCCGTTCGGTCGCCACCAACCCGGTGGTGCAGAACCAGGCGACCTGGTGGCTCAACAACATCTCGATCGCCCGCATGGGCTCGGGTTTCAACTACCGCTACGACCTGCTGCCGGCCGGCACCACGGCCAGCGTGCCGACCGACCTGATCTACCACGCCCGCGGCACCGGCCACCTGTTCGCCCGTACCAGCTGGACGCGCGACGCGATGTGGCTGGCGATCGTGGCCGGCCCGTACAACGAGAGCCATGCCCACCAGGACCAGGGTTCGTTCACGCTGTTCTCGGGTGACTGGCTGGCGGTCACCGCCAACATCTGGAGCCGCAGCGGCATCAACCAGGGCACCGACGTGCACAACCTGGTGCGCTTCGTCCGCAACGGCACGGTGGCGCGCCAGTGCGAGTCCACCACCAGGGCTTCGACGCTGACCGTCAATCCGGGCAGTGGCGGCGCCTTCACCGCCGACGCCAACCTGACGCCCGCGTTCTGCAACGCCGACGCGGTGACCAACTGGCAGCGCAACTTCAACTTCGCCAACCGCCGCCTGACCGTGCGCGACACGTTCTCGATCACCAGCGGCACCACCGCGACGTTCCAGGTGAACGTGCCGGTCGCGCCGACCCTGGTGAACAGCCGCGAAGCCACCGCCGGCCGCCTGCGCGTCCGCGTGCTGGAACCGGCGAACGCGACGATCAACAGCAACTTCAGCAGCGGCAAGTACGTCGAGGACGGCGCCCGCTACCGCATCGACGTGCAGGGCGGCACCACCGGCTACGTGGTGGAACTGAGCGAGATCTGATCCCGCGGGATCAGACAGACGGCTGGGGCCGCCGCCCGCGCACACGCAGGCGGCGGCGCATGTCCAGCAGCGACACCGGCAGGCAGCTGATCGACATCAGCCGGAGCCGTTCCAGCGTGGGACGCTCGAGCAGGGCCTGCATCACCAGCGCACGCGCAGGCTGCAACCGGCGGGCATGGATCAGGTGCCTCGCGAAATCGGTGCGGATCGACCGCACCTTCCACCGCACCAGCGACGCCGGCAGCGACAGCTGCGCGCCCAGGCCTTCGGCATTGCGGATCTCCGCGTCCGCGCAGCGCTCGATACGGCTGGTCAGGCTGCCCTCGACCGGTGTGTAGTGCCCCACCAGGCCGGGACAGGCGCGCACCCGCCATCCGGCATGCGCGATCCGCAGCCACAGGCTGTAGTCCTCCGCACCGATCAGTTCGCGGGCCTCGAAGAACCCGCCCATCGCATCGAATACCTCGCGGCGCACGACCGTCATCGACGTGCAGATCCGGTTGCGGCGCCACAACTGGGCGAAATCCATCTCCGCCGGCAAGGACGCACGGTCCTTGCGTGCGCCGCCGTGCAGCAGGCCCGTGCGCGGATCGTTGGCCAACGGCATCTGCGCCTGCATCTTGTGCGGCAGCCAGCTGTCGTCGGCATCGAGGAAGGCGACCCACGGCGTCGACGTCGCGCGCACGCCCGTGTTGCGTGCGCTGGCCGGGCCGGCGTTGTCCTGTCGCAGCAGCGTCACCGCGCCACCATAGCCGGCCACGATGCGCGCGAGCTCGGCGCCATCCGGCGAGCCGTCGTCGACCACCACGATCTGGCGGGGTGGCAGGGTCTGCGCGACGACGCTGTCGAGCGCATGGGACAGCGTGGCCGCCGCCCGGTAGGCGGGGATCACTACGGCGTAGTCCGGAACCGTCGCGGGGGAAGACGGCGCCATGGTCAGGCGGGCCTGGACACGGGACTTCGCTTGCGCAGCGCGTGCGCCACGTAGTGCAGCATGCACCACGCGGACCGGAGCCACGGCAGCCGCTCGACATCCCGGTAGATGCGCCACTGCCAGCCGGCCGCCCGCAGCTTGTTCGACGACACCGAACCGTCGCGCACCAGGTAGTAGGCCAACGGCACGGAATCCGTGACCCGCTCGGCGTGCCCGGCGCGGCGCACGCGGTCCAGCCAGAACACGTAGTCCTCGTGCCCCATCTTCTGGAATTCCGCCTCACCCAGCGAACGCTCGTAGATGCCGGTCAGGTTGCCGATGCGATTGCTGTGCAGCATGTCGGCATAGTCGACGCGCTGCGGCGGCACCACGGCGGTCAGCGGCGTGCCGTCTTCGGCGACGCGCTGGTAAGCGGTGTAGCAGACCCGGGCGCCCGTGCGCTGCATGTGGTCCAGCTGCAGCGCCAGCTTGTCGGGCGTCCACCAGTCGTCGCTGTCGAGGAAAGCGACGTGGCTGCCACGTGCCGCCTGCAGCCCGCGGTTGCGGGCGGCCGCGACACCGCCGTTGGCCTGGTGGATCGCGACCACGCGCGGATCGCGCGCGGCGTAGTCGTCCATGATCGCCGGTGACCCGTCCTTCGATCCGTCGTTGACCAGGATCAGCTCCACATTACGGTGGCTCTGTTCCAGTACCGACTCGATCGAACGCCGCATCGTGGCCTGGGCGTTGTAGACCGGCATCACCACGCTGACCAGTGGCGGCTCCCGCGGATCGGTCCCGGACGCGTCGACCGTCATGCCGCCGCCTGCGCCGCCTTGCCGCCCACCCACGACGCGCGCGGCGCGGGCAACACGTAGTCGCGGTAGTCACCGGGATTGCCCTGCAGCCCGGCTTCGGCGGCCTTGACGATGTTGTAGGACTCGCGGGCGCTGACGTAGTGCAGTACATAGCGCGTGCCGTCGTTGTAGGCCGACTCCAGGTAGTCGTGCATGGCGTCCACGGGCTTGCCGAGGAGCGTATCCATGTCGCCTTCCTGCGTGCCGTGCGTGTGGATCTTCACGAATACCCATTCCGGACGTCCCTGCACATGCACGCCGGCACGCACCCACGCGTCCACGCGCGCGGGGGTCGGCGGCTGCCCGCCGCGGACATCGGCGTTCTCGATGCGCGGCACGAGGCCCATGCGGCGGTCCTTCCAGTTCAGGCCCAGCGGCCCCTGGATCAGCATCAGGTCGCCGCTCGCCTGTCCGCCGACGCGTACCGGCACGCCGCGGTCGTGCGACTTGGGTGCATGCGGATCGTCGGTCGCGTAATAGATGCTGTTGATCGTGCTGGTCTGGGTGTCGCTGGGCGCGGACGGCAAGGTGAAGTCGGCATAGCAGCCGAGTTCGCGCAGCAGGACCAGTTCGTTGTCCAGGCCGCACCAGCGGCCGTCCGGACGCGAGTTGTCCAGGCACCAGTTGCCATGGATGAAGCCGAAGCGCAGCTCGCCGGTGGCGGGGTCGCGTGGCAGTGCGCCGTGCCGGTCGTGCAACACGCGGCAGAAGCGCGACATGCCTTCCTTGAAGTTGGCCTCGGTGTCGTTGTCGTGGTGCAGGTGCACTTCGATCTCGCCATAGCCGTCCGCGCACAGCGAGGACAGCTTGTCGAGGTATTCGGGCACGTACTCTTCTTCGGGATAGAAGAAGCTGTGCTGCGGCGGGCGGCCATCGGCATCGCGGTGCTTGCCGGCCAGCGCGCGGTAATCGCGGCACCAGCGGTCGACGCGTTCGCGCTGGGTGGCTTCGTCCGCACCGTGCCACATGGGCTCGAAGTGGTCGACGAAGCAGAACATCACGTGCACCGGCCGCTTCGCGGCCGGGACGCGCGGGCGGCGCAGGTAGTTGCCGATCCAGACTTCCATGTTGCGCGAGCGCAGCAGCGTCCACACCGCCAGCGTGGCCACCACGGCGATCAGTGCCGCGCCTGCCGCCAGCCAAATCAGACCGTTCAAGCATCCCCCGAAATCCGCGTGCGACCACGCTCCGTCACTCTTTCAACGTGACACGACGCGGAGACCGGCCATGCGGAAGGATGCGTGGAGGATCAGTTCGCCTGCGGCAGTGCGCGCAGTTCGAAGCCCTGCGCCTTCCAGGCCGGCAGCAGTTCGCGCAACAGCAGCAGCGAATGCTCGCTGTCGTCGTGCATCAGGATGATGTCGCCGTCGCGCGGCGGATGCCGCTGGATCGTCTCCAGCAACTCCGGCACGGGGCGACGGCTGTAATCGAGGCTGTCGTACGACCAGTAGTCGATGCGATGCCGCCGGCTGACCAGGCGGGCCAGCATCGGCAACGTCAGTACGCCACGCGGCGGACGGAACGCGTGGCGGCTGCGTCCGTCGATGCCCTGCAGCAGCTGCTCGGTGCGGGCGATCTCGTCCATCTGCTGGTTCAGGGTCAGCGACTCGAACAGCGGGTGCGAGTAGGAGTGGTTGCCCAGCGTGTGGCCTTCCGCCGAGATGCGGCGCGCCAGCGCGTCGTGCTTTTCCACTTCGCGCCCCACCAGGAAGAAGCTGGCCTTGGCATCGTGTTCCGCCAGCAGGTCCAGCAGCGCCGGGGTAAAGCCGGGATGCGGGCCATCGTCGAACGTCAGGTACAGGCTACGGCCGCCCTTCGCAGGACCGGACGTCGCGAGCCACCCGTTGGGCAGGAAACGCAGCAGTTTCAGGCGACGCGGACGCGGATTCATGGGCGACAGGGGTGCGGCAGGAAAGGAAGGTTCAAGACACGCGTCCCTGCATCGCCATCTCACCGGAGGGCGCGTCCCTGGCTTCGTCCTTGTAGAGGCCATGGTACCGCTCCGCCATGGTCCGGAACGAAGCCTCCGCCTGCGCCCAGCTACGGCCTGCGCGGCCCATCCCGGCGGCGCGCCCGTCTTCGCGCAGCAGCGCGATCAATGCCGTCGCCAGCGCGGCCGCATCCGCCGGAGGCACCAGCCGCCCGTTGACGCCGTCGCGGACGATCTCGCGGTTGCCGCCGACATCGGTCGCCACGATGGGCAGCCCTGCCGCACAGGCTTCCAGCAGTGCGATCGAATAGCCCTCGCTGGCCGACGACAGGGTGAACACCTCCATCCCCGTCAGCAGCCGCGGCACATCGTGCCGGTCACCGAGGAATTTCACCGCGTCCGCCAGTCCCGCCTGCGCCACCTGCGTTTCCAGGGCCTCGCGCAAGGGGCCGTCGCCGACGATGGCCAGCACCGCCTCCGGCACCTGCGTGCGCACCTTCGCGAACGCGCGCAGCAGCAGCGCGTGGTCCTTCACCGGCTGCAGCCGGCCGACCGTACCGATGATGCGGCTGCCGGCAGGCCAGCCGAGTTCGGCGACGAGCGCCTGCCGGGCGGCGGCATCGGCGGCGCGGAAGCGCTCCAGGCGGATGCCGTTGGGCACCGCCAGCAATCCGCGTCGCGGGCTGACGCCCTCTTCGGCGAACCGCTGGCGCGCCGCTTCGCAGACCGCGACCACATGGTCGGTGGCGCGCATGCTCTGCCGGTACAGCCACTCCTGACGCCCGCTGTGCGAGCGTCCGCCCATGCCGTGGCGGGTGTTGATGCGGCACCGCACCGGCAGCCCCAGCGACGCGACGACGGCGTAGTAGTGGGCCATGGCGTTGTGCGTGTGGATCACCGCGCCGGGCGACTGGCGCAGCAGCGCGCGCGCGCGGCGCAGCGCGCGCAGATCTAGCCCGGACTGCTTGCCGCAGGCATCGACGCGCACGCCGGCCGCCAGCAGTTCGCGTGCCAGCAGGCCGAGCTTGAACAGGCAGATCACCCGGCACTGGTGTCCCGCCTCGCGCTGGCTGGCGATCAGGTCGACCACCGTACGCTCCAGTCCGCCGCGGTCCAGGTTCTCGACGACGTGCACGATGTCCATCAGTGGTGGTTCCCCAGTTCCGAAACGGTGACCCGCTGCTTGCCGCTGGGGGTCAATGGAATCTCGTCCGTGAGACGGAAGTTCAGCGCGACGCTGTCGCCGACCACCTTCACCAGCTCCTTGCGCACCAGATCGATGACCGACGCATCGAACCCCTTGTCCGGCACCAGCAGGATGTCGAACGCGTCCAGTTGCTTCTGCACGACCTGGTAGCGGCGGATGCCGGTCGCATAGAGGAACGCGTACACGACGTACTCGCCCGGCACGAAGCGGCCATCCGGCGTGCGCAACGCATCCAGCTTGCGTCCGTCCACCCGCGCCACCCGCGGCAGTCCGCGTCCGCAGCCGCAGCGCCCGTGCCCCGCCGTGGCGAGGTCGCCGTTGACGTAGCGCACCAGCGGCATGCCGAAGTTGTGCAGGTCGGTGACCACCAGTTCGCGCGGACCATCCGCGGCCGCACCGGCGTCGCCGTCGTGGCCGAGTTCCACCATCAGGTGGTCGGCGTTGACGTGCAGCCCATCGCGATGCTCGCATTCGGCCGCGATCAGCATGAATTCGCGGCAGCCGTACGTGTTGTAGGCCGGCGCGCCGAACGCCTGCTCGATGCGCTGCTTCTGTCCTTCGTGCAAGGCTTCGGCCGCCCCCAGGATGCGCGCCGGCGCATGCACGCGACGGCCGCTGGCCACCAGCCAGTCCGCCATTTCGACGATCGGGGCCACGTAGGAGACGATGGTCTCCGGGCGGAAGCGGTCGATCGCGTCGGCGTACTCCGCCATCCTGGCGCGGTCCATCTCGAAGGCATTGAGCATGCGACGATTGAACGCACCGTGGAACAGGCGATCCTTGCGCTTCTGCGCACCGATCGGCGTTCCCCACAGGTACAGCGTGCGCTGGCCCAGGCGCGCGCCCGCCCAGCCGTAGCCGCGCCACATGATGGCGACGCGGCGCTCGTAGCTCTCGCGGGTGTAGCCGAACTTCAGGGGTTCGCCGGTCGATCCACCCGTGGTCTTGTACAGCAGCTCCGGCCGGTAGGCGTCGGCGATCAGGCGCTCGAAGTGCGCGCGGATGGTGGGCTTGTCCAGCACCGGCAGCCGCGCGAAATGCGCGCGGTCGCGGATGTCTTCCGGTCCGGCGATGCCGAGCGCCGACCACGTCTCGCGGTAGTACGGCACATGGTCCCAGCATTGGCGCAGCAGGCGCTGCAGCTTCTGCCATTGCAGTGCATCGATCTGCTCGGGGTCCAACCACTGCTGGCGCTCGTACTCGCGCAGGTAGGACAGGGTCTTGCGACCGCGCATACCGGACTCGTAGGCCGGGAACAACACGTGGCGGAACAGCGGCTCGTAGAGGCCGGTCACGAGATCCCCTCCCTGGCGCGACCATGCGCCCACGCCAGCAGTTGGGCTCCGGCGCGCGGACGGCTGGCAGCGAAACGCCGGTGCATGAGTTGCAGGTGTTCGATGTCGTCGCGGGTCCAGCAGCGGAGCAGCAGCGTGAACAACGCGTAAGACAGCACCAGCACCGCGCCGCCGAGCAGGACCGCCGCCCACGGGACCAGATGCCCGCGCAAGGGCCAGCTCAGGGCCGCCGCCAACGCACCCGCCAGCAGCACACGGCCCAGTGCGCCCCAGGCCAGCCGCGCGTGGCTGACCCGGATCGCGAGCGAGATGTACAGCGTGGCGTTGACCAGGGCCACGATCAGATAGCCGACCACCGCGCCCACCAGGGCGAAGTGGGCGATCAGCACGGCCGCCAGCGTCAGCTTCAGCGCGCCGCTGGTCAGCGCCAGCACCAGGATGCTGCGCTGGCGGTCCGCACTGACCAGCAGGCTGGAGGCGCCCTGCGCCATCGTCGTCAGGCAGGTCGCGAACAGGCAGGCGGAGAACAGTGGGCCCGCCGCCCAGTATTCGCGTCCGTACAGCAGGTGGATCACGTCGTCGCCGAACACCAGGCCGAACGCCATCAGCGGCGTCGCCAGCAGGGACAGGTAGTGGGTGGTACCGACGAAGCGCCGGGCCGCGACCTCCCTGCCCTGGCTGAGCGCGCTCGCCATCATCGGCAGCAGCAGCGCACCGAACACGCCCGGCACCAGCGCGGCCGCACCGACCGCCAGCTGGTAGGCCACCTTGAACTGGCCGGCGTCGTGGCTGTCGGCGTACAGGTTGAGGAACATCACCTCCACCTCGCTGGCCACCAGGAAGCTGACCGATACGGTCAGCGCCGTCCAGCGCATGTGGTGGCCGATGCGCGCACGCAGGACCGGCGGGAGCACCACTCCCGGCTCGCGCGGCGGCAGCAGCGGACGGATCTGCCGCAGCGACACCACGTAGAACACGATGCCCGACAGCGAGAACACCGCCAGCAGCCATTCCACCGGCGCGTTCAACTGCCACGCCGCGATCACCAGCAGCAGGTTGATCGGCGTGGACACGAGCGCCACGATGGCGGTCGCGCGGAAGTTCTCGAAGCCCTTCGCCACGCCGATGTTGAACATGTACGACGAACGCAGCACCACGCCGACGATCAGGAAGCCCAGCAGCAGCGTGTGGTTCATGCCCGGTGCGACTTGGTCGCCGGCGAAGATGAAGAGCGCGGCGCCCGCCAGCAGCACGAACAGCATGAACACCCGCTGCGCACGCCGCAGGTAGGTGAGCACGTAGGGAATCTGTTCCAGGTGTCCCGAGCCGCGCAGCTCGGCGATGAACTTGATCGCGGCACTGGCCGTGCCCGAATTGGTGGTCGCCACGCCCATCGCCACCAGCCAGATCACCAGACTGTAGGTACCGAAGCCGTCGGGCCCCAGGTGCCGGGCAATGATGATCGACGTGAGCATGCCGAGCACGTACTCGGTGTACATGCCCACCGAGGAGAAGAAGGTATTGCTGAGCGTGCGCGAGCGGTCGTTCATGCCAGGGCCAAAAGGACCTTCACGGTCAGGTACAACCCGATAACGCCAATTACGGCGTAGGCGGGCCAGCGGATGATGTCCTTCTCGAGCGAAAACGCCGGCAGGCTCGGATAGATCGTGCGCATGCGCGTGTAGTGCCCCACGACGAGCGCGACCAGCAGGTACAGGATCACGACGTAGCTGCGGCTGAGGAAGAACGCGGCCGTGAAGAAGCCGGTCAGCGAGATCAGCATGCACAGGCTCAACGCCTTGTCGGTCTTCCAGTCCCTGAGCGCGACGTCGTCGGGCACCTCCATCGGCACGTCGTCGATGATGTCGTCGCCACGGTTCACGATCGCCATCATCATGCGGAAGCAGTAGCCGACGATCGCCAGCCAGACCGTGAAGCCGACGATGCCGGTTTCGGCCAGCACCAGCACGAACGAGTTGTGCGCGGTCAGTTCGTGCAGGTCCGAATAGCCGCCGGCGCCGATGCCGAACACCGGGCTGCCGATGAACATCTGGATGCCTTCGTACCATGACTCCACGCGACCCATCGCGGACGCTTCGGACACATCCATTTCCTGCATGCGCGAAGGCAGCATCATCAGACCGCCGAGCGCGCCCGCACCCAGCAGGCCCGCCAGGAACATGCCGCGCGTGCGCCAGACGTACACGCCCAGCATGGCGACCAGGGCCAGCAGCGTGCCGCGCGAGTTGGTCAGGTAGCAGCCCCATACCAGCAGCACGATGGCCGTCCACCAGAACAGGCGTTTCAGGCCCAGCCATCCACCGCGGGCGCTGAGGTAGAACGCCATCGGCAGGCACATGACGAACAGCATGCCGAGGTCGTTCGGGTCATTGAAGATGCCGACGTACTGGATGCGCGTGCCCTGCGACAGCTCCACGCCGGTCCAGCCGATGCCGGTGCTGGCCTGGTCGATGCCGTGCACCGCCAGTACACAGGCGCACACCACGAACACGCCCATCGCCGTCTGCATGCGCGCGCGCGTGTCCACTGCATTGGCGAGCAGCACGTAGGCCAGCAGCACCGGGGCGAACACGAAGAACACGAACAGTGCGCCGCCGGCCCAGCCGTTCACCACCTTGGACACCATGGCGATGAACAGGAAGACCGGGATCAGCAGGTACTGCGGCTGGTTGAACGACTTGCGCTGCGAGAACACCCACAGGCCCGCGGCGAGCACCAGCGCGATCGATTGCAGCGGCGGGCCGGGCGATTCGGCCACTGCCGGGTAGTCCTGCGGCCGGATCAGCACCAGGACCAGGTACACCAGGATGAAGTAGAACATCGTCCCCTGTCGCTCCCTGCCTCAGCCCGTACGCATGCGCGAGGCATAGGTGAACAGTTCCGGCATCGCCATCATGGCCTGGAACCAGGGCATGTCCATGTGGCGCTCCACCGGCAGACGGGGCAAGGCGAACTGCGTGCGCGGGCTCAGTCGTCCCACCCCGGCCACGTAGCTGCAGCCCAGGCGGAAGCCGGCGGCGCGCACCGCTTCCACCGTGTCGTGGTTGAACGCATCGGGACCGCCCACCGGATAGGAAATGACCCGTGCCGGCACGCCCAGTTCGCGCTCGAGCGCGTGCTTGGAGTCGCGCACCTCGGCCACCATCGACGGCAGCGACAGCTTGGCCAGCATGCGGTGGTCGACGCCGTGCGATCCGATCTCCATGCCGCCGCGCTGCATCTCGCGCAGCTGGTCCCAGGTCATGGGACGGCAATCGGGATGGCCGACCGCGCGCGGGATGCCCCACGCCGCTTCCAGCCGGGCCACCAGCGCCGCCTGGTGCTCGTCGTCCAGCAGCTTCACGCGGTACAGCAGGTCGGCGGCCTGCTGGCGCCGGTCCGCCAGCGTCTCTTCCAGCACCCAGTCGATGCCCAGTTCGGGCACGTCCACCCGGGTACCGGCCGGCGCGGAGCACAGCATGTGCACCAGCCAGTCGTAGGCGTAAGGGCGTCCGGAGTCGATATGGCCGGTGGAGACGAAGAACATCGCCGACATGCCCAGGTCGCGCAGGATCGGGAAGGCGATGCGGTAGTTGTCGTCGTAGCCGTCGTCGAAGGTCACCAGCGTCGCCCCGTCGGGCAACGGCCGGCCCTGCTCGGCCAGCTCGAGTACCTCTTCGAAGCGCATCGGCACGAAATGGGACTTCAGGTGCTGCATCTGCTGGCGGAACACGTCCGCCGACGCGCTGATCAGTTCCCGGTCGAAGCTGAAGCCGTCCGGCTCCGACGCTTCCAGTACGCGGTGGTAGGCGAGCACGCGCAGCTCGCCATGCGCGCTCGGTCGCACGCGTTTCAGCAATGGCAGCGCACCCAGCCGGTGGCACCAGCGTGCCAACAGCTGTCGGCGCCCTACGCGCGCCGCGACGCTCATCGATGATCCCCTGGCCATCATCTTCCGCAGTTTGGCAACTCTTGCCTGTGCCCGTGAATACGCAAAAAGCAGTCGCACTCGGCCAGCCCCCGCCCTGGCCGGATCGCCCCCCGGATCGCGTATAGCAGGGAAAGCGGATACTACGCGCCACACAGGCGCCGGCGGCAACACAGGGGCGCGTCACAGATGTCGGACGACACCGACTTCGTCAGCATGTACGAAGAACTGGGGCTGGATGCGGAATGCGGTATGGACGCGTTCAAGCAGGCCTATCGCCGGCGCGTGGCCGCGCTGCATCCGGATACCCAGGGCGCCGCGTCGGACCTGCCGCGCCTGCAGCGGTTGAACCGCCTCTATGAAGCGACACTGGATTTCCACCGCGTGCATGGACGCCTGCCCGGCGCTTCGGCACCGCGCATCGCGCGCGCCGCGCCGCCACGACAGCCCGCGCCGGTCTGGGACGCGCCTGAAGACGCGGATGCCGTTGCCGCCCCGCGCAGCGGCCGCCGGCGCTACCTGCTGATCGCTGCGTTGCTGGCGGCGCTGCTCTACTGGCTCGGCGCCACCCGCACCTCGGTGCCGACGCTGGACCCGGCCGGTCCCGGTGGCGATGCCGCGACGGCCGCCTGGCAGCCTTCATCGCCCAGGCAGCTGGAGCTGGGCATGAGCAGCGAGCAGGCGCGACGGATCCTGGGCGATCCCAGCACCGAGCACGCAGCGCGCTGGCAGTACGGACCGTCCTGGGTCGATTTCGAGTGCGGCAAAGTGGCGGGCTGGTACAGCGCACCCGCGAAACCATTGCAGGTCGGCCGCGAGTCGGCGCACCAGGCCACGGAAAGTGGTCGCGGCGCGGCGGCCTGCGGCTGAGCGGACACGGAAAAGGGGCACGGACATGTGGAACGACACGGCCAAGCTGCTGAAGAAGGCACGGCGGCGCCTGTGGATGAAGTACGCGCTGCGCGGCGTCGGCGGCAACGACAACCACGAACGCCTGGAGCTCGCCTACCGCGTCGAGGATCCGTGGAACATGGATTCGGCGATGGAGCGCTCGCGTTTCGAGGCGACCAACCGGGTCATCGAACAGGCCTTCGGTCGCGTCGGCTCGGTCCTGGAGATCGGCTGCGGCGAGGGACACCAGACGGCGCACCTGGCGCGCCTGAGCGACGAGCAGTACGGCCTCGACGTGAGCCCCGCGGCGATCGAGCGCGCGCGCCTGCGGCTGCCGCAGGCCCACTTCGCCGCGGCCGACCTGTTCCAGCAACCCTGGGGCGACGAGCGGCACCGCTTCGACCTGGTCACCGCCTGCGAGGTGCTCTATTACCTGAGCGACCCCGCCGCCACCGTCGCTCGCATGCGCCATCTGGGGCGCAACGGCCTGGTGACGTTCTTCGCACCGGCCTGCGGTCGCGTCGGTCCCCATGTGGAGGCCATCCCCGGCGTGCAGAAGACCTGGATCCACCATGGCGGCACCGCCTGGCTGATCGCCTGGTGGCGCGATGAGTGATCCGTCCGGCGTCCTGCAGGGGCGAGGCGTGGTCTATTTCGGCAACGACTGGAACGCGGAGAACCGCACCAGCAGCCACCACGTCGCCACGCGGCTGGCGAAGCACGTGCCTGTGCTCTACGTAGACTCGCCCGGCATGCGCGCGCCGACCACCTCGGGACGCGACCTCAAGCGCGCATGGCGCAAACTCGCCGCCGCGCTCAAGCCGCCGGTGCGGGTGCGCGAAGGCCTGTGGCACTGCACCGTGCCGCAACTGCCGTTCCGCCGCATTCCCGGCGTCGACGCGTTCAACCGGGTATTCAGCCGCTGGGCCGTGCGCCGTGCGCTGCGCAAGGCCGGCATCGCCCGCTACCTGTCGTGGTTCGTCGTGCCCCACCCCGGCTTCCTCGCGCATCGCCTGGGCGAGGACTTCTGCGTGTACTACTGCATCGACGACTACGCCGCCCATCCCGGCGTGGATGCGGAACTGATCGGCCGGCGCGACGAAGCGCTCAGCCGCGAGGCCGACCAGCTGTTCGTCGCCCCGCCGGCGCTGCTGCCGCTCAAGCAGGCGATGAACGCCACCACCACGTACGCGCCCCATGGCGTGGACCTGGACCTGTTCCTGACCGCGCGCGCGCCGGAGACTCCAATCGCCGACGGCGCTCGCGGACTGCCCGCGCCGGTGATCGGTTACATCGGCTCGCTGCACGAGTGGATCGATATCGAACTGATCGCCTGGCTGGCGCAACAGCGACCGCAGTGGAACTTCCTGCTGGTCGGCCATGCCGCTGCCGACGTGTCGGCGCTGCGGGCGCTGCCCAACGTGCGGCTGGCCGGGCCGCAGCCCTACCCGACCCTGCCGCAATGGGCCAAGGCCTTCGACGCCGCCATCATCCCGTACCGGATGAACCGCCAGGTCACCAACGCCAATCCGCTGAAGCTGCGCGAATACCTGGCCACCGGCAAGCCGGTGGTGAGCACCTACAACCCCGAAATCGCCAAGTTCTCGCAATGGGTGCGCATCGCGGAGGACCGCGAGGGCTTCCTCGCCGCCCTCGAGCAGGCGCTGGCCGACGACAGCGAACAGGCCGCCGACGCGCGCGTCGCCGCGGTCGCCGCGCAGACCTGGGACCGCCGCGTCGAGGACGTGCTGGCCACGGTCACGCGCGCGCTGGGCACCCGATGACTACCATTCCATGACGATCCCCACTCCATGACCGTACCCGCTTCCACCCGGCTCCGCGTCGCCATCGTCGGCGCCGGCTACGTCGCCACGCACCATCTCGCCGCGCTGTCGCAACTCGATTTCGTCGACGTGGTCGGCATCTGCGACCCGCAGCTCGCCGCCGCGCAGGCGCTGGCCGACCGTTTCAGGATCGCGCGCGTGGCCAGCCAGCTGGACGAACTCGCCGACCTGCAGCCGCAGGCCGTCTACGTGCTGACGCCGCCGGCCTTCCACGCCGCCATCGCGCTGCGCGCGATGGAGATGGGCTGCCACGTGCTGGTGGAAAAGCCGATGGCCGACACCGTCGAAGACTGCGAGGCGATGATCGCGGCGGCCCGGTCGCGCAAGCTGCAACTCGGCGTCAACCATTCCGACCTGTTCGATCCGGTGCTGATGCAGGCCGTGCAGGCCGTGCGCGACGGCCGCATCGGCGATGTCGTCTCGGTGGAGATCGTGCGCAACTCCGAGTATCCGCCGTATGCCGGCGGCCCACTGCCGGGCTCGGTCACCCAGGGCTCGTATCCGTTCCGCGACCTCGGCGTGCATGGCCTGTACACGATCGAAGCCTTCCTCGGCCCGGTGCAGGACCTGCGGGTGGACTGCCAGGCGCGCGGCACCGACCCCAACCTGCATTTCGACGAGTGGCAGGCGCATGCCGTGGCACGCGACGGCGTCGGCCGCCTGCTGCTGTCGTGGAATGCGCGCCCGATGGAGAACCGCGTGTTCGTGCGCGGCACGCGCGGCACGATCGAGGTCGACCGCTTCCTGCAGACCTGCCGCATCCACGGTGTGCTGCCGGGGCCGAAGTTCATCGGCATCATGCTCAATTCGTTCTTCAGCGCGATCAAGGACGTATTCCGGATCCCGTGGAACGTGGTGCGCTTCGCCACCGGCATGCTCAAGCCCTCGCCCGGCATCCGCCGCGGCGCGGTGGAGTTCGCCCGTGCCGCGCGCGACAACGCCGCGCCGCCGTTCACCGGCGAGGATGCGCTGCGCATCGCGCAACTGCTGGAACCGGTCTGCGCGGCGCCCGACGCCGCCCGGCTGGCGTTGCTGGAATCGCGTTACACCGAGCTGCCGCCGGCCGACGTGCTGGTCACCGGCGCGGCCGGCTTCCTTGGCAAACGGGTGGTGGCGCGGTTGCGCGAACAGGGCAAGACCGTGCGCGTGCTGGTGCGCCGCCCCGTCGCCGCCTACACGCAGGACGCCGGCGTGCAGACCGTCGTCGGCGACCTCGGCGATCCGCGCATCGTGCGCCATGCGGTCGCCGGCGTGCCGCTGGTCTACCACGTCGGCGCCGCCATGCGCGGAGGTCCGCGCGATTTCGAGGCGGGCACCGTCTGGGGCACGCGCAACATCATCGACGCCTGCCTCGCCGCTGCCATCACGCGACTGGTCTACGTCAGTTCGATGAGCGTGTTCGACCATGCCGGCCGCGACACCAATGCGGTGATGACCGAGGCCTCGCCGCTGGAACCGCATCCCGAATGGCGCGGCGCCTATACGCAGACCAAGCTGTCGGCTGAACGTATGGTGCTGGACGCGGTCGCGCAGCGCGGACTGCCGGCGATCATCGTGCGCCCGGGGCAGATCTTCGGTCCCGGTGCGGAGAAAGTCACGCCGAACGGCGTCATCGCCCTCGCCGGACGCTGGGTCGCCGTCGGCGACGGCGCGCAGGCGCTGCCACTGGTGTACGTGGACGACGTGGTGGACGCGCTGGTCTGCGCCGCCGAGGCACCGACGCCGACGCAGCCGCTGTTCAATGTGGTGGACACCTCGCACATCACCCAGGCCGACTACCTGGTTCGCTGCAAGCGCAAGCTCGGCGACGAGGTGAAGGTCGTGCGCGTGCCGCGCTGGGTGTTCATGCTGCTCGGCTTCGGTGTCGAGCAGTTAGGCAAGGTCCTGCGCCGCGACGTGCCACTGACGCGCTACCGCGTGCGCTCGCTGCGTCCGCTGGCGAACTTCGACACCACGGCCGCGCGCACCGAGCTCGGCTGGACGCCGCGCGCCGGCGTCGAGAGGGGACTGGATGCGACGTTCGGCTGAGGATGTCGCCGATCCGGTCCTGGAGGTCAGGGTCGAGCCACTGCCGTCGCTCGCCGAGGTCGAACGGCAGTGGCGCGAGCTGGAGGCACGCAGCACCGCCAGCTTCTTCCTCAGCTGGATGTGGATCGGCACCTGGCTGCGCACCCTGTGCCCGCTGCCGCGCGCACGCCTGCTGTCGGTGCGCGCCGGCGGCGAACTCGTCGCGCTCGGCATCGTGGTCGAGCAGCGCCGCCTGTTCGCACTGGGGCTCAAGCATGTGCGCCTGCACCAGGTCGGCGAGCGCGTGGCCGACAGCATCACCGTCGAATTCAACGGCCTGCTGACGCTGGCCGGCCTCGAGCACGATGCCCTGGCCGCCTGCGTGGCGCATTTCGAGGCGCGCGAGCGCGCGTGGCTGACGCTTTACCTGCCCGGCATCGACATGGATGCGATCCCGCTGGAGCGCCTGCGTTCGCCACGCCTGCGCCTGAGCCTGTCCAGCCGGCCGACGCCGTACGTCGATCTCGCCAGCCTGCGCAGCGGCGACCAGGACTATGTCAGCACCGTACCGGGCGGCAGCACCCGTGCGCGCCTGCGCCGCACCGCGCGCAAGCTGGCGGACCAGCATGGCGCGCTGGCCTGCAGCATCGCGCGGACCCGCGAGGAGAAGCTCGCGTTCTTCGACGACCTGGTACGCCTGCACCAGGCCCACTGGAACGAGGACACCGGCGAACACGGCGCGTTCGGCGATGGGCGCATCCTCGCGTTCCATCGCGAACTGATCGCGTGTTCCGGCGACCGCGATGGCGTGCACCTGATGCGGCTGCAGGCGGGCGACCATACGGTCGGCTACACCTACCACCTGGTCTGGCGCGGCACGGCCTGCTTCTACCAGGCGGGCATCGACTACCGTCGCGTCGGCCAGTCGGGCAGCCCGGGATTGCTGCTGCTCGCCACGGCGATCAACGAGTTCCTCGGCAACGGCCTGGACCGCTATGAGTTGATGGCCGGCAACGTGGAATACAAGCGATCGCTGGCGATGGCCGAAGGACGCATGGCCTGGTTGTCGGTGGATCGCGTCGGCTGGCGTGCGCGCATCGTCGACCTCTATCGCCGCCGTCGTGGCCAGGAGGTCCTGCCGTGAGCACGGTGCGCACACGCCTGCGCGCCCTCGACGACCTGACGGATGCCGATCTTTCGGCCTGGGACGGCCTGGCGCACGCCTCGGAAACGTCCGTGCCCTTCCTGCTGCCCGGCTACGTGCAGGCCGCCGCACGCTGGCTGACGCCGGACGAGCCGCCCGTCGTGCTGACGGTGGAACGCGGTGGCGAGTGGCTGGCGATGACCTGCCTGCAGCGCCGCGCGCCCAACCTGTTCGTGCCGGCGCCGCACTGGCGGGCGTACCGCCATCTGCACGCGTTCCAGTCCGGCGTGCTGCATCGCGAAGGCGAGGCCGGCACCGTCGCCGGCGCCATCGCGCAGTCGATGCGCAGCGGCAGCTGGCGGGAACGTGCGATCGCCTGGCACAACGTCGCTGCCGACGGCGCACTGTGGGCCGCGTTGCGCGACAGCGAGGGCATTTCCTGGTCGCAGACCGGACTCTCGCGACGCCCGGTGTTGCGCCGTCTGCCAGGCGATCCGTCCGCCGCCGCACGCGTACGCGCGCCGGTGGCGAAGGACCTGCGACGCCGCCTGCGTCGCCTGCAGGAACGCGGCGAGACCAGCCTGCGCATCCTGGAAGGCGCGGACGCGGACGCCGACGCCGCGCAGCGCCATCTCGCGCTGGAGCATGCAGGCTGGAAAGGCGAACAAGGCAGCTCGATGCTGGCCTCGGACGCGCAGCGTGCGTTCTTCCTCGACGCGGTCGCGCGCCTGTCGGCACGCGGCCAGATGGTGTTCGTCGAAACCCTGTGCGATGGCCACGTGGTGGCGTCCAACAGCAATCTGCTGTGCGGCAAGGGGCTGAGCGGCTTCAAGACGGGCTGGGATCCGGACTACGCGACGGTCAGTCCCGGCAAACTCAACGAGTGGCACCTGCTGCAGGCCCTCGATGCGCGCTGGCCCGGCCTCGCTCTGTTCGACAGCCAGGCGCACGAAGATTCCTACATGGGCGACCTGCTGCCGGACCGGCAGCCGATGGTCTCCGGGATCCTGCATGCGGGTGCGCTGCATCGCGGCCTGCTGGCCGCCGCGCGCCCCTTGCGTCCGCTCGCCTACCGCCGGGGGCACGACGACTGACGCCGTCGCGGAGCATCACGCGATCTGCGCGCGATGCCAGGCGATCTCGTCCGCGGACATCCGCAGGCGCGGTTGCAGCGGCCTGAGCGCGGACGGCGCGGGCAAGCCGTCCGGCGGCAGGCTGCGCCAGAAAAAACCTTCGCCGATCCGCAGGCTGCGCACCAGTGCGAAGCGCTGGAAGCCCATTGCATGGTGCGCACGCAGCGACGGCCGGTTGGACACGCTGACGTCGGAAAAATACTCCATCGGCGTGGACTCCACCGTCATCCCCTGACCCATCATCGCGACCAGCAGGCGGCGTCCGCGACGCTTCGGCGCGACGAAGGCATCGCGCAGCCACACCTGCGATTCCGTCAGTGGCAGCTGCCAGGCCAGTTCGTCCATGTAGCGCGGCACGCCGTGCAGCGCCCAGAACCATGCGACCAGTTCCTGGCCCTCGCGGATCCCGAAGCAGCGCATGCCGTGCCGGTAGCGCGTGAGCATGCGGTCGGGCTTGCCGGACATGCCGTTGGCCCGGTAGGCCGCGATCAGGTAGTCCAGGTCCGCCTCGCGCAGTTCAAGGAACTCCTGGTCTTCCGACAACGACATCGTGCACTGCTTCGCCGCAGGACGCCTAAGCAAGGCGATCGCATCGAACTGAATCATGGCGTGCTCTCCCCTTGTCGCACCCGATCTCCGACCTGCCGCCGACGCGACATTCCGATTCCCGCCAGCGCATCCCCGACCAGGCTGCGTCCGACGCCCCACAGCGCACCACCATACACAACCACGCCGACCAGCACCTCACCCGGCAGCAACCAGCCGATCGCCAGCCGTTCCTGCATGAGCCATCGCCACGCCAGCACGCCCAGCACCATCAGCACGCAGGCGGACGCGATGCGCAGCCATGGCCCGGCCAGTCCTTGCAGGCGCAGGCCGTCCGCGCGGCAGGCGCGCACGGTGAGGATCCACTGCACCAGCGCCGCGATACCGATGGCCAGCGACGCCATCACCACGCCACCCTTCGACAGCAGCCACAACGACAACACCAGCGTGGCCATCGTCGCCACCTCGATCCACATCAGCCATTGATTGCGCGCATGCGCGGCCAGGAAGGACGACAGGATGAAGCTCCCCGGCCCCGGCAGTGACGCGATCGCCAGCACGCTGAGCAGCGGCGCCACCTGCGACCAGGTCGGCGGCAGCATCGCGGCCACCAGCGTCGGCGCACATACCGCCAGTCCGGCCGACATCGGGAACAGCAGCATCGCCGCGAACGTCAGCGCGCGCACCATCAGGCGCGGCCGGTCTTCCGCCGCGGCGCGCGTCACCGCGGGCACCATCACCGTGCCGATATGCCCGCCCACGTAGACGGCCGGCAACTGCGCCAGGTTGAACGCCAGCCCGTAGCTGCCTGCGTCGTGCGCGCCGACCAAGCGCAGCATCAGCGGCTTGTCCCAGTAGCGCGCGCCTTCGCTGAGCACGATCTCGCCGGTGACCGGCGCGCCGAAGCGCAGGATGTCGCGCACGCGCGCCGCGCCGACGCGCACGGGCTTCAGCCACAGGCGCCAGTCGACGGCGGTGATGGTCGCGCCCGCGATCACGCACGACTGCGCGATGAAGCCCAGGATCATCGCCTGCCCGCCCAGGTCCGTGGTGCTGACGAGGGTCACCGCCACGATGGCGTAGGCCACGTCGCCGAGCGCGGTCCCCAGCGCGATGCGTCCGAAGCGCAGGTCGCGCGCCAGCAGCTTGTCGGGCATCGCGCCGAGCCGGCGGATGCCGATCCCCAGCAATGCGCCTGGCAGGTATTCGGCGACGCTCGGCGCCTGCACCCACGCGGCCAGCGTGGGCGTGGCCCACCACAGCACGGCGATCATCACCAGTCCCGCGGACAGGTAGACCATGCTCGCCGCGAAGACCGCCTCGCGGCCTTCGCCTCCGCGCACGACGACGTACTGGCCGCAGCCCCAGGCGGCGATCCAGTTGCCGGTCAGCGCGATGACCGTGGCCACGGTGACTTCGGCGACGATGTCCGGGGTCAGGTGCCGTGCGATCAGCAGGGTGCCGATCAGGCCTACGGCCCGGCCGAGAAGGCCGGCGACGATGCTGAGGGCGGCCCCCGAGAGTATCTTGCGATGATCGTTCAAACGGGCGTCCCTTGCCGGTGCGCGTCTCCAGTACGTGGATGATCGCTCACGTCGGCTCCAGGCGCATCGCGTGCCGGCGCCAGCCGCTGCGTATCCAGCGCATCGCGGGCTGCTCGACCCCGTGGCGGATGCCGACCGCGAGCAACAGCGATATCGACGCCGCCACCGCACAGGCCAGCAGCGGCGGCACGCCGCGGTGCTCCAACTGGTGGATCACCACGAAGCCGATCGCCTGGTGGACCAGGTACAGCGCATAGGAAATGCCGCCTAGGAACGCGAGCGCGCGCGTCTTGAGGAAGCCCAGCTTGCCGCGGACGAACAGGCCGAAGACCGCGCAGCAGGCCAGCGCCACCGGCAGGAACACCGGACGCTCGCCGACCGCGATGGCCGCCAGTGCCAGCACCACCATGGCCAGGTTGAGGCGCCACTCTTCCGGATAACGATGCATGCGGTAGAACAGGATGCCCAGCGCGAAGAACGGGATGAAGCGCAGGATCATCAGTTCGCGCACCCAGTAGGAGAAATGCCAATGATGCTTCTCGCACAGCCCCTCGACCGTCGCGAGCAGCAGCCAGCCGCCGATGACCCAATGGATGCGCTTGAGCTGTCCCATGGCGAACCAGAACAGCATCTGCGCATAGAAGAACAGTTCGATCTGCAGCGTCCAGTAGGAGCCGTCGAGATGCTCGGCGCCGAGGATTTCCTGCACCATCGTGACGTTGAGCAGCCATTGCTCGGCCGGCAAGCGCTGCACCGGCAGCCCGGCGACGAGGATGACGAGGCTGGTCAGCAGTAGGGCCGCCCAGTAACCGGGAAACAGACGGGAGAATCGCGACACCATGAAGTCCGCCGCGGTCCGCGTGCGCTCCAGCGTCATGAAGATCACGAAGCCGCTGATCAGGAAGAACAGGTACACGCCGTAACGGCCCAGTCCCAGGTCCGCCGGCGCGCCGCCCACATGGCCGATCTGCTCCTGATAACGCGTTGTGAAGTGGTAACCCAGCACGGCGACGGCGGCGATGCCGCGCAGGGCGTCCAGTTCCACCATCCGCGAGGGCGTAGACGTTTCGTGACCCACCCTGTTCCCCTGCATCTGCACGACTCGGTTCCTACAACGTCAACCCCGCCGTGCTGCGGACAGCAGGGCACCCTCCGGACACCCACGCCTCCCGCATGCGCATCCTGATCGTCACCTCCCAGTTTCCGATCGCCGGGGAACCCAACCGCGGGCGTCCCGTCTACCAGACCGTCCGCGAGCTCTCGCGGCTGGCCGAGGTCAAGGTGATCAGCCCGGTCGCCACCTACCCGCGCTGGGCGCAGCCGCGCAGCTACCTGTACCGCGCCGCCGAAGACGCGCAGGTCGCGCCGGGCTGCGATGTCGCCTACGTGCGCTACCCCGCGCTGCCCGCGGTCAGCCGCCCGTTCAACGGCTACCTGTGCGCACGCGCGCTCGCCGCGCCGCTGCGCGCGTTCGCGCCCGACGTGGTGCTGGCCTACTGGCTGTATCCGGACGGGCACGGCGCGATGCGCGCGGCACGCGCGGCCGGCATCCCCTTCCTCGCCGGCGCGCGCGGCTCCGACCTGCGCGTGCGCGACGCAGTCAGCCGGCGGCTGACCCAGCCGGTGGTCCGCGCTGCGCGTCGCCTGCTGGTGGTCAGCGAGGACCTCGGTCGTGTCGCCGTGGACGGCTATGGCGCGGATCCGCAACGCATCCGTGCGATCCCCAACGGCTGCGATGCCAGCCTGTTCCATCCCGGCGATCGTCACGTGGCCCGCGAAACCCTGGGACTGCAGCAGGACGCCGAGATCGTGCTGTACGTCGGCCGGCTGGTGCCCGAGAAAGGCCTGCGTGAACTGCTGCACGCGACCCGCCGGCTGGCGAAGGAACGGCCGCAGGCCCGTGTGGTGATGGTCGGCGATGGACCGATGCAGGCCGAGCTCGCGGCGGCGATGGCGGCCGAACCCGGACTGCCGCTGCAGCTCGCCGGCGCACAGGCGCCGGCCGAGGTGGCGCGCTGGATGGTCGCCGCCGACCTGGTGACGTTGCCGAGCTACTCGGAAGGCCATCCCAACGTGCTCGTCGAAGCGCTCGCCTGCGGCAGGCCCGTGGTGGCCACGCCGGTGGGCGGCATTCCCGAGGTCGTGGACGCCGCCAGCGGCCTGCTGGTGCAGGCGCGCGATGCGGATGCGCTTGCGGAAGGCCTGGTCGCGGCACTGTCCCGCTCCTGGGATGAGGCGGCGCTGGCGACGCGCTTCTCGCGCGACTGGCAGCAGGTCGCCCGCGAAACACGCGCCGCCTGCGAAGAAGCCGTCGCCGAAACCCACGCCGGCCGGGCGCTGTGCGCGACCAGCACGGCCTGACACCACACGGACAGGGGACGCCTTACACATGTGCGGAATCGCCGGATTGATGGGGCCCGACGTCACCTCGACCGCGGCGCAGGCGCAGCTGGAGCAGATGATCCGGCCGCTGGCGCATCGCGGCCCGGACGGGTTCGGCTTCCATGCTGCGCCCTGCATCGGCCTGGCGCACGCGCGCCTGTCGATCATCGATCTGTCTACCGGCGACCAGCCCATCCACAACCCGCGCCGAACGGTGTGGACCGTCTTCAACGGCGAGATCTTCAACTTCGTCGAACTGCGGGCGACGCTGGAAGCCCAGGGGCACCAGTTCTACACACAGTCGGACACCGAAGTGATCGTGCACCTGTACGACCGCTATGGCGAGGACTTCGTCCAGCACCTCAACGGGCAGTTCGCCATCGCGCTGTGGGACAGCGAGCGCCAGCGCCTGGTGCTGGCGCGCGACCGCGCCGGCATCCGCCCGCTGTACTACACGCGCCAGCGCGGCCGCCTGTGGTTCGCCTCGGAAGTGAAGTCGCTGCTGGCCGTGCTGCCCGAATGCGCGCACCTGGAAACGCAGTCGCTGCTGCAGACGCTGACCTTCTGGGCACCGGTGGATCCGGAAACGCTGTACCAGGGCGTGCAGAGCCTGCCGCCCGGCCACGTGCTGGCGATCGAACGCGATGGCCGCCAGCACCTGCGCCGCTACTGGGACTGGAGCTTCCCGGATGCGCAGGACACGTCGCCGTCGCGCTATCCGCAGACGGTGGAACAGGCGACGGCGGAACTGCGCGAACTGCTGGTCGACGCCGTGCGCCTGCAGTTGCGCGCCGACGTGCCGGTGGGCGCCTACCTCAGCGGCGGCCTCGACTCGTCCGGCATCGTCGCCCTGATCCGCGGCTTCACCGACACGCCGGTGCGCACGTTCTCGGTGGCCTTCGACGACGGTGAGTTCGACGAAAGCGAGTACCAGCAGGCGATGGTGCGGCACCTCGGCACCGAGCACACCACGCTCACCTGCACGCGCCGCGACATCGGCGAGGCGTTCCCGCGCCTGATCCGCCATACGGAGACCCCGGTGCTGCGCACCGCGCCGGTCCCGCTGATGCTGCTGGCCGGCAGCGTGCGCCGGCACGGCTACAAGGTGGTGCTGACCGGTGAGGGCGCCGACGAGGTATTCGGCGGCTACGACCTGTTCAAGGAAGCCAAGATCCGCCGCTTCTGGGCCCGCCAGCCCGATTCGAAGCTGCGCCCGCGCCTGCTGGAAAAACTCTACGGCTACCTGCAGAACTCGCCGGTCAGCACTCCGGCGTTCGCGCAGTCGTTCTTCGGCCAGGGCATGGAGCACCTGCACCGTCCGATCTTCGCGCACGTGCCGCGCTGGACGACGTCGCAGCGCGCCCTCGCCTTCCTGTCGCCGGAACTGCGCGCCAGCGCCGCCGGCTGGGATCCGCTGGACGCGTACGAGCGCACGCTGCCACCCGACATGGCGCGCTGGAACGACCTGGCGAAGGACCAGTACGTGGAAGCGAAGTCGCTGCTGGCCGGCTACCTGCTGTCGTCGCAGGGCGACCGCGTGGCGATGGCGAACTCGATCGAGGGCCGTTTCCCCTACCTGGACCATCGCGTCATCGAGTTCGCCAACCGCCTGCCGCCCAGCTTCAAGATCCGCGGCATGACCGAGAAGTACCTGCTGCGCCGGGCGCTGGCCGACCTGCTGCCCGCCGACATCGCACAACGGACCAAGCAGCCCTACCGCGCGCCGGACAGCCAGAGCTTCTTCTTCGACGGCAAACCGCTGGATTACGTGGCGGACCTACTGTCGCCGGAGGCCATCCGCGAGGCGGGCTATTTCGATCCCGCCCCGGTATCGCGGCTGGTGGAAAAATGCAGGCAGGGCCGCGCGACCGGCTTCGCCGACAACCAGGCTTTCATGGGCGTGCTCTCCACGATGCTGGTGCACCGCCAGACCACGGAAGCGCGGCTGTCGGCCACGGATGCGGTACAACCTTCCGGCGCGATCGCCTAAGGCGCGCAGGCGGACCATTCGAGGGAATCAAGGCATGGATTGGCGGGTCAAGGGCATCATCCAGAAGGTTCTCGGCACGCTGCCGGGCGGGCATACGCTGCATTTCCACCTGCAGCGCCGCTTCGGCGGACTGCGCGATTTCGACGGCGAGCTCGCCAGCAAGGTGGACGACTGGGAAATCATGGTCGGCCACCTGCGCGATGCCGGCATCGCGTTGCCCGGCATCCGCTGCTTCGAGATCGGCACCGGCTGGTACCCGACCTTCCCGTTCGCCTGCTACCTGGCGGGCGCGGCGCGCGTGACCACATACGACCTCAATCCGCATTTGCGCAGGGACCTGACGATGCGCTGCGCGGAGGTACTCGGCACCTTCCTCGACCGCATCGCCACCGGCGCCGGCATACCGCTGGGCGAGGTCGAACAGCGGCACCGCCGCCTGCTCGACGCCCTGCGCGCGAACGCGGACCTGGAGGCCGCCAGCGATGGCGTGATCCGCTACCACGCGCCCGCCGACGCCACCCGCAGCGGACTGCCGGACGGCGACGTCGACGTGGTGTTCTCCAACAGCGTGCTGGAACACGTGCCGCCGGACGTGATCGACGCGATGTACGCCGAGTCCATGCGCGTGCTGTCGCCGCGTGGCGTGATGTTCCACTCGGTCAACTGCGGCGACCACTACGCCTACGTCGACCGCAACGTCCACCAGCTGAACTACCTGCGCTATTCCGATGCCGAGTGGCTGCGCTGGAACAACGCCTTCCTCTACCAGAACCGCCTGCGCGCGCACTGGTTCGTCGACGGTGCCCGCCGGCACGGCTTCGACATCGATCTCGACACCCGCACCACGCGACCGGAGCGGATGAAGCAACTCGCCGCCATGCCCGTGCATCCGCAGTTCGCGCACGTTCCCGCCGAACAGCTGTGCATCACCAGCGTGGACTTCATCGCACGCAAGCCGGCCACCGCCGGCTGACGCGCGACGCTACGGGGCAGCCGCCGGCGGCGTCGCCGGCGCGATCTTCAGCAGCTTGCCGTCGGGCGCGGGCGCGTCGACGAGCACGTACAGCGCGCCGTCCGGTCCCTGGCGTACGTCGCGGATCCGCTGGTTGCGATCGCCCAGCAAGCGCTCTTCGTGGACGACGCGATCGCCGTCCAGCTCCAGCCGGATCAGCGCCTTGGACGCCAGCGCGCCGAGGAACAGATTGCCCTTCCAGCCGGGCAACGCATCACCGGTGTAGAACGCCATGCCGCTGAGGCCGGGCGATACTTTCCAGACGTGGTGCGGCGGCTCCATGCCAGGCGCCGCCGAGCCCGTCGAGCCGGGCACCGGCCGGCCGCTGTAGTCGACGCCATGGGTGATGACCGGCCAGCCGTAGTTGAGGCCGGCCTTCGGCAGGTTGAGCTCGTCGCCGCCCATGGGGCCGTGCTCGGTCGCCCACAGCTGCCGCGTCACCGGGTGCAGCGCGGCGCCCTGCACGTTGCGGTGGCCGTATGACCAGATCTCCCCGCGCGCGCCTGCCTTCGACACGAAGGGATTGTCGGCGGGCACGCTGCCGTCCGGGCGGATGCGCACGATCTTGCCGGACAGCTTGTCGAGTTCCTGCGCGGTCGCCGCGCCGACGCGATTGTCGCCGTGGGTGACGAACAGGTTGCCCGCATCGTCGAACACCAGCCGCGCGCCGACGTGGGTGCCGTGGGAGAGCTTGGGTTCCTGCCGGTACACCACCGTCGCGTCGACCAGCGCATCGCCGCTCAACTTGCCGCGCACCACCGCCGTGCCCGCCTTGTTGCCGCGGAAATTCGGCTCGGCGAAGGCGAGGTAGACCCACCCATCCTGCGCATAGCCGGGCGACAGCGCGACATCGAGCAGTCCGGCCTGGCCGTCGACGAAGATGTCCGGCAACCCGCTGATCGGCGCCGATACGCTGCCGTCGGCGGCGATCCGGCGCAGGCGGCCCGGGCGCTCGGTGACCAGCATGCCGCCGCCGGGCAGGAAGGCCAGCGACCAGGGATGGTCCAGCCCGGCGACCTGCTCGGATACGTTGAAGTCCTGCTTCTCCGACGTCTGCGCGCTCTGCACCGGATCCTGCACGGAGCGCGGGGGCGCCGCCGGCGCGGCAACGGGATCGGCCTGGCGGCACGCCGCCAACGCAAGCACCAACAGCCACAGGGAAGCGCGCATCGTGGACGCCTGTCGTTCCGGGAAGTGCGCGCGATGGTAGCACCGCCGGATTGGCCGCCCATGCCCCCCGCCGCATGGCCGGTGAAGCGCGGAACCGTCGTTCATATAGGCAGCAACGGAACAGGAAATGCCGGGGAACCCATGCCGCAGAAGCAACAGATCAAGACCTTCATCCTGCAGAACTTCCTCTTCTCGGATGATCCGTCCGCCGTGGGCGATCAGGATTCGCTGATCCAGGGCGGCATCATCGATTCCACGGGAATCCACGAACTGGTGTTCTTCCTGGAGGACGAGTTCAAGCTGCAGATCGCGGCGGAGGAAATGACGCCCGCCAATTTCGATTCCATCCAGACCGTCGACGCGTTCGTCTCGCGCAAGCTGGCCGGTTGACCGTCCGCGCGTCCCAGGCCATGGAGCGTCTCGCCACCCGCGTCGCCCGCATCGCTCGCACTACGCCGCAGCGGATCGCACTCATCGATGGCGAACGCAACATCGACTACGCCACGTTCTGGCAACAGGCCTCCGGCTTCGCACACCATCTGCACCACGCAGGCGTGCGGCCCGGCGATCGCGTCGCGCTTGTGTTGCCCAACCGGATCGAAGCCGCGGTCGCGCTGTACGGCATCTGGCTTGCCGGCGGTGTCGCCGCGCCGCTGAACGCGCAGGCGCGCTCCCGCGATTTCCTGCCCTGGCTGCGCCACGCCGGCGCGCGCCTCGTTGTGCATGAAGCCGGCCACCGCGACATGGAGCAGACGCTGGCGCAGTGGAACGACGGCACTGCGCCCTCGGCGATCGTGCTCGATGGCGTCGCCGGCCTGCCGATGGCCGACGGCAGCTCAGACTGGCCGGAGATCGAGGCCGACGACACCCTTGCGCAGTTGCTCTATACCTCCGGCACGACGGGCGAGCCCAAGGGCGTGATGCTGAGCCACGCCAACCTGTCCGCGAACACGTCCGCGGTCATCGCCTATCTCGAACTCACGCAGGAGGACGTGATCGTCAGCGTGCTGCCGTTCTATTACGCCTACGGCGCGTCGGTCCTGCACACGCACCTGGCGTGCGGCGCCCGCATCGTGCTCGGCCCGGGCATGGTGTTTCCCATCCAGGTGCTCGATGCGCTGCAGCAGCATCGCGCGACCGGGTTTTCCGGCGTGCCGTCGACCTACGTCCTGCTCATGGACATGCTGGAACGCGGTGGCCACGAGCTGTCTTCGCTGCGCTACCTGACCCAGGCGGGCGGCGCCATGCCGCCGGCCGTCGCGGATCGCGTGCATGGCCTGCTGCCGGACGCACGCCTGTTCCTGATGTACGGCCAGACCGAGGCGACGTCGCGCATCAGCTGGCTGCCCCCGGAACGGCGGGCCGACAAGCGCGGCTCGGTCGGCATTCCTGTGCAGGAGACCCGCTGGGCCATCTTCCGGGAGGACGGCCGTCCCGCGCCGACCGGTGAGGAAGGCGAGGTCTGCGTGCAGGGACCCGGCATCATGCTGGGCTACTGGAACAACGCGGAGGCCACCGCGGCGATCCTGCGCGACGGCTGGCTGCGCACCGGCGACCTTGGCCACGTGGACGAGGAAGGCTATCTCTTCCTGCAGGGCCGCCGCAGCGACATGATCAAGACCGGCGCGCACCGCGTGCATCCCACCGACGTGGAAGAAGTCATCGCTGAGCTGCCCGGTATCCGCGAAGTCGCGGTGGTCGGCATCGACGACGCGACACTCGGCCAGGTCATCAAAGCCTACGTGGTGGCGGACGGACTGCCGCCACGCGCCGAAGACCGCATCAAGGCGCATTGCCGCGCGCGCCTGGCCGCCTACAAGATCCCCCGGCACATCACCTTCGTCGACACCCTGCCGCGCACTGCGTCCGGCAAGGTCCGACGCGTCCAACTGACGGAGCAGACCGCAACCTCATGAGCCAGCTCGACCACCACGTCCTCGATATCGACTACACCGCCGAAGCCGACAAGATCGCGGCGCGCCTGCGCGAGATCACCGCGCGCCAGCTGCACAAGCGCGGCCTGGTCGTCGCCATCTCGGGCGGCATCGACAGCTCCGTCAGCGCCGCGCTCGCGGTGCGTGCGCTCGGACCGGAACGCGTGTTCACGCTGATCCTGCCGGAGCAGGATTCATCGGACGACAGCGCCGTGCGTGCGCACATCCTGGCCGAGCATCTCGGCGTGCGTACCGAAACCGTCGACATCGCCCCCGCGCTGGCCGCGATCGGCTGCTACCGCGCGCGCGATGAAGCCGTGCGCAACACGTTGCCCGAGTACGGCGACGGCTGGAAGTTCAAGATCGTCATCGATGGCGGCACCGAAGGCCGCATCAACCGGTTCCGCCTGGTGGCGCAATCGCCGGACGGCGTGCTGCACGAGCGCGACCTGGCGCTGGCCGACTACCTGACCATCGTCGCGGCGACCAACTTCAAGCAGCGCATCCGCAAGACGCTGGAATACTTCCACGCCGACCGCCTCAACTACGGCGTGGTCGGCACGCCGAACCGGGTGGAGTACGACCAGGGCTTCTTCGTCAAGAACGGCGACGGCTCGGCCGACGTCAAGCCGATCGCGCACCTCTACAAGTCGCAGGTCTACGGCATGGCGCGCCATCTGGGTCTGCCGGAGCGCGTCTGCGCGGCGATCCCGACCACCGACACCTACAGCCTGAGCCAGGGCCAGGACGAGTTCTACTTCGCCCTTCCCTACCAGCAGATGGACCTCGCGTTGTGGGCGCTCAACCACGGGCGCCCCGCCCAGGATCTCGCGACCGCCTTGGGCATCACGGCCGCGCAGGCCCAGGCCGTCTACGACGACATCCGCAACAAGCGCCGCACGACCCAGTACCTGCATATGCCCCCGGTCCTGGCGGGCGACGTGCCGGAGCTGGACTGATCGATGAACGCCGTTCCCGCCACGCCGCAATACCTCGTTGAGGCTGGCCTGCCCTCGCGCGACCGCGAGGCGGTGCTGGGGCTGTGGCGCGGCAACCTGGGCCAGGACGCGCGGATGACCACGAAGTTCGAGTGGTTCTATCTGCGCTGCCCGTACGGCGAGCCCCTGCTGCAGTTGCTGCACGATGTCGCCGGAGGCAGCCACGCGGGAACCGCCTCGGCCGGCAGGCGCCGGCTCACCTGGCAGGGCCGCGACCTGCGTGCGGGCGTGCTGGTGGACCTGGCCGTGCTGCCGCAGCACCGCTCGCTGGGTCCTGCCTTGATGCTGCAGCAGGGCCTGATCGGTGCAGCCGCCGAAGCCCTCGACGTGCTGTACGGATTCCCGAATCCGAAAGCCGCGCCGGTCTTCAAGCGGATCGGCTACACGCAGCCTGCGCACCTGGTGCGCTACGCGCGCGTGCTGCGCCATACCTCGTACCTGCGCAGCCGGCTGCCCGGCTGGCTAGCGCCCGTCGCCGGCGTGGTCGCCGATCTGGCCGTCGCCGGACGCGATGCCTGGACACGCCTGCGCGGGCCCGCGCTCAGATCCGCCTGGGCCGATCGCGCCGACGACCGCATCGATGCGGTCTGGGCCGGCTCGCCCAAGGGCGACGACGTGATGGCGGTGCGCGACGTCGGCCAGCTTCGCTGGCGCTTCGACGAATCGCCGCTGGCGACGACCCGCTATCTGCTGGTCAAGCGGGCGCGTGATCGCGCGCTGCAGGCCTGGTTCGCCGTGCAACGCACCGACGGCACCCTGCATGTGCGCGATTTCTGGTCGGTCGACGGCGTGGACGGCATGGCGGCGGTGCACGTGGCCGAGCTGCTGCACGCGGCACGCGCGGCGGGATGCGTGTCGGTCTCCGTCGAGATGTGCGCATCGGACGCGCAACGGCGCGGCTGGTCCTCGCTGCATTTCGCCGAACGCGGCCGGCGGCCGGTGTTCCTGCGCTGGAGTTCGCCGGATGAAGCCGCCGCCAGCGCCCCGCTCTTCCTGACGTCAGCGGACGAAGACGAATAGCGACGCCCGGTTTACGCGAGGCGCCGGCTCGGCTTACGGAACAGATACAGCGCCAGCCAATCGTCGCGGAAACGCCCCTGGCGATCGACGACGGCATCGGTCTCGAAACCGGTGCGGCCCAGCAACCAGCTGACATCCTTGTCCGTGGGATTCAGCACCGGCACGCTGGTGAACATCAGCTCGTAACCGGCTTCGCGCGCGCGGTGCGCGATCGCGTCGTCGAACGATCCGTGCGGAAACGACATCGAGACCGCGCCCGGCCCGGCTTCGCCCAGTTGCTGCGCCAGCGATGCGCGCGCGCCAACAAGTTCGGCATCGATATCGGGGGCCAGCCTCATCGGTGTATGCGTCTTGCCGTGCAGGCCGAGCGCAACGCCCCCCGCTTCCAACCTGCGCAGCTCGTCGACCGTGACCATATGGCGAAGACCGTCGTCGAGCTTCGCCATGAACGGCGCCAGCACGCGCTCGCGGGCCGTCGCATCCAGCGCTTCCATTCGCGCGATGACGGCGCGCAATCCGTTGATCGACTCGTCGAACGTGGACGCGGCAGGATCATCGACGGAAAGCGCTGTTGCGAGATCGGCCACGCGTACCGCACCGCGCCGCCACGCCGCGATCAGGCGCTCCTGGAAGAACGGCTGGCGCGTTCCCACCGCATCGGCCACCACGAACAGCAGGGCCGGCAGGCCCGCGCGCTGCAGCGCAGGCAATGCGTAGTCCGCGTTGTCGGCCCAGCCGTCGTCGAACGTGATCAGCAACGCGCGCGGCGGCAGTGCCTTGCCGGTCCTGCGCAACGCCAGCACCTGATCGAGCGACACCACGTTATAGTGCTTGCGGAAGAATGCCAGAGACTGCTCCAGCCATGACGTGGCCAGCGTGTAGTCGGGGTCGCAGGTCTTCCAGCGCGGGTCTTCCGGGCTCAGGGTACGATGGAACATCACCACCGTCAGGCTGTTCGCATTGCGCAGCCGATGATAGAGACCGAGCAGTCCGCTCGCGTACAACAGCTTTTTGGAGACATCCTTAAGCATGGCGCCCGATATCGAAGTTTCAGTGATCATACCGACTTACAACCGTCGGGACCTGTTGCCGCGGGCCATCGACTCGGTGCTCGCGCAGACGCATCCGGTCGACGAGATCGTCGTGATCGACGACGGTTCCACCGACGGCACCGGCGACATGCTCCAGCAGCGCTACGGCGACCGCGTCCGCCATGTGTGGCAGGCGAACGCCGGCGTCTCCGCAGCCCGCAACCATGGCATGCGGCTCGCGCGTGGCCGCTATCTCGCCCTGCTCGACAGCGATGACACGTGGCTGCCCGCGAAGACCGCACTGCAGCTGGCCTTCTTCGAAGCGCACCCCGACTTCGGCATGGTCCTCTGCGACGTTGAACGCGTCGATGGCGAGTACCGGCATATCGACGTGTTCCGCCGCCGCGACGTCATCCGCGAAGACGGCTGGGCGCTGCGCTGGCTGATCCACAATCCCGCGCTCGTGCCCGCCTCGGCCATGCTGCGCCGGCAGGTGGTGGAGCAGATAGGCGGGTTCGACGAAGCGCTGCGCACCGCCGAAGACCTCGAGTTCCACCTGCGCGTCGCCAGGCACTGGAAGATCGGCGTGGTGGAGCAGCCGCTCGTGCGCGCGATGCGCGGCCACGAAGGACTCTCGGCAGCGGACAGCACCTATACGGACTACGTGCGCGTCGTCGAGAAGGCGGTGGCCGACGCGCGCGGCACGCTGGACGACGGGGAACTGGATGCCGCGCTCGCCGGCACCTACCTGCGCAATGCGCGCGGCATGCTCATCCGCCGCGAGTGGAAGGCAGGCGCGACGCTCGCGATGCGCGCGTGGCGTCTCTCGCGTGATCCTGCGCAGCGCCGCGAAATCGCCGGGCTGCTGGTGTTCGGCACCAAGCGTTTCCTGCGCGGCCTGGTCCCGGGCTGACCACGCCACCTTCCGCACGCAGGCCCGCTCAGCGCGCGCCACGGCCGAACAGCACCACTTCCACGGTCTGCAGCAGGATCATCAGGTCGAACACCAGACCGTGGTTCTTGACGTAGAAGAGATCGAACTTGAGCTTCTCTTCCGCGTCGCGCACCGAGGCGCCATACGGGTAGCGCAACTGCGCCCAGCCCGTGAGCCCCGGCTTGACGCTGTGGCGGACCCCGTAATAGCGCACCTCGTCGTTGAGCATGTCGACGAACTGCGGGCGCTCCGGGCGCGGCCCCACGAAACTCATGTCGCCGCGCAACACCGCGATCAGCTGCGGCAACTCGTCCAGGCGCGTCTTGCGGATGAAACGGCCGACCCGCGTGCTGCGGTCGTCGTCCTTGCTCGCCCAGACCGCGACACCGCCCTTCTCCGCATCCGTGCGCATGCTGCGGAACTTGGTCAGGGTGAAGTGGCGTCCGCGCTCGCCGACGCGCGTCTGGCTGTAGAAGACCGGCCCGCCGGATTCCAGCCAGACCGCAACCCCGACCACGATCATCAGCGGCCAACTGACCAGCAGCAGCGCGCCGGCCGCGAGCAGGTCGAAGAAGCGTTTGCTCAGGCGACGCGGCGTGGAATAGTCGAACCCACCGGAGAACACCAGCCAGGACGGATCCACCGTGTGGAGCTGGACCATGCCGGCTTCGCGTTCGAAGAAGCTGGACAGGTCGACCACCGAAATGCCCTGCTGCACGCAATGCAGCATCTGTTCCATCGGCAGGCCACCGCGGCGCTCGTCGGGCGCGATCACCAGTTCATCGATCATGAGCCGCTCGGTCGTCTCGTGCAGACCTTCTTCGCCGACCTGCACCAACAGATCCTCCCTTACCAGTACCGGCTGGCCCGGCACGGGAACGAATCCCACCACGGTGAACGTGCGGCGATCGGAGCGGCGACGCATGCAGGAATTGATGAGGTCCGCGTTGCGGCCTGCGCCGAGGATCAGCACGCGCTGCTTCAGCACGTCGGAATGGAACACCTGCACCCAGGCCACGCGTACCAGCACGATCCCCGCCAGCCCGATGCCCAGCGAAATCGCCAGCACACCGCGCCCCAGATAGGTTTGCGGCACCATGTAGTAGAAGACCACCAGGGCGATGCCGCCGAAGGCGAAGGAGAGGGCGAGGCGCAGGACGAAGTCCATGCGCGTGTGGCGGACATGGGTCTGGTACAGGCCGAACGCCGTCATCGCACCGGTGATGGACAACGCTACCAGTGCCGCGCGCCACGGTGTCTGCTCCAGGAACTGGACCTGGTACTCCAGGTCGTTGTGGAAACGGATCCACGCCGCCGCCATCACGGCGACGAACAGCACGACCACTTCCGCCAGCCACAGGAACCGGATGACCCGGTCCTTGCGGCTCTTGTGCGTTGCCTTCATCAACGTCCCCCCTTGCTGGCCCGGCCCGGACACCGTCCGGCAGGTCGCTCTGCGCATAGTCCCGGCGCTTGGCGATGCCCCCTCCCGGGACGACCGCCGCGCTACGGCACCCTCGAATTTCCGACACATCCTGTTCAACGCGACTTCCCGTCGGTGCCGGACACACGGGCACGAAAAAGGCCGCCCCTGAGGACGGCCTGATGCGGATCGACGCGACGCGGGGCGTCAGCGCCTGACGAAGCCCCGACGATAGCGGGCGGCCGGCGCCTGCCGCCAGCGCGGACGTTCGCGGACTGCGGGCCGTACGGCCGAGACAGGCGCGACCACCGCCGGCTGCGAAGCGGTCACCGGTGCAGCGGTACCGGCAGGGCGCGACGGGATCAGCGGCTGCGAGCCATTCACCCGGATCGGGTCCGACACCGTGTCGATGTCGAACTGCTCGAACGCACCGATGTCGATACGGTTCTCCAGCAGCAGCCGGGTATGCGCATCGCCGGGCGCCAGCTTGGCCCGCAACGGCGGATCGAAGGCGGGCAGCACCTGCGGCGTCGGGAATGGGAACGCTGTCGGCGTCGCCGGCGTGTTGTTGCCGGCGTTCAACAGCGGACTACCCGTCCGCGGGCGGAAGTTGCGCTGCGCCAGGTCGGTGAACATCGGATCGGTGCCTCGCACCGTGCCGGTCCACTCGGACGGCACCATCGCCGCAGCGCTCTGCACCCAGTTGTTGGAACCGGCGACCAAACGGCCACCGGACCAGGGCTCACGGCTTTGCGGACCACAATACGGCACGTCCACGTTGCTCGCCGGGTTCTCGCGGACGATGCTGGGCGCGCTGCCTGCCGCAGGCTGGTAGACCACGTTGTTATGCATTTCCAGCGAACCCTGGCCCAGCTGGACCAGCACGGCATTCGCAGTACCGGAGCGGTCCAGCAGGATGGTGTTGTTCACCAGTCGCGTGCGGCCTTGGTTGCGGCCATTGAGGTCGCCACCGATGCGCAGGGCATTGCCGGATCGGCTGGTCGATCGATGGATGATGACGTTACCCACCAGTTCGGCGTCCTCGCGACGCAGGTCGGCGGTCCAGCCCGCCTTCTGCGTTTCGCAGTCCGGGCCGATCAGCTCCACCTCATGCAGGTCCGAGCCCTCGATCCAGTTGTAGTGGATCTCGGCCCGCTGGTGACGTACGCGGACAAGCACGCCGCCGGTGGCACTGTGCACGTAGTTGTAGCGCATGCGGAAGACGGTGTCGGGATAGGCGACCTCGTCCGACTGCATGTAGATGGCATGCCGACGATCACCCTGGCCCGAGCGGGCGATCTCGCTGTATTCCAGCGTAAAGGATCCGGAATTCTGGTCTGCCCCGAGGATGCCGTGCGACGGGCAGTCGTGCACGTAGGCATCGCGGACGGTGACGTTGTGCGCTTCGCTGAAGACGCATGTGCTGGTACCGCCCGTCACTTCAAAGCCTTCGAACACGACGTGGTTCGACTGCTGGAACTTGATCGTGTGCGTGCCACCCGACAGGATGGGGCGGGTCACGCCGGCGACCCGGCGCCAGCGGATCGTGACCGGACTCGCCTGGGTGCCGCTGTCGTCATCGCCCACGACGATGTTGCCGGCGTAGCTTGCGTTGCCGTCCACTTCGACGATATCGCCTGGGGCCAGGTTGACGCTGTTGAAGAACGTGGTGAGCTGCGTGTATTGGCGCCCCGGCCCGACATTGTAGGTGGCCGCCGCCGCACTCAAAGGCACGGCCATCAGCAGCCCAAGCCCCAGCAAGGGTTTTGAGAAATGCATCAAATCGACTCCCGCGAAGTCTCGCGTTCTGGTTTCCCCCTGCTTGGCCATTTTCCCGGCCAGGGCGTGAACAGCCTGCTAATCCACGCCGCGAATGGCCAGTGCAGATGAGACGCCTGGCCCACTTCCGACATCCGACACGTCATCCAATGACGCAAGTGATGGCATGTTTCGGCCGCATGGTGTCGTCCATGGATAAATCTTTCCACCAAGTTATTGACGGGTGAACGTCCTTCGTGCAGAATTCCGCTTCTAACGAAACGCGCCCGTAGCTCAGCTGGATAGAGTACCTGGCTACGAACCAGGCGGTCGGGAGTTCGAATCTCTCCGGGCGCGCCATCTTGAAGCAGGCTGACTTTGGTCAGCCTGTTTTTTTTCGTCTGCGCGTCGAGCACGGAGAGCGATGACGCACCACTTTGTGCGCGCGCAAAAAAGAAGCCCCGCATCGCGGGGCTTCTTTTTTCAAACTGGCGGAGTGAGAGGGATTCGAACCCTCGATAAGGCTTTTGACCCTATACTCCCTTAGCAGGGGAGCCCCTTCAGCCGCTCGGGCATCACTCCGGTTTGTCTTGCGCTGCAGCCATGCTGCAGCGGCCGCATAGGATAGCGGCTCGCCGCGCAGGCGGCAAACAAAATCATTCGGAAGCGACGTTCTCTGAGGAGGCAGGCGATGAAATCTCTTCGCCACGCTGGATGCGCTGGTAGATCTCTTCGCGATGCACGGCCACGTCCTTGGGCGCGGTAATGCCGATGCGCACTTGGTTGCCTTTCACGCCAAGCACGGTCACCGTGACCGAGTCGCCGATCATCAGGGTTTCGCCGACACGGCGGGTCAAGATCAACATGTTTCTTCTCCGTAATCCGGCAAAGGATAGTGCCGGGGGCGCGCTGGCTTCGTGAAAACGGGCCGGCGGCTTCCTGGTACATTCATGAACCTAAAGCATGTTAGCGGCCGGAGGTACACGGCCGCAAGCACCGATTGGTCCAATACGGGGGTCAGCCGAGCCGCTGCTGGACCCATTCCGGAACGCCCCGAAGGGCGGTCGCAAGGGCGGGCCCGTCCTCACCACCACCCTGGGCGAGGTCCGGGCGGCCACCGCCCTTGCCGCCGATCTGACCCGCGATATGTGAGAGGAGTTCCCCCGCCTTGACCCGACCGGTTGCGGCGCCGTTCACGCCCGCCACCAGGGCAGCCTTGCCGTCGGCCGTACCGGCCAGAACGATCACGGTGTCGCCAAGCTGCTGTTTCAGGCGATCCACCGCATCGCGCAGCGCCTTGGCATCGAAGCCCTCCAGCCGCGACGCGAGCACCCGGATGCCGCCGACGTCGACGGCTGCGCTGCCCAGGTCCGACGTGGCGCTCGAGGCCGCCTTCGCCTTCAGCGACTCCAGTTCGCGCTCGAGCTTCTTCTGCCGGTCCGCCAGTGCACGGATCTTCTCGACCACCTCGCCGGCATTGCCACCCAGCAGGCCAGCCGCCTCGGACAAACGGCGTTCCTGGTCGGCGACGTAATCGAGAGCACCCTGCCCCGTCACCGCCTCGATGCGCCGGACGCCTGCGGACACGCCGCTTTCGCCGACCAGCTTGAACAGGCCGATGTCACCGGTCCGGCCGACATGGGTGCCGCCACAGAGCTCCGTGGAGTAGTCGCCCATTCTGAGCACGCGCACGTGCTCGCCGTACTTCTCGCCGAACAGGGCCATGGCGCCGAAATCCAGCGCCTCCTGCATGCCCATGTGATGCACTTCCGCCGCACTGTTCGCGCGGATCTGTGCATTGACGCGACGCTCGATCTCGGCCAGTTCGGCCGACGTCATCGGCTGGAAGTGGGAGAAATCGAAACGCAGGCGATCCGGCGCCACCAGCGAGCCCTTCTGCTGGACGTGCGTACCCAGGACTTCGCGCAGCGCCGCATGCAGCAGGTGGGTAGCGGAATGATTGAGGATGGTGCTCGCACGACGCGCAGCATCCACCGATGCGACCACATGATCGCCCAGCTTCAGCGCACCCTTGGCGACGCGGCCGGCATGGCCGTGGAACTGGCCCGCGAACTTCAATGTGTCCGCGACATCGAACTCCACGCCCTGTTCGGCGAGCACGCCCATATCACCCACCTGGCCGCCCGACTCCGCATAAAACGGCGTGCGATCCAGAATAACCACGGCCTCGTCGCCCGCTTCGACCGACTGCACCGGACGACCGTCCTTCAACAGCGCAACGACCTGCAGGCCACCGGCATCCAGCTGGTCGTAGCCAAGGAAGACGGTCGGCGACAGCTGGGCCACCAGATCGGCAGGCAGGCCCGTCGTGGAGGCGAACTTGCCAGCAGCCCGGGCCGTCTCGCGCTGCTGCTCCATCGCCGCGTCGAAGCCGGTCATATCGACCGTCAATCCACGCTCGCGAGCGATGTCAGCGGTGAGGTCGACCGGGAAACCGTAGGTGTCGTACAGCCGGAAGGCGTCGGCGCCAGGAATCACGCCATCGGTCACACGCGCTGCGACGTCGTCGAAAATGCGCATGCCGGAGTCCAGCGTCTCGGCGAAGCGCTCCTCTTCGGCCTTGAGCGCCCGCTCGACCAGCTCGCGGGCCGCCGGCAGCTCGGGATACGCTTCGCCCATCAGCTCCGACAGCGTCCCGACCATCTTGTGGAAGAACGGCTGGCGGACACCCAACATCCAGCCATGACGCAGCGCGCGGCGGATGATCCGGCGCAGTACATAGCCCCTGCCCTCGTTGGACGGCAACACGCCATCGACGATGAGGAAGCTGCAGGCACGGATGTGATCGGCGATCACGCGCAGCGACTTGTTCTCCAGGTCCGGCGTACTGGTCAGCTCGGCCGCCTTCCGGATCAGACCCTGGAACAGGTCGATCTCGTAATTGGTATGGACGTGTTGCAGGACCGCCGCAAGACGCTCCAGGCCCATGCCGGTATCGACGCACGGCGCCGGCAGCGGCACCAATGTGCCGTCGGGCTGGCGGTCGAACTGCATGAAGACGTTGTTCCAGATCTCGATGTACCGGTCGCCATCCTCGTCGGGCGAGCCCGGAGGACCGCCGGCGATGTGGTCGCCGTGGTCGTAGAAGATCTCGGTGCACGGCCCGCAGGGGCCGGTATCGGCCATCTGCCAGAAATTGTCAGAAGCGTAGGGTGCGCCCTTGTTGTCGCCGATCCGCACGATGCGCTCGGCCGGCAGGCCGATCATGTCGTGCCAGAGATCGTAGGCCTCGTCATCCGTGTGGTAAACGGTGACCAGCAGGCGCTCCTTCGGGAGCTTCCAGACTTCGGTCAGCAGTTCCCAGGCCCAGCCGATGGCTTCCTTCTTGAAGTAATCGCCGAAGGACCAGTTGCCCAGCATTTCGAAGAACGTGTGGTGGCGCGCGGTGTAACCGACTGAATCCAGGTCGTTGTGCTTGCCGCCCGCACGCAGGCAACGCTGTACGTCGGCTGCGCGGACATAGCTGCGCTTCTCGGCCCCCAGGAACACGTCCTTGAACTGCACCATGCCGGAGTTGGTGAACAGCAGTGTGGGGTCGTTGCCGGGCACCAGCGAGGCGGACGGCACGATGGTATGGCCCTTGCCGGCAAAGAAATCGAGGAAATCCTGGCGGATCTGACGGGTGCTGAGGGTCTTGGAAGTGGTCATCTGGCAGGCATTGGCTGGAAGGCGCTTCATGGCGTCGCGTCATCCACCGATATGCGGATGCGGCCGGGGGAAGCAACCCAATGCGCTAGATTATCAGGCCACCCCGCCCCAGTCCTCCGGATCCAGTTGACTGGCGGCACGGACGGCCACCCCATCGAAGCCGCGCCGGATGAGGAAATCCGCAATCTTCCGAGCCTGTGCCGGCTCGATCCGGCGGGCTGGACCGAAACGCCGACGGACGAGGTCGCACGCCGTTTCGGTCCAGTCGCCATCGAAGGTGGCCATGGCCGCCGCTACCGCCTCGCGGTCCAGCCCGTGGGTGGACAGCTCGGCTTTGATGCGCAGCGGACCGTAACCCCCCGAAGCCCGGCTGCGGACGAGCGCCTCTGCAAAGCGCGTGTCGCTCTGCCAGCCTTCCTCCGCAAGCCGGTCCACGGCCGATCGCACATCGGCCGCATCCACACCGCGGGACGCCAGTTTCCGGGTGAGTTCGCGACGGGAGTGCTCCCGCCGGGTCAGCAGACCCAGCGCGCGCTGCACCGGGGTCTGTTCAACCGGCTTGCGCCGGCGTCCCCTGCTCGCTCCCGCCTGACCGTCCTGTTCGGACACCGTGCGTCACCGAAGCCTTGTCAGTCGTCGCTGTCGTCGTCGGCACTCTCGTCGCGCTGCGCTTCGGCGGGCTGGAATTTCTCACGCAGCTCCGCCTCCAGCTTCGCGGCGATGGCCGGGTTCTCGCGCAGGAACGTGCGCGAATTGTCCTTGCCCTGGCCGATACGCTCGCTGCCGTAGCTGTACCAGGCGCCTGCCTTGTCCACGAGCTTGGCATCCACGCCCATGTCGATCAGTTCACCCTCGCGGCTGATGCCCTCGCCGTACAGGATCTCGGTGACTACCTGTTTGAACGGAGGGGCCAGCTTGTTCTTGACGACCTTGATCTTGGTCTGGTTGCCGATGATCTCGTCGCCTTTTTTGATGGCACCGATGCGGCGGATATCCAGACGCACGGAAGCGTAGAACTTCAACGCATTGCCGCCGGTGGTGGTTTCCGGGCTCTGGCCGGGCATCATCACGCCGATCTTCATGCGCAGCTGGTTGATGAAGACCACCAGCGTGTTGGAGCGCTTGATGTTGCCGGTCAGCTTGCGCAGCGCCTGGCTCATCAGGCGAGCCTGCAGGCCGGGCAGCTGGTCGCCCATCTCGCCCTCGATCTCGGCCTTCGGCGTCAGTGCCGCCACCGAGTCGATCACCACGATGTCGATCGAGCCCGAGCGGACCAGCATGTCGGCGATTTCCAGCGCCTGTTCGCCGGTGTCCGGCTGAGACAGCAGCAGATCGTCCACGTTCACGCCCAGCTTCGCGGCGTAGATCGGATCCAGCGCGTGCTCTGCGTCGATGAACGCAGCGGTGCCGCCCTGCTTCTGGCACTCGGCGATGGCCTGCAGCGTCAGCGTGGTCTTGCCGGAGGACTCCGGACCGTAGATCTCGACCACGCGGCCCTTGGGCAAGCCGCCGATGCCCAGCGCGATGTCGAGCATCAGCGAGCCGGTGGGAATGACCTCGACGGGCTCGATGACCCGGTCACCCATGCGCATCACCGAGCCCTTGCCGAACTGGCGCTCGATCTGGGTCAGTGCGGCGGAAAGGGCGCGCTTCTTGTTCTCGTCCATCGTCGTGGTCCTAGTCAATGTGGTCAGGTGCGATCAGTGTGGGGAGCGTCCATCGCACAGGCTGCGACTGGACGGGGAGGAGTGAAATTAAGCGCCGACGCGGCTCGCGGGGATCGGCTTCCGCCGCACCGGGCCATCGGAAAACACCGCCCGGCGGCGTGGGGCGCGCTGGCACGCATCACCGGTTCGGCCTCACCAGACCGCAGTACAGGCCTTCGATGGCGAAGTCCTGGTCGGGCTGGACCTCGATGGGGGCGTAGTCGGGATTGCGCGGCAGCAGGCGGATGCGGTCCTTGCCGATCTTCAACAGCTTCACCGTGATCGCATCGTCGACCCGGGCGACAACGATCTGTCCCGATCGCGCGTCGCGCGTGCGGTGCACACCGATCAGGTCGCCGTCGAAGATGCCTTCGTCGCGCATCGAGTCGCCCTTGACCTTCAGCAGGTAGTCCGGCGCGGGCGCGAAGAATGCGCGGTCCAGCAGCACATAGTCGTGGTGGTCGGCATCCGCGCCGATCGGTGCACCGGCCGCCACCTGACCCAGCACCGGCACGCGCAGACCGTCGTCATTGGCGGGCGGGAACGCCAGGTCCGGCTGGGCGGAGGGCGGTGCTTTCAGCAGGCGGATGCCACGGGCCCGGCCCGGGACACGCTCGATCGCTCCGGCCTGCTCCAATGCTTCCAGGTGGTACTGCGCCGCGCGGACGCCCTTGAAGCCGAACGCCTTGGCGATCTCGGCCTGCGACGGCGGCATGCCTTCGGCTTCGAGCCGCTCGGCGATCAGGGCAAGGATGGCGTGCTGGGTATCGGTCAGGTCCATGATTAGTAGTAATACTACTAATCATCCCGTTCCGCAATAGCGTGCCGCCCGATCCCGTGGCTTCGTGCCCAGCGACCTTCTGCGAGTGCGAGATACCAGGCAAGGGGAATGACCGCGACCAGCGAGATGACCAGACCTTCCCGGACCAGCCAGACGGCTGCGGTGGACCACCATGGCTGCACGTCGCCAGCTAGATCCAACTCCGGCGCCACATAGATGGTGTGTACGGTAGCCCCCAGCAACGGCATGCCGAGGAACACGGTCACCAGGCCGGTCAGCCACGCGAAAGCCACCAGCTCCAGGACCACGTCACCTCGCGGAAGTCGACGCAGGTCCGCGACGGCGGGAGCGAGCCGCCCAGCGTTGAACCAGGCCAGCAACACCAGCAACAAGCCCGTCGCAGCGAGCACGTCATCCAGCACCATCAGTATCAATCCGGGCACCACGGGCTCCAGCCAAGCCTCCGCCAACCCGGACAACATGCCGAACAGGGCACACGCGCCACTCACCAGGACGGCGCGCCATCCGGGCCAATGCAGACCGAGTATCGGGGCGGGTCGCCGCCTGTCCAGCAGCGCTGGACGCCACGCCACGAACGGCAGCAGCAGGCCGGCAATGGCGGTCACGATGAACAGCGTCCACCCTGGCCACCCGTTGTCGTCGGGGCGTGTCACGAGCAGGATCACGCCGATCCCCAGCATCCACGACAGGCTCGACACGACGAAGGCGCGGGACCGCAGTGGCCACGCCAATGCCTCCATCACGCGCCCCCGGCGATCCAGCCAGGCGCCCACGCGCAAGACCAGCCAGGCCAGCACCGCGCAAGTCAGGAACCACCCCGCCAATACCATCGGCAATACCCAGGCCAACGGCCATCCACGCAGGCCACCGGCTTCGGCAAACAGCTCCAGATCCATCACGGCAAACAACCCCGCCCGGCCCGCCAACAGCCACGCCATCGCGACGGTGCTCCAGACCGCCAAGCCGAGCGCGATGACACCCCACCGCGGCGTCTGCCCGGGGAAAGCCGCTCCTGCGGGCAGGATCGTACTCAGACTGCTTCGAGTCCGTGCAAGGCGGCGGCGACGGTCTGCCGGCGCACGGCCTCACGATCGCCTTCGAACAGGAAGACCTCCGCCCGTGCATAGCCGCCGCGGCGCTTCCAGCCGATCCACACCGTGCCCACCGGCTTGTCGGGGCCACCACCGCCGGGACCGGCGATGCCGGTGACCGCCACGGCGACGCTGGCGCCGGAGTTCACCAGGGCGCCGGACACCATTTCGATCACCGTCTCGCGGCTGACGGCGCCATGCGTTTCCAGCGTCTGCGGGCGCACACCCAACAGCGCCTGCTTGGCTTCGTAGCTGTAGGCGGCCATGCCGCAATCGAACCAGTCCGACGAACCGGCGATGTCGGTGACGCACTTCGCGATCCACCCCCCGGTGCAGCTCTCCGCGGTGACCAGGTGGTCGCGCCGCTCGCGCAGTCGTTCACCCACGCGCTCGGCTAGGACGCGCAGCGCTTCATCGTTCGGTGCGGACATCATCGGTTCCAACAGGGGGACGCGGGTGTTGTAGCCCATTTGGCCCACGCTGTCGCCCCGGCAGCGGCCGGAAAGAAAACGGCCCGCCAGGGGGGCGGGCCGTTCGCTACATAGAGCGAAGGGGGATCAGTAGCGGACGCGCAGGGTCATGCCGTACATGCGCGGCGCGCCGAGGAACGCGTTGAAGGTGTTGAGCGGGTTGTTCGGATCCGGGAACAGGCCCTGCAGCGGACCGTCGAAGCCAACCTGCACGTAATCCTCGTCGGTCAGGTTGGTGCCCCACAGTTCCAGCATCCAGCGGCCATCGCTGCGGCCGAAGCCGAGCCGGGCGTTGAACACGGTGTAGGCGCTCTGGTGCTTCTCGACGTCGAGGTCCGAGCCGGTGTTGTAGTCGCCCATGTACTTGCCGCCGATGTTGAAGCGGCCGATATGGTCGGCACCGAAATCCCACTCGTAGGTGGCGGACAGCGAGCCCGACCATTCCGGCGCGAACGGCATCGTCGCGCCCGGCAGCTTGTACAGCGCGCCCGAGGTGCTGAGCGGGGTGCGCTCGACGAAGTCGCCACCGGGGATGTCGTCGCCGAATTCGGTCTTGGCGTACATCAGGCCGCCCTGCAGCATCAGGCCCTGCACCGCGCGCGGCTGCCACAGGATCTCGGCGTCCAGGCCCGACGAGGTCACCTCGGGAATCGAGCGCACCACGAAGCTGGTGCCCAGGAAGCTGTTGAGCTGGAAGTCCTCGTACTCCTGGTGGAACAGGGTGGCGTTCAACAGCAGCGTGCCGTCCGCCCAAGTGGTCTTGGTGCCCAGCTCGAAGCTGTCGACGAACTCACCGCCGAAGGAGGTGTCGTTGACCGGGCGGATGCCCTGCCCGCTGCTCGACAGGCCGTCGGCCGACTGCACGCGGTCCAGGTTGAAGCCACCGCCCTTGTAGCCGCGGGCGTAGGACGCGTAGGTCATGACGTTCTCGTTCCAGCGGTAGGCCGCCTTCACCGTGCCCGACCACTCCTTGTCCTCCATTTCCTGGAACGTGTTGCGGCCGTTATGCAGCGCGTTCGCCCACGGCAGGCACATGTAGCCGGCGATGGTAGGGCCGACGGAGGCCAGGATGGCGTTCTGGTTGGCCGCCGGCAGCGAGGCGAACACCGAACTGCGCGACGCCAGCGCGGCGCGCAGCAGCGCGAAGCGGTTCGGATTGGCGGCGTTCTGGTCGGTCAGCGTGCCGGTACAGGCGAGGCTCCCGTTGGGGTTGCTGTACGACGAGGTCAGGTCCTTCTTCTCACGGGTGTAGCGCAGGCCCAGCGTCAGGTCCAGCGCATCCGTGGCGTGCCAGGTGTTGTTGGTGAACAGCGCCAGGCTCTTGGCATCCTGCTTGTAACGGTCCAGCGACCCCAGGCCGACGAAGCCGGTACCGAACGGACGCCCGCCCACCTGCGCGAGGAACGCGGCCGGCGAGATGTTGTTCGGATTGTTCAGCGGCACGCCCGCCGCGCCGAGGCTCTGGCCGACCAGCTGGTACACCAGCGTGGACACGTATGGCTCGTAGTGCGGACCGATGCGGTAGGTCTCGTTGCGGGTCAGTTCCTCGTCCGAGTAGAACGCGCCCACCATCCAGTCGATGCGCTCGCTGGAGCCGGTCAGGCGGAATTCCTGGCTGAAGGTGTCGAAGCCGGTGAACGACTCGTCCTTGTCGGCGTTGCGGTAGAGCAGGTCGGCCGTGCTGAAGTCGTAGTCCAGGCCGTTGATGGCCTCCCACTGCCGCGAGGCCGTGATCGAGGTCAGCGTGGCGCCGCCGAACCACGGCGTGTCCCAGTTGATCTCGGCGGACAGGCCCCTGTCCATGATGTCCTGCGTGGTGGGACGGTTGCTGTAGGCCACGCGGTCGAACGGATCGTCGCCCGGCGCCGCCACGGCGCGGCCACCGGCCAGCGCGTTGAGGATCGCGGCGGTGCCGCCCACCGTGGTCTGCACGGCCGTGCAGCAGTTCTCGTCGCGGCTGGTGAAGTCGCCCGACAGCAGGATTTCCAGGTTCTCGGTCGGCTCCAGCAGCAGCTTGGCGCGAAGCGTGTGGAAGTTCTGGTCGTAGTCGTCGGTTTCCTCGCGCGGACCGTTGCCGGTGCGCACGTCCATCCAGCCGTCGCGCTTGCGCTTGGCGGCGAAGATGCTGAAGGCCGAGTTGTCGGACAACGCGTCGTTGTAGCTGCCGGACACGCCGATCGCGCCATAGTTGCCGACGGTGACCTCGCCCTCGGCGCTCTGCGTGTAGCTGGGGCGGCGCGTGACCACATTGATCACGCCAGCGGAGGTGTTCTTGCCGAACACGGTGCCCTGCGGGCCCTTCAGCACTTCGATGCGCTCGAGCTGGCCGAGGTCGCCGAAGCCGACGCTGTTGCGCGGGCGGTACACGCCATCGATCACCACGCCCACCGACGATTCCAGGCCGACGTTGTCGCCCACGGTACCGATGCCGCGGATACGCGCGGTGGTGATGGCTTCGTTCTGCGTGCTGGTCACGGTCAGGCCCGGCACCAGGACCTGCAGGTCCTTGATGTCGCGGACGCCGGTGTCCTGCAGCAGTTCCTCGGAGATCACGGCGACCGTGATCGGCACGTCCTGCAGCACTTCCTCGCGCTTCTGCGCGGTGACCGTCATGGTCCCCAGCGTGGTGGGCTCGTCCTCGCCGGCCGGCGCGCCCGCCTGCTGCGCATAGGCATGCGAGCTGGCGCAGAGCGCGGTGAAGACGGCGAGCGATAGCGCTTTATGCCTGGGCAATGCGTTGACCATGTTCTCCCCTCCCAAGGGTCATGTACTGGCAGTTGGTGCCTGTGTGGTTCCCGGTGTGACGTGCGGCAGTGCCGCCGATGACGAACGCAACTCCCCTTGCGTCAACGCGAAACTAACATCCGCTTCACAACGCGGCATTCTGCACTGCGTCGATACGCAGGCCACCACTTTGGCACGGATAAGCCACTGATTTTCCGAACGATCGTGCGGAACTCCGGTTACGCCAGCGATGCAGGCATCCACCACCGTGCACGGCGTACGACATCAGCGGCACCTTGCGATCACGCGCCCGCGTTCCACGGACCTCCTTCCCCGCCGCTACAATCAACGCCCTTTTGCACTCCCCTCCCCGCTGGCCTCGTGAGCAAAGACAAGTCGGAACACACGCCCCTGATGAAGCAGTTCTTCGCCGCCAAGGCGGAGTATCCGGATCTGCTGGTGTTCTTCCGGATGGGGGATTTCTACGAACTGTTCTACGACGACGCGCGCAAGGCCGCCCGGCTGCTCGACATCACCCTGACCCAGCGCGGCAGTTCCGGCGGTGCGCCCATCCCGATGGCAGGCGTGCCGGTGCATGCCTGCGAAGGCTATCTGGCGCGGCTGGTCGCACTGGGCGAATCGGTGGCGATCTGCGAGCAGATCGGCGACCCGGCGCTGGCCAAGGGCCTCGTGGAGCGCAAGGTGGTCCGCGTGGTCACGCCGGGCACAGTGACCGACGAAGCCCTGCTCAACGAGCGTCGCGACACGCTGCTGATGACCATCTGCCGCGGGCGCTCGGGCTACGGCCTGGCCTGGGCCGACCTTGCGGGCGGGCGCTTCATGGTCAACGAAGTCGACGGCGACGATGCGCTGGAAGCCGAACTCGCCCGACTGGAGCCGGCCGAACTGCTGGTCCCCGACGAAGAGGGCCTGCCCGCCTTCCTGCAACAGCGCACCGGCATCCGTCGACGCGCGCCGTGGCTGTTCGATCCGGACAGCGGCCGGCGGCAGTTGTTGAACTTCTTCGGTCTGCATGACCTGACCGGCTTCGGCATCGACGACAAGGCCTTGGCCACTGGCGCGGCCGGTGCGCTGCTCGGCTACGTCGAAGAAACCCAGAAGCAGCGCCTGCCTCACCTGACCGCGATCGCGGTGGAGTCGGCCGGCGATGCGATCGCGATGAATGCCGCCACGCGCCGGCACCTTGAACTGGACACCCGCGTTGACGGCGACAACAAGCACACGCTGCTTGGCGTGATGGACAGCACCGTCACCCCGATGGGTGGCCGCCTGCTGCGCCGCTGGCTGCATCGTCCCTTGCGCGATCGCGCGGTACTGGGTGAGCGCCACCATGCCGTGGCCACGCTGATCGGCCACGGCACCGAACGCGACCTGCGCAGCGGCTTCCGCGCGCTGGGCGACTTGGAACGCATCCTCACCCGCGTGGCGCTGCGCTCGGCGCGTCCGCGCGACCTGTCCACGCTGCGCGACGGGCTGGCGCTGCTGCCCGACGTCCGCGGTCACCTGCAGCCGCTCGACTCACCACGCCTGCAGGTGCTGGCGGCGGAGCTGGGCGAGCACGACGACACCGCCGCGCTGCTGCTGGCCGCCGTCGCACCGCAACCGCCGCTCAAGCTCACCGATGGTGGCGTGCTGGCCGACGGCTACGACGCCGAACTCGACGAACTGCGCCGGCTCAGCACGAACGCCGACCAGTTCCTGGTCGACCTGGAAGCGCGCGAGCGCGCCAGCAGTGGCATCGCCACGCTCAAGGTCGGCTACAACCGCGTGCACGGCTATTACATCGAGATCAGCAAGGGCCAGGCCGACAAGGCGCCGGTCCATTACACCCGCCGGCAGACCCTGACCGGCGCCGAACGCTACATCACCGAAGAACTGAAGCAGTTCGAAGACAAGGTGCTGTCGGCGCGCGAGCGCTCGCTGTCGCGCGAGAAGCTGCTCTACGACGCGCTGCTGGATACGCTCAACGCGCGCCTGGAGCCGCTGAAGCGCTGCGCCGCCGGCCTGAGCGAACTCGACGTGCTGGCCTCCTTCGCCGAACGCGCGCAGGAACTGGACTGGGCACAGCCCGAACTCGGCGACGCGCCCGGCCTGCTCATCGAACGCGGCCGCCATCCGGTGGTCGAGGCGGTGCGCAAGGACCCGTTCGAGCCCAACGACCTGCGCATGGACGAAGCGCGCCGCATGCTGGTGATCACCGGCCCGAACATGGGCGGTAAGTCGACCTACATGCGGCAGAACGCGCTGATCGTGCTGCTCGCGCATATCGGCAGCTTCGTGCCCGCATCGCGCGCGGTCATCGGGCCGATCGACCGCATCCTGACCCGCATCGGCGCCGGCGACGATCTCGCGCGCGGGCAGTCCACCTTCATGGTGGAAATGGCCGAGACCAGCTACATCCTGCATCACGCCACCGCGCAGTCGCTGGTGCTGATGGACGAGATCGGCCGTGGCACGTCGACCTACGACGGGCTGGCATTGGCCGATGCGGTGGCGCGCCACCTGGCCGCCAGCAACTGCTGCTACACCTTGTTCGCCACGCACTACTTCGAACTGACCGCGCTGGCCAACGAGTCCGGCAGCGGCATCGCCAACGTGCACCTGGACGCGGTGGAACACGGCGACTCATTGGTCTTCATGCACGCAGTGAAGGACGGCGCAGCGGACCGCAGCTTCGGCCTGCAGGTCGCGGCGCTGGCCGGCCTGCCGAAGACCACGCTGCAGCAGGCGCGCCGACGGCTGGCGGAACTGGAGCAGCGTGGCCGCGAGACGCATGCCTCCGACATGGCCCCGCAGGCGCTGGACGCCCCGCAGCAGTTCGGCCTGTTCGCCGCTGCACCGTCGGCCGCCCAGGAAGCGCTCGCCGCGATCGATCCGGACGAGCTGACGCCGAAGCAGGCACTGGAAGCACTCTACCGGCTCAAGGCACTGCTCTGATCCAGCCCGCTTGGGCGCGGAACACAGAAGGATCACCCCTGCCGCGGCCAACGCCGCGGTGTCTGCCTGCGCACGCATCTACAACATCGGCGTAACGCACGCAGGGTATCGTGGCAGCCGCGACGACGTAGACAGCGATGACGCGACGCACCATTGAAAGACGCTATCGAAGTCTTCGCCACAAACGATTTTCATTGATCGTTCGCACTGCCTAGTCTGGTCGCCATCCGCCAACGCCCTCGAAGGACGTCAGCCATGCGAGTGCCCACGTTGCCGCCTAGCCGGCATCTCCCCCCCTCTCCCATCCCAGTGCGCGACTGACCTGTCGCGTGCGACATCGCCCTGCAGTCCATCCGCTCCACCCACATTCCCACCCACACCCGACGGCCAAAGGAAGGAAACCCATGACCACCGAATCGAAGTGCCCGTTCCACCAGTCCGCTGGCGGCGGCACCGGCAACCGCGACTGGTGGCCCAACCAGCTGCGGGTGGACCTGCTGAACCAGCATTCGTCGCGCTCCAATCCGCTGGCGGGCGACTTCGACTACGCCGAGGCCTTCAACAAGCTGGATTACCACGCATTGAAGAAGGATCTGCGCGACCTGATGACCGACTCGCAGGACTGGTGGCCGGCCGACTTCGGTCATTACGGCGGCCTCTTCATCCGCATGGCCTGGCACAGCGCAGGCACTTACCGCATCCAGGACGGACGCGGCGGCGGTGGGCGCGGACAGCAGCGTTTCGCGCCGCTCAACAGCTGGCCGGACAACGTCAGCCTGGACAAGGCGCGGCGCCTGCTGTGGCCGATCAAGCAGAAGTACGGCCAAGGCATTTCCTGGGCCGACCTGATGATCCTCACCGGCAACGTGGCCCTGGAGACGATGGGCTTCCGCACCTTCGGCTTCGGCGGCGGACGCGAGGACGTGTGGGAGCCCGACCAGGACGTGTACTGGGGTCGCGAGACCACGTGGCTGGGCGGTGACATCCGCTATGCGCACGGCTCGGAGGGCGTCGAGAAGCCGGGCGACAGGGGCGTGCTGGTAGCCGATGACGATGCCGACGGCGACGTGCATTCGCGCCGCCTCGAGAATCCGCTCGCTGCCGTGCAGATGGGACTGATCTACGTGAACCCGGAGGGTCCGGACGGCAATCCCGATCCGCTGCTCGCGGCGAAAGACATCCGCGACACGTTCGCGCGCATGGCGATGGACGACGAGGAAACCGTCGCCCTGATCGCCGGCGGCCACACCTTCGGCAAGACCCACGGTGCCGGCCCGGCCGACAACGTCGGCGCCGAACCGGAAGCCGACGAACTGGAAGCGCAGGGCTTCGGCTGGCACAACACGTTCGGCAGCGGCCGCGGCGGCGACACCATCACCTCGGGTATCGAAGTGACCTGGACGCAGACCCCGACGCTGTGGAGCAACAAGTTCTTCGAGAACCTGTTCGGCTTCGAATGGGAACTGGAGAAGTCGCCGGCCGGTGCGCACCAGTGGGTGGCCAAGGACGCGCCGGAAGACGTGCCGTTCGCACACGACACGACGAAGAAGCAGCGCCCCAAGATGCTGACCACCGACCTGTCGCTGCGCTTCGATCCGATCTACGGCCCGATCTCGAAGCGCTTCCTGGAGAATCCGCAGGCGTTCGCCGAAGCCTTCGCACGCGCCTGGTTCAAGCTGACCCATCGCGACATGGGTCCGCGCGTGCGCTACCTGGGCCCGGAAGTGCCGAAGGAAGAACTGGTCTGGCAGGACCCGCTGCCGAAGGCGGACTACGCGGCGATCGACGCCGGTGATGTCGACGCGCTGAAGCAGAAGATCGCCGCCTCCGGCCTGTCGGTGGCGGAGCTGGTGTCCACCGCATGGGCGTCGGCCTCCACCTTCCGCGGCGGCGACAAGCGCGGCGGCGCCAACGGTGCCCGCATCCGCCTTGCGCCGCAGAAGGACTGGGCGGTCAACCAGCCCGAACAGCTGGCGAAGGTGCTGAAGGCACTGGAGCGCATCCAGATGGAGTTCAACCTGGATGCCGCCGGCGGCAAGAAGGTGTCGCTGGCCGACCTGATCGTGCTGGCCGGCGGCGTCGGCGTGGAACAGGCGGCGAAGGCCGGCGGCCATGCCGTCACCGTGCCGTTCCGCGTGGGCCGCACCGATGCGCGCGCCGATCAGACCGATGTCGAATCGTTCGCCGTACTGGAACCGCTCGCCGACGGCTTCCGCAACTACCTCAAGGGCCGCTCTGCGGTCCCGGCGGAACACCTGCTGGTGGATCGCGCGCAGTTGCTGACACTCACCGCGCCAGAGATGACAGTGCTGGTCGGTGGCCTGCGCGTGCTGGGCGCGAATGCGGATGGCAGCGCGCATGGCGTGTTGACCGGAAAACCCGGCACGCTGAGCAACGACTTCTTCGTCAATCTGCTCGACATGGGCACGGAGTGGAAGGCCACCGGCGCCAACGGCTACGAAGGACGCGACCGCAAGAGCGGCGCAGTGAAGTGGACCGGCACGCGGGTTGACCTGGTGTTCGGCTCCAACTCGGTGCTGCGCGCCCTGGCCGAGGTCTATGCCAGCAGCGACGGCCAGGCGAAGTTCGTCGACGACTTCGTGGCCGCCTGGACCAAGGTGATGGAACTGGACCGCTTCGACCTGCACTGATCGTTGCGTAGCCTCGGCGCCGCATGTCCCGACGGATATGCGGCGCCCTCGTTTCCGTCGGTCGGCGGGCGCTATTGTGAGTCGGAGAACACGCGGATTGGCGCTAGCATGGAGCGCCGCTTCCCCATCGCGTCCAGGAGGACGAACGCACCATGAGCAACGCTTCCCTCGCAGAAGATCTCTTTGCCCAGTTGCAGGGCGCGCCGTTGCAGCAGGTGTCCCAGCAGTTGGGAATCGGGCAGATGCAGGCCTCCAGCGCCGTCGGCGCGGCCCTGCCGCTGCTGCTGGGCGCGCTGGGCCGCAACGCCGCGCAGCCGCAAGGCGCGGAAGCCCTGTTCGGGGCCCTGCAACGCAACCACAACGGCCTGGATCTTGGCAGCGTGCTGGGCGCCGTGCTCGGTGGCGCGTCGTCGCCGCAGGCCAATGGCGCGGGCATCCTCGGCCATGTCTTCGGCGGCCAGCAGAACCGCGCCGAACTCGGCCTGGGCCAGGCCACCGGCCTGGGTGGCGAACGCGCCGGCCAGTTGCTGAAGATCCTGGCCCCGATCGTGCTCGCCTTCCTCGCCCAGCGCATGGGCCAGGGCGGCGCCCAGAACAACCCGCTCGGACTGGCCGAAGTGCTCGGCCAGGAGCAACGCCAGGTACAGCAACAAGGCGGCCTGGGCGGCGGACTGCTCGGCGCCGTGCTGGACCAGGATGGCGATGGCCAGTTGGGCCTGGGCGACATCCTCAAGATCGGCAGCGGCATGCTCGGCGGCGGACGCTGATCCTTACGCGACCATCGCCGCGATAAATAAGAAGGGCGCCGATGGCGCCCTTCTTCGTTTGCACCACGTTTACAGCGCGTCGATATCGCCCAGCGCGCGGATCAACCGGCGCGCGCGCTTGTCCGGCCGCGACTGTGGCGCCTGGTAGCCCGCGCGCTCCGCCTGCCGCGCGGCCAGCGCGGCCGCCCGCCGCGCCCGCGAGGACTCCAACTCGGCGTACAGGGCCTGGGCCACCGTCGCGGACCCGCGCTTGTCGCTGAGCGCACGAACTTCGATCTCGAACACATCGTCGCCCCGCGTCACCACCAGCATGTCGCCCACCCGCACCGCGCGCGAGGATTTTGCACGCTGCCCGGCCGCATCGACCTTGCCGGTCTCGATCGCCTGCTTGGCCAGGCTGCGGGTCCTGAAGAATCGGGCCGCCCACAGCCACAGGTCGAGGCGGACGGAAGCATCGGTGGATTCGGTCATCGAAGTACGGGATAAGGCCGCCTCAAGGCAGGCGCGAAGGAACGACGGGAAACGGCAGGTCGGTCTTGTGTTCGTAGGCGCGCTGGCAGGCCTTGGACATATGGAAGTCGCGTGCCGCCCGCCGCTGCGAGGACGAGGCATCCTTCGGCAGTGGTTGCGAGGCGGCGGCTCGTGCCTCGTCGGCGCACCATGCGAACGGCGCAGCCACGTGAGGATCGTTCCCCGCCATCGGATCGCTGGCGCAGCCAGCGATCAGCAGGATGCCCCAAGGAAGGATTCGGTTCGTATGCATGGCGCTCTCCGTGGCCGTTGGCGCCAGTCTGCACCGGAATCCGCCCGACGGAAACGCAAACGGCCACCCGAAGGTGGCCGTTCCTGCGACGCGCCTGTGCCGGATTACTCGGCGGCGGCAGCGGCGGCAGCCTGGCGGGCGGCCTTGGCGGCGGCGTTCGCGGCCAGGTCTTCCTTGATGCGGGCAGCCTTGCCTTCCAGGTCGCGCAGGTAGTACAGCTTGCCGGCGCGGACCTTGCCGCGGCGCTTCACTTCGACCGAGTCGATGGAGGCGCTGTGGGTCTGGAAGACGCGCTCGACGCCGTAGCCGTGCGAGATCTTGCGGACGGTGAAGGCCGAGTTCAGGCCGGCGTTCTTCTTGGCGATGACGACGCCTTCGTACGCCTGCACGCGCTCGCGGTTGCCTTCCTTGACCTTCACGTTGACGACCACGGTGTCACCGGGGCCGAACGCGGGCAGCTCGCGCGTGATCTGGGAGGCTTCGAATTCCTGGAGGAGCTTGCTCATGTTGGCACCAATGCTTGTAGGCGTGATCGTGTCTTGCGACAGCGGAAAACTGATGCAGTCGCCGGATTGCGCTGCACGATATTCTTATGGGATCCCGGGCGAGAACCGCCAAGGGTCGCACATTCTACCGGATTCCCGATCTGGCTGGCTACCCTTCCCCGTCCGTGCCCGCCAGGCTGGCGCGGAAGGCCGCCAGCAGGGCCTTGTCGGCCTTGGAGAGCGTGGCCTCGTCCAGCAGGTCGGGCCGCCGCAGCCACGTCCGGCCCAGGGCCTGCTGTCGCCGCCAGCGCGCGATGGCGGCATGGTCGCCCGAGCGCAGCACCGCCGGCACCTCGCCCAGCGGATGGCTGGAGGGATGGGTGAAATGCGGGCAATCCAACAGGCCGTCGCCTTCGAAACTGTCCTGCACGGCCGAATCGGCGTCATTCAACGCGCCGTCCTGCAGCCGGCCAACCGCATCGATGACCACCGCCGCGGCCAGTTCGCCGCCGGACAGCACGTAGTCGCCGATGGAGATTTCCTCATCGACCTCGGCCTCGAGGAAACGCTCGTCTACGCCTTCGTAGCGGCCGCACAGCAGGATCATGCGCGGCAGCGCGGCGAGTTCACGCGCCTTCTTCTGTGTCAGCGGCGCGCCCTGCGGGCTCAGGTAGATCAGCGGTGCCGGCGTGGCATCCGCGGTGCGCACGGCTGCGAGGCAGGCCTGCAGTGGCTCGATCATCATCACCATGCCGGGGCCGCCACCGAACGGGCGGTCATCGACCCGCCGGTAGCCGCCGCTGGCGTAGTCGCGCGGATTCCAGCCATGCAACGAAAGCAGCCCGCGTTCCTGCGCACGCCCTACCACGCCCACGGCCGCGGCCTGGGCGATGAAGTCGGGGAACAGGGTCATCACGTCGATACGCATGGCGATCGGCTGCCGCTCGTTAGGGATGCAGGGTAACCGCCACGGCGGTCACCTGTGGGACGACTAGAACTCGGGATCCCAGTCCACGGTCACGACGCCGGCCTCGAAATCCACCGAGCGCACGTAGTCGGGCTCGACGAACGGGATCAGCCGCTCGCGATCGCCACGCGTGACCAGGACGTCATTGGCACCGGTGGAGAACAGGTGCGAGACGGTACCAAAGTCGGTGCCGTCAACATGGATGACGCGCAGGCCTTCTAGGTCGACCCAGTAGAACTCGCCGGCGCTCGGCGGCGGCAGCGCGGAGCGCGGGACGAAGATCTCCTGCCCGTGCATCGCCTCCACCTGGTCGCGGTCCTCCACGCCCGGCAGCGTCGCCACCAGATGCTTGCCGGAGGCCTTGCCGCGCGCGCCGCTCAACTCGCGTTCGGCGCCGCTGGGGTCGCGCAAGGTCCACGGCTGGTAGCGGAAGATGGCGTCGCGCGGCTCGGTCCAGGATTCGATCTTGATCTGGCCGCGCACACCAAAAGCGCCCAGAAGCCTTCCCAGCAGAATCATTTTCTGCGGGGTCGGTGGGCGCTCGGTGTTCATGCGTACGGTGGGCCGCGCAGTACGCGCGGCCGGAGCCATCAGGCCGCGGGAGCGGCCTTGACTTCCTTGTAAAGGTTGCGGACCTTTTCGGTCAGCTGGGCACCGTTGCCGACCCAGTGGTCGACACGGGCGATGTTGAGTTCAACGCGCTTCTCGGCACCAGCGGCGACCGGGTTGTAGAAACCCACGCGCTCGATGTTGCGGCCGTCACGCGCGCTGCGCGAGTCGGTGACGATGATGTGGTAGAAGGGGCGCTTCTTCGCGCCGCCGCGGGTGAGACGGATCTTGACCATGGTGTTTTCCAGTGTTGCCCAGTCGCCAGAATGGCGAGGTAAGCCGGCTATTCTAAGCCATTGAATCGGTCAGGAAAACCCCGCCGGACCCGGTCAGGCCAGCGGCTCCCACGGCACGGCGTCCAGCGCACCCTTCAGCCCCGCCATGAGGGCCGTATCAGCCCCCCATGCGACAGCGTCGACGCCCACGACCGGCTGCAAGCCGCTGGCATTGCAGGCGAAGGCGGCCCGGAAGGCGCCCAGGTCGGAAAGGCCGATCGGCGCGATGTGTTGCGGGATGCCCACCTGCTCCAGCCCGGCCTGGAGCAAGCGCTCGGCGGTTCCCCGCAGGGCGGGCCCTTCCGGCCAGACGACGGACTGGCCGTCCCACAGGCCCAGGTTCCAGATCGACCCCTCGACCACCTGCCCGGCTGGATCGACGAACAGCGCATCGTCATACCCGTCCGCCAGCGCCTGCCGGCGGTAGTGGAACAAGGGGAACGTGCCCACGTGCTTGTACTGCGGTAGCGGGCGGACGAACGGATACGACTTCACCCGCAGCGCCGGCTTGTCCGCCGAGGCAGCCGGCGACAGCGTCACCAGTACGTCGGGCGCGATGCTGCGTGCGGGATCGCGGTAGTCGAACCGGGTGGAGAACACGGTGATGCGGACCGACGCATCGCGCACGCCGGCACGCTCCATCGCCTGCGCCGCCAGCTCGAGTGCGTCTTCACCGTCCAGCGCAGTACCGAACAGCGCGAGCGTCGCCTCCTCCAGTCGCTGCCGGTGCAGCGCACGCCCCTGCACGGCGCCATCGCGCACCTGCATCGAGGTGAAGTGGCCGTAGTTGGCCAGCGCGAGCGCGCGAAGATCGTCGGCGGTGGCGGGCTTGCCGTTGAGAAAGGAAGAGGACATGCGGGCGACTCCTGATGCCACTGTAGGAGCGACGTGAGTCGCGACCGGGAGAACGGAATCGCCGTGGAGGCTCGGAGCGGGCGACGCTGAACCGAGGACTGTCGGTGCGCGGTCGCGACTCACGTCGCTCCTACAACCGCAACAGCGCGAAACCTCAACGGAACGGCATGCCGCCGCGGCCGCCCATCATGCTCTTCATGTTGCGCATCATGCCCTTCATGCCGCCGCCGGCCAGCTTGCCCATCATCTTTTCCATCTGCTGGTACTGCTTCATCAGCTTGTTGACGTCGGCCGGCGTCAGGCCCGCGCCCTTGGCGATGCGGGCGCGGCGCGAGCCGTTGAGCAGGGCCGGATTGCGGCGCTCCTTCTTCGTCATCGAATTGATGATGGCGATCATGCGCGGCACTTCCTTGCCCTGCTGCACCTGCTGCTTCACGTGCTCGGGGATCTGGCCCATGCCCGGCAGCTTGTCCATCAAGCCGCCGATGCCGCCCATGTTCTGCATCTGCTCCAGCTGGTCGCGCATGTCGTTGAGGTCGAACTTCTTGCCCTTGATGACCTTGGCGGCGAGCTTCTCGGCCTTCTCGCGGTCGACGTTCTGCTCGACCTGCTCGACCAGCGACAGCACGTCGCCCATGTCGAGGATGCGGTTGGCCACGCGCTCGGGGTGGAACACGTCCAGGCCGTCGGGCTTCTCGCCCACGCCGATGAACTTGATCGGTTTGCCGGTGATGTAGCGCACCGACAGCGCCGCGCCACCGCGCGCATCGCCGTCGGTCTTGGTCAGCACCACGCCGGTCAGCGGCAGCGCCTCGCTGAAGGCCTTGGCGGTGTTGGCCGCGTCCTGGCCGGTCATCGCGTCGACGACGAACAGCGTCTCCACCGGCTTGACCGCCGCGTGCAGCGCCTTGATCTCGGCCATCATGGCCTCGTCGATCGCCAGGCGGCCGGCGGTGTCGACCAGCAGCACGTCGACGAAGGACTTCTTCGCATCGTCGATGGCGGCGCGCACGATGACTTCCGGCTTCTGCCCGGCGTCGGACGGGAAGAACAGCACGTCCACCTGCTGCGCCAGCGTCTTCAGCTGCTCGATCGCGGCCGGACGGTAGACGTCGGCGCTGACCACCATGACCTTCTTCTTGCGCTTCTCGCGCAGGTGCTTGGCCAGCTTGCCGACGGTGGTGGTCTTGCCCGCGCCCTGCAGGCCGGCCATCAGGATGACCGCCGGCGCCGGCACGTTGAGGTTGAGGTCGCTGGCCTGCGAGCCCATCACCGCGGTCAACTCGTCGCGGACCACCTTGATCAGCGCCTGGCCGGGCGTCAGCGACTTCAGCACTTCCTGGCCGACGGCGCGCACCTTGATGCGCTCGATCAGCGCCTGCACCACCGGCAAGGCCACGTCGGCCTCGAGGAGGGCGATGCGGACCTCGCGGGTGGCCTCGCGGATGTTCTCCTCGCTCAGGCGGCCACGGCCGCGCAGGCGCTCGATGGTGCCGGAGAGTCGCTGGGTCAGGGATTCGAACATGGGGGCAGGCAGGACCAGAAAAACGGACGGGAAGTATAAGCGGTCGTGCCGTGGCCGCCCCTGCTCAGGAGCCGCCCGCCGTGCGACACTCCTGCGATGACAGTCATTCTCATCGCCGTCGCGTTCTATCTGCTGGCCGCGGGCCTGCTGGTCCGCTCCGTGGCCCGCGACACCGGCAATGCCCCGCGTCCGTGGGTCTGGCCGGCGCTGGGCGCCGTCGTCCTGCATGGCGCCTACCACCTGCTGGTCGCCTGGCGGACGCCGGGCGGGCCGGACATGCATTTCTTCGCCGCCCTGTCGCTGGTGTCGCTGGGCATGGCGGCAATGACGCTGCTGGTCGCGATCCAGGGCCGCATGGCCGCGCTGGGGGTGTTCGCCTTTCCGCTGGCCGCCGTGCTGCTGGCGACGTACCACGCCTACGGCCACCAGGCCACGAACGGGCTGGACTGGCGCCTGCAGTTGCACGCCTGGCTGGCGCTGTTGGCCTACGCCGCGCTGGCGATCGCCGCGCTGCTGGCGGTGATGCTGTGGGCACAGGAGCGCGCCCTGCGCCGGCGCGAATTCCACCCCTGGCTGCGCGCGCTGCCGCCGCTGACCGAACTGGAAGACCTGCTGTTCCGCACGATCACGGTCGGCTTCATCCTGCTGACCGCCACGCTGCTGACCGGCGTGCTGTTCGTCGAGAACTTCCTGGTCCAGAAGCTCACCCACAAGACCGTGCTGAGCGTGCTGTCGTGGCTGACGTTCGGTGCCCTGCTGGTCGGTCGCTGGCGCTACGGCTGGCGCGGCGCCAAGGCCGTGCACTGGACGCTGACCGCGATGGTGCTGCTGTTGCTGGCGTTCTTCGGCAGCAAGTTCGTCTACGAGATGGTGCTGAGGCGCGCGTAAGCGTCTCGCGTTACCTGTAGGAGCGACGTCAGTCGCGACCGTGAGGTCGAATCACCAGGAGGTCCTGTCGCGTGCGCCGGCCGTGCGGTCGCGACTCACGTCGCTCCTACAAAAGCCGCATTAACCCTACTCCGCCGCCGCTTCCAGCGCCTGCGACAGCCGCTCCACCGCCACGACCTCAAGCCCCTTGAACGCGCCCGACTTCGGCGCGTTGCCCTTGGGCACGATGGCGCGCTTGAAGCCGTGCGTGGCGGCCTCGCGCAGGCGCTCTTCGCCGTTCGGCACCGGGCGGATCTCGCCCGACAGGCCCACTTCGCCGAAGGCCACGGTCTTCTCGGCCAGCGGGCGGTCGCGCAGCGAGGACAGCACGGCCAGCAGCACCGGCAGGTCGGCGGCGGTTTCCTGTACGCGGATACCGCCGACCACGTTGACGAACACATCCTGGTCGCCCACCACCACGCCCCCGTGCCGGTGCAGCACGGCCAGCAGCATGGCCAGGCGGTTCTGTTCCAAGCCCACGGCGACGCGGCGCGGGTTCGACAGCGGCGAGCTGTCCACCAGCGCCTGCACTTCCACCAGCAGCGGGCGGGTGCCTTCGCGGGTGACCATCACGCAGCTGCCGGGCTGCTGGGCGCTGCCGGACAGGAAGATCGCCGAGGGGTTGGGCACTTCCTTCAGGCCCTTCTCGCCCATCGCGAACACGCCCAGCTCGTTCACCGCGCCGAAGCGGTTCTTGAAGGCGCGCAGCACGCGGAAGCGGCTGCCGCTCTCGCCTTCGAAATACAGCACGGCGTCGACCATGTGCTCGAGCACGCGCGGGCCGGCGATGCCGCCCTCCTTGGTGACGTGGCCGACCAGGAACACGGCGGTGCCGGTCTCCTTGGCGTAGCGCACCAGGCGGGCGGCGCTCTCGCGCACCTGGCTGACGGAGCCGGGCGCGGCGGTCAGCGATTCGGTCCACAGGGTCTGCACGGAGTCGGCGACGATCAGCTTGGGCCGCGCCAGGGAGGCGTGCTGCAGGATGGTCTCGATGCCGGTCTCGGCCAGCGCCTGCAGGTTGTCCAGCGGCAGGTCCAGGCGCACGGCGCGGCCGGCGACCTGGGCCAGCGATTCTTCGCCGGTGACGTACAGGGCCGGCAGGCTGGCCGACATGCGGGCCAGGGCCTGCAGCAGCAGGGTGGACTTGCCGATGCCGGGGTCGCCGCCGACCAGCACCACGGCGCCTTCGACCAGGCCGCCACCCAGCACGCGGTCGAATTCGCCGATGCCGGTGGTCACGCGGGCTTCTTCGCTGTGGCGGACGTCCTTGAGGGCGGTGATCTTGGGGGCTTCGGCCTTGCCGGCCCAGCCGGAGCGGCGGGCGGCGGGGGGAGCGCCGGCGGCGGTCTCCAGGACGATCTCGCTGAGGGCGTTCCAGGCGCCGCAGTCGGCGCACTGGCCCTGCCATTTGCTGTGCTCGGCCCCGCATTCGGTGCAGACGTAGGCGGTGCGGGACTTGGCGGAGGTCTTGGCCACGGGGAACCTGTCGGGACGGCGAGCGGCTACTGTATCGGCCCGCCGTCTCCGCGGGCGAGACCCGGAAAAACAAAGCCCCGCCGAAGCGGGGCTTTGTCACGACTGGTGCCGGAAATAGGAATCGAACCTACGACCTACGCATTACGAATGCGCCGCTCTACCAACTGAGCTATTCCGGCGGAGCCGCGAATTTTAGGGGTTGGGGTGGGGGCGGGTCAATGCGGGGGTGTTGGGATGGGGTGGTAAGCCGCTGGGAAGCCGGGGTGCCGAGGGCTCCAGTGCTCCCTTGGACCGCCGGCTTCTCCGTATGTTTGAATCGCCCCGGGTTCAGTAGACATCTCCAAGCCGTACATTACGGCAATCATGGAGGTGTGTATGAGCGGCAAGCGGTATTCGGATGAGTTCAAGGCCGAGGCGGCGAAGCAGGTGATCGATCAGGGGCGTTCGGTGCGAGAGGTCTCGACCCGGCTGGGAGTGAGCATCGACTCGCTGTACGCGTGGGTCAGAGAGCAGCGCAAGGCACCGGCTACGCGGCAGGCGGATGCCTCGTTGGTGGCGGAG
>NZ_JBGFFI010000006.1:0-346529 GCF_056175725.1 Pseudoxanthomonas sp. LjRoot206
GGCTTAACGCAGCAGGGACATCACGTTCTGCGGCACCTGGTTGGCCTGGGCCAGCATGGCCGTACCGGCCTGCTGCAGGATCTGGGTGCGGGTCAGTTCGGCGGTTTCCTTGGCGAAGTCGGTATCGCGGATGCGGCTGCGCGAGGCGGCCAGGTTCTCGGAGCTGGTCTGCAGGTTGGCGACCACCGAGGTGAAGCGGTTCTGCACCGCACCCAGGTCGGCACGCGCGCCGTTGACCGAGGTCAGCGCCTTGTCGACGATCTCCAGCGCCTGCTGCGCACCCTTGACCGAGCTGATGTCCAGATTGCTGGCGTACTGCCTGGTCGGGGCGGCACCGGCGGTGTAGCCGGCCGCGGTGGTGGCGAACGCGGTGAACGCACCGCTGCTGTTGACGCTGTCCTTGACCGAGGTCAGGGTGACGGCGCCCGCAGCGTTGGCTTCAGCATAGACACCGGTCTCACCGACCTTGCTGTTGATGTGCGCGGCCAACTGCTTGCCGGTTTCGCTGGCGTTGGCGGCGGCCAGGCCGACGCTCTTCACGGTCAAGGCGTCGAAGCTGACCGCCGTGCCCTTGCTGTCCGTGATGGTGAACGCGGCCACCACCTGGTCGGTGTTGTCCGTGCCGGTCACCGCCGCGATCGTGCCGGTGGCGAACTGGGCGCCGCCCAGGGCGTTCGCCTTCGCATCGACGGTCTTGTCGATGGCGATGGCCTGGCCGGCGTTGGCGCCGACCTGGAACAGCTGGCTGGAGAACGAACCGTCCAGCAGCTTGGTGCCGTTGAACTCGGACTGCTTGGCGACGCGGTCGATTTCGGCGGTCAGCTGCTTGACTTCGGCGTTCAGCGCGGCGCGGTCGGACGAGGAGTTCGTCGCGTTGGCCGACTGCACCGACAGCTCACGGATGCGCTGCAGGTTGTTGCCGATTTCGGTCAGCGAGCCTTCGGCGACCTGTGCCAGCGAGATGCCGTCGTTCGCGTTGCGGACGGCGACGTCCAGGCCGCGGATCTGCGTGCTGAAGCGTTCGGAGATGGCCAGACCGGCCGCGTCGTCCTTGGCGCTGTTGATGCGGAGACCCGACGACAGACGCTGGATGGTCGTGGCCAGCGAGGCGCCGCTGGTGCTCAGGTTACGCTGAGCATTCAACGACATCGTGTTGGTGTTGATTACCTGTGCCATGAGAGTTTTCCTTAGGCGTGTGTCGCACGGGGGGTGGAGTGGTCAACGCTGCCCGGCCGTGCAACCCGGGACGTCAAAGGGTTAGTTCCGCAGCAGGGACATCACGTTCTGCGGCACCTGGTTGGCCTGGGCCAGCATGGCCGTACCGGCCTGCTGCAGGATCTGGGTGCGGGTCAGTTCGGCGGTTTCCTTGGCGAAGTCGGTGTCGCGGATGCGGCTGCGCGAGGCGGCCAGGTTCTCGGAGCTGGTCTGCAGGTTCGCGACCACCGAGGTGAAGCGGTTCTGGATGGCACCCAGGTCGGCGCGGGCGCCGTTGACCGAGGTCAGGGCCTTGTCCACCACTTCCAGGGCGCGCTGCGCGCCGGCGAAGGTGGTGATGTCCAGCGACTGGACGAACGAGCCGGCCGCCGCCAGATCGCCACCGTTGGTGCTGGTTTCGGTCAGGCCCAGGTTGGCGGCCGTCGAGACGGTGGCGCCGGCGACGACGGGGCCGCCGAAGGCGAGGGCGAACTCCTGGCCACCCTTGATGCCGGTCAGGTTGATGACGCCCGCCTTGACCTCGGCGTACACGCCGGTCTCGCCCAGTCGGGCGTTCAGCGCAGCGGCCGCGCCCTGGGTGATCGACTGGCCGGCCTTCACTTCGAAGGCGCCGATGTCGACCGTGGTCGCGGTGCCGCCGGTCGGGGTGACGGTGACCTGCAACTGCGAGAACGTGGTGTCGGCCGCGGCCGCATCCGTGCCCAGCGCAGTGCCGGTGTAGAGGTTGGCGAAGGTCACGCCGCCCAGCGTCTGCGCGCGGGCGTCGACCACCTTGTCGATGGCGATGGCCTGGCCAGCGTTGGCGCCGACCTGGAACAGCTGGCTGGTGAACGAGCCGTCCAGCAGCTTGGTGCCGTTGAAGTCGGCCTGCTTGGCGACGCGGTCGATTTCGGAGGTCAGCTGCTTGACTTCGGCATTCAGTGCGGCGCGGTCGGACGCGGAGTTGCTGGCGTTGGAGGACTGCACGGCCAGTTCGCGGATGCGCTGCAGGTTGTTGCCGATCTCGGTCAGCGAGCCTTCGGCGACCTGGGCCAGCGAGATGCCGTCGTTGGCATTGCGCACGGCGACGTCGAGGCCGCGGATCTGGGTGCTGAAGCGTTCGGAAATGGCCAGACCGGCGGCGTCGTCCTTCGCACTGTTGATGCGCAGGCCCGACGACAGGCGCTGGATGGTGGTGGCCAGAGAGGCGCCGCTGGTGCTCAGGTTGCGCTGAGCGTTGAGCGACATCGTGTTGGTGTTGATTACCTGTGCCATGTTCGTCTCCTCTTATTTGGATTCACGGCGTTGAAGGGAAAAGACGCTGCCGGTTTGTTTTGTTGGGCTAGTCGTCTTCGTGTTGCGAAATGAATAACGGCGCTGCCAAAAAAACCTTTAGGGCATGCTGAAAAAAATGTGCTAGGGCACCGAAACCCTTGCTGGCAAGGGGTTTCAGCGGGATGCGAAAAGCGTGATGGCGGCCCTAAAGAAGGGTCGGCGGGTGCCGTTAAGCGCGCCGCGTCCGCTGGGTAGGGCCTGGGAACGCGCAGGGCGCCACCGCACGTGGCGCGATGAAAGCAGTCGTGGCATCACATGCGCAGGGCGCGCACGGCGGCGATCAGCGGGCGGGTTTTCGCCAGGCGTCGTCGGGATCGTCGAGCAGCGAGAGATCGGGTATGCGGTATTCGCAACCGACCAGGGTGCGTCCCTGCAGGCCGGGATGTTCGCCGGGATACACCACCAGCGCGTGCGCATCGTCGAGTGCGCCGGACAGCGGAGCGTCCTTGCTTTCTTCCAGCGCACGTTCGAGTTGCGCGGTGGCCTGTTCGATCGGGCTGTCCACCAGCAACAGCACGCGGTTGTCGGTGATGACGACCGCATCGCTTTGGTGTCCCCATGCCGTCGCGGGTTCGGCGAGGCGATAGAGGTCCATCGCCGGCGCGCTGTACTGGCGTTCGGTCTGGGTGAATTCGGTGGGACGCTCGCGCCGCAGTCGCGGCAGCAGGCCGCGCAGGTCGGCAGCAGCCGTGCGACAGGCGAGGGCGTCGATCAGCGTATCCGTCGGTCCATCGGGGACGGGCGGTGGCACGGTACGAACCGACTGCGCGGACGACAGGACTGCCGTGCCGGCCAGCCAGGCGGCCAGCACCATCGGCAGCGTCTTACTCGATCTGCGCATTCGCGTGGGCGGCATCCAGCGCTTCCATGGCGTCGCGCGGTTTCAGCTTGCCGGCTTTCTCGAACGAGGCGGCGGCCGTGTCTTCCTTCTTGTCGCCATGCAGGAGCAGCAGCACGTTGGCGTACTCGACGTGCGCGATGGGCGAGTCCGGCGTCAGCTTGAGCGCGGTCTTGATGTGCGATTCGGCTTCGCCGGCCTTGGCGCCGTAGGTCAGGCCGCCGATCATCGCGCCGATCTTGTCGATGATCTCGGCGTGATAGAGCGCCAGCGCGGTATGCGCTTCGGCATGCTTGGGCTCGCGCTCCAGCGTCGCGTCCAGCGCGGCGCGGACCTTGCCGGCGATGCCCTGCTTGAGCGCCTTGGCGATGCTCAGGCCCTGGCTGTAGCGGCCGAGCGCGAACGCATGCCGGTAGTGGCTGTTGGCTTCGTCGGGCAGCACCTTGATCGCGGCCTCGGCCAGCTTGGCGGCCTGCTCGAAGCGCTTCAGCTGTTCGGCCTCGTCCTCCACCAGATAGGTGGCGTGGATGCCCATGGCCTTCACCGCGACCGAGGCGCCCAGCGGCCCGAGGGCATCGCCGGCTTCGTAGGCGGCCTGGAAGTCGCCGTGGTGGAACGCGCGCCAGGCGTCCTGCAGCCGCTGCGCAAGGTCCGCCGCCTCGATGCCCTTGGCGGCCTTGCCGGCGGCGGCGATCAACGCCTTGGCGCGTTTTTCGTCCGGATAGGGTTCCTGGTCGCCGGCATGCAGTGCGGGCCAGGCCTTCTTCAGCGCATCGCCGGCATAGGCGTACGCCTTGGCGTCGTGAGGAAACGGAGCCCACTTCGAAGATTTAGCTGCCATCGGTCATCCCTCCCAAGGTGCGGCGAGCATCGCCGCGAACGCGGTCCGCAGGCAACCCCTACGCAATCCATCGCCTCAACGGCCAATAGTGTGATTGCTCGACGCAGGCCGGACAGCATCCCGTCATGGAAGCCGGCCATCGCGGTCGGCATGTGGATCGCCCCCATGGCCGCCAAGAAGACCTCCCGCAAGACCCCCGAACCCACCCTGCGCCACGTCTGGCTCGCCGGACTCGGCGTGATCGCGGTCGCCCGCCGCGAAGCCATTGCCGCCGTCGCCGATGCCGGCGATCGCCTGCAGGCAGCACGCCAGCAGGCGGAAGCCCTGGCCGGTCAGGCTCAGCGCGATGTGCTGGGGCGCCTGGCGGACGTCCGCGAGCAAGGCGAAGCCAGCGTGGAGCGCTTCAGTGCCGACGTCGAAGCCCGCCTGCAGCCCGTGCTGGCCAAGCTCGGCCTGAAGAAGCCTGCCCGCAAGCCGGCGGCCCGCACCCGCAAGAAGCCGGCCGCCAAGCGCACGCGTGCGGCCTCCACGCCGCGCAAGGCCGCGACGAAGCGCCCGGCACGCCGCAGTCGCGCCTGACCGCTGGCGACAAGCGCCGAGAACAGGAACGCCCCGGCATGCCGGGGCGTTCTTTCATGGCGACTTGTTTAAAGGTGGCGGGTGACCGCGGGCTCGGAGAACCAGTCGTTGTCGCGCCCGTTGGCGTAGCGGATCGGGATCTCCGCCAGCAGGGCAGGCTCCACATCGTCCAGGCAGGACAGGTTCACCGAGTAATAGCGCCCGCCCAGCACCTCCAGCTCGCCGCGGCCGAAGGACTTCACGCCGCAGTGCCTGCAGAACAGGTGTTCCGCCACGCCGCTGCCGAAGGGATAGCGGGTGAGGGCGTCTTCGCCCTGCAGCAGGCGGAACGCGTCGGGCTTCACCACCATCCCCCAATAGCGGGTCTTGGTGCAGATCGAGCAGTTGCAGCGGCCACTGCCGGCGCCCAGGTCGAGGTCGACGTCGTAGCGCACGGCACCGCAGTGGCAACTGCCCTGGTAGGTCTGGACGGTCATCTGGCGCATTCCTGATGGGATGTGGGGTGCCATTGTCGCGGTGATCGAGGACAGCATCAGTCCTCAATAGGCGTGCATACTGGCCCCATGCTCAGCACCTCCAATCGCCTGCTCCGCCTGCTGTCGTTGATGCAGTCCCGTCGCCACTGGACCGGCGCCGAGCTGAGCCAGCGACTGGAAGTCGACCGCCGCACCCTCCGCCGCGACGTCGAGCGCCTGCGCGAGCTGGGCTATCCGATCGACGCCTCGCCGGGACTGGGAGGCGGCTACCGGCTCGGGTCCGGCTCGGCGATGCCGCCGGTGCTGCTGGAGGACGACGAGGCCGTTGCGGTCGCCGTGGCCCTGCGCACCGCGGCGGCCAGCGTGGGACGGATGGAGGACACGGCGCTGCGCCTGCTGTCCAAGCTCGACCAGTGGTTGCCGGCGCGGCTGCGCAAGCGCGCCAGCGCGCTGTACTCGGTCACCTTGTCGCTGGCCGGCGGCGTGCCGACCTCCGACGTGGACCTGCTGCTGCGCATCGCCGCCGCCTGCCGCGACGGCTTCCGCCTGCGCATGCATTACCGCGACCGCAGCCAGCGCGCCACCGAGCGCCTGATCGAACCCCTGCGCCTGGTGCACACCGGCAGCCGCTGGTACCTGGTCGCGTGGGACCTGAAGCGCGAGGACTGGCGCACGTTCCGGGTCGACCGCGTCCAGTCGCTGCACGACACCGGCACGCAGTTCCCGCCGCGCGAGTTCCCCGGCGACGTGGCGGACTACGTGGCCAAGTCGATCACCCAGCCCTTCACCCGCTACCAGATCCGCCTGCGGCTGCCGGGCTCCATCGAAGAGCAGGCCACGCGTGTACCGACATGGTGCGGCATCCTCGAGGCCGGCGACGCGCACCACTGCATGCTCGAGTTGGGGGCCGAATCGATCGATGCGCTGCTCGCACTGATGGCGCTGATCGGCCCGGACTTCGAGATCGTCGACGATCGCGGACTGCTGCCCGAACTGCGCGCGGCGTCGACCCGCCTGGGCGCGGCGCTGGCCGCCGCCTGATCCATCGCATTGCCTAGGCCGATGTAGGCGGGGCTTCAGCCCCGACGCTTGCAGGCCTGTTCGCTGGAGTCTGGGGATAAAGCGTCGGGGCTGAAGCCCCTCCTGCACATGCGGCGCAGGCTACTCGGTATACGCCTGCGTCAACGTGTTCAGGTGCACGCGCTCGGCATCGCGCAGGAACGGTGCCACCAGCATCATCACCTGCACGATGCCCTGGCGGATCGCGGCCTGTTCGTCCTTCTCGCCGCGGGTGGCGGCGTAGTTCAGCCAGAAGGTGGAAATCACCAGGACATTGGTGGCGGTGGCGGCGAGTTCGGCAGCGGACGCGCGCATCACGCCGGCGTGGCCCATGCCGCGCATCACCGCATGTGCGCTGTCGTCGGCGCGCTTGAGGATGCGGGCGAAGCGCAGCCGCAGGCGGCGGTTGCGGCTGAGGATCTCGACCAGGTCGCGGTACAGGAAGCGGTAGTCCCAGATGCATTCGAACACCAGGTGCAGCTGCAGCCAGATGTCCTCCAGTCCCGGCAGCCGGTCGGTCGGCGGCGTCAGCGCGGCATCCATGCGCTCTTCGTAGCGGGCGAAGAGCTGCTCGATGATGTCGTCCTTGTTGCGGAAGTGGTAGTACAGGTTGCCCGGGCTGATTTCCAGCTCGTCGGCGATGTGGTTGGTGGTGACGTGCGGCTCGCCCTGCGTGTTGAACATCGCCAGGGCGGCGTCGAGGATGCGCTGGCGGGTGTCGCGCGCCACTTACGTGGTGAGCTTCTTCACCAGGTCCACGTACTTCTTCTGCGCGTCTTCCGGCGCCGTGCCCTTCAGCTTGGCCCACGCCTCGTACTTGGCGGTGCCGACGAAATCGAAGAAGCCGGGCTTGTCGCCCTTCACGTCGCCCTCCGATCCTTGCTTGTACAGGCCGTACAGCCGCAGCAGCGTGTCGTTGTCCGGGCGCTCGGTCAGCGTCTGGATGTCCTTGGATGCCTGCTCGAACGCGCTCTTCAGATCTGCCATGGATGATCCCTCCCAGTGATCGTGGCCATCACACCACGGGCGGTGGGGACGGTCAATCCGTGACGGGATTGTCGAACGTGGGCGGCTCTGGCAAGTTAGCCCGCAGGGCGGTCGGAGGGGCTGGCCCACGAAAATCGAGGATTGGGTCGTCATGAGCTATTTCGTCACGGGCGCCACGGGATTCATTGGCCGCTACCTGGTCGGTAACCTCCTCAAGCGCAGCGGGACGGTCCACGTGCTGGTCCGCAAGGACTCGCAGAAGAAATTCGACGCCATCGCCAAGAAAGCCGGCTGGGACATGAAGCGCGTGTCCGTGGTGCAGGGCGACATGACCAAGCCCAAGTGCGGGCTGACACCCGCCCAGCTGCGCGCGCTCACCGGCAAGGTGAAGCATTTCTTTCATCTGGCCGCCATCTACGACCTGACCGCCAGCCGCGAGTCGCAGCAGGCCGCGAACATCGACGGCACCCAGCATGCGCTCGACCTGGCCGCTGCGCTCAAGGCCGGCTGCTTCCACCACACCAGTTCCATCGCCGCCGCAGGCCTGTACCCGGGCATCTTCCGCGAGGACATGTTCGACGAAGCCGAGGGGCTGGACGATCCCTACCTGCGCACCAAGCACGAGTCCGAAGGCCTGGTGCGCAAGGAAACCCGCATCAAGTGGCGCATCTACCGTCCCGGCATGGTGGTCGGCCACTCGAAGACCGGCGAGATCGACAAGATCGACGGACCGTACTATTTCTTCACCCTGATCAAGAAGCTGCGCGAACTGCTGCCGCCGTGGATGCCGGTGCTCGGTGTCGAGGGCGGGCGCATCAACATCGTGCCGGTGGATTTCGTCGCCGATGCGATGGACCACATCGCGCACAAGCCGAAGCTGGATGGCCATACCTTCCACCTGACCGATCCGGAACCGATGCGCGTGGGTGAGGTGCTGAACACCTTCGCCCGCGCCGGCCACGCCCCCGAGATGACCATGCGCCTGGATGCGCGCATGTTCGCGTTCGTGCCAGGCGGTATCCGTACCGCGGTCGGCAACCTGCCGCCGGTGCGGCGCTTCATCGGCATGCTGCTGCGCGACTTCAAGATCCCGAAGGAAGTGCTGAAGTTCATCACCTATCCGACGCGCTTCGACAGCCGCGAGACCGAGCGCGCGCTGAAGGGCAGCGGCATTGCGGTGCCGCGCCTGGACGACTACGCATGGCGCTTGTGGGACTACTGGGAACGCCATCTGGACCCGGACCTGTTCATCGACCGCTCGCTGAAGGGTAAGGTGCGCAACAAGGTCGTGGTGATCACCGGCGGCTCGTCGGGCATCGGCCTGTCCACCGCGCAGCGCGTCGCCGAAGCGGGCGCGACCACGATCATCGTCGCGCGTGGCGAGGAGGAGCTGTTCAAGGCCCGCGACGACATGAAGAAGGCCGGCGGCAAGGTATTCGCCTACACCGCCGATCTCGCCGACATGGCGGACTGCGACCGGCTGGTGAAGACCGTGCTGGACGAGCACGGGCACGTCGACATCCTGATCAACAACGCCGGCCGCTCGATCCGCCGCTCCATCGAGGCCAGCTACGACCGCTTCCACGATTTCGAGCGCACGATGCAGCTGAACTACTTCGGCAGCATCCGCTTGATCATGGGCTTCCTGCCGACGATGACGGAGCGCCGCAAGGGCCACATCATCAACATCAGCTCGATCGGCGTGCTCGCCAACTCGCCGCGCTTCTCGGCGTACGTGGCGTCGAAGGCGGCGCTGGACGCGTTCAGCCGTTGCGCGCAGGGCGAACTGTCGGGCAAGGGCATCAGCTTCACCACGATCAACATGCCGCTGGTGAAGACGCCGATGATCGCGCCCACCAAGATGTACGATAGCGTGCCTACGCTGTCGCCCGAAGAAGCCGCCGACCTGCTGGTCAAGGCGATCATCGAGAAGCCGAGCCGCATCGCGACGCGCCTGGGCATCTTCGCCGCCTTGGTCAACGCCGTGGCGCCGAAGGCCTACGAGGTGGTGATGAACACTGCGTTCGAGCTGTTCCCGGACTCGGCTGCGGCCAAGGGCGACCGCAAGGCGCTGAAGGAGGCCGCGCCGAGCCAGGAGCAGATCGCCTTCGCCTCGCTGATGCGGGGCGTGCACTGGTAGCGGCAGCTCGTGTGTAGGAGGGCCTTCAGGCCCGACCATGGCTGCCCGAAAAGCGAGCTGCTTACGTGGGTCCTCGTTCGTTACCAGTGCGCACGAATGCTGAGACGTTCAGGTCGGGCCTGAAGGCCCTCCTACAGCGGTGACCGCGTGCTCGTGCTACGGGGTGCTGTCCGCCCATCGCAACGGCACCGCCTGCATGTTTCGCATATGCAACGCCAGTGGTTCGATCCGCGACCAGATGACGTCTCGGAGCTCCACGTCATCCACCGTCTCCGCCATCGCACCATGGAAGCACGCCAGCCAGCCGCTCGCTTCCTCCATGCCGATCCGGAACGGCAGGTGGCGGGCCCGCAACATCGGCGCGCCGTGCTTCTGGGTGAACAACGGCGGACCACCCAGCCAGCCGCTGAGGAACTCGAACAGCTTCTGCTCGCTGCCATCGAGCGTGTCCGGATGCTGTGCACGCACGGCCGCCGCTTCCGGCAGCGTATCCATCAGCGCATACATGCGCTGCGTCATCCGGCGCAGGCCGGCTTCGCCGCCGATGCGGTCGTACAAGGTGGGAGCGTCGGTCATTGGGATCAAAGGCGGGACGATCGCGGGATCATCCCCCGGCGGCGATGGCGCGCACAGCGACCGAACGTCGCGGCGCGCGCAGGCTCACATCGTCTTGCACTGGCGCCAGCGCACCGGTTCGCTGCTGCCCGGCGGCGGGTTGAGCTGCACGCGGCTGGCGCGCAGGGCCGGGTAACGCTCCAGCTCCAGGCAGATCCACGGCCAGACTTCCTTCTCGCTGGCCACCCGGTCGATGCTGAGGGTCAGCTTGGTCTGCCAGACGCCGCGGGTGATGCCCGGGGTCTTCGACAGCGCCTTCAACACGTTGGCCATCTGCACTTCCAGTTCCGCTTCCGTCGGTTCGTGGAAGCTTTCCTGCGCGACCGGAGCAGGCGCGGCGGGTGCTGGGGGGCGCGCGACAGCGGCGGGCGCAGGCGCGGCCGCTTCCTCGGTTTTCGGGTGCGTGCCGGACCAGGCGACCATCGCCAGCGCGCCCAGGGTGACGGCGCCCAGCCACGAGATGCTGGAGTGGCGCTTGGCGCGGCCGGACGCGTAGTGGGTGATCTGCTCGCGCAGGGCAGGTTCGACCAGATGGCGGACTTCCGGCCACAGGCGCGGTCCATCGAGCAGCTCGATCGTGGTGCCCTGGGCGGCGTCGCGGCCTTCCTTCTCCACCTTGCCCTCGGTGGCCAGGATGCCGCCTTGGGCGGCGCCCAGGCGGATGCTGGCCGCGAGTTCCTGTACCGGCGCGGCGGCGATCCGATAGGCCGATCCGTGCTTGCAGGACAGCAGCCAGCGCTCGTCGCCACGCGCGAGCAGGAAGGTCGATTGCGGCTCACGCGATTCCTGCGTCTCCGGTGCGGCTTCCACCAGGCCCCGTTCCGCCATCGCCGCAAGCACCAGTTTGGAGAACTCGCGCCAGCGCAGCCCAGACAGCGCGTGCAGGCCGTAGGACATTTCGTCGCGGGGGCGGCGGACCAGCCAGAAGTAGAGAGTGGCGGCGATACCGCTCACCAAAGTGACGGCCAGGCCAATGAGCCAGATGGACATGTTGCGCGGGCAGCGTTGTTGTTATTTGACCCGCGATTCTACCGGGCCGGCCCTGCGCATGTCTGTGATCGTCCGGTCGAATGCCGGAGGGCAAGCAAGCGCCCGCCAGTCCGAAGTCGTAAGGGGAGGGGAGCAAACGAACTTCGGTGGACTGGCGGGCGGAATGATTGTTACGTCATTCGATGCTGCCGCGCAACAAAAAACTGTTCAGAAAAGCGCGAGAAACATCATTGCCGCCTTATGGTGCAGCCTTCTTGCGCGATGCACGTTTGGCGGGCGTTTTCTTCGCTGCGGCAGGCGCCGGTTTCTTGACGGCGGCCTTGCGCGGACGCGCTGCGCGCGCGGGTTTGGCGGCCGGTGCGCCGCCGAGCTTGCGCAGTTCCGCGTTAAGCGCGTCGACGCGATCGATAAGCGCGGAAAGATCTTCGCGGCTCGGCACTTCCAGGCGGCGCAGCGCGCGGTGCACGCGTTCCTCGAAGACTTTTTCCAGCCGATCCCACGTATCCGAGGCGCGTTCGCGTGCCTGGCCGACCGTGGTCTCGACCGCGTCACGCATGGCCTGCGCCTTGCCACCGGCGGCCTTGCGCGTGACGTGCTCCAGCGACAGGCCTTCCTTCACCAGCGTCTCGAACAGCTTGGTGCCTTCGGCCTGCGCGCGACCGAATGCGCCGACGCCGGCCAGCCAGACCTGCTGCGCGGATTCGCCGAGGCGCTTGGACATCTGCTCGGCCTGCGCCTGCAGGTCCTCGTTCTTGGAAGCGGAAGCGGTCTTCTTGCGTGCGGATTTCTTCAGCGTGGCCATGGCGTTCCGTCGTTGGGTGGTGTTGGGAGTGCGCGCCAGAATCGACGCCGCGTCTAGAGTTTTCACACCAGCGGGTGACGCATCCGTGATCGGCTCAGGAGCGCCGCGCCGCCCGCTGCCGCGAGACCAGCTGGTCCACGTCGTCCAATGCGCGGCGCAGGCGTGCGGTGGTCTCGGTCATGCGCGGGGTCACGTCGAGGCCGTCCAGGATCGAACGATGACGGTCGTTGACGATGTCCTCGTTGTAGCGGATGCCGTGCGCGGCCAGCATCGGCTTGAGCACGGCGGCGCGCTTGCGCAGGTCCGCCAGCGTGTTGCGGTAGGCCAGCTGGCAGACGCGGTGGCGCGACGAGAAGCTGAAGAGGTTGGTGAAGAACAGCTCGCTGTCGTCCGCGTTCGGTTCGAACACCAGCTGGTCGATGTCCGGGTACCGGTGCGGGTACTTCTCCATGCCGATCTGCATGCGCGACTGCAGCAGGGTGCGCAGCGTCTGCGACAGCACGGCGGGCAGGCCGCCGCTGGCCAGGCCGACCGGTTCGGCCTCGTCCGCCTGCGTGAGCGCCTGGTTGGCATCGAACGGCACCAGCGGGTTGATGCCGATCATCAGGTCGATGCCGCGGTCCAGCACCGTGCTCGCGTGCATGGTGCGGCGCAGGGCACCGTCGAGGAAATGGCGGCCGCCGATTTCCACCGGCGGGTACAGGCCGGGCAGGGCGGAGCTGGCCTGCACGGCGCGCGAGATCGGGATGTCGTCCCAGCCTTGCTCGCCGAAGCGCACGGCTTCGCCGCTGTCCAGGTCGACCGCGACCACGAACAGGTCCGCCTCCAGCGTGCGGAAGTCGTTGCTGCGGCCACGCCGGCTGAAGATGTCGCGCAGGAAGCGCTCGACTTCCTCGTTGTCGAAGATGCCGGTCGGCACCAGCCCGCCGAAGCGCAGGAACAGGTCGGACCAGCGCGTGGCGCGGCGCGGGTTGCGCACCAGCCGCGACAGCCAGTCCGCGTACAGCCCGGGCAGGCTTGCGGCGCGGCGCAGGTACTCGCCGACGTTCGGGCGCAGGAAGGTTTCGGGGCGGAACTCGGCGTCGTCGCTGGTGCCGGTGATGAAGATGCGGCACATCTCCGCCGTACCCATGCGGTTGGCCAGCCCGGCCGCGAGGAAGGCGCCGGAGCTGACGCCCACGTAGCAGTCCATCCGGGTCAGGTCCAGGCCGTCCAGCGCTTCGTCCAGCGCGCGCAGCGCGCCCAGCTCGTACATGCCGCCGATGGGGCCGCCGCCGGCGATGGCCAGCCCGATCTTGCCGTTGTGGCCCCGTTGCCGTGCGCTGTGGATCGAAAGCATGTACTACCCGTGGTGACCTTGCGTTCCGAGTGTAGCCGACCGGCCCGCGGGTTGCGGTGGTCGCCATGCGCCGGGATCATGCGGTCCATGGCACGAGTGAATCCGCTGATCGAACGCGTCGGCCGGCGCCTGGCCTGGCACCAGGCCGCGCACGACCCGGCACGCGAACCGCGCAACCGGCTGCGCTGGCTGCCGGAAGTACGGCGCTGGCAGGCCGCGCGCCTGGAAACCAGCTTCGCGCACTTCCTCGAGGACCCGAAGCGGCGCGCGGCAGCCATGTTCTTCCTCACCGACGTCTATGGCGACCACGACTTCAGCGGCCGGGATGCCAACGTCGCCAAGGTGATGCCGATGATGCAGCGCCTGCTGCCCGGCGCGGTGCTCGAGACCGTATCCCATGGCATCGAACTGGGCGTGCTGACGCATGCGCTGGACATGCGCATGGCCGAAGCCCTGCACCGGCTGGCGCCGAGCCGCCGCAAGCTGGATGCCGACCTGTATGGCCAGGCCTATCGTGAGGTGGGGTTGCCGCGCCTGCGCAGGCACCAGATCGACCTGATCGCCGAGGTGGGCGTGGGGCTGGCGCGGGCGGTGAAGACCCCCGGCGTGGCCACGCTGCTCAAGCTGTCGCGCGGTCCGGCCAAGGCGACCGGGCTGGGCCAGTTGCAGGGATTCCTCGAGCGGGGCTTCGCCGCCTTCGCGGCGCTGGGCGATGGCAAGGCGTTCGTGCGCGATATCGAACGGACCGAACGGGCCGTGTCGCGCCGCTTGTTCTCGGGCGACCCGGATCCGTTCCGCGACTAGTCGAACTTTTCGCTCAGCACGCGGCGGATCTCGGCCTCGATCGGGCCCTTCATCGCCGACAGCAGGAAACCCAGGTTCGCGGTGACCCGCAGCTTGTCGGCGAGCAGGGCGATCTTGCCGTCCACGCCGGAGCGGCTGAAATTCAAGGTATCGCCGTCCCAGCCGTAGTCCATGTCGAAGCGTTCGGCGAGTTTCTTCGCCACGCCTTCGATGGCCTTGCGCGCCTGCGCAGGCGTTTTGGAATGCGGGTGCTGGATATCGATGCTGGCCATGCGCGGGCTCCTGTGACGTGGCGGTATTCTGCGCGGCGCGGCGTGAAGATGCCAAGCCGGGACTGCCTCGCCGTGCGCCAACCTGATAGGCTCCGGCGCGTGCAGAACCTCAGACTTCATTTCAGCAATCGCCCCGCACCGGACCGGCCGCTCACCACCGGTGTGCACCGCATCGTGCGCGAAGCCGCCGGCACCATCGGCGTCGGCGATGCGCTGCAGGGCGCACTGCTGGCGCAGATCTGCGTGGACCGGCGCGGCCTGTGGCTGCAGGTCGCCAACGGCATGCGCGGCGTGCACATCAACGGTCGCCCGGTCAGGCGGATGGCGGTGTTGCGTCCCGGCGACGCGGTGTTCGTGGAAGGCGTGGAGCTGCTGCTGCAGTCCGGCTATGCGTCGGCGTCGGACCTGCGCGACAGCGATGCCGGCCAGGGCGACATGCGTGTGGTGCTGCGCGGCCTGGGCGGCAAGTACCACGGCAAGAGCGTGTCGCTGGAACAGCCGCGCGTGGTCGGCCGTGCCCGTGATGCGCACATCCGCGTCGACGACCCGGCCTTCGCCGAGCGGCATGCCCGGCTGGAACTGCGCGGCGACCGCGTGCTGCTGCGCGACCTGGGATCGTCCGAAGGCACGCGCGTCAACGGCATGGCCGTGCGCGACGCGCTGCTGGTCGCCGGCGACCAGATCGTCTTCGACGCCCAGCACCGGTTCGTGCTGGAAGTGCCGTGGGCGCCGAGCGCGAAGCTGGAGGAGGCGGCAGCCGCGGACGATGCCGACGACGCATCCGCCGAGCGTGCCGTCGTGGCGAAGCCGTCGTCTTCGGCCTTGCGCTGGCCCTGGCTGCTGCTCGCGGCGTTGCTGATGGCGGGCGCGCTCAGCGCGCTGCTGCTGTTCGGCGCCGGCTGAACGACGTCCAGGCCCGCCAGCCGAGCAGGCTCGCCAGGATGGCGGCATACAGCAGCGGCTCGCGGATGTCGGACTTCACCAGCCACCAGAAGTGCAGCACCGCCAGCACGCCGATGGCATAGACGAGCTTGTGCAGCTGGCCCCAGCGGCGGCCGAGGCGGCGCATCCAGCCCTGCGTCGAGGTGATCGCCAGCGGCACCAGCAACAGCCAGGCCGCGAATCCGACCGTGATGTAGGGACGCTTCACGATCTCCTCGAAGATCTGCGTCCAGTAGCCGCGCAGGTCCAGGCCCAGGTACACGCCCAGGTGCAGCGTGGCGTAGAAGAACGCGTACAGCCCCAGCATGCGCCGGTAGCGCAGCAGCACCGACTGGCCCGTCAGCTGCCGCAGGGGGGTGACCGCCAGTGCGATCATCAGGAAGCGCAGCGCCCACAGGCCGGTGCGGTGCTCGATTTCCGCCACCGGGTCCGCGCCCAGCGCGTCGCTGCCGGTCTGCCAGACGTCGTAGAACTGCCAGGCGAGGATGGCCAGTGGCGTCAGCGCCAGTGCGTGCACCGCCGCCTTCGCGGCGACCAGGCCAGCCGATGGCTTGCGTCCGGCTGCCACTCAGTACCACTTCTTCAGGTCGAGGCCGGCATACATCGAGGCCACCTGGTCGCCGTAGCCGTTGAACATCCGCGTCGGGATGCGCTCGGCGAACAGCTTGCTCTGGGTGCCGGCGATGCGGCGTTCGGTCTTCTGGCTCCAGCGCGGATGGTCGACGTTCGGATTGACGTTGGAGAAGAAGCCGTACTCCGACGGCTGCAGGTCGTGCCACGCGGTCTCGGGCATGCGTTCGACGAACGTGATCTCCACGATCGACTTGATGCTCTTGAAGCCGTATTTCCACGGCACCACCAGCCGTAGTGGCGCGCCGTTCTGCTGCGGCAACGGCTTGCCGTACAGGCCGGTGGCGAGCAGGGTCAGCGGATGCATCGCTTCGTCGATGCGCAGGCCTTCCCGGTAGGGCCAGTTGATCGAGCGGTAGCGCACGCCGGGCATCTGCAGCGGGTCGGCCAGGGTGGTGAAGGCGACGTACTTCGCCTTGGAGGTTGGCTGGAATTTCTTCAGCACCTCGCCCAGCGGCACGCCCAGCCACGGGATCACCATCGACCAGCCTTCGACGCAGCGCAGGCGGTAGACGCGCTCCTGGGGCGTCAGCCCCTTGACGAGATCCTCGAGCGCGATCTTGCCGGGCTTGGCGCACTCGCCGCCGACCACCACCGTCCACGGCGAGGTCTTCAGCGTCTTGCGCGCGTTGGACGGGTCCGCCTTGCCGGTACCGAACTCGTAGAAGTTGTTGTAGCTGCTGACGTCCTCCAGGCGGGTCAGCGTCTCGGTCGTGCGGAACCCCGAGCGCGCCTGCTCGGGCGTCACGGTGATCTTGGGCGCGGGAGGCGGTTCGGCCTCGGCGCAGCCGGCCAGGGCGAGGGCAGGGGCGGCCGCCAGCGTCTGCAGCAGGCGCCGGCGCTCCAGGTAGACGCGCTCGTCGGTGATCTGGGCGGCAGGGATCCGCAGGGCATCGCGCAGGGACATCGGGTTCTCCAGACGGGGGGCGTGGCGATTGGACGCTGCAGGCGCCGAAAAATTCCCGCCACGACGTTACGGGTCCACCTTATACGCCGCAGGGTGAGCATGGGATGCAGCGCGTTCGTAATTCATGCTCCGGCGTCCGCATCGTTGCCCCTGCAACTGATGCACTGCGGCATACTACGGACCCTCTCTCGCAGGTGCCCCATGACGCGCGCGTTCAACTTCAGTGCCGGTCCCGCCACGCTGCCCGAGCCGGTGCTGCGGCAGGCCCAGGCCGAGATGCTCGACTGGAACGGCATCGGCGCGTCCATCGTGGAGATCAGCCACCGCAGCCAGGATTTCATCGCGGTGGCCGCCCAGGCCGAAGCCGACCTGCGCGCGCTGGTCGGCATCCCGGACGACTACGCCGTGCTGTTCCTGTCCGGCGGTGCGACGACCCACCAGGCGCTGCTGGCGCTGAACTTCGCAGCGCCGGCGCAGGTCGTCGATTACGTGGTGACCGGGCACTGGGGCAAGACCGCCATCAAGCAGGCCAAACCCTACTGCACGGTCAACATCGCCGCCGATGGCGAGCCGGGCGGCTTCCACGACATCCCGGCGCGCGATACCTGGCAGCTCACGCCGGGCGCGGCCTACGTGCACATCACCGCCAACGAGACCATCCACGGCGTGGAGTTCCGCGATACGCCGGACGTCGGCGGCGTGCCGCTGTTCGCCGACTTCAGCTCGTCGATCGCCTCCGAGCCGCTGGACGTGTCGAAGTACGGCGTCATCTACGCCGGTGCGCAGAAGAACCTCGGCCCGGTCGGCGTGGCGGTGGTCATCATCCGCAAGGACCTGTTCGAACGCGCCGGCCAGCCGCGCGCCGACATCTTCGACTACCGCTCGCATGCCGAGCGCGATTCCATGCTCAATACGCCGCCGACCTGGAACTGGTACCTGGCCGGCCTGGTGTTCAAGTGGATGCTGGCCGAAGGCGGCGTCGCCGAGTTCGCCCGCCGTAACGCAGTGAAGTCGTCGCTGGTCTATGGCGCGATCGACGCTTCGGGTGGCTTCTACCGCAACGAGGTGGCGCCGGCCGCGCGCTCGCGGATGAACATCCCGTTCTTCCTGCCCGACGACACGCTCAACGCGCGCTTCGTCGCCGAGTCCAAGGCGGCCGGCCTGCTGGCGCTGAAGGGCCATAAGGCGGTCGGTGGCATCCGCGCCTCGCTGTACAACGCGCTGCCGGTGGAAGGCGCGCAGGCGCTGGTCGATTTCATGCGCGACTTCCAGCAGCGCAATGGTTGAGTGACGTCCTTGTAGGAGCGACGTGAATCGCGACCACCAACCTTCCGGTCGCGACTCACGTCGCTCCTACAGAAAGCATCTTTAGGAAACGCGAATGGCCTCCAAGCCCACCAAACCCAGCAAGCCGAAGAAGACCGCCAAGCCCGCTGCGGGCAAGCAGGCCGAGGCGACGCCCGCCCCGGTGCTGTCCGACGTGCGCGCCAAGATCGACGGCATCGACCGGCAGATCCAGTCGCTGATCGCCGAGCGCGCCGTCTTCGCCCACCAGGTCGGCAAGGCCAAGGGCAAGCTCGCCGCCGCCGTCGATTACTACCGCCCCGAGCGCGAAGCGCAGGTGCTGCGCATGGTGGTGGACCGCAACGAGGGTCCGCTGTCGGACGAAGTGCTGGTGCATGTCTTCCGCGAGATCATGTCCGCCTGCCTCGCCCAGCAGGAGCCGCTGAAGATCGGTTACCTCGGGCCGGAAGGTACGTTCAGTCAGCAGGCGGTTCTCAAGCATTTCGGACGCTCGGCGCACGGCCTGCCGTTGGCGAGCATCGAGGAGGTCTTCCAGGAAGTGGCCAGCGGCAATGCCGATTTCGGCGTGGTGCCGGTGGAGAACTCGGGGCAGGGCACCATCCAGATCACCCTGGACATGTTCCTCACCTCCGACCTGAAGATCTGCGGCGAAGTCGAGCTGCGCGTGCACCAGTTCCTGATGTCGCGCACCGGCCGCATCGACGACATCGAGCGCATCTACGCGCATCCGCAATCGTTCGCACAGACCGCGGGCTGGCTGCGCGCCAACCTGCCGAAGGTCGAGAAGGTACCGGTCTCCAGCAATGCCGAAGGCGCGCGCCGCGCGCGCGGCAACGACGATGCGGCCGCGATCGGCGGCGAGAGCGCGGCGCATGTGTACGGCCTGAAGAAGGTCGTCATGAGTCCGATCCAGGACGACAAGGACAACACCACACGCTTCCTGGTGATCGGCCGCAGCATCTTCCCGCCGTCCGGCCACGACCGCACCTCGGTGCTGGTCTTCATCCACGACAAGCCCGGCGCGCTGTTCGACGTGCTCAGCCCGTTCGCGCGCCACGGCATCAGCATGAACCGCATCGAGTCGCGCCCGTCCCACCACGCCAAGTGGGAGTACGGTTTCTTCATCGACCTGGCCGGCCACATCGACGACGAGGCGATGAAGCAAGCGCTGGCCGACCTGAAGCAGCACTCTGCGCAGATCAAGGTGCTGGGTTCGTATCCCGTCGCGGTGCCGTGAACCTATAGCGACACCCGTAGCGACTAGCGCCGTCATTCCGGCGAAAGCCGGAATCCATCTTGCTCTTGCTGACCTTGCGAAAGGCAAAAGACAGAATGGATCCCGGCTTTCGCCGGGACGACGGAAAGCCCGTCGCCACCTCGAGTCAGCGCGCTCCTCCACTTTCCAGACCCGTAACGAACAGCGATGAAACAACAAGACTGGATCGCCTCTGTCGGCCAAGCGCTGCGCGGCACCCTCGATATCCCCGGCGACAAGTCCGTGTCGCACCGGGCAGTGATGTTCGCCGCACTCGCCGATGGCACCTCGACCATCGACGGCTTCCTCGAAGGCGAAGACACGCGCGCCACCGCGGCGATCTTCTCGCGGCTGGGCGTGCGCATCGAAACGCCGTCGCCGTCGCGCCGCATCGTGCACGGCGTCGGCGTGGATGGCCTGAAGGCAGCGGACGGCGAACTCGACTGCGGCAATGCCGGCACCGGCATGCGCCTGCTCGCTGGCCTGCTGGCCGCGCAGCGCTTCGACAGCGTGCTGGTCGGCGACGCTTCGCTGTCCAAGCGCCCGATGCGCCGCGTGACCGGTCCGCTGTCGACGATGGGCGCACGCATCGATACCGAAGAGGGTGGCTTGCCGCCGCTGCGCATCCACGGCGGCCAGCCGCTGACCGGTATCGACTACACGCTGGACGTGGCCAGCGCGCAGGTGAAGTCGGCGGTGCTGCTGGCCGGCCTGTACGCCGACGGCGAAACCATCGTGCGCGAGCCGCATCCCACCCGCGACTACACCGAGCGGATGCTCAAGGCGTTCGGCGTGGACATCGATTTCTCGCCGGGCTTTGCGCGCCTGCGTGGCGGCCAGCGCCTGGTGGCGACGGACATCGCGGTACCCGCGGATTTCTCGTCGGCCGCATTCTTCCTGGTCGCGGCCAGCATCATTCCGGGCTCGGAGCTGCGCCTGCGCGCGGTCGGCCTGAATCCGCGCCGCACCGGCCTGCTGCAGGCGCTGCGCCTGATGGGCGCCGACATCACCGAAGAGAACGCGAGCGAGCATGGCGGCGAACCGGTCGCCGATCTCGTCGTGCGCCATGCGCCGTTGCGCGGCATCGCCGTGCCGGAAGCACTGGTGCCCGACATGATCGATGAGTTCCCGGCGCTGTTCGTGGCCGCCGCCGCCGCCGACAGTCCCACCGTCGTGCGCGGCGCGGCCGAGTTGCGGGTGAAGGAATCGGACCGTCTCGCCGCGATGGCCAACGGCCTGCGCACGCTCGGCCTGCGCGTGGACGAGACGCCGGACGGCGCGACGATCTTCCCGGGCCCGCTGCAGGGTGGCGCGGTCGACAGCCATGGCGACCACCGCATCGCGATGGCGTTCTCCATCGCGGGCCAGCTTGCGCAGGGCGAGGTGCGCGTGGGCGACGTGGCGAACGTGGCGACCTCGTTCCCGGACTACGACGCGCTGGCGACCGGTGCCGGTTTCGCGCTGCGCAAGGCGTGACGCTTTGCTTTCTGTAGGAGCGACGTAAGTCGCGACCGCGATCTCGACGAATCATGGACGTCGGAGCGCGAGAACTCGGGTAAGCCGTCGGCTTGCGTATGTGGAAAGTCTACGGTCGCGACTTACGTCGCTCCTACAGGAAGCAGCCCGCAAACCCGGACGCAGAAAGGGGGACGCCTTGCCCGCGTCCCCCTTTCCTTTCCTCGTCCGCTCCGTGTGGGGAGCTTAGGTGAAGCCGGTTAGATGGGTTTGAAGTCCACCGGCACCTTCACGCTGGTGGCAATGGCCTTGCCGTTACGCATGGCCGGCTCGAAACGCCACTGCTTCACGGCGGTCAGCGCTGCGCGATCCAGCTCGCGTTCGCCACTGCGTTCGACCACGCTGACATTGACCGGGTTGCCCTGGGCATCCACCTCGGCCAGCACTACGACGGTGCCGCCGACACCGGCGCGCAGCATCGAAGCCGGATACTTGGGCTCGGCGTTGCCGGCCATCGGGCGGGCGTCGCGGCTGACCGCAGCCGGACGGTTGGCGGCCGCGCGTTCGGCGCGCGCCTTCTCGGCGCTAGCGGTTGCACGCTCCTTGGCGGGCGTGGTCATCGCCGGATCGTCGATCACGCTGCCGGGTACGGTGGCGACCGGGGCTTCGGCCGGGGCGCGCGACTGGCTCCACCAGATCAGGCCGCCGGCGGTGACCGCGAAGGCCAGCAACAGCAGCAGGACGGGCGAGGTGGTGCGACGCGGTTCGACCGTGGTGTCTTCGACGGTATCCGGGGCGCGGTATTCGTTGTTGGTGGGCATCGACATGTGAACCTCCGTTTCGCGTTGTGGGTTCCGCGTTGGAACGGTGCCGAGTCTTTGCTTGGGGATGTTTGCGATGCGTGATTCCGCAATGAAGCGAGCCGGCCGAAGTTCAGCTAGCGGAACGACGGTTCAGCAATGCGTACGCGTCGTCAAAGTGCATCCGCGCAGCGATCGTCCTGCTTGAAGTAGACGCCACCGGGGACACGAGCGTTCTGTTCGCCGCGTCTCGCCAGCGCGTCGCATCCCATCATGCTGACCGGCACCAGCTCCATCGCGATCGAACCCGATGCGTGACGCAGTACGAACGCGTGGCCCTGCCGTGTCCACGTGCCCGACTGGATCGGCTCCGCGCAGATGTCGCACTGCACCTGCATCGTGTAGCGACCGGAGTCCATCAGTCGTACCGCATGGGAGTAGCCGCGCCCCTTCACCCAGGTCTGGCCGGGCTCGTCGCCCAACGGGTCGTCGAACGACGGGCTGCGCGTGGACCAGAACCATGCGCAAGCGCAGAGGACGATCAACGAGATTGCCGACCAGGCAGCGATGCGTTTCAGCGATCGCGCATGGCCCATGCGGTCACCGCATCTTGAAATCGATCGGCACCGTCACCGCGCCCGGCACCGGCTGGCCATCACGCTGCGCCGGCTGGAAGCGCCACTGACGCACTGCGGCCAGTGCGGCACGATCAAGGTCGCGCGAACCGCTGCGCTGCGCGACTTCGACGGAGGTCGGCAGGCCGTCGACGCCGACTTCCACCCGCACCATCACCGTGCCCTGGTCGCCGTTGCGCATCGCGGAAGAGGGATATTCCGGCGCCGGGGTCTGGCCGGGGATCGGCACCGGCACGTCGCCGGGGGCCAGCGCGACCGGCGTGGCCGGCGCCGTCGGATCGGTCGGCGTGGCGGGCAACGGGGTTTCCGACACCGGCGCCGGCATCGGCGTTTCCTCGACCAGCTGCGGACGTTCCTCGGGGGCGGGGCGGGGCGCCGGCTCTTCCATGCCGCTGGCGCCCGCGCCGGTGGACAACGGTTCCGGCAGCGCCGCGATCGGCAGCGGCTTGTTGCCCGGCGCAGCGGCTTCGGGGGTGTAGAAGCCGTCATCGCGGCTGGCCCACCAGACGATCACGAACAGCAGCAGGCCGATGCCGAAGGCGATCGCGGCGTTTCGCAGGGCGGTGCGGGGCAGGCGGAAGGTGAAGTGCGGGTCGTGCGGTTGCTGGGCCGACATGGGGATCACCGGGAAAGACGCGCCGATTCTTGCACACGCGCCGTTAACCGCGCGGGCAGGCGGTCGCAGATGGGCGATAATGCGGGCTTCCCACGCCAGACTGCTGTTTCCATGCTCGATCCTGTCCTGCTCCGCACCCAGCCCGCCGAACTCGCCCAGCGCCTCAAGGAGACCCGCGGTTTCGACCTGGACGTGTCCCGTATCGCCGACCTCGAGGCCTCGCGCAAGCAGATCCAGAAGCGTACCGAGGAGCTGCAGAACCTGCGCAACACCCGCTCCAAGGCCATCGGCCAGGCCAAGGCCAAGGGCGAGGACGTCGCCGCGCTGATGGCGGAAGTGGCCGGCTTCGGCGACGAGCTGAAGGCCTCGGAAGTGAAGCTGGACGAGATCCGCAGCGAGATCGAGGCCATCGCGCTCGGCATCCCCAACCTGCCGCACGCCAGCGTGCCGGTCGGCAGCGACGAAGCCGGCAACGTCGAGCAGCACCGCTGGGGCACGCCGCGCACGTTCGACTTCGCGGTCAAGGACCACGTGGAACTCGGCGCCCGCCACGGCTGGCTCGACGCCGACACCGCCGCCAAGCTGTCCGGCGCACGCTTCACCGTGCTGCGCGGGCAGCTGGCGCGCCTGCATCGCGCGCTTGCGCAGTTCATGCTCGACCTGCATACCAACGAGCACGGCTACGAAGAAACCAGCGTGCCGGTGATCGTCAATGCCGACTCGATGCGCGGCACCGGCCAGCTGCCGAAGTTCGAGGAAGACCTGTTCGCCACCCAGTTGGGCGAACACACGCGCTACCTGATCCCGACCTCGGAAGTGCCGCTGACCAACATCGTCCGCGACGAGATCCTCGACGACGCCCGCCTGCCGCTGCGCATGACCGCGCATTCGATGTGCTTCCGCTCCGAGGCCGGCAGCGGCGGCCGCGACGTGCGTGGCATGATCCGCCAGCACCAGTTCGAGAAGGTGGAACTGGTCTCGATCGCGCGCCCGTCCGAGAGCTACGACGAGCAGGAGCGCATGACCCGCGCCGCCGAGACCGTGCTGGAGAAGCTGGGCCTGCCGTACCGCCGCATGCTGCTGTGCACCGGCGACATGGGCTTCGGCGCCACCAAAACCTTCGACCTGGAAGTCTGGCTGCCGTCGCAGGACATGTACCGCGAGATTTCCTCGTGCTCCAACTGCGAGGATTTCCAGGCGCGTCGCATGCAGGCCCGCTGGCGCAATCCGGCCACGGGAAAGCCCGAGCCTGTGCACACGCTCAACGGTTCCGGCACCGCCGTCGGCCGCTGCCTGATCGCGGTGATGGAGAACTACCAGAACGAAGACGGCTCGATCACCGTGCCTGAGGTGCTGCGCCCGTATATGGGTGGGGCGGAACAGATCGCCTGAGCAAACCGCCCCTCCCGCTTGCCTGTAGGAGCGCCCTCGGGCGCGATGCTCTTGTCAGGATCGCGCGAAAGGCATCGCGGGCATGGCCCGCTCCTACAACGCTCGAGGGTGGTCGGACATCGGTAGGAGCGCCCCCGGGCGCGATGCTCTTGTCAGGATCGCGCGAAAGGCATCGCGGGCATGGCCCGCTCCTACAAAGCTCGAGGATGGTCGGACATCGGTAGGAGCGCCCTCGGACGCGATGCTCTTCTCCGGATCGCGCGAAAGGCATCGCGGGCATGGCCCGCTCCTACAACGCTCGAGGGTAGCCAGCCGTCTGTAGGAGCGCCCTCGGGCGCGATGCTCTTCCCTGGATCGCGCGAAAGGCATCGCGGGCATGGCCCGCTCCTGCAACAGGAGGCAGCGCGGGCCGAGAATGCGGTCAGGCGGCCTGGCGCAGCGGGGTGGGGATGCTGGCCAGCGCGGCTTCGATGGCCTGCGCCTTGTGCTCGGGCGAGTAGGCCAAGCGCTCGGCGCGGATGAATTCCACGTCTGTGATGCCCAGGAAGCCGAACACCTGCTTGATGTAAGGCGCCACGAAGTCGATCGCCGTGCCGGCGTATTCGCCGCCGCTGGCCTCGGCCACGATGACTTTCTTGCCGCCGGCCAGGCCCATCGGGCCATTCTCGGTGTACTTGAAGGTGCGGCCGGCCACGGCCACGCGGTCGATCCAGGCCTTCAGCGTGGACGGCACGCCGAAGTTGTAGCGCGGCACGCCCAGCACGATGACGTCGGCGGCCAGGAACTGCTGCATGGCGGCCTCGCTGGCTTGTGCGGCGGCGGCATCGCCCCCACCCAGTACGGCGTTGGTCAGGTGGGGCAGCGGGTCGGTGTCCAGGTCGCGGTAGGTGACCTCCAGCCCGGGCACGCTGTCCTGCCAACGGGCTACGATGGCGGCGGTCAGTTGTCGGCTGACGGAGTTGGCGGCCAGCGCGCTGCTGTCGATATGCAATAGTTTCACGGTGGTACTCCAGTCGGATGCGGCCAGTGCCGCCTTGGAGATCACTGTAGGTCGTTGCATTGGTGGGATAAACGTAGTCTTACGTCACTGATTGTTCTAAAGGCGGAATTATTTCATGCAGCACGACCTCAACGACCTCTATTACTTCGCCATGGTGGTGGACCACGGCGGCTTCGCCGCGGCCGAGCGCGCCCTGGGCATCCCCAAGTCCCGCCTGAGCCGGCGCATCAGCCAGCTGGAAACCGACCTGGGCGTGCGCCTGCTGCAGCGCTCGACGCGCCGCTTCGCCGTCACCGACGTCGGCACCAGCGTGCACCGCCATGCGCAGACGATGCTGGCCGAAGCGCAGGCCGCGCGCGAAGTGGTCGACCGCCTGAGCGCGGAACCGCGCGGCGTGGTGCGTGTCAGCGTGCCGGTGGCGGTGGCGCAGATGCAGCTGCCGAAGATCCTGCCGGCCTTCCTCGACAAGTACCCGAAGGTGCGGCTGCAGCTGCACGTCAACAACCGCCGCGTCGACATCATCAACGAGGGCTACGACGTGGCCCTGCGCGTGCGCGCCAAACTGGACGACGACGGCAGCCTGGTGATGCGCAGCTTCGGCCAGATCCAGGAATTGCTGGTCGCCAGTCCCAAGTACCTCAACCGCGCCGGCCGCCCGAAGGTGCCGGAAGACCTGGCCGAGCACGTGACGCTGAGCATCAGCGAGGACGAGGCGCGCCAGCGCTGGGAGCTGCACGGTCCCAACGGCGAGGTGCGCCGCATCGAACTGAATCCGCGCCTGGCCGGCTTCGATTTCCCGCTGCTGCAGTCGATGGCGAAGGACGGTTACGGCATCACGCTGCTGCCGGAGACGGTATGCGCGGAGGCCGTGCGCAAGGGCGAGCTGGAGGTGGTGCTGCCGGAATGGAGCCTGCCGCAGGGCATCTGCCACGCGGTGTTCGCCTCGCGCCGGGGCATGTTGCCGGCGGTGCGGGTGTTCATCGATTTCCTGGCCGAGCACCTGCCGCAGCAGATCGAGTCGTCGCGGCTGGATTGTGGTGGCAAGTGCGCCGAGGAGAAGGAGAAGGCGATCGCCATGGCGATCGACAACACCAAGGCCGCCAAGGTGAAGAAGGCGTCGTAGGCCACGGCGGCGGGGTTCGTGCGAAAATGCGCGTCGGTCTGCAAGGGGCCGGGTAGGGTAAACATGGTAGCGGGGGCAGGATTCGAACCTGCGAACCGGACCAGCGAGTCCCGAGAAGCAACACCGGAGAGATGGCCGAGTGGTTTAAGGCAGCCGTCTTGACGCGAAGGCCGCAGGCCGGAGCGAACATCGACCGCAGGTCGATGGTAAAACTGCCGTACGGCGCGCAGCGCCGCGGTAGGGTAGTGACAACGGAGAGATGGCCGAGTGGTTTAAGGCAGCAGTCTTGAAAACTGCCGTAGGTGTAAGCCTACCGTGGGTTCGAATCCCACTCTCTCCGCCAGATCAACGCGCAAGGCATTGATTCTGATGCGTAATTATTTGAAGCCAGAGGCATTGCCAACAACGTTGCCAACAACCCTATAGGGCTAACCAAGCTGCGTGTACATAGCCCGACAGCATGATGACGAACGCCGCAATACCGAATCCGGCGGCAACCCCGACGGTCGCTATCCAAGACGGCTGGAAATAGCGCATTAGGGTCGCAACCTGTTCTTGGTGAGCGCGAACCCTCTCGATGTAGGTGAACTCGTCGTTGACCGCTTTCGCCATGTTGATGTTGATCGTGGAGCGCACAACCATCCCAAATATCTCCCACAAGATGAAGGCGACCACCGAAATAGCTGTGCAAATAGTTGCGGAGAAATAGGTGAGCGGTGTGAAAACATCCTTTCCTTGACTGAGCAAAGCGACTAGCGCCGCATACCCAACAACTAGGATGACGTTCGTGTAGCTCATGGCTGACGAAATGCTTTCGCGGAGTATCTCTTTCTGCGCTGCAACTAAATCGCCCCGATACACTTCCCGATGCCAGAACATGATGGAAAGGAACTGGTCTTGCGTAACGCCGGCCGCGACCCAAACATAAAACTTGTCGCCCCCGTGGAAGAACTCTCTCTTCTCGTATACGCAAGTTCCCTCGGCTCCAGGTTCCAGCCACTCTGCGATGTTCTGCCAATCTAGCGGGGCGTCTCGCCCATTGGCGATGCCACCGAGAAGGCGCTTGAGCGTGTACTCGTTCATGCGGGAATTCTCAGTCTTCCAGTGGGTTCTGGATGGCGTCTATCACTTCCGTAGCGTCAGCATGTTTGATAAAAAAGTAGAATGTCGAGTCGACGACTTGAAGTGTTCTCTGCTGAACGTCATAAGCAAAAATTGGTGGAGATATTGCCTTGACGGATTGAAGTTTCGCCAAGTTGCCTAGCAGGTACGTCATATCGCTGTTTCTAACGTCTCCGCCACGATGGTGGATCTCTCGGATCCATTCCCACAGCACCTGTTTCCTCGCACCGGTCGAAATTCCATCAAATCCGTGGCTGACGATAACGCGGACCAAGTAGTAAGGAAGATATAAAGGTAGCTGGTCGCCTTTGACGCCGCCCGAGATCAATCCAGCCGCGATTGCATTCAATGCGCGCTCGTGGCGCGCACCGTAGTCGCGGGTCTTGACTTGGATCGCACTGCGAAGATGCTCAGCGTCGTCGATCCGGCGTGGCAGAAATCCTCGGTTGAGTACGCCGGCCGAAGTACAAATGTGTTTCAGAAGTTCTTGAAATACACCGATGCTTGAGAAGGAAGCCTCGATGGTCTTATCTACTAGATCTTCCCCAAAACTAATGTTCAGTTCCACGCTGCCAGCATTTGCGACACGCTTGAAATCTTCTTCGATCCAAGGTTCGACCGGAATCTCGATAGTTCGATCTAGGAGGTCGCCGTTGAACTGAGCCAGTCGATTCTGTTCGCGCCAGACACCGAGGATGACGAACTTGACGCCTAGCTCTTGGAACGCGCGTAAGTCGAAAGCAAACTGCTGTTGAACCTCGTCGGTAAGGTAGTGGAAGTTCTCCATGACTACCCATTTTTCGCAATCCACCTTCTTCAGTAGATCGGAAATGGATTGAGGAAGTTCGAGGTTGGCAGGCACTTCTACGTAAGTGACATCCTGTCCGGAATTTGCAGCTGTGGTGCCTTCTGTAGCTGCTTCGCCGCCACCGAATACCGGGATCATGGCTTTGAGCTTTAATCCAACCGAAAGCTTCTGCTCGGTGCCGCTCTTCTCCGTCGTAGATGCGACAATCTTGACGCCAGCTTGCGACAGTATCGACTGATACACGTCGATAAGCTGGAACTTGGGGGTGAGGCTAACCAGTATGTTGTCATCATACGGGAGGTGCTTCGAGACGAGCGCCGTCTTTCCCTGCTTGGACGATCCGTAAACAATAATTTGTTTGTTGGCCCCTAGCGCTTCGCGGAAGCTGTCATCGACTTGCGCCCGTTCTACATAAGAACGGATCGGGCGCGAAGTTACCCCAAAGACTTCGTCAAGTGCGGTCATTCCATTTACCTCCGTGTGATGTAGGGAGCTTATGGGTCGCAGGGGGCCGGGGCAAGAAGTAGCTTAGCCCCGGTAAGGCCAAAGGCAGCACCCGGCGCCTCCACACTGCATGAGCTCTGACGCATCTCCCCGAGTGCGTACGGCCTACGACTTTTTGCCAGTGCGTATCTGCGCCACGCACGCGATGCGCCGGCTAGACTGCAGCAACGATTCGTCCGGACGCCTTGGCGCATGAAACTCACCCCAACCCCCATCACCGCCGCCATTGCCGGCCTCTTCGCCGGCATCGTGATGCCCCTGATCTGGCCGAGGCTCGGCGACGAGACGATGTACTGGGTGTTCGCGTTCCTGCTGGTGATCGCGCTGCCGATGCACGTGCTGGTGGTCGGCATCAGCCCCACCCGCAATGCCGAGGGCAGGGAAGGCCTCGACGGCGGCGTCATCAAGCGCGTCGCCATCTGGCTGGTGGCCGGCATTGCCGCCGTCGCGCTGATGAAGATCATCGCGCCCTGAAAGATCCGGCGTTGGACTCCGGCGATCGGCGGGAGGATCGTTTCGACCCGTCGCTCCGTCTTTCTGATGCAGCAGCCCATCATTTCGATCCAACGTTCCATCATTTCGATGGAGCGATGCATCGTTTCGATCGAACGTTCCATCGTCTTGATGGATCCTCGCATCGTTTAGATCCAGCGTTCCATCGTCGTGATGGATCCATGCATCGTTTAGATCCAGTGTTCCGTCGTTTCGATGGATCAATGCATCATTTCGATGCAATGTCCGAGCTTGCTGATGGATGAGCGCATCATTCAGCCGCAAAAGTGACTTCTGCTAGACGCCGAAGTTCGCCATATCGAGGCCGCCATCCGCGTCTGACGTGCGTAGAACGCCTGCGACGCGTATCGATTTAACATTCTTAACATCACGTTGACCTCTCAATGTGAGATGCGGACTACAATGCTGCATCGCATCAGTCGATGTCCGCGTCCACGCTTCGGGGACGGACGCACATCTGCAGCGCTTCCGCGCGCAGCGTGCCTGGCACGCGGCACCTCGTTTCCTGCGCCCGACCGCGGCGCTTTCCTCCGATGCGATGACGTTCCCCGCCGGCGTCCGTGGACGCCTTCGCGTCGTGCCTTGTGCGCGGCATCTCCCCATTCTGGAGTGCACCCGCATGACCCTGCTGAAAACCCCCTCGCAACCGCTGCTGTTGGCCACCGATCTGGATGGCACCTTCCTGGCCGGCGATGCCGACGCGCGCAAGCGCCTCTACCACCTGGTCGACGCGCATCCGGACGTGAAGCTGGCCTGGGTCACCGGGCGCGGGCGCGAGGCGATCCTGCCGCTGCTCGCCGATCCCGGTTTGCCCACGCCGGACTACGTGATCTGCGATGTCGGCGCCACCGTGCTGCGCACCGCCGACATGCAGCCGATCCAGCCGCTGCAGTCGCAGATCGAATCGCGCTGGCCGGGCGAACACGTCGTCGCCGACGCGATGCGCCGCTTCCCGATGCTGGTGCGCCAGGAAGTGCCGCAGGAGCGCCGCTGCTCGTACTACTGCCACCCGGAACAGCTCTCGACCATCCAGGCCGAGGTCGAGGCGGTCGCGGCATCGCTGGGCTGCGAGGTGCTGTATTCCGCCGACCGCTACCTCGACATCCTGCCGCGCGGCACGCGCAAGGGCAGCACGCTGACGGCGCTGGTCGATGAACTCGAACTCGAGCCTGCGCGCGTGCTGGTCGCGGGCGACACGCTCAACGACCTGTCGATGTACGGCGAAGGCTTTCCCGGCGTCTGCGTGGGCGACTCGGAGCCGGCGCTGGTCGCCGCCACCGCCGGTATGGACAACGTGCTGCATGCGGACGCGCCGGGCTGCGGCGGCATCCTGCAGGCGATGGCGCACTTCGCGCTGCTCGATGCCGACGACTACACGCCGACGCTGCATCCGCCGGGCAAGGCCGAGCTGGTGATGGTCTACCACCGCCTGCCGTACGAGGAGCACATCGTCGACGGCCAGCGCGTGCGCCGGCCCCACAGTTCGCCGAACGGCATCATTCCCAGCCTGCTGAGCTTTTTCGGCGAAGGCCAGCCGGGTTCGTGGGTGGCGTGGACGGTGGACGATCCGAAGGCGCCGCCGATCGAGGCGCGCGCGCCGGTCGATGCGGAGCGCTATCCCGGCCTGACCGCGACCCACGTGCCGCTGACGAAGTACGAGGTGGACGTGTTCTACAAGCGCTTCTCGAAGGAAGCGTTCTGGCCGGTGATCAACAGCTTCTGGGAGCGCGCGCGCTTCAGCGAGGACGACTGGGCGCTGTTCAAGCGCGTCAACCGCCGCTTCGCCGAAGCCGCCGCCGCCGAGGCCGCGCCCGGCGCGACGGTGTGGCTGCACGACTACAACCTGTGGATGGTGCCGTCGGTGCTGCGCGAGCTGCGCCCGGACGTGAAGATCGCCTTCTTCCACCACACGCAGTTCCCGTCGGCGGACATCTTCGCGATCCTGCCGTGGCGCCGCGAGATCCTCGGCAGCCTGCTGGCCTGCGACTACGTGGGCTTCCACATCCCGCGCCATGCGGAGAACTTCACCGATGCGGTGCGCAGCACCTTCCCGGTGGAAGTGACCGCGCGTGCCTCGTGCGCGCCGCGCTTCCTGACGTTCGGCTGCGCGGTCGGCGTGGAGGACATGGCCACCGAGCTGCGCATCGACGGGCGCACGGTGCGCATCGGCGCGCATCCGATCGGCACCGACGTGGGCCGCATCCGCGCCAGCCTGGAGACCGAACAGGTGGCGGAGGACATCGCGCGCATCCGCGACGAGATCGGCCGGCGCAAGCTGGTGCTGTCGATCGAGCGGCTGGACTACACCAAGGGCATCCTGCAGAAGCTGCACGCGTTCGAACGCCTGCTGGACGAATCGCCCGAGCTGCGCGGCGAGGTGACGCTGGTGCTGGTGTGCGTGCCTGCGGCCAAGGAGATGACCGTCTACCGGCCGCTGCAGCAGCAGATCGAGCAGGCGGTGGGCCGCATCAACGGCCGGCTGTCGCAGCTGGACTGGACGCCGGTGCGCTTCTTCTCGCGCGTGCTGCCGTTCGCCGACGTGGTGGCGCATTACGCCGCCGCCGATGTCATGTGGATCACGCCGTTGCGCGATGGGCTGAACCTGGTGGCGAAGGAGTTCGTCGCGGTGCAGGGCCTGGATGGTGGCGACGGCGTGCTGGTGCTGTCGGAGTTCGCCGGCGCAGCGGCGGAACTGAAGGGCGCGGTGCTGACCAATCCGCACGATCCGGCCGACCTTGCGCGCACGCTGCGACAGGCGCTGGCGATGACCACCGGCGAACGCGAGGACCGCCAGCGCCGGCTGTTCGAAATCGTCCGTCACCACGACCTGTCGCGCTGGGGCCGCGAGTTCCTGGCCGCCGCGCGAGGCACGACCGAGGACGCATCGGCGGATCCGCGGCCGGCCATCGCCGCTTAATGCATTTACGTTTGACTCGCCGTATGTACGTGGCGATAGTCGATCTCGTATCCAGGGGAAAGGAGATCCGCGATGCGCATGTTGGTCGTGCGGAGCATGGCGTGGCTGCTGATCGCGGCGACGGCGCTGGTGCTGTTCGGCCTGGCGCAGGCGCCGGAGCTCTGGGCGCGCTGAGGCGCGGGCAAAAGAAAACCCGACCATGGGCGATCGGGTCTGAAAGGGGGAGTCCCCGGCTCCGGCAGTGCTGCTTGCTCAAGGCAGCGCCCAATTCCATTGCAGAGCGGCCATGCCTGGCCTTTGCAGGGCGTGCTGCCGGGGACGCACGTATGGTCGCCCACGCCGTTCACATTCGCAGTCGGGTGTCGCCCCGGTGGTCTGTAGGAAAAATCCTACCCGTCAGCCGAACAGCCCGTTGATCGCGCCATAGCCCATGGCCTGCGGATCGGGCAGGGCGGTGGTGTCGTCCCGCAGGAAGGCGCCGACCTGCGCGCCCAGCCGCCCGTACATCGATTCCGCCAGCGCCGACCCGGTGCTGATGCGGCGCACGCCGAGGCCTTCGAGCGCAGCGAGGTCCTGCAGCTGCGGCCGCAGCATCACGTTGAGCGGCAGTCCGCATTGCGCGGCGATCGCGCGGATGGCGTCGGCCTCGACCAGCCCCGGTACGAACAGGCCGTCGGTGCCGGCGTCGCGATAGCGCGCCGCGCGCGCCAGGGTTTCCTCGACACGCGCGCCTTCGGCGGCAAGGCCGCGCAGATAGACGTCGGTGCGCGCGTTGATGAAGACGTCGACGCCGTGCGCGGCGCAGGCCTCGCGGATCGCACGGATCTTGGCGGCGAGCAGGGCGGGATCGCCGGCGCCGTCTTCCAGGTTGATGCCGGCCGCGCCGGCGTGCACGACCCGCAGTACGGTCGCAGCGACGGTGGCGGGATCGTCCGAATAGCCGCCTTCCACATCGACCGTCAGCGGTACGCGGACCACGCGCGTGATGCTGGCGACCGCGTGCAGCAGGACGTCGACGTCGAGGGCGTCGCCATCCGGATAGCCCTGCGCCCAGGCGAGCCCGGCGCTGGTGGTGGCGACAGCGGGCGCGCCGAAGTGTTCGATTAACCGGGCGGTGCCGGCATCCCAGGCGTTGGCGAGGCGGAGCAGGCCCTGTGCATGCAGGGCGCGGAAGCGGACAGCGGGGGAGGCGGTCATAGCAGCCGGATCGCGGGAAGGGAGCGACAGCGTGCCATGTTGCGGGCGGGCGGACTCACCGCATGCTGACAGGATCGTGCCGGCAACGACCTCGGCTCAGGCGCAGAGCCGCCAGCCTTCGAACAGGCGCCAGCGGCCGTCGCCGCCTTCGATGTTGATGGCGTAGTCCAGCCCCTGCTGGTGGCGCTGGTTGGCCAGCTTCACGGCGTACCCGAGCGCGGCGCCCGGGGTGGGGAAATGCAGGGGGGGCGATTCGTTGATCGACAGCTCGTAAGAGCCGTCGTCGGCAGGATCGTGGAAGAGATCGAAGGTCATCATGGGGAGCAGTGACGTGGCCTGTTGTACAGCACGTTACGGAGAGCACCGTGATGTGGACGCATACGTGCAGCCTGCCGTTTCGGCCGATTAATCCATGTCGAGACGGCGTGAGAAAACTGTGCGGTCGGACTGAATGGTCTACACATGGTCTTCGCATTCCGGCCCGTACAACGGTAACCAGTGGTCGGGCGGCGGATCCACCCCCTCTGCCTCCCGCGCTCCCCTGCTACCGAGCCGCAAGGCTGACACCCAGGGCACCACGAGAGAACCGAACGCAGCTACTCCGGACACCCCCTGTTCCGTGCTGCGCCTGGCGGTGGACCGCGAGTCCGACACCGTCGCCGCCCGGAGAGCCAGGCGTGTTCTCGCCCCAACGCAAACGGGCCCGCAAGGGCCCGTTTGCGTATCCGGACTCCGGCGGATCAGTGGGCCGAGGCGTCCCAGGACCGCAGGCCCTGTTCGACCACGCGCAGCGCGTCGTCCACGCGCCTTGCGTCGAGCTCGGCGGCGGTGTCGCGTTCGCTGTGGATCACCTGCATCACCTTGGGCACCTGCGCCGGCTTGCCGCCGCCGAAGACGGCGAGGATCGGGTCGATCTCGTCGCCGCCGACCAGCGAGAACGACACCGCCGGCCAGCCCGCCTTGAGGAAGGCCAGGTGGTCGGTGGGCGGGTACTTGTCGCCGGGCGCGAAGCCGAGCTTCTCGTGCCTGCTGGCGGCACGCAGGGCGGCGACCAGCAGGCTGTCGCCCTCGGCGGCGGGCGTCATCATCCACAGCGTGTCGCCCCAGCCGAAGACATCGAAGTTGACGTACAGCGCGGGCTTCTCGCGTCCGGCGGTGCCGACCCAGGCGTGCGCGCCGAGCAGGCCTTTCTCTTCCAGGTCCCAGAACACCACCTGCACCCGATGGTGCGCCAGCGGTTTCGCCTTCAATGCCTGCGCGAGCTCCAGCACGGCCGCCACCCCGGAAGCATTGTCGGTGGCGCCGTGGCCGACGGCGACCTTGTCGTAGTGCGCGCCGATCAGCAGCAGCGGCGCCTTGTCCGGTCCGCCGAGGTCGGCGACGAGATTCTGTCCGGCCTGTCCCTGCTGCTCGAACGCCTCGCGCTTCCACGCGATGCCCATCGCGTCGAGTCGCGCGCCGATGGCATCGCCGCGTGCGGTGGTGCCGTCGCCCTTGCTGATGGCCTCGACCTGGCCGAGCCAGCGGCCGGAAACGTCGTCGGCCCAGGCCGGCACGCTGGCGAACAGGGAAAGGAGCAGGGCGCAGCGCAGGCTGCGGCGGACGTGGCGCATGGTGGAACCCCCGGTGACGACGCGTGGAAAGCCCGAGTATGCCGCACGTCGTCCGCCGACCGGATGGATCTACACGCATGTAGCGTGTCGACACCCGATACAATGTTAATTGCGCGGCGACGGACGGCCCGCCTACGCTCGACCCGTCCTTCGAAGGCAGCCGTTTTCATGACCATCCGCGTTTTCCTGATCGACGACCACGCCCTGGTGCGCACCGGCATGCGCCTGATCCTCGGTGCCGATACGGACATCGAAGTGGTGGGCGAGGCGGATACCGGCGAAGCGGCGCTGCCGCTGGTGCGCCAGCTCAAGCCCGACGTGGTGCTGTGCGATCTGCATCTGCCGGGCTACAGCGGACTGGAAGTCACCGAACGCATCGTGCGCGCCGACATCGGCGTGCGCGTGATCATCGTGTCGGTGCTGGAAGACGGTCCGCTGCCCAAGCGCTTGCTGGAAGCCGGCGCGTCCGGTTACCTCGGCAAGGCCGGCGATGCCGCGGAACTGATCCGCGCCGTGCGCGACGTGGCGCGTGGCAAGCGCTACCTGGGCAGCAACGTGGCGCAGAACCTGGCGCTGCACACGGTCGGTGGCGATGCCTCGCCGTTCGACGCGTTGTCGCCGCGCGAACTGGAAGTGGCCATGTTGCTCACCCAGGGCCTGCGGCAGGAAGAGATCGCGCGCCGCCTGAGCCTGAGCGCGAAGACGGTGAACACGCACAAGACGCGGTTGTTCGAGAAGACCGGCGTGCAGGACAACATCGCCCTGGCGCGCCTGGCCGCGCAGTGGGGCCTGATGGACCCGACGCGCGCGCTTTGATCGGGTATGCGCACGCTCCGTGCGCGACCGCGACTATCCGGGAGCGGGAACCCGTCCTCGCACCTCCGTCGTGCCAATCCCGTCATTCCTATCCCGTCATTCCTATCCCGTCATTCCAGCGGCTTTCAACAGCCGTATGGCTGTTCACGCTGGAATCCATTGCTCGTGCGAGCCGCTGACATGGCCGCAAGAGCAAGATGGGTCCCAGCGTGAACAGCCACACGGCCGTTGAAAACCGCTGGGACGACGATCTGATGCCCATCCCGCGCTGATAGCTCCCCCTGAAACGACACTGGCCGCTCGCGCGGCCAGTGTGTTTTCCGACATCGGAGGAGTCGCAGCGCGTCAGGCGTTGCGATTCTCGGTGGTGTCATCGTCCTGCTTGTCGGCCTGTGCGACATCGTCGGCCGGCTTGACCGGGGCGACCACGGGCTCGAACAGGCTGCGCGTGACTGACGGCGGCGTGTCGGCGTCGGCGACGAAGAACAGCGAACCGGTGGCCGGCGCGCTGGCGGGCTTCGGTGCGACCGGTGCGGGTGCGACGGCCTCGGCAGGCGCCTCGGCTTCCGCGGTCGCCTCGTTGACCGCGTCGACCAGATCGATCTGCACGGGCTCGTTGCGTACCACGGCGACGGCCGGGGTTTCCACGACGGTTTCCACGGTCTCGACCGGGGCGGCCACGACCACGACCGGTGCGGGCGTCTCGACCCCCTCGACGACCACCGGCGCCGGTTCGGCGGCGATCTCGGCCTTGACCGAGTCGACGATGGCGACGGCGGCCGGGGCTTCGTGCTGCACGGTGGCGATGACCTCGGGCTGCGCGCGGGCGGCTTCGGCCTTCACTTCCTCGATGACCTCGGCGGCCGCAGCGGTCTCGACCACGACCGGCGCGGGCACGATGGCGGGCGTCGGGTCGGCGACGGTCTCCGGCGCCGGCGTTGCGACCACGGCGGCCACGACCGGTGCTGCTGACACGACCGGTGCAGCAGCGGCGACGGCGGGAGCCGCGTGCGGCTTCGGTGCACGCGGCGCGGCCACGGCCGGTTCCTCGTCGTCGAAGTCGAACTCCGGCTGCGAACGGTCGGCGACGGGTGCGTCGTCGTCGCTGCCCAGATCGTCGGCCAGCATGCCTTCTTCGCCTGCGGCACCGGCTTCGCCATTGCCGCGACGGCGGCGACGGCCACCACGACGGCCACGGCGGCGGCGGCCGCCTTCACCGGTGTCGCCCGCGTCGGCGGACGCTGCGGCCTCGCCGTCGACGGCGATCACCTGCGTCGCGTCGGTGTCGATCGTCGGCACGTCAGCAACGGCAACCGGCGCCGGGGCGGCGGCGGTGCGCATGACGGTGTCCTGCGTGGCAACGGCCACGGCGGCAGCCGTCGTCACCGCATCGGCGGCGACCGGTGCGGCGAGCTTGGCGGCCACATCCTGCTGCGGCGCGCGCGGCTGGCGCTGGCCCTGGCCGTCCTGCTGCGGCTTGCCACCCTGCTGGCCCTGCGGCTGCTTGGGCGCCTTGGGCTGCTGCGGTGCGTGTCCCTGGGCGTTCTGCGGCTGGCCCTGCGGCTTCTGCTGCTTCTGGCCCTGTGGCTGCTCGTTGCGCGGCTTCTGCTGCTGGGCGTTGCCACCCTGGGCGTTCTGGCCCTTGTTGCGCTCGTCGCGGCGGCTGTTGTCCTGCTTGCCGCCACGGTTCTGCTGCTGGCCGCGGTTGTCACGGTTGTCGCGGTTCTCGCGACGGCCGTTGTTGTTGCGATCGTTGCGCTGGCGGTTGTCCTGCTGCGGGCGGGCCTGCGGGGCTGGTGCCGCGGCTTCGCCACCGCCGAACAGGCGCTTGAAGAAGCCGACCACGCCGCCCGCGGCGGGCGCGGCGACGGCGACCGGCGCCACGACCGGTGCGGGTGCGGCCACCGGAGCCGGCGCCTCGCGCTCTTCGCGCACCGGAGCCGGCTGCGTGTGCTTGACGTGGGTGACGGCGGGCGCGGCCGGGATGTTGAGCTGCGCCTTGGTCAGCGCATGCACCGGCAGCTTGCGCTGGGTGCCGCGGTGGTAGCTGGGCTTGCTGCTTTCTTCGCCGAGCTCGTTCTCGCGGATGCGGGTGACTTCGTAGTGCGGCGTGTGCAGCGCTTCGTCGGCGACGATGATGACCGGCGCGTCGTGGCGCTGCTCGATCTCGCGCAGCGCGCTGCGCTTCTCGTTGAGCAGGAAGTTGGCGATCTCGAGCGGGGCCTGGATCAGCACTTGCCCGGTGTTGTCCTTCATCGCGTGCTCTTCGGCCACGCGGATGATCGACAGCGACAGCGATTCGACGCTGCGCATGCGGCCATGGCCTTCGCAGCGCGGGCAGACGATCTGGCTGGACTCGCCCAGCGACGGACGCAGGCGCTGGCGGCTCATCTCGAGCAGGCCGAAGCGCGAGATGCGGCCGATCTGCACGCGGGCGCGGTCGTACTTCAGCGCGTTCTGCAGCTTGTTCTCGACTTCGCGCTGGTGCTTGTTGCTCGACATGTCGATGAAGTCGATCACCACCAGGCCGCCCAGGTCGCGCAGGCGCAGCTGGCGGGCCACTTCCTCGGCCGCTTCCATGTTGGTATGGAACGCGGTCTCCTCGATGTCGCCGCCCTTGGTGGCGCGCGCCGAGTTGACGTCGATGGCGGTCAGCGCCTCGGTCTGGTCGACCACGATGGAGCCGCCGGAGGGCAGGCGGACGTTGCGTTCATAGGCGCCTTCGATCTGCGATTCGATCTGGAAGCGGTTGAACAGCGGGATGTCGTCCTTGTACGGCTTCAGCTTGCGCAGGTTGTGCGGCATGACCTGCTGCATGAACTCGCGGGCGGTCTCGTACAGCTCGTCGGTGTCGACCAGGATCTCGCCCACGTCGCTGCGCAGGTAGTCGCGCAGGGCGCGCACGATCAGGCGGCTTTCCTGGTAGATCAGGAACGGGGCCGGCTTGGTCAGCGCCGCTTCGGCGATCGCCTTCCACACGCTCAGCAGGTAGTCCAGGTCCCACTGCAGCTCTTCGGCGTCGCGGCCGACGCCGGCGGTGCGGATGATCACGCCCATGTCGTCGGGAATGGCCAGCGCGTCCATCGCCTTCTTCAGCTCGGCACGGTCGTCGCCTTCGATGCGGCGGGACACGCCACCGGCGGTGGGCGAGTTCGGCATCAGCACCATGTAGCGGCCGGCCAGCGAGATGAACGTGGTCAGGGCGGCGCCCTTGTTGCCGCGCTCGTCCTTGTCGACCTGGACGACGACTTCCTGGCCTTCCTTCAGCAGCTCACGGATGCCGGCCTTGTTGTGGTCGACGCCGGCCTGGAAGTAATCGCGGGAGATTTCCTTCAGCGGCAGGAAGCCATGGCGGTCCGCGCCGTAATCGACGAAGGCGGCTTCCAGGGAGGGCTCGAGCCGGGTGATGCGGCCCTTGTAGATGTTGGACTTCTTCTGTTCCTTCGACGGCTGTTCGATATCGATGTCGTACAGGGTCTGACCGTCGACGATGGCCACGCGCAGCTCTTCTGCCTGCGTGGCGTTGATCAACATGCGTTTCATTGTGCGTTCCTCGCGCGCTGCTACCGCGCGGAACGCCATGGGGTTTCGCCTCTGGAACGTTGCACCGCCCCTTGCGCAGGCGCAGCGGGGCAGATTCGGGTTTCCAGCGCTACGACACCACGGCAGGCCGCGGGAGCGCTTTTCTTTCTAATAGGTGTTGCGGGGCCGGAGGCAGCTTCCCTCGGAAGGGGGCGCCACGCGGGACATGTTCAGCATCAGGTGCCGTCACGCACCCGGCGGTATCCGGGCCTGCCGATCAGCCGCTAACATGGCCGCCCCTGGGGCGGTGGCCGCGCACTTGCCGGAATCGCGGGGAGACGGGCTTCTGGCCCAACTGCAACTCCCTGCGAAATCAAACCCTTATCTCGCCCTCCGAGTGTAACAGAATGAACGGCTCCAACCCCAGCCCCCCCTCCGAGAAGCCGGCCGCAGGCGCCAAGACCGCCGTGCGGACGGTCACGGTGCCGGAGGACAGGGGCGGGCAGCGGCTGGACAACTTCCTGCTCGGCCAGCTGAAAGGCGCGCCGCGCAGTCTGGTCTACAAGCTGGTGCGCAGCGGCCAGGTGCGGGTGAACGGCGGCCGGGCCAAGGCGGAGCGGAAGCTGGAAGGCGGCGACGAGGTCCGGATTCCGCCCGTCAGTCTCGTCGAAGTAGGAGACAAGGTCGCGCCGCCGAGCGGCTTCCTGAAGCGGATGGAGGCGTCCATCGTGTTCGAGGACGAGCGCCTGCTGGTCATCAACAAGCCGACCGGCGTCGCCAGCCACGGTGGCAGCGGGATCAGCCATGGCGCCATCGAGACGATGCGCGCGCTGCGGCCGAACCAGACGCTGGAACTGGTCCACCGGCTGGACCGCGACACCTCCGGCCTGCTGGTGATGGCCAAGAAGCGCTCGGCGCTGTCCGAACTGCAGGCGTTGCTGCGCGAGGACAGCGAGGACGGCACCCGCGGCATCGAGAAGCGCTACCTGACCCTGCTGGTCGGCCGCATGCCGGATGGCGTGATGAGCGTGGACGCGCCGCTGCACATCGGCCTGCGCCAGGGCGGCGAGCGCCATGTTCAAGTGCACCGCGACGGCAAGCCGTCGCTGAGCCATTTCCGCGTGCTCGAGCGGCGTGGCGGGCATTCGTATTGCGAGGTGCGCATCGAGACCGGCCGCACCCACCAGATCCGCGTGCATGCCCAGCACATCGGCCATCCCGTGGCCGGCGACGACAAGTACGGCGATCCGGCGGTCAACAAGCGCCTGCGCGAGCAGGTCGGACTCAAGCGTCTGTTCCTGCACGCCGCGTCGCTGCAGTTCGCATTGGATGGGGGCAGGACGCCCTACGTGCTCAATGCGCCCTTGGCCGACGATCTGGCTTCAGCGCTCGACCAACTGGGTTAAGGCTCTGGAATGTGTCGAGTGTCGAGCAGGTGCAGCTGCGGACGCTCGATATGCAACATCACCGATCGGGGCCAAGACGAGATTTCGCTCAACCTGAGGTCCACACGGGAATACGCCAGGCAGCAGCGGGGTGCGAACGGCGAAACCGAGGATTTGAGCGGGACGATCAGATGCAGTTCACCGCCTCCGAGCCAAGCCGTGGACGAGGCCTCGTCTGCTTGCTCAAGCTCATCGTGGCGGATCCACGCCTGTGCGCGTAGCCCGCCGTTGTCGCTGGTCTCGAGGTGTAGCCGGTTGAGTTCAGCATCGTCCGGAAGCGTATTTGACCGGGTGGCGGATACGCTGACGGACAGCTCGGCATAGGGTGGCGTTTCCGCTGGCGCGACAGGTGGCGGTGGCAGGGCGTTCGGCGCGGAGCTGACGTTCGCGGCGACACAGCCCACCAACATGACCGCCAGACCGACGCGCATCGGAAACACCAACTCAGCCTGCGCCCTGCGCGAAACACCGCGTCGGCTTCTCCAGCACCGGCGGGAACGTCACCGGCACGTTGATGGTGTGACTGACCGTCTGGCCGTTGCGCGTGGCGGCGCGGAATTTCCACGTCTGCACGGCCGCCAGCGCGGCCTTGTCGAGCGCGGCGTTGCCGCTGCTCTGCACCTGGGCGACGCGTGCCGGGACGCCGTCCCGTTCGATGGTCACGCGCAGCACCGTGGTGCCGCCTTCGCTGTTGCATTCGGCTTCGGCCGGATAGGCGGGCGGCGGGGTGTCGATCGCGGCCAGTTCGGTCGGCGCGACGAGCGGCGTCGCGGATTCTTCCGCCTTCTTCGCGCAGGCCGACAGCGCCAGCACAACGGCGAGCAGCAGCAGGGACGATGCGTTGGTGCGACGTTCCATCAGGAGTCTCCCAGCAGGGCGCTGGCCTTGGCCGCGCAGATGAAGTCGTTCTCGCTCAGGCCGCCCACGTCGTGCGTCGAGTAGCGCACGACGGCACGGTTGTAATGCACGCCCAGGTCGGGGTGGTGATCCTCGGCGTGCGCGACGAAGGCGAGTGCGTTCACGAACGCCATCGTCTCGTAGTAGTTGTCGAACGGAAACGTGCGCAGCAGCGCATGGCCGTCCTCCACCACCTCCCAGCCGGGGACCTGCGGCAGCAGTTCGGCAATGCGTGCGGGCGGCAGGCGGTGTTCGCTGCCGCGCAGCGGCACGCAATGCGCGCGGGCGAGGGGGATCAGGTCGGACATGGCGCAACTCCTGCTGGGCGACCAGTCTGAATGAACCACGACGACCGGCCTGTGGACGTGAATGCCCGTGGGGCAGGGGGCTAGAATAGCCGCATGATCCAGATTTCCGACAGCGCGCAGGCGCACTTCCGCAAGCTGATCGAGCGCGAGGCGCTGCCCGGCCTGGGCGTTCGCCTCAGCGCGGTCCATCCCGGCACGGCGCAGGCCGATGCGCGTCTCGAGTTCGCCGAGCCCCGTGATCTGGCGGGCGACGAGTGGGCGGTGGATTGCGATGGCTTCACGCTGTATGTCGATGCCGCCAGCGTGCACTGGCTGGACGGTGCCGACATCGATTACGTGCTGAAGGGCGCCAGCACCCAGCTGACCATCAAGGCCCCTCGCATCAAGGGCGAAGCGCCGGGCGACGCGGCGTCGCTGGTCGAGCGCGTGCGCTGGGTGGTCGACAACGAGATCAATCCGCAGCTGGCGTCGCACAAGGGGCGCGTGGCGGTGGAGGAGGTCAGCGGCGACGGCGTGGTCTGGCTGCGCTTCGGTGGCGGTTGCCACGGCTGCGGCATGGCCGATGTCACCCTCAAGCAGGGCATCGAGAAGACCCTGATGGCGCGCGTGCCCGGCGTCACCGCGGTCCGTGACGCGACCGATCACGGGACCGGCGATGCGCCGTACATCCCCCGCGGCAACGCGGCCTGACGGAGTTTAGCGCCGGTGACGAACGCCACCGACGTCATCGCACACCTGTTGCCGCGCAAGGCGGCCCCCATCCTCGAACGCCAGACCCGCCTGCCTTTCGGTTGGGGCCTGTGGCTGCGCGCATTGCCGGAGCGGCTGGGCCGCATCACGCGCGAGAAGGCCGACGCCATCCTCGACGTGCTGGCCGTCCACACGCCGAAGGCGCGGCGCGCGGCGCCGTTCCTGCCCAGCCGGTTCTACGCGCTCCGTTCGTTGTTCTACCAGGGCTGGGGACCGCCGCCGCGCGAAGAGCGTTGGCTGCGCTGGGCCGCGGCGTTCACCAGCGGAACGCTGCACCTGCTGTTCTTCCTGTTCCTGCTGTGGGTGGCGCTGGTGCAGATCCCGCCACCGCCCGAGGAGGCCGGCGACAGCAGCCGCGTCCGGCTGGAAATGATCGGCGAGGGCAGCCCGGAAGAAAGGGGCGGCGCGACGCAGGCCGGCGAAACCGCCGCCGAGCAGACGGCGAGCGCCGCGCCTGTCGCGCAACCGTCAGCGACGCCGGCGCCTGCCCAGCCGCAACCGCAACCGCAACCGAGCGAATCGTCGCCTCCGCCATCGGACGTCGCGGCGCCCACCATGGCGATGGACGTGCCGCCGGTTCCGCCGCGCGATGTGCCGGTCCCCGAGATCGCGGATCAACCGCTGCAGGTCACCGAAGTCGCCGAGCCGACCCGCGCCTTCGTGTTGCCGTCCGTCACGCCGCGACAGCCGGAGATCACGCAACCGGCGCAGCGGGAGGTGGGCGTGCCCACCCGCGAGATTCCCACCCCGGTCACCGCGCCCGTCGTGCGCCGCGACACGCCGGTGCGTGCCGTCGACGTGCCGGCGATGGCCACGCGCGACGCGGAGGTCCGTGAACGCGAGATGGCCACGCCTGCGCCGCAGGTGCGCGCGGTGCCGATACCGTCGCGCGAGGTATCGCCGCGCGCTGTCGCGACGCGGGAGCGCAACGTGCGGCAGGCCGAGGTCCGCGAGCCCTCGCCGCGGCCGTCTCCAGCGCCTGCACCTGCCGTCGCCGCGCCTTCGACGACGGGGGCATCGGCCTCGCCTTCGACGGCGAGTACACGGGCACCATCGACGGCGACCGCCGCACCGCGTGGCACCACGGCACCTTCATCGAGCAATGCGGGCCCGGCACCGGCAATGAAACCCGGCGGGTGGAGCACGCCGGCACGCACGGACGACTGGGGCAATTCGCGCCGCAACGTGGCGGGCGACAGCGCTGCCGACGGCCGCGACCAGGCCGGGCTCTACAACGCCGACGGCAGCCTGCGCGTGCCGGGCAACGCCGGTGATGCCACGGCGCAACGCGGCGCTCCGGGCGGCGGCAACGACCAGTGGACGCGCGAGCGGCTGGAAGAGGCGGGCACCTGGTTGCAGCGACCACCGTACGACTATGAGCCCACCAGCTTCGACAAGTACTGGGTCCCCAGCGAATCGCTGCTGGCCGAATGGGTGCGGCGCAACGTGCGCGAGGTCGACATCCCGATCCCCGGCACCAACATGAAACTGAAGTGCTCGATCTCGGTGCTGCAACTGGGGGGCGGCTGCGGCCTGGGCAGCCTGTTCCCCGAGCCGCCGAAGGCGCGTCCGCCGCCGGAGATCCCGGTCAAGCGCACGCCGATTCCGACCGACAGCTGATTGCGCGATGATGAAAGGTGTGTGGCAAGAGGGGGTGGTGCGGGGGCGACGTAAGTCGCGATAGGGCGCCACGGAGGTTCATCGCGACTTAGGTCGCTCCCACGGAACGCTTTGCCGCAGCTGCAAACAAGAACGGAGCCTTGCGGCTCCGTTCTGCATTTCCGATAGGGACAGGCTTACCTGTGCACGTTGTGCAGATCGCGCAGCTGCGACGGACGCGAGCCGAAATAGGCGGCGAGGTCGGAGATGTCCTGGTCGCTGAGGTTCGCGGCCTGCGGCGTCATCAGCGCGTGCTGGCGGTCGCCGCTGCGGTAGGCCTGCAGCGCATGCGCCAGGTAGTCGCCGTACTGGCCGCCCAGCTTGGGATACGTGTCGTCGATCGGCGCATTGCCTTCCGCGCCGTGGCAATCCACGCAGCTCTGACCGGTGGCCTGGCCCTTGGCCTTGGCGAGTTCCTCGCCCTTGGCGATGTGGCCCTTCGGCAGGCCGGCGGACGAACTGGAACCATGCTGACCGCTGGCATGGCCGGGATTCTCGGCCGAAGCCTCGGTGCTTTCCTTCGAGCAAGCCACCATGGTGAGGGCCGCGAACAGGACGATGGCTAGACGCTGGGCGTGCTTGGCGTTGGGCATGGTGGGCTTACTTGACGGTGGAAAGGAAAGCGGCGATGTCGGCGATGTCCTGGTCGGAGAAGCTCTGCGCCTGGGCCTGCATCGTGGGGTGCTTGCGGTTGCCGGTGCGGTACTCAGTCAGCGCGTTGGCCAGATAATCGGCCGACTGGCCGCCGATCTTCGGCACCTTGAAGCTCGGGTAGGCGTTCTTGTAGCCCTCGATGCCGTGGCAACCCTGGCAGGTGTAGCTGAGGGTGCGGCCAGTGTCGGCATTGCCGACCAGCGGCTTGGCGGCGGGAGCAGCAGCCGGTGCGGTGGCTTCAGTGGCGGCCGGCGCGGCGGCGGGGGCTTCCTGTTGGGCGGTCAGGGCGGCCAGCGGAAGGGCGGCCAAGGCAAGGCAAGCGGCGAGCGGCAGCGGTCGCATCATTCTCGGAGAACTCTCAGGTTGCGCGCGCCACGGACCACCGCAGCGCTTGGCTGAACGCAGTATAGCCTGCGACCGAATGCCGCGCACAGGCAGGGTCCGTGCGCGTAGCCCGCCGCCGCGTCCTTTGCCGCCGAATGGTTGCCTGGCAGCGGTGCGCGACGACGTTGGCAACAGCAAGGAACCCGCGCATCGGGAACGCCGGCGATCAGCCGTCGCGCCGACATCCACCGTCGCCGGCAAAGCGGGGCCGGCAGCAGCACGAACCTCGACGCAAGTCACCATGACCTTCGGCGCATGGAAGTCGTTCAGGGGTGATATACCTTCATACAACACCACCACAACACCACCACGGTACCGCACCATGTCCCGACCCCGCCCCCATTCCGGCCGTTCCTATCTGCGCCTCGCACTGGTCCCCGTGCTGTGCAGCCTGCTGGTCCTGTCCGCCTGCAAGGGAGGCGGCCCGACGCCCGAGGCCCAGGCCAAGAACGGCGACGCCCCGAAGGAACCCGATGCCATCCCGGTCGAGGTGGCCAAGGTCACCCATCGTCCGGTCGCCGCCAGCTACAGCGGCACCGCCGCGCTGGAGGCGCTGGGCGAGTCCCAGGTCGTCGCCAAGACCTCCGGTGTCGCCCTGGCCGTGCTGGTGGAGGAAGGGCAGGTGGTCCGCGCCGGCCAGGCGCTGGTGCGGCTGGACCCCGACCGCCTGCGCCTGCAGGTCGCCCAGGCCGAAGCGCAGATGCGCAAGCTGGAGAACAACTACCGCCGCGCGCAGCAGCTGGTCGAGCAGCAGATGATCAGCGCCAACGATGTGGACCAGATCAAGTACGACCTGGAGAACGCGCGCGCCATCTACCGCGCCGCGGCGCTGGAGCTGTCGTACACCACGGTCACGGCGCCGATCTCGGGCGTGGTGGCGTCGCGGTCGATCAAGTCCGGCAACTTCGTGCAGATCAACACGCCGATCATCCGCATCGTCGACCAGTCGCGCCTGGAAGCCACGTTGAACGTGCCCGAGCGCGAACTGTCCACGTTGAAGGCCGGCCTGCCGATCGCGCTGGCGGTGGACGCGCTGCCCGGCAAGGTGTTCCAGGGCACGGTGGACCGCATCGCCCCGGTGGTGGATTCCGGCAGCGGCACCTTCCGCGTGGTCGGCTCGTTCGCCAGCGACGGCGTGCTGCAGCCGGGCATGTTCGGCCGCATCCGCATCGACTACGACCAGCGCGCCGATGCGCTGGTGGTACCGCGCATCGCGCTGCTCGACGATGGCGACCCCGCGGTGTTCGCGGTGCGCGGCGGCAAGGCCACGCGCGTGCCGGTGAAGGTGGGTTACGTCGATGGTGAGTGGATCGAGGTGCGCGAAGGCCTGAAGGCCGGCGAGCAGGTCGTGACCGCCGGCAAGGTGGCGCTGCGTGAGGGCAGTGCCGTGCAGGTGATTGGCGCCGAAGCCGCGAAGGTCGCCGCCAAGCCGGAAGCCGCCAAGACCACGGGAAGCAAGCAATGAGCTCGCCTGGCCACGCACCGGGGGAGCACGACCCCCACGCGACCGGGGGCGATGGCACCGTGGGCGGAGGACTCGTCGAGTTCTCCACCCGCCGTCGCGTCACCGTGGCGATGTTCTGGATCACGTTGTTCCTGTTCGGCGTGATCGCGCTGTTCTCGCTGAAGGTCAACCTGTTGCCGGACCTCAGCTACCCCACGCTGACGGTGCGCACCGAGTACACCGGTGCCGCGCCCTCCGAAATCGAGACCCTCATCAGCGAGCCGGTGGAAGAAGCCGTCGGCGTGGTGAAGAACCTGCGCAAGCTGAAGTCGGTGTCGCGCACTGGCCAGAGCGACGTGGTGCTGGAGTTCGCCTGGGGCACGGACATGGACCAGGCCAGCCTGGAAGTCCGCGACAAGATGGAAGTGCTGCAGTTGCCGCTGGAGGCGAAGGCCCCGGTGCTGTTGCGCTTCAATCCCTCGACCGAGCCGATCCTGCGCCTGGTGCTGTCCAACAAGCAGGAGCCCAAGGACGACACCGACGCGATCCGCCTGCTCACCGAGCTACGGCGCTATGCCGACGACGACCTCAAGAAGAAGCTGGAGCCCGTCGGCGGTGTAGCCGCGGTGAAGGTCGGCGGTGGCCTGGAAGACGAGATCCAGGTCGACATCGACCAGCAGAAGCTGGCCCAGCTCAACCTGCCGATCGACACGGTCATCCAGCGCCTGCAGCAGGAGAACGTCAACGTCTCCGGCGGTCGCCTGGAAGAAGGTTCGCAGCGCTACCTGGTGCGAACGGTCAACCAGTTCGCGACGGTCGACGAGATCCGCGAGATGCTGGTGACCACGCAGAGCGGCGGCGACAACGCCGCCGCGTCTGCGGCGGCGCAGATGGCGGCGATCGCGGCCTCCACCGGGTCGGCCGAAGCGATGGCGGCGGCTGCATCGGTGCAGAGTGCCTCGGGCGGCGGTGGCAGCGTGGTCGCCGGCGGTATGCCGGTGCGGCTGAAGGACGTGGCCGACGTGCGCCAGGGCTTCAAGGAGCGTGAGGCGATCATCCGCCTGGCGGGCAAGGAAGCGGTCGAGCTGGCCATCTACAAGGAAGGCGACGCGAACACCGTGTCCACGGCCGAGGGGCTGAAGAAGAAGCTCGAACAGTTGAAGCAGCAGGTGCCGCCGGACGTCGAGCTGACGGTCATCGACGACCAGTCGCTGTTCATCGAGCACGCCATCGCCGACGTCCAGAAGGATGCCGTGATCGGCGGCGTACTCGCCATCCTGATCATCTTCCTGTTCCTGCGCGATGGCTGGAGCACGTTCGTCATCAGCCTGTCGTTGCCGGTGTCGATCGTCACCACGTTCTTCTTCATGGGCGAACTGGACCTGAGCCTTAACGTCATGTCGCTGGGTGGTTTGGCGCTGGCCACCGGACTGGTGGTGGACGACTCCATCGTGGTGCTGGAGAGCATTGCCAAGGCCCGCGAGCGCGGGTTGGGCATCCTTGAGGCGGCGATGGTCGGTACGCGCGAGGTCAGCATGGCCGTCGTGGCGTCCACCCTGACCACGATCGCGGTGTTCCTGCCGCTGGTGTTCGTGCAGGGCATCGCCGGCCAGCTGTTCCGCGACCAGGCGATGACGGTGGCGATCGCGATCGCCATCTCGCTGATCGTGTCGATGACGCTGATCCCGATGCTGAGCTCGCTGAAGGGACGGCCGCCGCTGGCGTTCCCGGAAGAAGCCCCGCATCCGGAGTGGAAGCCCGGGTCGCGCTGGCAGAAGCCGCTCGCGGCGACGGGCCGTGGCGTCGGTGCGGCCAGTCGTGGCGCGTCGTTCGGCCTTGCCTGGCTGGTGGTGCGCGCGTGGCGCGGACTGGCCGCCGTGGTGGGTCCCGTCATGCGCAAGGCCAGTGACCTGGCGATGGCACCGTACAACCGCGCCGAAGCCGGCTACATGCGCCTGCTGCCTGCATCGCTGCATCGCCCGTGGCTGGTGCTGGCGTTCGCTGCCGCCACGTTCGTGGTGGCGCTCGCCGCAGTGCCGATGCTGGGTGCGGACCTGATCCCGCAGCTGGCACAGGACCGCTTCGAGATGACGGTGAAGCTGCCCCCGGGCACGCCGCTGGCGAAGACGGATGCGCTGGTGCGCGACCTGCAGATCAAGCATGCCGGCGCCGAAGGCGTCCACGCGCTGTACGGCGTGAGCGGCAGCGGCACGCGCCTGGATGCGAACCCGACCGAGAGCGGCGAGAACATCGGCAAGCTGACGGTGGTCATGGCCAACGGTGGCAACGAGGCGATCGAAGCCCGTGAAACTGAAGCCTTGCGCGCGACGATGAAGGATCACCCGGGTGCGCAGGTCGACTTCAGCCGTCCGGAGCTCTTCAGCTTCTCCACGCCGCTGGAAGTCGAGCTGCGTGGACAGGACCTGGCCAGCATCGAGCACGCGGGCCAGAAGCTGGCGGCGCTGTTGCGCACCAATCCGCACTACGCCGACGTCAAGTCGACGGTGGAGCAGGGTTTCCCCGAAATCCAGATCCGCTTCGACCAGGAGCGCGCCGGTGCGCTGGGCCTGACCACGCGCCAGATCGCCGACGTGGTGGTGAAGAAGGTGCGTGGCGAAGTCGCCACCCGCTACAGCTTCCGTGATCGCAAGATCGACGTGCTGGTGCGTGCGCAGGAAGGCGATCGCGCCTCGGTGGAGAGCATCCGCCGGCTGATCGTCAATCCCGGCAGTGCACGCCCCGTGACCCTGTCCGCGGTCGCCGACGTGGTCGCCACCACCGGTCCCAGCGAAATCCATCGCGCCGACCAGGTGCGCGTGGCCATCGTGTCGGCCAACCTGCGCGACATCGACCTGGGCAGCGCGGTGCAGGAAGTGCAGAAGATGGTCGCCGAGAATCCGCTCGGCGCCGGCGTCGGCATGCATATCGGCGGCCAGGGCGAGGAACTGGCGGAATCGGTGACCTCGCTGCTGTTCGCCTTCGGCCTGGCGGTGTTCCTGGTCTACCTGGTGATGGCGTCGCAGTTCGAGTCGCTGCTGCATCCCTTCGTCATCCTGTTCACCATCCCGCTGGCCCTGGTCGGCGCGGTCGCCGCGCTGTTCCTGACCAACTCGCCGGTGTCGGTGGTGGTGTTCATCGGCCTGATCCTGCTGGTCGGCCTGGTGACCAAGAACGCCATCATCCTGATCGACAAGGTCAACCAGTTGCGCGAGGCCGGCGTGGCCAAGCGTGAAGCGCTGGTCGAAGGCGCACGCTCGCGCCTGCGCCCGATCATCATGACCACGCTGTGTACGCTGTTCGGCTTCCTGCCGCTGGCGGCCGCACCGCTGTTCGGCAGCCCGGGTGCGGAAGTCCGCTCGCCGATGGCGATCACCGTGATCGGTGGCCTGCTGGTCTCGACGCTGCTGACCCTGCTGGTGATCCCCGTGGTCTACGACCTGCTGGACCGCCGCGCCGACGACTACTACCTGGAACGCGGCCGTCGCGCCCGCAAGGCCGCGGCCATGCCGGCGCACGGGGAGGGCGAGCCCGCATGAGCGTCGCGGAGTTCAGCATCAAGCGGCCGGTCACGGCAGTGATGTTCTTCATTTCGCTGTTCGTGATCGGCCTGATCGCGGCGATCCGTCTGCCGCTGGAAGCCTTCCCGGAGGTGTCGCCGCCCTTCATCTTCGTGTCGCTGCCTTACACGGGATCGACGCCGGAGGAGGTCGAGCGCACGGTGCTGCGCCCGGCCGAGGAGGCGCTGTCGACGATGGCCGGCATCAAGCGGATGGAGTCGAACGCCAAGTCGGAAGGCGCGCAGATCTTCATCCAGTTCTCGGACTGGGACCGCGATGTCGCCATCGCGGCCTCGGAAGCGCGCGAACGGCTGGATGCGATCCGCGACGACCTGCCGGAGGACCTGCAGCGATACTTTGTCTTCAAGTTCTCCACCACCGACCAGCCGGTGCTGCGGGTGCGCCTGGCCAGCAAGGCCGACCTGACCGGCGCGTACGACATGATCGAACGCGAGTTCAAGCGCCGGATCGAACGCATTCCCGGCGTGGCCCGCGTGGACGTGTCGGGTGCGCCGCCGAACGAAGTCGAGATCGCGATCAACCAGGACCGCCTGACCGCGCACAACCTGAGCCTCAACGACCTGACCACGCGCCTGCAGGCGGTCAACTTCTCCATCTCCGCCGGCGTCATCAGCGACGGCCCGCAGCGACTGCGCGTGCAGCCGGTGGGCGAGCTGACCGACCTGCAGCAGCTGCGCGACCTGGTGATCGGCAGCGGCAACGTGCGGCTCGGCGACATCGCCGACGTGCGCCTGAAGCCGGCCCGCATGGACTATGGCCGCCGCCTGGACGGCCAGCCGGCGGTGGGCCTGGACATCTTCAAGGAGCGAAACGCCAACCTGGTGGAAGTGTCCAGCAATGCGCTGAAGGAAGTGGAAGCGATCCGCTCGCAGCCTTCGCTCAGCGACGTGCAGGTCAAGATCATCGAGAACCAGGGCGAGAACGTCACGTCCTCGCTGCTGGAACTGGCGGAAGCGGGCGTGATCGGCCTGGTGCTGTCGATCGTGGTGCTGTGGTTCTTCCTGCGCCACTGGCCGTCGGTGTCGATGGTGACGCTGGCCATCCCGATCTGCTTCGTGATGACGCTGGGCTTCATGTACTTCGCCGGCGTGACGCTCAACATCCTGTCGATGATGGGCCTGCTGCTGGCCATCGGCATGCTGGTCGACAACGCCGTGGTGGTCGTCGAAAGCATCTACCAGGAGCGCGAGAAATATCCGGACAATCCCATCTGGGCGTCGATCGTAGGTACCCGCCACGTGGCGATCGCGCTGTCGGCCGGCACGATCTGCCATTGCATCGTGTTCCTGCCGAACCTGTTCGGCGAGCGCAACTTCCTCAGCATCTACCTGGGACAGATCGCGGTCACCATCTCGGTCTCGCTGCTGGCCTCGTGGCTGGTGGCGGTAAGCCTGATCCCGATGATTTCCGCCAGGCTGAAGACGCCGCCACTGGTGCGCACGGAGACGGGCATCATCCCGCGCATGCAGAAGCGCTATGCCGGTTTCCTGCGCTGGACGCTGGAGCATCGCGGCTGGAGCGTGTTCGGCATCCTGCTGATCGTGGTCGTGAGCTTCGTGCCGATCAAGTTCACCAAGTTCGACATGTTCGGCGGTGACAGCGGCGGCGAAGCCGAGCTCTACTACCAGTGGAAGGGCGCCTACACCAAGGAGCAGATGTCGGACGAAGTGCTGAAGGTAGAGCAGTTCCTGCAGGCCAACCGCGAGAAGTACCACATCACCCAGGTGTACTCGTACTTCAGCGAGCAGGGCTGGGGCGGCACGCAGGTGAAGTTCGACACCGACAAGGCCAGCGAGACCAAGCCGCTGGTCGAACAACTCCGCAAGGACCTGCCGAAGTCGGCGCGCGCCAATATCGGCATCAACGGCGAGGGCGGCGGGCAGGGTGGCGGCGGCCAGCCAGGACAGAGCGTGTCCTTCCAGCTGGTCGGCGATTCGACGCAGACCCTGTCCGAGATCGCGAACGACCTGATCCCCATCCTCGCCAAGCGCAAGGAACTGCGTGACGTGCGCGTGGACGTCGGCGACCAGAACAGCGAGCTGACCGTGCGCGTGGATCGCGAGCGTGCGGCGGCGTTCGGCTTCAGCGCGCAGGAAGTGGCGCGATTCGTCAGCCTGGCATTGCGCGGCGCGCCGCTGCGCGAGTTCCGCCGTGGCGAGACGGAAGTGCCGGTCTGGGTGCGTTTCGCCGGAGCCGAGGACTACGGCACCGAGGACCTGGCCGGCTTCATGGTGCGCGCGCCCGACGGCCGCACCGTGCCGCTGTTGAGCCTGGTGAACGTGGCCGTGTTGCCGTCGGCCACACAGATCCAGCGCACCAACCGCCAGACGACGGTGACCGTGCAGGCGAACCTGGCCGAGAAGGTCACGGTGCCCGACGCACGCAAGGCACTGGAGGAAACGCTGAAGGACATGGCATTCCCGGCCGGCTACAGCTATTCCTTCGACGGCAGCGCATTCCAGGAAGACGATGAAGCGATGGGGCAGATGCTGTTCAAGACTGCCCTGGCCCTGGTGATGATCTACGTCATCATGGCGGCGGTGTTCGAGTCGCTGCTGTTCCCGGCGGCGATCATGAGCGGCGTGGTGTTCTCGGTGTTCGGCGTGTTCTGGCTGTTCGCGCTGACCGGCACGACGTTCGGCATCATGTCCTTCATCGGCATCCTGGTGCTGATGGGCGTGGTGGTGAACAACGGCATCGTGATGGTCGAGCACATCAACAACCTGCGACGGCGTGGCCTGTCGCGCACCGATGCGCTGGTCGAGGGCAGCCGCGAACGCCTGCGCCCCATCCTGATGACGATGGGCACGGCGATCCTGGCGATGGTGCCGATCGCGATGGCGAACACGCAGATGGCGGGCGACGGCCCGGCCTACGCGCCGATGGCACGCGCCATCGCCGGCGGCCTGGCGTTCTCGACGGTGGTCAGCCTGCTGTTCCTGCCGACCATCTACGCGATCCTGGACGACCTGCGCAGCGGCACCGCACGCACGATCAAGCGCGCAAGGCAGGGACGCGGCGGCACTCCGGCGACGGCCAGCAGCGTCGCAGCCATGCACGCGGAGTGAGCCATGGCAGAAAGGAAAAAGCCGGGCATCGCCCGGTTTTCTCTTTGGGTGACGCGTCGGGACGAAGGATCAGCCGACGAGTTTTCCGAGCATCCGCAGGCCGCCTGTCCACACGCCGATGGCGGTGCCCAGGCTGGTCAGGAAGAAGTTCAGCAGCACGCGCGCCACCCGGTTCTTCCACCAGCCACGCATCGTCTGCACGTCGTCGCGCAGCGCCATGAAGTCCGCATAGGTCGGTTTGCGCAGCGTCGCTTCCACGAACGCACTGACCGTGCCCGAGGCGAGCGCCGGATGCAGCGGCGTCAGGGGGGAGGAGATGAAGGCCGCGAGGATGCTGAGCGGATGCCCGCCCGCGATCGCGCAGCCGATGGCGCCCAGGACGCCGGTCGCCAGCACCCACTGCAGCAGCAGGTCGGAACCGACATCGACGCCGCCCTGCCAGAAGCCCCAGGCGAAACCGCCGATCAGGAACACGCCGATCACCAGCTCCATCCACGGGAAGCGCGACTTGGCCTTGACCACCTCGAGCGAGCGGCGGAGTTCGGCAGGATCGGCGGTGTCGTCCTTCAGGTGCCGGGTCAGGCCGGGCAGGTGGCCCGCGCCGACGACGGCGAGCACGCGGTAGGGCGACGTGGCGCCGACCGGCTTGCCGGTGGCGATCTGCCGCAGTGCCGACGCCATGTACTGGTCGCGCTCGGCGATGATGGTCTGGTAGAGCTCCGGGCTTTCGGCGGCGAATTCGCCGAAGCTCGATTCCATCATGTCGCCCTGCTTGAGCTTCTCGATCTCGTCGTCGCCGACCTCGTCGTCGCCGAACATGCTGGCCAGGATGCCGGCGCCGACCTTGGTCCGCTGCCACCAGCCCAGCGACTGCAGGGCGCGCTTGAAGGTCAGCCCCACCTCGCGGTCGATCAGGTGTACCGGCAGGCCACGCGCCTGCGCATCCAGTGCGCCGGCCTTGAGCTCTTCGCCGGGCTCGACGCCGAGCTGTTCGGCCAGGCGCCGCTGGTAGGCGGCCAGCGCGAGGTTGGCGGCGAACAGGTGGGTTTTGCCCTCGCGGATCACCTTCACCAGGTCCAGCCGTGCGAGCGTGTCGGGATCGGTCAGCGACTGCAGGCGGCCCGGATCCAGCTCCACGGCCACGCTGTCGTAGTCGCCGCTGGCGACGGCGGCGCGCACCGCATCGACGCTGGCGCGCGACACGTGGGCCGTACCGAGCAGGGTGTAGCGCACGCCGTCGCGCTCGACGATCTCGTGGGGTTGTCCATGCAGCGGATCGGCAACGGCATCAATCGATTCGGTCATCGCGTCATTCGTCTTTCGGAGGTGCGTCGGTACCGACGCCGAGGGAGCGCTGCATCTGCACGGTGTCCAGCCAGCGGTCGTGCTTCCAGGCGATGCCACGGAAGATACCGACCAGGGTGAAGCCGAACTTCTCGTGCAGGCGGATGGAAGCGGTATTGGTGGGTTCGCCGATGACGGCGATCATCTGCCGATAGCCGCGCGCTTCGCAGGCGTCGATCAGTGACTGCATCAGCGTGGCGCCGATGCCTTGGCCCTGGTGGCCGGGCACCACGTAGACGGAGTTCTCGACGGTCTTGCGATAGCCGGCGCGGGCGCGGTAGCTGCTGGCGTAGGCGTAGCCGACGAAGGCACCGTCGAGTTCGGCGACCAGGTAGGGATAGCCCGCGTCCAGCACGCCCTGCATGCGGCGCGCCATCTCGGGCTCGTCCGGGACGTCGTACTCGTAGGTGTTGACATGGTCGCGGACTTCGTCCGCGTAGAGGGCGGCGATGGCGGGCACATCGGCCGGCGTGGCATCTCGGACGATCAGCGGCACGCGCAAGCCTCAGTCGATGTAGCGCTTGAGCAGGTCGCCGTACGCATCGATGCGGCGGTCGCGCAGGAACGGCCAGATGCGACGCACGTGTTCGCTGCGCTGCAGGTCGACGTCGGCCATCAGGATGGTCTCGTCGCCGCCGGCTTCGGCGATGAATTCGCCCTGCGGACCCAGCACATGGCTGTTGCCCCAGAACTGGATGCCGGACGCGCCCAACGGCGACGGTTCATGGCCGACCCGGTTGCAGCTCAGCACCGGAAGGCCGTTGGCGACTGCATGGCCGCGGTGGCTCAGCACCCAGGCGTCGCGCTGGCGGTTCTTCTCCGGCTGTTCGTCGTCGGGATCCCAGCCGATCGCGGTGGGATACAGCAGCAGGTCAGCGCCGGCCAGCGCCATCAGGCGAGCGGCTTCCGGATACCACTGGTCCCAGCAGACCAGCACGCCCAGGCGACCCAACGATGTGTCGATGGGCGTGAAGCCGATGTCGCCCGGCGTGAAGTAGAACTTCTCGTAGAAGCCCGGATCGTCCGGGATGTGCATCTTGCGGTACTTGCCCGCGATGCTGCCGTCCTTCTCGTAGACGACGGCGGTGTTGTGGTACAGCCCGGCCGCGCGGCGTTCGAACAGCGACGACACCAGCACGACGCCATGCTGCTTGGCCAGGTTGCCGAGGCGTTCGGTGCTGGGGCCGGGGATCGGCTCGGCCAGGTCGAACTCGTTGACCGACTCGTGCTGGCAGAAGTAGGCGCCGTTGTGCAGCTCCTGCAGCAGCACCAGCTTCGCGCCTTGTTTGGCCGCCTCGGCGACGCGCGCTTCGATCACCGACAGGTTGGCGTCGGCATCGCCGTGGTTCTTTTCCTGGATCAGGGCAACGGGCAGGGTGGTGCGGCTCATCGTGCGAGGCGGGGGTATCGGGGGGAGGGCGCATGGTACCGCGTCCCCCGTGACGGCAGGCGTCCCGGTCATGAATGCGCGGGTTCAGGGCGTGCCGCTGGTCGCCTCCATTCGCCGCTGCCGCCGGCCCAGCGCGACGCCGGTGACTGCCCAGGCCACCGCCACGCTGGCGCCGATGAACATCGCGGCAGCGGGATGGTCGGCGAGCACGTCCAGCGCCCGCTTGACCCAGCCACTCAGCGCATCGCCGCCGCGGTAGACGACGGTGTCGATGAAATTCTTCGCCTTGTATTTCTGTTCTGCCGGCACGACGGTGTAGAGCATCTCGCGGCCGGGCCGCACGAAAGCGTACTCACCCGCGCGCCGCACCACCATCACCACGACGAACACCGCGAACACCGGCGACAGCGCCAGCCACAGGAAGCCACCGGCCATGATCACCGGCACCGCCACCAGCAGCACGCCCACGCCGAGGCGCTGCGCGATGCGACCGGTGATGAACAACTGGCTGAGGATGGCGAGTGTCTGCACCACGGTGTCGATCAGGCCGAAGACCTGCGTCTGTTCCTCTTTGCTGGCGAAGCGCTCGGCGACCAGCTTGGCCTGCTCGAAATAAAGGAAGGTGGTGACCGTCGCCAGCAGCAGCACGAAGAACGCGATGCCCAGCAGATAGGGCGAGCGGAACACGGCGGTCGCGCCGGCAAAGGGATTGCCGCCCAGCGGTCGTTGCCGCTGTTCGGAGGAACTGGCGCCGGCGGGCAGCGGATGACGGTCGCGCCAGCGATGCAGCCAGGTCGCGGTCGCCGCGCTGGCGCCGATCAGCACCGCCGAGACCAGCATCAGGCCGCCGTGCCCCAATGGCTTCACCAGCAAGGTGGTGAGCAGCGGACCGGCCAGGCCACCCAGGCTCGCGCCCGCGGCGATCAGCGCGAACAGGCGCTTGGCCTCGTGGCTCTCCATCACGTCGGCCAGCACGCTCCACGCCAGCGAGATCATCAGCAGATTGATGACCGACACCCAGATGTAGAAGGTGCGCGCCAGCCAGAGGTCGTCCGGCCACGCGAGCATCGCCGCGCCATAGCCCAGCAGGCTCGCCACGACCATGCCGAATACCCAGGGCACGATCCGCCGCCGCGACACCTTCGACGCGATCCAGCCGTACAGCGGCAGCACGATCAGGGTGGCAACGAAGGTGCCGGTGAACAGCCACTGCAGGTTGTCGACACCGCCCGCGACGCCCATCGTTTCGCGGATGGGCCGCAACATGAAATAGCCGGCGAACAGCAGGAAGAACATCGCCAGACCGGCGCCGACGACCGGCACTTCGTGGTCGCGGACATTGAACAGGCGGGCGAGCCAGCCGGCGATGCCGGGCGCGGGAGGGGTCGGCATCGGCTCAGGCCAGCGCGGCGATCAGCGCATCGCGCTGCGCCGGGGTCAGGTCCGGACCGGTGCCGGCCTTCAGGTTGTCGGTCTGCCGGTCGGGCTTGCCGGTCGCAGGAATCACGGCGGTCACCGCCGGATGGCTGAGGGCGAACTTCAGGAAGGCCTGCGCCCACGACGACACGCCAGCCTCCGCCAACGCAGGTGGCACCGGTTTGTCCTTGACCTGCGCAAACAGCTTGCCGTCCTCGAACGCTCGGTTGATCAGCACGGCGACGCCGAGTTCCTGGGCGAGCGGCAGCACGCGCTTCTCCGCACCACGACTGACGACGGAATAGTTGATCTGCAGGAAGTCCGGCTTCTCCGCCTGCACGACCTCGGCCAGCTCGTCCTGCGCACGTTCGACGTAGTGGGTCACGCCGACGTAATTCACCTTGCCCTGTGCCTTCAGTTCCCGTGCGACTGCCATCTGCGTCTTCAGGTCGCCCAGGTTATGGACCTGCAGCAGCGCGACCTTGTCGGTCTTGAGGCGCCGGAGGGTGTCCTCGAACTGCGCCATGCCGGCTTCGCGCCCGGTCACGCCGGACAGCTTGGTCGCCAGCCAGGCCTTGGCGGTGAGGTTCTGCTCCGCCAGCAGGGCGCCCATCACGTCCTCGGCGGTCCCGTAGGTGGGGGCGGTATCGATCAGGGTGGCACCCGCGGCGAAGAAGCGCGTCAGCACTTCCCGCAACGGATCCCGCTCGGCGGCGCTTTCGCCGACCTGGAAGCTGCCGGAGGTGCCCATGCCGATGACGGGGACGCGTTCGCCCGAAGACGGGATGGCGCGGGTGTTCAGCGGGCCCAGCGTAACGGGGGCGGGAGCCGCCTTGGAAGAAGCGCCGCGTGTCGCGTCCATGCCGCCGGCCTGGGCGGCGTCGCGGCAGGCCACCAGCCCGAGGCCGGCGGTGGCCAGCGCGGTGGTCGTCAGGAACTTGCGTCGTGAATACACGGCCGTCTCCTCGATCAGGGGAAACGGTGGTTATCAGTGATCAGCCGGAGCGAGATGTAAACGAAGCGTTCAATCTGCGCCCAACTGATGTCACGGTGCCACGAGCCGTGGCACCGACACTGCGCTCAACCCAGCAGGCCTGCCGGCAGTTGCATGGTGATGCAGTGGAGGCTGCCGTTCTGCCAGATAAGCGCACGGCACAGCACCTGGACGATCTCGCGGTCCGGGTAGGCTTCGGCGAGCACCGCAGCGGCCTGGTCGTCGGCAGGATCGCCGTACGCCGGCATCAATACGGCGCCATTGATGATGAGGTAGTTCGCATACGACGCGGCAAGCCGGCGGCCGTTGTCGATCACCGGCTGCGCCCAGGGCAGCGGGAACGGGCGGTACGGGCGGCCGTCGGCGGTGCGCAGCGCGGCGATATCGGCGGCCATCGCCTGCAGTTCCGCATGGTGGACGTCGCTGGCGTCGTCGCAGGCCTGGTAGACGATCGCGTCGCCAGGTGCGAAGCGGGCGAGGGTGTCGATGTGGGCATCGGTGTCGTCGCCTTCCAGATAGCCATGATCCAGCCACAGCACCCGGTCCTGCTTCAGCCAGCGCGCCAGCTTGTCCGTGAGTTCCTCGCGGGACGCATCCGGATGACGTTCGTGCAGGCACCGCCACGTGGTCAGCAATGTGCCGGCACCGTCGGTCTCAATGCCGCCTCCTTCCAAAGCAAAATCAATGCTTTGAACGAAATAATTATGAAACAACTGCAGACCGGAAAGTTCTCCGACCAGGCGGTCATCGCGGCTCGCTTCGTACTTCCCGCCCCAGCCGGTGAAACGGAAATCGAGCAGCTTGAAGCGGTCGCCGTCACGCAGGGTAATGGGGCCCGAGTCGCGCAGCCAGGTATCGTCGTATTCGGCCGGCACGAAGCGCACGCGCTCCATGTCCACGCGCGCGGAACGCAACCGGGCCTCGGCGTAGGTCTGCAGGTCGTCGTCGGCGACGCAGATCACCACGGGCTGGAAGCGGGTGATCGCGGCCACCAGGGCGACGTAGGTTTCCTCGACATCGGCGAGGCGGTCGGCCCAGTCGGTCTCGGCATGCGGCCAAGCGATCAGGACCGCGGATTGGGGTTCCCACTCCGCGGGGAAGCGATAGGCATCGGTCATCGGATTACGGGGCGCGTGGGGCGCCGGTCAGCGGATGGGAGGCTTCGGGCCGATTTCCTCGGCAGAGGCCTTGTTCAGGACCACGTCGATGACGCGGCTCTTCTCGAAGTAGACGGTGAATCCCGGATAGACCCAGCGATGGATCACCGGCCACTGGCGCTTCTGGCCGCCGCGCGGCTCCAGCTTCTGCTGCGGGGCGCCGAAGCGGGCCTCGACGTCGGCCGTGGTCTGTCCACGAACCGGTGCTGCGGCGAGCTGTTCCTGGGTACGTTCGATCAGCAGCGTATCGGCGGATGCAGGGCCGGCAAGACCGAGCAGGGCGATCAACGGAAGTGCGAGGGCACGACGGCTCATGGTGGAACTCCCCTGGATGATCTGCCTTTTATAACAAAAGGCAGGCAACAAAAAACCGCCCGAAGGCGGCTTTCCGCGCATTGCCGGCCGGAGCCGGCAGTGCCGTCGCTCAGCGCTGGCGCGCCTTGAAACGGGGGTTGGACTTGCAGATCACGAAGACCTTGCCGCGGCGGCGGACCACCTTGCAGTCGCGGTGACGGGCCTTCGCCGACTTCAGGGAGGACAGGACCTTCATGAGTTGAAACCTCGGCTAAAAGAATATGGGGTGAAGCGAAGCCCGCTATTCTAGCGGCAATTCCGTTGGCTTATCAAGCGGTTGCATCGGGCGTGCCTGGCGCTGTCGTCCTGGTCCCGGTCGCGGACGCCATAATAGGGGTGAAAATTCCCTGGAGCCGCCATGTCAGACACCATTCCCGTCCTCACCATCGATGGTCCCTCGGGGGCCGGCAAGGGTACCGTGAGCCGCCTCGCGGCCAGTCGCCTGGGCTGGCATTACCTGGACTCCGGCGCTCTGTACCGGGCCGTGGGCGTGGCGGCCAGCTGGGCCGATCTGGACGTGTCCGACCCCGCCGCCCTGGTCCGTTGCGCCTTCGATACGCGGGTAAGCTTTCGCGAATCGGAGCAGGGATTGCGGGTGATCGTCGACGATCTGGACGCTACCGACGAGCTTCGTCTCGAAACCACTGGCGCGTTGGCTTCCGCCATCGCCGCCATTCCCGAGGTCCGCTCAGCGCTCAAGGAGCGCCAGCGTGCATTCCGGCAGCTACCCGGCCTGGTCGCCGACGGCCGGGACATGGGGACCGTCATCTTCCCGGACGCTCCTTACAAGGTCTTTCTGACCGCAAGCGCCGACGAACGGGCCGAAAGGCGCTATAAGCAGTTGAAAGACAAAGGGGTTTCCGTCACAATCGACGGTCTGCTACGCGAGATCCTCGCCCGCGATGCCCGTGACGCCCAGCGCACGGTGGCGCCCCTGAGGCCGGCCGACGACGCCGTCCTCATTGACACCACCGGCCTCGGCATCGACGCGGTCGTCGAGCGCGTGCTGGCCCTGGTGCCTGCACGCGCAGGTTGATTCCCGCGCTGCAGAAGGTCCGTGCGGAATCCTCCGCATGGTTTTCCAACCACAACACTCACGGCCATACGCATCCCGCGCAGGCCGACAACGGGTGGACCGTCCGCATTCACGTGCGCCGGTCTGTGTCATCAACCGAGTATTTTTCAATGACCGAATCATTTGCCGAACTGTTTGAACAGAGCCAGACCCAACTGGCCAAGCTGAAGCCGGGCGCCATCGTCACCGGCGTCGTCGTGGAAGTCCGCAACGACGTCGTGGTGATCAACGCCGGCCTGAAGTCCGAAGGCATCGTGCCGATCGAACAGTTCCGGAACGACGCCGGCGAAATCGACGTGGGCGTGGGCGACGAAGTGAAGGTGGCCCTCGACTCGATCGAGAACGGCTTTGGCGAAACCGTCCTCTCGCGCGAGAAGGCCAAGCGCGCCATGGTGTGGGACGAGCTGGAGCAGGCGCTCGAGAAGAACGAGACCATCACCGGCCGCATCAGCGGCAAGGTCAAGGGTGGTTTCACCGTCGACATCAAGGACGTCCGCGCATTCCTGCCGGGCTCGCTGGTCGACGTGCGCCCCGTGCGCGACCCGGGTTACCTGGAAGGCAAGGAGCTCGAGTTCAAGCTCATCAAGCTGGATCGCAAGCGCAACAATGTGGTCGTTTCCCGCCGTGCGGTGGTCGAGAGCGAGCATTCGGAAGAGCGCGAGCAGCTGATGGACAAGCTGCAGGAAGGCGTGGTGTTGAAGGGTGTGGTCAAGAACCTCACCGACTACGGCGCGTTCGTCGACCTGGGCGGCATCGATGGCCTGCTGCACATCACCGACATGGCCTGGAAGCGCGTGCGCCATCCGTCCGAAGTCGTGGAAGTCGGCCAGGAGCTGGATGTCCGCGTGCTGAAGTACGACCGTGAGCGCAACCGTGTCTCGCTGGGCCTGAAGCAGCTGGGCGAGGATCCGTGGGACAACATCGCCCGCCGTTACCCGGCCAACAGCCGCGTGTTCGGCAAGGTCTCCAACGTCACCGATTACGGCGCGTTCGTCGAGATCGAGCCGGGCGTCGAAGGCCTGGTGCACGTGTCCGAGATGGATTGGACCAACAAGAACGTCAACCCGTCCAAGGTTGTCCAGGTTGGCGATGAAGTCGAAGTCATGGTGCTGGACGTGGACGAAGAGCGTCGCCGCATCTCGCTGGGCATGAAGCAGGTCGCCGCCAATCCGTGGGAAACCTTCGCGGCCACCCACAAGAAGAACGACAAGGTGTCCGGCCAGATCAAGTCGATCACCGATTTCGGCATCTTCATCGGCCTGGACGGCGGCATCGACGGCCTGATCCACCTGTCCGACATCAGCTGGAACACCACCGGCGAAGACATCGTGCGCAACTTCAAGAAGGGCGACACGCTGGAAGCCGTGGTGCTGGCCGTGGACCCGGAGCGCGAGCGCATCAGCCTGGGCGTGAAGCAGCTGGAGCAGGATCCGTTCGGCCAGTACATGGCGGCGCACCCGAAGGGCTCGAAGGTCGAAGGCACGGTGAAGGAAGTGGACGCCAAGGGCGCCACGGTCGAACTGGCCGACGGCATTGAAGGCTACGTGATGGCCCGCGACATCAGCTACGACCGCGTGGACGATGCCAGCCAGCACCTGAAGATCGGCGACAAGGTCGAAGCCAAGTTCATCGGTATGGACCGCAAGGGCCGCACGCTGCAGCTGTCGATCAAGGCGAAGGACGAGGCCGAGACCGCCGAGGCGCTGGCCGAGTACAACAAGTCGGCCGCCGAAGCGTCCACCGGTACCACCAGCCTGGGCGCGCTGCTGCGTGCACAGCTGGACGGTGGCAAGTCCGAGTAAGCGGCTCGCGCCGTTGCAGTATCACCCGCAGTAACGTTCCCCACCGGCCCGGAAACCCCGGGCCGGTGCGGGTACATCCGCCCGAATTCCGCACGCGATGACCAAATCCGAACTCATCGAGATCCTCAGCCGCCGCCAGCCGCACCTCAAGGCAGAGGACGTGGATCTGGCCGTCAAGGCATTGCTGGAAATGATGGGCGGCGCTCTTTCGCAAGGCGATCGCATCGAGATCCGCGGCTTCGGCAGCTTCTCGCTGCACTACCGCCCGCCGCGCATGGGTCGCAATCCGAAGACCGGCGAGTCTGTCGCGCTGCCGGCCAAGCATGTCCCCCATTTCAAGCCGGGCAAGGAGCTGCGCGAACGCGTCAGCGACGTCACGCCCATCGAGGAAAGCGGGGAGTAATCCCGCCCGCTCCGGCGCGTGTCGTTCCGCGTCGAGTCCGTTAAGCTAGGCGCCGTCCTGCAAGGAGTCGCCTGATGAACATGTTCCGCCTGGTCGTCGCACTGCTGTTCCTGGCCTACGGACTCATCATCGGCGTGCTCAATACGCAGCCGATCACGTTGAAGCTGCTGTTCACCGAATTCCAGACCTCATCCGGCGTCGGCATCATGCTGTCGCTGCTGCTGGGCGTGGTGGTGGGTGGGTTGATCGTGGTCGCCACACTGGTATGGCCCCTGTACGCGAAACTGCGCAAGGCGAACCGCGCGGCGGCGTCGACGGCCAGCGCCGGCAGTTCCACCGTCGACGGTGGTCTCTGAGCCATGGCGTTCCTGACCGAGTGGTTCTGGTTTTTCCTGTTCCTGCCGCTGGCAGCACTCAGTGGCTGGATCATCGGCCGCCGCGGTGGACAGCGACACGGCGACACGCAAGTCAGCCGGTTGTCGAGCACCTACTTCCGTGGCTTGAACTACCTGCTCAATGAGCAGCCGGACAAGGCGATCGAGCTGTTCCTGCATATCGCGGAGCTGGACAAGGAAACCTTTGAGACTCAGGTCGCCTTGGGGCATCTGTTCCGACGTCGCGGGGAAGTGGATCGTGCGATACGCCTTCACCAAGGTTTGGTCCAGCGCGCCGACCTTAGCGATGCACAGCGTGTCCAGGCGCTGCTCGCCCTGGGCGAGGACTACATGCGATCGGGGCTTCTCGATCGTGCGGAAACGGTCTTCACCGATCTTGCCCAGATCGACCAGCGTGCGCCCCAGGCGCTCAAGCACCTGATCGGCATCTACCAGGCGGAACGCGATTGGGAAAAGGCGATCGACAATGCCCGTCGCTATGAAGAGGTGACGGCCGAGCCGATGGGAAAATTGGTGGCGCAGTTCGAATGCGAACTCGCCGAACGCCATCGTACGGCGAACAACACCGAAGAAGCGCGAGCGGCGGTGGCTCGCGCGTATCAGGCGGATGCGGGCAGTGTGCGCGCGGGCATCATCGAAGGGCGCATCGAGGCGGATGCCGGCAGTGCCGAAGCCGCCGTACGTGCCTTCGAACGTGCCGCGCGGCACGATCCCGACTATCTCCCCGAGGTGTTGCCCAGCCTGCTGGCCAGTTATGACCAGGTGGGTGATCTGTCAGGCGCGCGCGCCTTCCTGTCCGAGATGTGCGAGCACTATCGCGGCATTGCTCCAGTGTTGGCGCTGACCAAGCTGGTTGAGCGCCAGGATGGCGTGGCTGCTGCACGTGCTTACCTGGCCCGGCAGTTGAAGGATCGTCCGTCGGTCAGAGGCGAGGCTTCTTTGATCGACCTGACACTCGCCGAAGGCGCGGATCCTGCCGCCACGCTGCACGATCTCAAGCACATTACTGACCAGTTGCTGGTCCGGAATCCCAGCTACCGCTGCACGCGCTGTGGCTTCGGTGCCCGCACGCACCATTGGCAGTGCCCGAGCTGTAAGGAGTGGGGGACCGTAAAGCCTCTGCTGAACTACGCGGTGGTGTGATGCCCGCTGTGTATGCATGGGTGGGGTTGCTTGCTGCGAGCGCCGCGGTAGCGACCTGGATCGCGCGGCGCTATGCGCTGCGCAGCAATCTCGTGGATCAGCCGGGCGATCGGCGCAGCCATGCGGTGGCGACACCGCGTGGCGGCGGGATCGCCATCGTGCTGGTGGTGCTGCTAGCAGGTCTATATCTGTCGACACGACATGCTTCAGGGGGGGCGTTGTGGCTGGGCTTCCTGCCTGGACTCCTGATCGTGGCGGGTATCGGCTGGTGGGACGACCACAAGCCCCTGTCGCCGTGGCTGCGCCTGGTAGTCCAGGGTGTCGCAGCGTTGGCTCTGGCTGCAGGTGCGGGGTGGGAAAGCGGCCAGTGGTTACCGGCGCTGCTCGCCTTCGGGGCCGCCATGGTGCTGGTTAACGTCTGGAACTTCATGGACGGGATCAACGGCTTGGCTTCCGGCCAAGCCGCGCTGGCCGCGCTCGGTTACGCCGCGTTGCTGACCGGCGAGTGGCATTGGCTGGCGCTGGCGCTATTGGCGGGATGCGTGGGGTTTCTGCCTTTCAATTTCCCGCGCGCCCGTATTTTCCTCGGGGATGTCGGCAGCGGAGCGCTGGGATACGTACTGGCGGCCCTGCTGGCGGCGGGCCTTATCCAGTTGCCCGAGGACAGAGCCCCCTTGCTCCTGGTCCCGCTCTGGGTGTTCCTCGTCGACGCCGGCTTCACGCTTGCCGGGCGCATGCTGCGTGGTGAGCGATGGTGGACGCCCCATGTGGGCCACCTCTATCAAGTTGCAGCGCGGCGCGTTGGACATACGTTGGTAACAGTGATTTACATAGCATTCGGCGGTGTTGGCTTATTGTTAAACTGTGTGTGGGCACCGGCGACGTTCTCGGCTGCAGCCTGCGCAGTGGTTGCGCTTTACGGGGTGGGTGGAGCGCTGTGGGTTTTATTGCGCCGAGGATGGCGCGGCTAGTACTTGGAGAGGGAACTGATGGAATCCTGGCGGGACCGTCTGAGCGGGTTCATTCCCCGCGCCCTGGTGGCGATCCACGATCTGGCGATGGTATGGGGGTGCTGGCAGGTCCTGCATCGCCTTCGCTACGCCATGCTTCCCCAGCAGCCGGAGTTTCCGCTCTGGTCCAACGAGATCGCAGTCGTCCTGCTGGCGCAGGGGGCGGTGTTCTGGTGGATGGGTCTTTACCGCGGCCTTTGGCGGTTTGCCAGCCTTCCTGACCTGTGGAACATCGTCAAGGCGTGCGCGCTCGGATTTCTGGGCGTGGTTCTCGGCCTGTTCTTCTACAACCGGTTCGGCTCCACCCCACGGGCTGTATTGGGCTTCTATCCGTTCGCGCTGGTGGGCTTCCTGGGTTTACCCCGGCTCGCATATCGCGCGTGGAAAGACAGCCAGGTTCACCGCAGCAGCGACAGTGCGTCACGGGTCCTGATCCTAGGCGCCGGCCGCGCGGGTGAGGCACTGGTACGCGAGCTTCGGCGGACCGGCGTTTATCACCCGGTTGCGTTCCTCGACGACGCTTCTCGGCTGCATGGATCGAAGTTGCTCGGGATCCCCGTGCTCGGAGGCCTTGAGAATGCCGCCGCCGTTGCTCGGGAGACCGCCGCACGCATGCTGGTGATTGCCATGCCTTCGCTCGATGCGCCCGCCATGCAGCGGGTCGTCGCGATCTGTGAGAGCACTGGCCTCCCGTTCCGAATGGTGCCACGCCTGGTCAATGTCCTCGAAGGGCAATCCATGCCGGGCGACCTGAAAGAGGTGGCTATCGAAGACCTGCTGGGCAGAAAGTCGGTCACTCCCGACTGGAAGCTCATTCGCGGCTGGCTGGGTGGCCGCACGGTCATGGTGACGGGCGCGGGTGGTTCGATCGGCTCGGAGCTTTGCAGGCAATGCGCGCGCCACGGAGCACAGCGAATTGCCCTGGTCGAGATAGACGAACTGGCCCTGATCACGATCCAAGGGGACCTGCGACGTGCGTTTCCCGATCTTGAGGTGCTCCCCGTCCTTGGCAATTGCGGCGACCCCGCCGTCATTGCCCACGCGATGCGCGTGGCCGAGCCTGATGCCGTCTTCCATGCGGCGGCCTACAAGCAGGTGCCGTTGCTGGAAAGCCATCTGCGGGAGGCTGTCGGCAACAATGTGTTGGCGACGGAGACGGTCGCACGCGCCTGCCGAGAAGCAGGCGTGGGCACATTCGTACTGATTTCGACGGATAAGGCCGTCGATCCGGTCAACGTGCTGGGCGCGACTAAGCGTCTGGCGGAAATGGCCTGCCAGTCATTGGACGATGCACGTTTCGGTACGCGTTACGTGACCGTGCGCTTCGGCAATGTGCTGGACTCGGCGGGCAGTGTCGTGCCGTTGTTCCGCGAACAGATCCGCAAGGGCGGGCCGGTGACGGTGACGGATCCGGACGTGACCCGCTACTTCATGACCATTCCCGAGGCATGCCAGCTGATCCTGCAGGCAGCATCGGGCGCCGCCCATGCCTCAATCTACACACTTGACATGGGCGATCCGGTTCCGATCCGCATGTTGGCCGAGCAGATGATCCGTTTGGCCGGCAAGCAACCGGGGCGCGATATCGCGATTGTGTACACCGGGCTGCGGCCGGGTGAGAAGCTGCACGAAACGCTGTTCCACGCGGACGAACGCTATCAGCCCACTTCGCATTCAAAGATCATGAAGGCTTTGGCGCGCGACGTGTCGCCAGAGTTCCTGGAACTCGCCTTGCAGCGCTTGCGCGCGGCCCATGCGCGTTATGACACCGCCGAATTGGGGGAAGTACTCAAGGTGGCGGTGCCCGAATTCGCCCCGCTGTCAAACGGTCTTGACGAAGCGTCGGCTAATATCGTGGTATTCCCAGGTCGTGATGCACGCAGGATCCGATGACGCAGGCAAGAATCCGTAAGGCCGTATTTCCTGTGGCGGGGCTTGGCACCCGCTTCCTTCCGGCGACCAAGACGGTGCCGAAGGAAATGCTGCCGATCATTGATCGGCCGCTGATCCAGTACGCGGTGGACGAGGCCGTCGAGGCTGGATGCGACACCCTGATCTTCGTTACCAACCGTTACAAACACGCGGTGGCCGACTACTTCGACAAGGCCTACGAACTCGAGCAGAAACTCGAGCGCGCGGGCAAGGCCGAACAGCTGGAGCTAGTGCGTAACGTATTGCCACCCCACGTGCGTGCCGTGTTCGTCACTCAGGCCGAAGCACTCGGCCTGGGGCATGCCGTGCTCTGTGCCAAACCCATCGTGGGCAACGAGCCCTTCGCCGTTCTGCTGCCGGATGACCTGATCTGGAACCGCGGCCCCGGTGCGCTCAAGCAGATGGCCGACGCTGCCGAAGCAAGTGGCGGCAGCGTCATCGCCGTCCAGGATGTGCCGGCAGAGCAAACCGGCAGCTACGGCATCGTGGCGACCGAGGCCTTTTCGGGTCGTGAGGGGCGCATCAGCGCCATCGTGGAGAAGCCGAAACCCGAGGTGGCGCCGAGCACGCTGGCCGTGGTGGGTCGCTACGTGCTGGATTCACGCATCTTCTCGTTGCTGGAGAGCACCACGTCCGGCGCCGGCGGCGAGATCCAGTTGACCGACGCGATCGCGGCGCTGCTTTCGGAGAAGCCGGTTTACGCATACCGCTTCCAGGGCACGCGCTTCGACTGCGGTACTCATATCGGTTTGATCGAAGCGACGATCCGCTACGCGCTCGATCACGAGAAGCTGAGCGATGCCGCGCGCGGCATGATGCAGAGCGCATTGAACGAACTCGGCGTGCAGGATCTCGGCTGACGGTTTCCCTACCGTCGCTTGTCTGTATGCCCATGGCGCGGGGATAGCGAGCGATGCGCATGTCGTCGCGCAACTACTACGTCGAGACGGCGGGCAGCGGCGATACGTTGCCGTCGCTTTCGTCGAAGGTCGATGCGTCCGTTTGCATCGTCGGTGGCGGTTTCGCGGGATTGAATACGGCCCTGGGCCTGGCGGAGCGCGGAGTTCGCGATGTCGTTTTGCTGGAGGCGGATACGCCGGCCTTCGGAGCATCCGGCCGCAATGGCGGATTCGTGTTTGGCGGCTTTTCGCGTGGCGAGTCCTGCCTACTGCGGGATCTGGGGCCGGCACGCGCGAGAGCCCTGTACACCGGAACGACGCAGTCCGTGGAACTGATCCGCAGCCGGATCGTGCGGCATGCCATCGGGTGCGACGACACGCAGGCCGGCATCCTGTGGGCGAACTGGTTCCGCGATCGTGAGGTGCTCAGGCGACGCCAAACGCTGCTCTCCGACACCTTCGGACAGGACTGGCGATGGGTGGATCGCGAAGACGTCCGTCTCCAACTGCGTACGGCGCGCTATCACGACGCCTTGTACGAACCGAGTGCGTTCCACTTTCATCCGTTGAAGTACGCGAAAGGCCTGACGCGGGTCGCGGGCTCGCAGGGCGTTTCTCTGTTCGCGCATTCGCCTGCGGTTTCGCTGGCCCGCATAGGTCAGGGCTGGCGTGTTACGACGCCGTCGGGAAGCGTCGACGCGCCACAGGTCGTACTCGCCTGTGGTGGCTACCTGGCGGGTCTGCACCGGCGCGTTGATGCAGGTGTGCTGCCGATCGCGACCTACGTGATGGTCACCGAGCCGCTCGGCGCCCGGATGGATGAAGCGATGCGCACCCGCGCTGCGGTCTACGACACCCGCTTCGCTTTCGACTACTACCGGCCGCTGCCGGATTCCAGGTTGCTCTGGGGCGGCCGTATTTCCATCCTGGACCGCTCGCCGCAGGCGGTGAGGCGCCTGTTGTACCGCGACATGCTGAAGGTTTTTCCGCAGCTGGAGGGTGTGGGTATCGACTTCGCCTGGTCCGGTCTCATGAGTTACGCCCGGCACGAGATGCCGCAAATCGGGCAGGTTGAGCCCGGGCTCTGGGTGGCGCAGGCGTTCGGCGGCCACGGTGTGGCGCCGACGACGCTGGCGGGCGAGGTCGTCGCCTCTGCCATTGCGGAAGGCGACGAACGTTGGCGCGAGTTCGGCGCCTATGGCCTGGTGTCGGCAATGAAGCCGGCAGGATTTCTGGGCGCCCAGCTCAGTTACTGGTGGGCGGAAGCCAAGGATGCCTGGAAGGCAAGAACGGAAGGGGAGGAGCGGACATGAGCGGAGCCATGGGCGTGATCGCGTGGGACGACTTCATGCGGGTGCAGCTGTGCGCGGGCACCGTGCTGCGAGTCGAACCGTTTCCGGAGGCGCGCAAGCCTGCGTGGAAGCTCTGGGTCGACTTCGGTCCGCATGGTGTGAAGAAGACCAGCGCGCAGGTGAAGTCGCTGTACGCACCCGAGGACCTGGTCGGAAGGCAGGTCGTCGGCGTCATTAATTTCCCGCCTAAGCAGGTGGGTCCGTTCGTCTCGGAATTCCTGCTGACCGGATTCCACACCGACGGTGGCGTCGTGGTGACGACGATAGAGCGGCCCGTACCCGACGGCACGCGCATGGCCTGACGTTCCCAAAGAAATGGCGCCATACGCGCCATTTCTCTTTCATCTCGGCAAGCGACCCGCTTACAGCGATTCGAAGATGCCCGCGGCGCCCATGCCGGTGCCGATGCACATCGTCACCATACCGTACTTCTGCTGGCGACGACGCATGCCGTGGACGATGGTGGCGGTGCGGATCGCGCCGGTCGCGCCGAGTGGGTGGCCGAGGGCGATGGCGCCGCCCAGCGGATTGATCTTGGACGCATCGAGCTCGCTGTCGCGGATTACCGCCAGCGCCTGCGCGGCAAAGGCTTCGTTGAGCTCGATCCAGTCCAACTGGTCCTTAGTCAGGCCGGCCTGCTTCAAGGCTTTCGGGATCGCGGCGATCGGGCCGATCCCCATCACTTCCGGGCGCACGCCAGCGACCGAGAAGCTGACGAAGCGGGCCAGCGGTGTCAGGCCGTAGTCCTTAATCGCCTGCTCCGAGGCCAGCAGCACGCCGGCCGCACCGTCGCTCATCTGCGAGGACGTGCCCGCAGTGACCGTACCGCCGAACTGCGGGTTGCGGAACACGGTGCGCAGCTTGGCGAGCCCTTCCAGCGACGTGTCGGCACGGGGGCCTTCGTCCTGTTCGACCAGCAGCTTCTTCAGCCGCACGGTATTGCCAGCGAGATCGGGCTGACGTGAGACGACCTCGTACGGGCTGATCTCGTCCTTGAATTCACCGGCGGCTTGGGCGGCCAGCGCCTTCTGGTGCGAGGCGACCGCGAAGGCGTCCTGGTCCTCGCGTGAGATCTTCCACTCCTCGGCAACTTTTTCGGCGGTGATGCCCATGCCGTAGGCGATGGCGACGTGATCGTTGTCGAAGACGCTCGGCGCCATAGCGATCTTGTTGCCCATCATCGGCACCATGCTCATGCTCTCGGTGCCGCCGGCCAGCATCAGGTCGGCGTTGCCCAAGCGGATCTGGTCCGCGGCCATCGCCACGGCCTGGAGGCCGGACGAGCAGAAGCGGTTGATGGTCTGTGCGGCGATGGTGTTCGGCAGGCCGGCCAGCAGCAGGCCGATGCGCGCCACGTTCATGCCTTGCTCGCCCTCGGGCATCGCGCAGCCGATGATGGCGTCATCGATGCGGTTGAGGTCGATGCCCGGCGCCTGCGCCACGACCGACTTCAGCACGTGCGCCAGCATGTCGTCCGGGCGGGTGTTGCGGAACACGCCCTTGGGCGCCTTGCCGACCGGCGTGCGGGTGGCGGCGACGATATAGGCTTCTTGTACTTGCTTGCTCATGTCTGGATATCCTGTGTCGTCGTCGGTCAGTTACGCAGCGGCTTGCCGGTCTTCAGCATGTGCGCGATGCGCGCCTGGGTCTTTTCCTGCTGGGCCAGTTCGACGAAATGCTTGCGTTCCAGTTTCAGCAGCCACTCCTCGTCGACCACTGCGCCGCGATCGACTTCGCCACCGCACAGCACGGTGGCGATGCGCACCGCGATCTCGTAGTCGTACGGGCTGATGAAGCGGCCTTCCAGCATGTTCACCAGCATCATCTTGAAGGTCGCGATGCCGACGTCGCCGGCCACCTGGATGCGGCGAGCGGGCAGGGGCGGACGGTAGCCCGTCTCGGCCAGCGCCAGCGCTTCCTGCTTGGCGATGTGCAACAGTTCGTAGGCGTTGAAGGCGACCTTGTCGCCGGCGCGCACGAGGCCCAGTTCCTTGGCTTCGACGGCGGAAGCGGACACCTTGGCCATCGCCACGGTCTCGAACGTCTTCTTCAACTCGGCGAACACGTCGCCGCCGGGGCCGGCGGCCTGCGACGCGCGTACGGCGATTTCCTTGAGGCCGCCACCGGCCGGCAACAGGCCCACGCCGGCCTCGACCAGGCCGATATAGCTTTCCAGGTGCGCGACGGTGCGTGCACTGTGCATCTGGAACTCGCAGCCGCCGCCCAGCGCCAGCCCGCGCACCGCTGCCACGACCGGCACCAGCGAGTACTTGATGCGCTGGCTGGTGGCCTGGAAGTTGGCGACCATCGCTTCGAACTCGGCGATCTTGCCCGCCTGCAGTGCACCCAGCGCGCCGGCCAGATCCGCACCGGCGGAGAACGGCTCCTTCGGCTGCCAGATCACGAGGCCCTTGAACTTCTGCTCGGCGATGGTGATGGCCTGCTGCAGGCCGTCCAGGACCGCGTCGGAGACGGTATGCATCTTGGTCTTGAAACTGACCACGCCGATGCCGTCGCCGTCGGTCCACAGGCGCACGCCGTCGTTCTCGAAAACCGTTTCACCTTGCGGGAAGACTTCGCCCAGCAGCGGATCGGGGAAGCGCTGGCGCTTGTAGACGGGCAGCGACGAGCGCGGCAGCTTGGCGTTCTTGCCCGGGCTGTAGCTGCCTTCGGCGCCGTGCACGCCTTCGCGGCCGTCGAACACCCAGTTCGGCAGCGGTGCGCTGCTCATGGCCTTGCCGGCCACGATGTCGTCGGCGATCCACTGCGCCACCTGCTTCCAGCCGGCAGCCTGCCAGGTCTCGAACGGACCGAGGCTCCAGCCGTAGCCCCAGCGGATGGCCAGGTCCACGTCGCGCGCGGTCTCGGCGATGTCGGCCAGGTGGTAGGCGCTGTAGTGGAACAGGTCGCGGAACACCGCCCACAGGAACTGCGCCTGCGGATGCTGGCTCTCGCGCAACTTGGCGAACTTCTCGGCCGGATTCCTGATCTTCAGAATTTCGACCACCTCCGGGGCTGCGGCCCGGTCGGAGGCGCGATAGTCCTGCTTCTCCAGATCGAGGACCACGATGTCCTTGCCGACCTTGCGGAAGATGCCGGCACCGGTCTTCTGGCCCAGCGCACCCTTGGCGATCAGCGCCTCCAGCCACTTCGGCGATTTGAAATAGCCATGCCACGGATCGTCGGGCAGGGTGTCGGCCATGGTCTTGATGACGTGGGCCATGGTGTCCAGGCCGACCACGTCCGAGGTGCGGTAGGTCGCCGACTTCGGCCGGCCGATCAGTGGGCCGGTGATGGCGTCCACCTCGTCGAAACCCAGCTTGTACTCACCCGTGTGGTGGGCGGTGGCCAGGATCGAGAACACGCCGATGCGGTTGCCGATGAAGTTGGGGGTGTCCTTGGCGTAGACCACGCCCTTGCCGAGCGTGCTGGTCAGGAAGGTTTCCAGACCTTCCAGCACTGAGGCATCGGTGGACCTGGCGGGGATGAGCTCGGCCAGGTGCATGTAGCGCGGCGGGTTGAAGAAGTGCACGCCGCAGAAGCGGTGGCGAAGCTGTTCCGGAAGAACTTCCGCCAACGTGTTGATTCCCAAGCCGGACGTGTTGCTGGCGAGCACGGCATGGTCGGCCACGAACGGGGCGATCTTCTTGTACAGGTCCTGCTTCCAGTCCATCCGTTCCGCGATGGCTTCGATGATCAGGTCGCAGCCCTTCAGGTGCTCCAGGCCGGTCTCGTAGTTGGCGGGTGTGATCGCGTCGGCCAGGGACTTGCTGGCCAGCGGGGCAGGGCTCAGCTTGGCCAGGTTGGCGATGGCCTTGTGGACGATGCCGTCGGGATGGCCATCCTTGGCGGGCAGGTCGAACAGGACAGTGTCGACGCCGGCGTTGGTCAGGTGCGCGGCGATCTGTGCGCCCATCACGCCGGCGCCCAGCACGGCCGCCTTGCGAACTAGCAGGGGGTTGGACATGGGATTTCCTTGGATTACAGGGGTTAGGTGCGGTCGGCGCGCAGGCCGGCCTCGGCGAAGCGGATGAGTTCACGGGCGGCACGCTCACGGTGCGCCGCTTCCGTGACACCCGTGGGGCGCTTGATCAGGCCAAAGTCGGCCATGGCGTAGGTCAGTGCGCCCGAGAAGAAGTCGAGCCGCCAGTAGAGCTCTTCCTTGCTCAGACCCGGTACGCAGGCGGCGATGGCCTTGCCGAATTCTCGCAGCACGTGGCCATAGTGGTCGGACAGGAACTTGCGCAGGCCATCGTTCTTCTCCGCATAGGCGCGGGCGATGACCCGGACGAAAGCGCCGCCGCCATGCCGGTCCTGGGCCAGCGCCAGGGCGGGTTCGACGAAGGCCGCCAGGATCGGTTCCAGTTCGCCCGGCCGCTCCGTCAGTGCCTTCCCAAGCAGGGAGAGGCGGGCGGCTGTCATGTCGTCCATACGGCGGCGGAACACCTCGTTGACCAGGTTTTCCTTGCTGCCGAAGTGGTAGTTGACGGCGGCGATATTGACGTCCGCCCGGCTGGTGACCTGTCGCAGCGACGTGCCGGCGAACCCGTGCTGGGCGAACAGCTCTTCGGCCGCCCCCAGGATCCGCTCCTTGGTGGAGAAATGCGTGGTGTTGCCCATGATTCCCTCCGGGACTGAATCAAACGCTTGTTTGACTCATTGTCTGCCCGGTGAGGGCGGAGTGTCATGTTGCGAAGCAGCAAATCTGTCCGAGGCTGGCTGCACACTTCCGTTGGATACGTTAGAATCTCGCTACGCTTTCTAGTCTAAGCCCGCGTTTCGACGCGGGTTTTTCATGTTAACCTTGGGCCGTAGTGGCCCGCCCAACGGAGAGAATCCCCATGGCGCTGGAGCGCACCCTGTCGATCGTCAAGCCCGATGCCGTTGCCAAGAACGTCATCGGCGAAATCTATGCGCGCTTTGAAAAGAACGGCCTGAAGATCGTCGCCTCGAAGATGAAGCACCTGTCGCGTCGTGAGGCGGAAGGTTTCTACGCCGTGCACCGCGAGCGTCCGTTCTTCAACGCGCTGGTCGAGTTCATGATCTCCGGCCCGGTGGCCGTGCAGGTCCTGGAAGGTGAGAACGCCGTGCTGAAGCATCGCGAGATCCTCGGTGCCACGAATCCGAAGGATGCTGCGCCGGGTACGATCCGCGCCGACTTCGCCGATTCCATCGACGCCAATGCCGCCCACGGCTCGGATTCGGTCGAGAACGCGAACATCGAAATCGCGTATTTCTTCGCTGCGACCGAAGTGTTCTCGCGCTGAGCGATATCTGATGAGCAGCCACGAACTGCCGCCGATCGAGTTGAAGCTGGCCACGGACGCACCGTCCGTGGCTGTCGGCGCGTCCGTGTCTGCGAAGCAGAACCTGATGGACCTGGACCGCGAAGGGCTGGAACGGTTCTTCGTCGAAAAACTCGGCGAACAGAAGTTCCGCGCGCACCAGGTGATGAAGTGGATCCATCATCGCTACGTCACCGACTTCGGCGAAATGACCGATCTCGGCAAGAACCTGCGCACCAAGCTGCAGGAACATGCGGAAGTCGTCGTGCCTCAGGTCGTGTTCGACAAGCCATCGAATGACGGCACCCACAAGTGGCTGCTCGGCATGGGCGTGGACGGCAAGAACGCCGTCGAGACCGTCTATATTCCCGACAAGAACCGCGGCACGTTGTGTGTGTCCTCGCAGGTCGGTTGCGGCCTGAACTGCACCTTCTGCTCGACTGCCACGCAGGGCTTCAACCGTAACCTGACCACGGCCGAGATCATCGGTCAGGTGTGGGTGACGGCGCGCCACCTGGGCAACGTGCCCGCGCAGAACCGCCGTCTCACCAATGTGGTGATGATGGGCATGGGCGAGCCGCTGCTGAATTTCGACAACGTCGTGCGCGCGATGAACATCATGCGCGACGACCTGGGCTACGGGTTGGCCAGCAAGCGCGTCACGCTGTCGACGTCCGGGCTGGTGCCGATGATCGATCGCCTGTCCACCGAGACGGATGTGTCGCTTGCGGTGTCGCTGCACGCGCCCAACGACGCGCTGCGTGAGCAACTCGTGCCGCTCAACAAGAAGTATCCGATCGCCGAGCTGATGGCGTCCTGCGTGCGCTACCTGCGTGCGAACAAGAAGCGCGACTCGGTGACGTTCGAGTACACGCTGATGAAGGGCGTCAACGACCAGCCGGAGCATGCTCGTCAGCTGGCACAGCTGATGCGCAAGTTCAGCAATGCCGCGCAGCTCAAGGATGCCGGCAAGGTCAACCTGATTCCGTTCAATCCTTTCCCGGGGACCCGCTACGAGCGTGCGCCGGAGGAAGACATCCGTGCTTTCCAGAAACTGCTGCTGGATTCGCAGGTGCTGACGATGGTCCGCCGCACGCGCGGTGACGATATCGATGCCGCCTGCGGTCAGTTGAAGGGGCAGGTGATGGACCGTACCCGTCGTCAGGCCGAGTTCCGGCGGCAATTGCAGGAACAGGGCATCGACGATGCGGCTTAAGGCGCTCTGCCTGCTGCTGATTCCCCTCCTGCTGGCGACCGCCTGCAGCCGCCTCACCTTCGTGCGTCCCAAAGGCAAGATGGGGCAGCTGGAAGGGCAGGAACAAGTCTCCGACTACACGGTAAAGGACAGTCCTGAAGTGAAGCGGAGGCAGGGCGTGCAGACGATCCTGGCCCGTTCACTGCAGCGGCTTCAGGCTGGCGAGCTCGCGCTTGCGGAGAAGGAAGCGCGATCGGCGCTCAAACTCGATCCTACGTCCGTCGACGCGCTCACCATGTTGGCGGTGATCGAAGACAGCCAGGGTCGTCGCGACAGGGCCGGCGAGTCCTATCGGCGTGCCGCCGAGCTGGCACCCGCTATGGGCGCGACCCAGAACAATTACGGCACGTGGCTGTGCGCGAACGGATTCGCAGCGGAGTCGCTGGTCTGGTTCGACCGCGCGATTCAGGCGCCGGGTTATGACACGCCAGGAGCGGCCATGGCGAATGCCGGTAGCTGCGCACTCAAGTCCGGCCAGAAGGAACGCGCCGCGCGCGACCTTCGCCAGGCGCTGGCGATCGAGCCCGCCAATGCGGTGGCACTGGAAGCCATGGCCCAGCTTGAGTTCGACCAACAGCAGTACATGTCCGCCCGCGCGTTCGTCGAGCGCCGCCTGGCGGCCTCGCCGGCCAGTGTCGGCGTGTTGAAACTCGCATCACAGATTGAAGAAAGACTCGGCGACAAGGCCGCTGCCAGTCGATATGTTCAGCGCATTCGGGCGGAGTTCCCCGACGCGCAGGACGTCACAACCGGGGGAAATGCAGGGCCATGATGCAGTCGGTAGTCGGGGATGTGTCCCCGCCGCAGGGGTGCGGCGCGGCGTTGAGATCGGCACGTGAGCAGGCCGGTCTTTCGGTGCAGGACGTCAGTCAGCGGCTGAAGATGCCCGCCAGGGTGCTGCAGGCCCTGGAAGCAGGGCAGTGGGACCAGTCCGGCGGCGCGGTCTTCGTGCGCGGACAAGTGCGCAGCTATGGTCGCCTGTTGAAGGTGGACGTCGAGCCGTTCCTGCAGCAGGCGGATGCCGTCGTCGCCAGGCCTGCGGATCTGGTCAGCCACAGCCATACACCGCGCTTCCAGTATTTCTTCGAGAGCTTCAAGCGGCGCGCGGTCTATGTGGTGCTGACGCTGGTGATCGTCACGCCGGTATGGATGGCGCTTCGTCCGTCCTCCAGCGCCCCGCGGGAGGCCGCTACCGCATCGCTGGATACCGTGCCTGACGCGCCCGTGGCCGCCCAAGACGCGGTGAATACTCCGGCGCGCGCGACTGCCCGCCCGCCTGCGGCCCCCTATGTGGCATCGATGGCGCCCTTGCCGCGCGCGTCGGCCCCTTGGCTGCTGCTCTCCTTCAAGGGCGACAGTTGGGTCGAAGTAAGCGCTCCCGATGGCCGCAAGGTCGAGCAGGGACTTCTACGCGCCGGCGACGAGCGTCGTTACGCACAGGGCGAAGTCGGTCGCATCAAACTGGGCGATGCGACGGCGGTCGAGGTTCAGCAAGCGGGGAGTACGGTGGATCTGGCGCCGTACCAGCGAGCGAACGTCGCACGCTTTACGGTATCCTCTGAGGGTTCCCTGGCGCCGGTCGTTGACTGACCCGCGTGCGGGTTTGTCCAACCTAGACCGAGACCCCGCTATGAGACGGGGCAAGAGAGCGCATGGCGATTGATGATCTGCTCGACGAGCACGAACAAAGCGAACGTGTCCGCAGCTGGCTGAGGAACAACGGTGCCGGCCTGCTGGGAGGCGTGGTCCTGGGACTAGCCGTGATTCTCGGCTGGCAGTGGTGGCAAAAGGACCAGGCCGGCAAGAAAGAGCAGGCATACCAAGGCTACCAGACGGCCGTCGAAGGTCTTGCGAAGGGCGACCTGAAGCAGACTCAGGGCGCGGTCGACGCGCTGGTCAAGGAAGACGAGCTTTATGCCGACGTTGCCGGCCTTCAATTGGCCAAGGCGCAGATCCAGGCCGGCGAGCGCGATGCCGCGATCGCCACGCTGCGTACGCTGACCCCCGACGACACCCTGCGCCCGCTGGTGAATCTGCGGCTTGCCCGACTCTTGATCGAGACGGGCAAGCACGACGAGGCGCTGAAGCTGCTCGAGAAGGCCGATGATGCCTCCAGCCTGGAAGTCCGCGGCGATGCGCTGCTGGCGACCGGCAAGTCCAAAGAGGCGCAGGACGCCTACACCCGCGCGCTGACGACGCTGGATGCGGTATCTCCGCAGCGACGACTGGTGGAATTGAAGCTGATCGATGCCGGTGGCACGCCGCCGAAGACCGGGGGTGCGGCATGACGCGCGCCATGAGTCCGGTCGTGCGCCTCGTCGCGGCGACCGTGCTGGTTGCGGCGCTCGGCGGCTGCAGCACCGTGAAGGGCTGGTTCTCCGGCAAGGACAAGGAAGGCGAGAAGCCGGTCGATCCGGCCGAGCTCGTCGACTTCACGCCGACGGCGACGGTCTCCAAGCTGTGGAGCGCCAACGCCGGCAAGGGCGAAAAGCGTCTCGGCCTGCAGCAGGTGCCGGTGGTCGAGGACGGCCGCGTCTACGCTGCCGCCGTGGAGGGCGGTGTGCGCGCCTTCGACCTGCAAACCGGCAAGCAGGTGTGGCAGTACAAGTCCGATCTGCGCCTGTCCGGTGGTCCGGGTGCCGGGCAGGGCCTGGTGGTGGTGGGTTCGCTCGATGGCAAAGTCATCGCGCTGGATGCGGCCACGGGTGCCGAGAAGTGGCAGGCCAAGGTGCCGAACGAGGTCATTGCCGCGCCGGCCATCGGCCAGGACATGGTCTATGTCCGTACCAACGACGGCCGTATCACCGCGTTGTCGACGGAGAATGGCGAGCGTCGCTGGTTCTGGAACAACGAACTCCCCAGTCTGACCGTGCGTGGCAATGCGCCGGTGGTGACGGGGCCGGGCGTGGTGTTCGTGGCCAGCGACGACGGTACCGTCACCGCGCTGGGCGGCGCAGACGGGCGCCCGATGTGGACGCAGGCCGTCGGCATCGGAGAAGGCCGCAGCGAGCTGGAACGCATGGCCGACGTCGATGGCGCCCCGGTGCTGGAGGGAACGACCCTCTATGCCACCAGCTTCAAGAAGGAAACCGTCGCGCTCGAAGGCCCGTCCGGCCGTCCGCTGTGGACGCGCGATAACGGGGGCAGCGGTGGGCTGGGCGTGACCAGCAGCGCCGTCGTCGTGTCCGACCCGGCCGGCACGGTCTGGGGGCTGGACAAGTACAGCGGCAGCGCGCTGTGGTCGAACACCACGCTGGCCCGTCGCTCACTGACGGCGCCGACCATCCACGGTGACTATGCGGTCGTGGGCGACTTCGACGGCTACCTGCACTGGCTGAAGACCGACAACGGCGAAGTCGCCGCGCGTGCGCGCGTCGGTGGCAAGGCCATCCGCGGCAAGCCGGTCGTGGCCGACGGCATCCTGCTGGTGCAGGACGTGGAAGGCGGGCTGACCGCGTTCGGCTTCAAGTGATCCGCGGGAGGAGCGGCCCAGCCGCTTCTCTTCGCTCCCGGAAAGGGCCGCATTGCGGCCCTTTTTCGCGGAAGAGGGCGTATTCCGCTACCATGGCGACCCCTTGACCGACCGGAGCTGTCGCGCCACCCGCGTGGCGGCGAGCCTCCGGCGACCTCTTTCTTTACGGTTGCCTCCTGCATGCTGCCCCTCGTCGCCCTGGTGGGCCGTCCCAACGTCGGCAAATCCACCCTGTTCAATGCGCTCACCCGCAGTCGCGACGCCTTGGTCCACGACCAGCCTGGCGTGACCCGTGACCGCAACTACGGCGTCTGCCGCCTGGACGAGGAAGATCCGTTCCTGGTGGTCGACACCGGTGGCATCGCCGGCGAAGAGGAAGGACTTGCCGGCGCGACGGCGCGCCAGGCGCGTGCGGCCGCCGAGGAAGCGGACCTGGTGCTGTTCATCGTGGACGGCCGCGAAGGCGCGTCCGCGCTGGACGACGAGATCCTCGCCTGGCTGCGCAAGACCGCGCGTCCCACGCTGCTGGTCATCAACAAGATCGACGGCATCAACGAAACCACGGCGATCGCGGATTTCGCGCGTTATGGCTTCGCCGACGTCATCACCATCTCGGCCTCGCACCGGCAGGGCATCGACGACCTGCTGGAGGAAGTCCACCAGCGCTTGCCCGAGGAAGGCGCCACCGCCGGCCTGGACAACGATCCCAATCGCATGCGCGTGGCCTTCGTCGGCCGGCCCAACGTGGGCAAGTCCACGCTGGTGAACCGCCTGCTGGGCGAAGAACGCATGATCGCGTCCGAGGTGCCCGGCACCACGCGCGATTCCATCGCCGTGGACATGGAGCGCGATGGCCGCCAGTACCGCCTGATCGACACCGCCGGCCTGCGCCGCAAGGGCAAGGTGGAAGAAGCGGTCGAGAAGTTCAGCGTGGTCAAGACGCTGCAGGCCATCGAGCAATGCCAGGTGGCGGTGCTGCTGCTCGACGCCACCGAAGGCGTCACCGACCAGGACGCCAGCGTGCTGGGCGCCGTGCTCGATGCCGGTCGTGCGCTGGTGGTGGCGATCAACAAGTGGGACGGGCTGACCGCCTACCAGCGGGAACAGGCCGAAGCCTTGCTGGCCCGCAAGCTGGGCTTCGTCGAATGGGCCGAGGTCGTGCGCATTTCCGCGCTGCATGGCTCGGGCCTGCGCGAACTGTTCAAGGCGATCCATCGCGCTCATGCGTCGGCGACCAAGGAGTTCGGCACCAGCGAGGTTAACAAGGCGCTCGAGATCGCCTATGAGACCAATCCGCCGCCGAGCATCCGCGGCCACGTCTCCAAGCTGCGCTACGTGCATCCGGGCGGCGCCAATCCGCCGACCTTCATCGTCCACGGCACGCGTCTGAAAGTATTGCCGGAGTCGTACAAGCGCTACCTCGAGAATTTCTTCCGCAAGCGCTTCAAGCTGGTGGGCACGCCGGTGCGTTTCATCTTCCGCGAGGGCGCCAATCCCTACGAAGGCAAGAAGAACGTGCTGACCGAGAAGCAGATCGCAAAGAAGCGCCGCCTGATCCGGCACGTCAAGCGCGGCAAGTGACGGGTTACCCGACCCGCATCGATTTCACCGCCGCCGCGGAGATCGTCCGCGAGGTCGCCGACAACCGCATGTTGAAGGCCGAACGCGTACCGGTTACGCGTGCCAGCGGGCGTGTGCTGGCCGAGAACATCGTCTCGCCGATCGCACTGCCGCCGTTCGACAACAGCCGCATGGACGGCTTCGCATTCGCGCACGCCAGTCTCGCATCGGGCGAGGCGACCGCCTTGCGCTTGGTGGGCGAGCAGTTCGCCGGCCTGTTGCAGGACCGGGAGGTGCACGTGGGCGAGTGCGTTCGCATCACCACCGGTGCGCCGTTGCCACGTGGCACCGACACCGTCGCCATCAAGGAGGATTGCCTCGAGGAAAGTGGCGTCGTCCGGGTGCCGGGAGGCATTGCGCCCGGCGCGGACATCCGTCGCAGTGGCGAGGACGTCGCCGCAGGCGTCCGGGTGCTGGAGGCGGGACAGTGCCTGACGCCTGCCCGTGTATCACTCGCCGCGGCGTTGGGTATCGCGTCGCTGGCCGTCACCCAGCGCCCGACCGTCGCTGTCTTCACCACCGGCGACGAGCTGGTGGAGCCTGGACTGCCGCTGGCACCCGGCCAGATCTACAACAGCAACCGCGACCTGCTGATGGGGCTGCTGCGTGCGGAAGGCCTGGAGCCGACCGCATGGCCGACCCTGCCGGACGATCCCGAGCGCATGACGATGATGCTGACCGACGCTGCGGCGGCCTTCGACGTGGTCATCACCTGTGGCGGCGTCTCGGCGGGCGAGAAGGACCATCTGCCCGGCCTGCTGGCCGACCATGGCCGCATCCACTTCTGGAAGGTGCGGATGAAGCCCGGCATGCCGGTGCTGTTCGGCGAGATGGATCGTGCCTTGTTCCTGGGTCTCCCCGGCAACCCGGTATCGGTGTTGGCCACGTTCCTGACGCTGGGACGCGAACTGCTGGACGGACTGCAGCGCCGCCGTGAGCCAAGGCTGCAATGGAAGGCCGTGCTCGGTGCGCCCTGGAGCAAGAAGCACGAACGCCTGGAATTCCTGCGTGGCCGGCTGGATGGCACACCCGACGGCCGGTTGCAGGTCATGCCGAATGTAGCCGATGCCTCGCACCAGCTGCGGGCCGCCGCCGACAGCAATGCGCTGATCGTGCTGCCCGAGGGCGTCCGCGACTACCGTGCAGGCGATGTCGTCGACGTGATCGGCTGCTGAGCCTGACCGCATCACGAGTTGCGCGATAATCGCCGCATGGCCATCCGCGAAATCGATCCCCGTGACGTCGCTGCGCTGCTCGCGCAGGGCAGTGTGTTCATCGATGTCCGCGAGGACCACGAGCGCGCCAGTGGGCAGGCGGAAGGCGCACGCGGTATCGCCAAGGCCGCCCTCGAGCGTGATCCTGCGGCGTATCTGCCGGACCCCGATGCCAGCATCGTGCTGATCTGCCAGAAGGGTGGCCGGTCGATGGAGAGCGCCCGCGTGCTGGAAGCGGCCGGCTACCGCCGCCTGGCCTCCGTCGCGGGCGGAACCTCGCGCTGGATCGACGAGCGGCATCCGGTGGTCGTGCCGGCGATGTCCGCCGATGCCCGCGACTTCAACGAACGCTATTCGCGCCATCTGCTGCTGCCTGAAGTGGGCGTCACCGGCCAACAGCGCCTGCAGCAGTCGCGGGTGCTGATGATCGGCGCGGGCGGACTGGGGTCGCCTGCTGCGTTCTACCTGGCGGCGGCCGGGGTGGGGCAGCTGCGCATCGCGGACGACGATATCGTCGACCGCAGCAACCTGCAGCGCCAGATCCTGCATACCGAAGCCCGCATCGGTGAACCGAAGGTTGCGTCGGCGCAGGCGACGCTGGCGGCGCTCAATCCGCGCACGCAGGTGGAGGCCGTGGCGGAGCGCGTCACATCCGACAACGTGGAGCGCCTGCTGAAGGGCGTGGACGTGGTCTTGGACGGCGCGGACAACTTCCCGGCCCGTTACCTGCTCAACGATGCCTGCGTGAAGCTGGGCAAGCCGCTGGTGTACGGCGCCGTGCAACGTTTCGAAGGCCAGGTGAGCGTGTTCGACGCCGGCCGGCATCGTGGCGACCTGCCGTGCTATCGCTGCCTGTTCCCGGAACCGCCACCGCCGGAGTTCGCGCCCAACTGCGCCGAGGCCGGTGTGCTCGGCGTGCTGCCCGGGGTGATCGGGCTGCTGCAGGCCACCGAAGTCATCAAGCTGCTGCTCGGTACCGGCGAGACGCTCGCCGGTCGCTTGCTGCATTTCGACGCGCTGGCCATGCGCTTTCGCGAAACGCGCCTGCGCCACGATCCGGACTGTCCGGTCTGTGCTGCCGGGCGGCCGTTTCCCGGTTACATCGACTACGCGGCGTTCTGCCGCGCGACCTGATCAATAGATCGCGCGCACACGCAATCCCTCGCGGAACTGCCGAGGGGTGATGCCGGTGTCGCGCTTGAATGCCGCGCTCAGGTGGCTGTGGCTGGCGAAGCCGCAGGCGAGGGCGATGTCGGTGATGTCGTCGTTGCGGTTGAGCAGGTACCAGCGCGCACGGCGCAACCGCTGCGCCAGGATGTACTGCGCGGGCGTGGTGCCGAAGGTGCGGCGGAACGCGATCAGCAACTGGTGCACGCTGATGCCGGCAAGCGTGGCCAGATCGGCCAATGCGATGCGCTGGCCCAGGGCGTTCTCGATGTAATCGCTGAGCTGCCGTGCGGTACGGGGTGCGAGCGACGCTGACCCCGTCGACGGTGCGACGGGCAGGCGGTAGCCGTCGTACAGGTGCTGGCGCAGCAGCAGCTGCAGCCGCTCGGCCATCATCGCCGACACGTCGTCGTCCTGTTGGCTGAGGCGACCCAGCCGCGCGACGCTGTAGTGGAGGAACTCGTCGCGGTGCCCCAGCCTCGGCATCAGTCCTTCGATCGGGATACGGCGGTCCGGGCCCACGTCGACATCCGCCATCGGTGAGACGCGCAGCTCGGCGTAGGTGATGACCTGTCCCGTCGCCTGGCTGGCGTAGCGCTTTCCCGCCGGCACCAGCCAGATGTCGCCGGGAGAGGGCGGGACATGGGTGGCGCCGACACCGTCGATCTCGGTATCCAGCTCGCGCATGGTGCCGCCGAGATGGACGATGACCGTGTGGCGCGGCTCGTCGATGGCCCACAGCGTGCGCTGGCGAATGTCTTCCCGGCACAGCAGCAGTTCCACGCCGGACCAGTGCGCCTGCGCAAGCACGCGGTACTGCGGTACAGGAAAAGCCGCTGCCGGATCCTCCGCAGGCGTGGCCAGCGCACCCGGATCTTCAATGTGAGTTGACGCCGGAGAATTTGATAGCGGAAGGGACATCGTGAAAGCCGGCCGGAACGCTTCCATCGCATCTTAGACGCGCCTCGCCGCGCTGCCCACCGCAACGTCATCGGCGGGCGCCCTTCCCCCTGCCAGGAGCGTTCCCATGACCGATCATTCCATCCGCGGCAAAGTCGCCCTCATCGCCGGCGGCGCCAAAAACCTCGGCGGGCTGATCGCCCGCGACCTCGCGCAGCAGGGTGCTGCGGCCGTCGCCATCCACTACAACAGCGCCGCCAGCCGGGCCGACGCCGAGGCGACCGTCGCCGCGATCCAGGCCGCCGGGGCGAAGGCCGTCGCACTGCAGGGCGACCTGACCAGCGCGGCGGCGGTCGAGCAACTGTTCGCCGATGCCATCGCGGCCGTCGGCCGTCCCGACATCGCCATCAACACGGTCGGCAAGGTGCTGAAGAAACCTATCACCGACATCTCGGAAACCGAATACGACGAGATGTCGGCGGTCAACGCCAAGACCGCCTTCTTCTTCCTGAAAGAGGCCGGCAAGCACGTCAACGACAACGGCAAGGTGGTCACGCTGGTCACCTCGCTGCTCGGCGCGTTCACGCCGTTCTATGCGTCTTACGCGGGCACCAAGGCGCCGGTCGAACACTTCACCCGCGCGGCGGCCAAGGAGTTCGGCGCACGGGGCATTTCGGTGACCGCGATCGGTCCCGGCCCCATGGATACCTCGTTCTTCTACCCGGCCGAGGGGGCGGATGCGGTCGCCTACCACAAGACCGCCGCTGCCTTGTCGCCCCACAGCAAGACGGGCCTGACCGACATCGAGGATGTGGTGCCCTTCATCCGCCACCTGGTCAGCGATGGCTGGTGGATTACCGGGCAGACCATCCTGATCAACGGCGGATACACGACCAAGTGATCGCGCGGGGTGGGTGGCATTGCGTTGCCCGCCCCGTGTCGTATGGCGTCCCCTTGCGATAACGTGGGAGGCACCGGATGACCACCGCAGAGGAATACCTTCATGCGTACCTTGATCTTCATCGTCGTCGGCCTGTTGCTGGTGGGCATCGCGATGTGGCTGGCTCGACCGGACAAGCGCCGTCCCGTGGCGATGGTCTTCAGCGCAGGCTGGCTGGCGGCCGTGCTGTGGAACCTGCGCACGGGCATGTCGCACGGTTACTCGCTGCAGGAAGAGCTGCCGATCCAGGCCGTGATCTACTTGGTGCCGGTCGTGGCAGCCTGGTGGTGCGCGTGGAAGACGGGACGGCGCTGAATCCATCGAGCGTTCTGGAGCCATCGACGTGACGACACCCGCACATCCGCTGTTGCGCACGGCAGGGCAGCCTGCCCGCGTAGCCAACGTCGAGCTGTTCTTCGACCTGGTCTACGTGTTTGCCATCACCCAGCTGTCGCACCACTTGTTGGAGCACCTGACATGGCTCGGCGTGCTGCAGACGGCGACGCTGTGGTTCGCGGTCTGGCTGGGCTGGCAGTACACCGCCTGGGTCAGCAACTGGTTCAATCCCGAACACCTGGTTATCCGCACCATGCTGATGGTGTTGATGGGCGTGGCGTTGCTGGTGTCGGCCGCGATCCCCGAGGCCTTCGGCGAGCGCGGGCTGCTGTTCGCCTGCAGCTTCGCCGCCATCCAGGTCGGGCGCACACTGTTCGTGCTGTACAGCCTCGGACGGGGGCATGTGCTGACACCCAACTTCCTGCGGATGCTGTGCTGGTTGCTGGTATCGGCCGCGCTGTGGATCGCCGGCGGCCTGAATGAAGGAAGCACACGCCTCGTGCTCTGGCTGCTGGCGGTAGGCTGCGAGTATCTGTCGCCGATGGGGGGCTTCCCGGTGCCCGGGTTGGGGCGGTCGCAGACGTCGGACTGGACCATCGATGGCGGCCACCTGGCCGAGCGGTGCCAGCTGTTCGTCATCATCGCGCTCGGCGAATCCGTACTGGCCACGGGTGCGTCGTTCGCGCATGCGGCACATCCGGGCTTGGCGGTGTGGACCGCGTTCGTCGTTTCGTTCGTCGGCTGCGTCGCCATGTGGTGGATGTACTTCGATACCTCCAGCGGGGATGCGGCGCACGAGATCGAGCATTCGGACGATCCTGGCCGGCTGGGCTCCTACTTCCACTACGTCCATGTGCTGCTGATCGCCGGCGTCATCGTCTGCGCGGTCGCCGACGATCTGGTCGTCGCGCATCCGCTGGATCCCGTGCAGGCCAAGTATGCCGCGGTACTGGTGGGCGGTCCGCTGGTCTACTTGCTGGGCAATGCGCTGTTCAAACGCGTCGTCTACAAGCGTTTTCCCCTGTCGCATGCCATCGGCATGGGCGCCTTGCTCGCGCTGTGGCCGCTGCTGCCACGGGTCAACCTGCTGGTCGCCGGCATGCTGACCACGGCGGTGATGGTGCTGGTGACGGTCTGGTCGGCGTACCACCGGCGCCGCGACGCCCGCGTTGCGCACGCGCATACCCCCGGTTAGGCGCGGCAAGGCAGGCACCATCCGGTAGACTCCCGGCATGAGTGCAGAATCCGGTGCCAGCCAACTGGTCAGTGTCGTCGCCCTGCTGGGCGCAGCGGTGGTTGCGGTGCCGATCTTCCGGCGCCTGGGTCTCGGGTCGGTGCTGGGCTATCTCGCCGCCGGCCTGGCGATCGGTCCGTTCGGACTGAAGTGGTTCAACGATCCCCAATCGATCCTGCACGTCGCCGAACTCGGCGTGGTGATGTTCCTGTTCGTCATCGGCCTGGAGATGCGGCCCAGCCACCTGTGGAGCCTGCGCAAGCAGATCTTCGGGCTCGGCGCGCTGCAGATCGCGGTATGCACGCTGCTGCTGACCGGCGTCGGCCTGGCGTTCGGCTACTCGCTGCCGGTGTCGTTCATCGGCGGCATGGGCTTCGTGCTGACGTCCACGGCGGTGGTGATGCAGCTGCTGGCCGAGCGCGGCGACGTCGCCCTGCCGAACGGACAGAAAGTGGTCTCGATCCTGCTGTTCGAGGACCTGCTCATCGTCCCGTTGCTGGTGCTGGTCGCCTTGATGTCGCCGCAGGTCGTGCAACCGGAAGAAGGCTCGCGCTGGCTGGCGATCGGCATCGGCGTGGCGTCGCTGGCGGGCCTGATCGCCGCCGGCATCTGGTTGCTGAATCCGTTCTTCCGCATCCTCGCCGCCGCGAAGGCGCGCGAGGTCATGACGGCGGCCGCGTTGCTGGTCGTGCTGGGAGCGGCGCTGCTGATGCAGCTGGGCGGCCTGTCGATGGCGATGGGCGCGTTCCTGGCCGGCGTCCTGCTGTCCGAGTCGACCTTCCGCCACCAGATCGAAGCGGACATCGAGCCGTTCCGCGGCATTCTGCTGGGCCTGTTCTTCCTCGGCGTCGGCATGGCGCTGGACCTGGCGGTGGTGGCCGCCAACTGGCCGCTGATCGTCAGCGCGGTGCTGGCGATGATGGTGGTGAAGGCCATCTGCATCTACGTGGTGGCGCGTTTCACCCGCAGCAGCCACGCCGAAGCCCTCGATCGCGCCGTGCTGATGGCGCAGGGCGGCGAGTTCGCCTTCGTGCTGTTCGCCGCCGCCGCGTCGGCCGGCATCATCGACGCGACCGTCAACGCCAACCTGACCGCCATCGTGGTGTTGTCCATGGCGCTGACGCCGCTGTTCGTCCTGTTGCTGCGGCGCTTCACCCATCCGGACAAGCCGTCGATGGAGGGCATCGAGGAGGCCAAGGGCCTCAGCGGCAGCGTGCTGATCATCGGCTTCGGCCGCTTCGGGCAGGTGATGAGCCAGTCGCTGCTGGCGCGCGACGTGGACGTGACCATCATCGATACCGACATCGAGATGATCCGCAGCGCTGAGGAGTTCGGATTCAAGATCTATTACGGCGACGGTACCCGCCTGGACGTGCTGCGCGCATGCGGCGCGCAGACCGCGCAATCCATCGCCATCTGCATCGACAACAAGGAGGCCGCCAGCCGTATCGTGGAACTCGTCAAGCACGAATTCCCGCAGGCGCAGGTGCTGGCGCGCTCGTTCGACCGCGAGCACTCGCTGGCGCTGATCGCAGCGGGCGTCGACTTCCAGATCCGCGAGACGTTCGAATCGGCCGTGGAGTTCGGCAAGGCCGCGTTGCTCAGCGTGGGCGTGTCGCAGGATGATGCCGATGCTATCGCGCTGGAGATCCGTCGCCGCGATGGCGAGCGCTTCGAACTGGAGATGGCTGGCGGCAGCCTGATGGATGGTGCGCGGATGATGTACGGCAACCGGCCGGCCAAACCCACGCCGACGCCGTTCACCAAGCCCAAGCGCGAGGCGAAGGCGCTGAACGAGGAAGCTGCCGAGATCCTCAGCGAGGAAGAAGAGGAATAGTCGGCGGGATCATTCGGTGGGCGCGAGGAAGTCGCGGATGGCAGGCCAGTAGGCGGGATCCGACGACAGGTCGTCGTGACTGGCGCGCGGAAAATCCACGACCTGCGCCTCGCCCTTGAACGAGGCCACCAACCGGTCGGTGTGCGCCGGCGGTACGACCGCATCGCGGCCCGCCCTCAGCACCAGCAGCCGTCCGTCGTAGCGCGGCAACCTTGCAACGGAATCGTAGCGGTCCTTCAGCAGCAGGCTCACCGGGAACGCCGGGTAGTGGGATTGTGCGACGGCCGCCAGGCTGTCGAACGGCGTCACCAGGATCAGATGCCTGATCGGGCGTTCCGATGCCACGTGTGTCGCCACGCCGCTGCCCAGGCTGCGGCCGATCACGGCCACGTCGCCATCCGGATGGCGTCGCGCGATGTCGTCATACACCGCAAGCGCATCGGCCAGCAGCGCAGCTTCCGACGGTTCACCGTCGCTGGCACCGTAGCCGCGATGGGCCACCAGATAGGCCGTGCGGGAGGGCAGCCACTGGGCGAACACGTCGCGATTGGCCTCCACCGATTCCGCATTGCCGCCGAAGTAAAGCACCGCATTCTGTCGGCCGGGGTTCACGACCCAGCCACGCAGCACGGCATCGGGCCGCTGAAAGGCGAAATCCGTCTGCGTCGGAGCGACCCGCGTGAACTGCGGGTAGTAGATCAGGCGGCGCTGCTGTAGGTAGAGCAGGGCGCAGATCGCCAGGTAAGCGCAGATCGCCAGTCCGAGCAGCCAGACCACCATGCGACGCGCGCGAGGATCAGCCATGGCGCTCCTGCGCGGCCTTGAACGCGGCCAGTTGCTCCGGCGAGGCCTCGCGCTGGTGCTGCGCCTTCCAGTCGGCGAACGGCATGCCGTAGATGCGCTCGCGTGCCTGCTCCTTGTCCATCGCGACGCCCGCGTCCTCCGCCGCTTCGCGGTACCAGTCCGCCAGGCAGTTGCGGCAGAAGCCGGCCAGGATCATCAGGTCTATGTTCTGCACGTCGCTGCGGTCGTGGTTGAGATGCTTCAGCAGGCGGCGAAACGCGGCGGCTTCCAGAGCAGTGGTGTCGGTCATGGTGGCGGGAGAGGTCCGGATGAGCAGCGCGGGTCGCGCTGGGGCAGGGGAATCGGGGACAATGTGCACCGACTCTACACCGCCCCCCCCCATGACTGCCCGAATCCTGGACGGCCGCCGCATCGCCGAGAACCTGCTGGACGAACTGAAGGTCCGGGTCGACGCACGCGTGGCCGCGGGCCAAGGCCGGCCCGGCCTGGCCGTGGTGCTGGTGGGTGGCGATCCGGCGTCCACCGTCTACGTCCGCAACAAGCGCCGCGCGGCTGAGAAGGTGGGCATCGAGGCGTTCGACTACGACCTGCCGGCAGGCACCTCCGAAGCGCAGCTGCTCGCGCTGATCGATCAACTGAATGCCGATCCCAAGATCCACGGCATCTTGGTGCAGCTGCCGCTGCCGGGCATTCCGGACGCGACACGCCTGATCGAGCGCATCGACCCCCGCAAGGACGTCGATGGCTTCCATCCGGCCAACGTCGGCCATCTGGCGCTGCGCCAGTTCGGCCTGCGCCCGTGCACGCCGCGCGGCATCACCACGCTGCTGGGCTACACCGACCAGCCGGTCCGCGGCCGCAACGCCACCATCGTAGGCGTCAGCAACCACGTCGGCCGCCCGATGGCGCTGGAGCTGCTGATCGCCGGCTGCACGGTGACCAGTTGCCACAAGTTCACCCCCCGCGACGTGTTGCAGGCGAGGGTCGGCGACGCGGACATCCTGGTGGTGGCCGCAGGCAAGCCGGGGCTGATTCCGGGCGAATGGGTCAAGCCGGGCGCGGTGGTCATCGACGTCGGTATCAACCGGCTGGACGACGGCCGGCTGGTGGGCGATGTCGGCTTCGACGCCGCGGTCGAGCGCGCCAGTTGGATCACCCCGGTCCCGGGCGGCGTGGGCCCGATGACCGTGGCCACGCTGATGCAGAACACGTTGGAAGCGGCCGAAGCGGGCATTTGACGCCGCTGGCCTGGAGACGGTGTGGGAGCGACGTCAGTCGCGATGAAGCTCCCTGATTGCCCCATCGCGACTGACGTCGCTCCCACGGAGAAAGCAGCGTTCCGCCAGCGGCAGGCGCCGGAAGCCCCACCTATCAGGGTATAATGCCGCGCTTCCCCAACTATCCGGGCCCGCCGATGCTGCGCATCCAGGCTGAAGCACTGACGTACGACGACGTCTCCCTCGTCCCCGCCCATTCCACCGTCCTGCCCAAGGACGTCAGCCTGGAAACGCGTCTGACGCGCGACCTGCGGCTGACGCTGCCGATCGTCTCGGCCGCCATGGATACCGTCACCGAAGCGCGCCTGGCCATCGCCATGGCCCAGCTGGGCGGTATCGGCATCCTGCACAAGAACCTGACCGTCGAACAGCAGGCGGCGGAAGTGGCCAAGGTCAAGAAGTTCGAGGCCGGCGTCATCAAGGAGCCCTTTACCGTCGGGCCCGAAACCACCATCGCCGAAGTGCTCAAGCTCACCCGCGCGCGCAACATCTCCGGCGTGCCGGTGGTGGACGGCGGCCAGCTGGTCGGTATCGTCACCAGCCGCGACATGCGCTTCGAAACGAAGCTCGACGATCCGGTCCGCCACATCATGACCAAGAAGGATCGCCTGATCACCGTGCGCGAAGGCGCCAGCGACGGCGAAGTGCTGCAGCTGCTGCACAAGCACCGCATCGAGAAGGTGCTGGTGGTCAACGACGCGTTCGACCTGCGCGGCCTGATCACGGTCAAGGACATCCAGAAGAAGACCGACAACCCCAACGCCGCCAAGGACAGCGCCAGTCGCCTGGTCGTCGGCGCCGCGGTGGGCGTGGGCGGCGATACCGACCAGCGCGTCGAAGCGCTGGTGGCCGCGGGCGTGGACGTCATCATCGTCGACACCGCGCATGGCCACTCGCAGGGCGTGCTGGACCGCGTCAGCTGGGTCAAGAAGCGCTTCCCGCAGCTGCAGGTCATCGGCGGCAACATCGTCACCGGCGATGCCGCGCTGGCGCTGATGGACGCCGGTGCCGACGCGGTGAAGGTCGGCGTGGGCCCGGGCTCCATCTGCACCACGCGCATGGTGGCCGGCGTCGGCGTGCCGCAGATCACCGCCATCGACATGGTCGCCGAGGCGCTGCAGGACCGCATTCCGCTGATCGCCGATGGCGGCATCCGCTACTCGGGCGACATCGGCAAGGCGATCGCCGCCGGTGCCTCCACGGTGATGATCGGCGGCCTGTTCGCCGGCACCGAGGAAGCGCCGGGCGAAGTCGAACTGTTCCAGGGCCGCAGCTACAAGAGCTACCGCGGCATGGGCAGCCTGGGGGCGATGGAGAAGGGGTCCAAGGACCGCTACTTCCAGGACGCCAGCGACGCCGACAAGCTGGTGCCGGAAGGCATCGAAGGCCGTGTGCCTTATCGCGGTTCCGTGGGCGGCATCATCCACCAGCTGGTCGGCGGCCTGCGCGCCACGATGGGTTACGTGGGTTGCGCGACCATCGAGGACATGCGCAGCAAGCCGAAGTTCGTGGTGATCACCGGCGCTGGCCAGCGCGAGAGCCATGTGCACGATGTGCAGATCACCAAAGAGCCGCCGAACTACCGGATGGGCTGATCGTTGCCAGGGAAGGGAGACGCCAGCGTTTCCCTTCTTCGTTTATAGCCGCAGGACACCATGACGAATATCCACACCGACAAGATCCTCATCCTCGACTTCGGCGCGCAGTACACGCAGCTGATCGCCCGCCGCATCCGCGAGATCGGCGTCTACTGCGAAATCTGGGCGTGGGACCACGACCCGGATGAGATCGCGAAGTTCGGCGCCAAGGGCATCATCCTGTCGGGCGGCCCGGAATCCACCACGCAGCACGGCGCACCCGCGGCACCGCAGCAGGTGTTCAACAGCGGCCTGCCGATCCTCGGCATCTGCTACGGCATGCAGACCCTGGCCGCGCAGCTGGGCGGCGCGACGGAAGCCGCCGACGCGCGCGAGTTCGGCCACGCCGAGGTGCAGCTGGTCGCGCACGACGCGTTGCTGGGTGGCCTGAGCGACCACCAGGGCGAGCCGCGCATCGATGTGTGGATGAGCCACGGCGACCACGTCGCCAAGGCGCCGCCGGGCTGGACGATCACGGCCACCACCGATCGCATCCCGGTCGCGGCGATGGCGCTGGAAGAGAAGCAGTGGTACGGCGTGCAGTTCCATCCGGAGGTCACGCACACCAAGCAGGGTCAGACCCTGCTGCGCCGCTTCGTCGCCGACATCTGCGGCTGCAAGACGCTTTGGACGGCGGCCAACATCATCGACGACCAGATCGCCCGCGTGCGCGAGCAGGTCGGCTCTGACGAAGTGATCCTCGGCCTCTCCGGCGGCGTGGATTCCTCCGTCGTCGCCGCGTTGCTGCACAAGGCCATTGGCGAGCAGCTGACCTGCGTGTTCGTCGACACCGGCCTGCTGCGCTGGCAGGAAGGCGACCAGGTGATGGCGATGTTCGCCGAGCACATGGGCGTCAAGGTCGTGCGCGTCAACGCCGCCGAGCGCTACTTCAAGGCCCTGGAAGGCGTTGCCGATCCGGAAGCCAAGCGCAAGATCATCGGCAATCTGTTCGTCGAGATCTTCGAAGAAGAGTCGAACAAGCTGAAGAACGCCAAGTGGCTGGCGCAGGGCACGATCTACCCGGACGTGATCGAGTCCGCCGGCAGCAAGACCGGCAAGGCGCACGTCATCAAGAGCCACCACAACGTCGGTGGCTTGCCCGAGCACATGAAGCTGGGCCTGGTCGAGCCGCTGCGCGAGCTGTTCAAGGACGAGGTGCGCCGCCTCGGCGTCGAGCTCGGCCTGCCGCACACGATGGTCTACCGCCATCCGTTCCCGGGTCCCGGCCTGGGTGTGCGGATCCTTGGCGAGGTGAAGCCGGAGTATGCCGAGCTGCTGGCCAAGGCTGATGCGATCTTCATCGACGAGCTGCGCAAGGCGGACCTGTACGACAAGACGTCGCAGGCCTTCGCGGTATTCCTGCCGGTCAAGTCGGTGGGCGTGGTCGGTGACGCGCGTGCGTACGAGTGGGTCATCGCGCTGCGCGCGGTCGAGACGATCGACTTCATGACCGCGCACTGGGCGCACCTGCCCTACGAGTTCCTCGGCACCGTGTCGAACCGCATCATCAACGAACTGCGCGGCGTCTCGCGCGTGGTTTACGACATTTCCGGCAAGCCACCGGCGACGATCGAGTGGGAATAAGCACAGCCGCCGACGAAGGCTGGATGCGCGAAGCGTTCGCGCTGGCGGACCGGGCCGAGCACGAGTTCGGCGAGATCCCGGTGGGCGCCGTGCTGGTAGATGCCGAAGGCCGACGCGTTGGCGAGGGCTGGAACCGCAACATCATCGACCACGATCCGAGTGCGCATGCGGAGATCGTGGCGATGCGCGAAGCGGGCAGGGCGCTGGGCAACCACCGCCTGGTCGGGAGTACGCTTTACGTGACGCTGGAGCCATGCGCGATGTGCGCGATGGCGCTGGTGCATGCGCGGGTGGCACGCGTCGTGTACGGCGCCTCCGATCCGAAGACGGGCGCGTGCGGCGGGGTTTTCGACCTGATCTCCGATCCTCGCCATAACCATCGCGTCGAGGTGACGGGCGGACTCCTCGGCGACGAAGCCGGCCGTCGCCTGACGAACTATTTCCGCGCCAAGCGCGGCCGCCCGCTGGTTTAGGGCGTCGGGAACTTCCGCTTCACCTTCCGGTGGTCCATCTCTTCGTTGATCGCGGTGACCGCGAGCGTCGATTCGCGCGCCAGCAGCAGGCTGGCCGCGAGCATCGCCACCACACCCAGCGCCGCCAGCCAGGTCGGCAGCGAGCCGAGCCGGTGTCCGGTGAACGTATCGACGGCAACGGCGAGGCTGGTGCCGACGAAGCAGCTGATGGCCGCGTAAAGCAGCTGGCCTGCGCGCAGGATGATCAGGCTGCGCTGGCGTTGCAACGCGATGCGCTTTTCCAGCAGGGCACGCTCCCCCTCGTCCTCCACATCGGCGAGCTCACGCAACAGCGTGCGTGCGCGGTCGATGATGCGTGCCAGGCGATTGTTGGCCGACAGCAGCAGCGATGCGGTGGCGGTCAGGAAGAAGGCAGGCGCCAGCATCGCGGTGAGCACGGCATGGTCGGTGGAAGGATTCATGGGCCGGTCGCCGGGGTGGTCTGCGTTATGATGACATGATGCGGTATGCCCGCATCCCCGGTGTGGATTCCCGGGTTCTTTCTCCGTCACGGACTGCTGCATGGCCTCTAACAACGCGCACAACGACCGCCTGATCTGGATCGACCTCGAAATGACCGGGTTGGACACCGATCGCGATTCCATCCTGGAGATCGCCACGGTGGTCACCGATTCGAAGTTGAACGTGCTGGCGGAAGGGCCGGAGTTCGCCATCGCGCACCCGGTCTCCGTGCTGGAGGCGATGGACGACTGGAACCGCAACCAGCATGGCCGCTCGGGCCTGTGGAAGCGCGTGGTGGAAAGCGAAGTCTCGCTGGGCCAGGCCGAAGCGCAGACGGTGGCCTTCCTCAACGAATGGCTGCCGGCGGGCGCCTCGCCGATGTGCGGCAACTCGATCTGCCAGGATCGTCGTTTCCTGCACCGGCTGATGCCGCGACTGGAGAAATACTTCCACTACCGCAACCTCGACGTCAGCACGCTGAAGGAACTCGCGCGCCGCTGGGCGCCGCAGGTGCTGGAGGGCGTGCGCAAGCAGGCCAGCCACACCGCGCTGAGCGACGTGCGCGATTCCATCGAGGAACTGCGTCACTACCGCAGGCACATGGCGGCGCTCGCCGACGAGTGACGTAGCGTGCGCCACGCGCACGACCCTGCGGAACCGTCATCGTGCGTCGTACGCTACGCCGTCGGCTTGGCCACGTCACCGTCGTCGGCGACACCTTTGGTGATGATGTCGGTCAGTGGCGTGCCGTCGCTGTTGTGGTGGTACACATGCAGGTCGCGCTGGGGGTAAGGGATGTTCAGTCCGTTGCCGATGATCTCGGTACGCACCGCTTCGGTCAGGTCGCTCTTGGTTTCGCCGAAATCCTTGGTCTTGGTCCACGCCAGCAGGATCAGGTCGACGCTGCTTTCGCTCAGTTTGGACACGATGACGCTCGGTGCCGGCTCCGGCAGCACGTGCGGGTGGTCCTGCGCGATCTTCAGCAGGATCTGCTTGGCCTGCTTGAGGTCATCGTCGTAGCCCACGCCGACCGGGATGTCGATGCGGCGGTGCGGCTTGGCGGTGAAGTTGATGATCGGCGCCGTGGTGATCAGGCTGTTCGGCAGCACGATCAGGCGGTTGTCCAGCGTGCGCATGCGCGTCTGGAAGATGCGGACCTCTTCGATGACGCCTTCCAGGCCGGCGGCCTGCACGAAATCGCCATCGCGGAACGGGCGCAGCACGATCAGCATGACGCCGGAGGCGATGTTCGACAGCGAATCCTTCAGCGCCAGGCCGACGGCCAGGCCGGCGGCGCCGAGCACCGCGAGCATCGAGGTCGGGTTCACGCCCAGCGAGGTGAGCGCGGTGATGATGACCAGCACCATCATCGCGGCGTAGCTGGCGCGGCGCAGGAAGCCGCCCAGGGTCGCGTCGGCGTGCGTGCGACCCAGCACGCGCTCCAGTCCCGCGCTCAAGCGCTTGGCCAGCCACATGCCGACCAGGAAGATGATCGCGGCCGCCAGCAGTTTCAGGCCCCAGGTTTCCAGCAACTGCAGCCAGTCGATACCGCGCAGCTCGCGCATCAGCGCGGCGGGTTCGGTGGGGATTTCGGTCAGGGCGGGAGCGGTGGCGGTTGCAGCAGGCGTGGGCATGGAGACTCCTGAAATGCAGCACGCCCCATCAGGGGCGTGCCGGGTGTACAGGAGAATGGTAACCGCCTTCACGTGAAGACGGTCGCCGGCATCACCCTGCCTTGGTCTTCGCCAACCGCAGCCAGGTATCGACCACCGTGTCGGGATTCAGGGAGACAGACTCGATGCCTTCCGCCATCAGCCACTCCGCCAGGTCAGGGTGATCGCTCGGACCCTGGCCGCAGATGCCGACGTACTTGCCCTTGCTGCGCGCGGCCTTGATCGCCATCGACAGCATTTTCTTGACCGCCGGATTCCGCTCGTCGAACAGGTTGGCGACGATGCTGGAATCGCGGTCCAGGCCCAGCGTCAGCTGGGTCAGGTCGTTTGAGCCGATCGAGAAGCCGTCGAAGATGTCGAGGAACTCCTCGGCGAGCAGGGCGTTCGACGGCACCTCGCACATCATGATGATCTTCAGACCGTTCTCGCCCTGGCGCAGGCCGTGCTTGGAGAGCACCTCGACGACCTTGCGGCCTTCCTCCAGCGTGCGCACGAACGGGATCATCACCCACAGGTTGTCCAGGCCCATCTCGTCGCGCACGCGGCGCACCGCCTGGCATTCCAGCGCGAAGGCCGGTTCGAACGACGGATCGACGTAACGGCTGGCGCCGCGGAAGCCGATCATCGGATTCTCTTCGTGCGGCTCGTAGCGCGTGCCGCCGATCAGGTTGGCGTATTCGTTCGACTTGAAGTCCGAGAGGCGCACGATCACCGGATGCGGCGCCACCGAGGCGGTGATCGTCGCGATGCCTTCGGCCAGCCGGTCCACGTAGAAGCTGACCGGATCGGCATAGCCGGCGGTCTTGGCGTCGATCTTCCTGCGAACGTCGAGCTCCTGGCGGTCGTATTCCAGCAGGGCGAGCGGGTGCACGCCGATGTGGCTGGCGATGATCATCTCCAGGCGCGCCAGGCCGATGCCGGCGTTCGGCAACTGGCCGAAGTCGAACGCGCGCTCGGGGTTGGCGACGTTCATCATGATCTTCAGCGGCGCCGGTGGCATGGCGGCCAGGTCGGTCGTGGTGCGTTCGAAGGGCAGGGCACCTGCGTAGATGAAGCCGGTGTCGCCCTCGGCGCAGCTGACCGTGACCTCGACACCGTCCGCGACCAGGTCCAGCGCATTGCCGGTGCCGACGACGGCGGGCACGCCCAACTCGCGCGCGATGATGGCGGCGTGGCAGGTGCGACCACCGCGGTTGGTGACGATGGCGCTGGCGCGCTTCATCACCGGTTCCCAGTCGGGGTCGGTCATGTCGGCGACCAGCACGTCGCCAGGCTGCACGCGCGCCATGTCATCCAGCGAGCGCACCACGCGGGCGACGCCGCTGCCGATCTTCTGGCCGATGGCGCGACCTTCGGCAATCACCTCGCCGCGCTTCTCCAGCGCGTAGCGTTCGATCTGCGTGGCCTTGGCGCGCGACTTCACCGTTTCCGGGCGCGCCTGCACGATGAACAGCTTGCCGGTCACGCCGTCCTTCGCCCACTCGATGTCCATCGGGCGGCCGTAGTGCTGCTCGATGACCAGCGCCTGCTTCGACAGCTCGTGCACGTCGGCATCGTTGATCGAGAACGTGTTGCGCAGCTCCGTGGGAGTGTCTTCGGTGCGCACGCGTTCGCCGGGGACGTCCGAATACACCATGCGCAGGGCCTTGCTGCCGAGCGAGCGGCGCAGGATGGCCGGCTTGCCCTGCTTGAGCGTGGGCTTGTAGACGTAGAACTCGTCGGGATTCACCGCGCCCTGCACGACCATCTCGCCCAAGCCGAAGCTGGAGGTGACGAAGACCACGTCGCGGAAGCCGGATTCGGTGTCCAGCGTGAACAGCACGCCGGATGCACCGACGCCGGAGCGCACCATGAGCTGCACGCCGGCGGACAGGAAAACGTCCTCGTGCTTGAAACCATGGTGGACGCGATAGGCGATCGCGCGGTCGTTGTAGAGGCTGGCGAAGACTTCCTTCACCTTGTGCACGACATCGTCGGCGCCGGTGACGTTGAGGAAGGTTTCCTGCTGGCCGGCGAACGAGGCGTCCGGCAGGTCCTCGGCGGTGGCCGAGGAGCGCACCGCCACGGCAACGTCGCCACCGCCGTTGTCGGCGGAGAGCTTGGCGTAGGCGGCGCGGATGTCGGCATCCAGGTCGGGCTGCAGCGGCGCATCGATGACCCAGCCGCGGATTTCCTTGCCGGCCGCGGTCAGGGCCGGTACGTCCTCGACATCCAGCGTGGCCAGCTTGTCGAATATGCGCGTGGACAGGTCGTTATGCGCGATGAAGGCCTTGAAGGCCTCCGCCGTGGTCGCATAGCCTCCCGGGACGGAGACCCCGAGGTTGGCCAAGTGGCCGATCATTTCGCCCAGCGACGAATTCTTGCCGCCGACGCGGGCCAGGTCGGCCAGGCGCAGCTCGTGCAACCACAGGATGTTCTCGTTCAAGCGCAATGCTCCGAAGCAGGCCGCGCCATGCCGATGACCATCGGCGTGGGGTGCCGTGTCCATGGGGAAAGAGGCGATATGATGCAGTGCATACCAATTGCAGACAAGCTTGATCTGACGGGGGTTTCCATGGTGAAGCAGGGAAGGGACGGGCATGTCTGAGTTGCGCCCGGTGTTTTATGTTTCAGATGGAACCGGTATCACGGCCGAGACCATCGGCCACAGCCTGCTGACGCAGTTCGCCGGCATGCGCTTCCAGACCGACCGCCTGTCCTTCGTCGACGACGAGGAGAAGGCGCGTGACGCGGCGGACCGCATCCGCAGGACGGGGGAGCGGATGGGCGCACGCCCGATCGTGGTGAGCTCCTGCGTCGATCCGGGCCTGAGCGCGCTCATCGCGGAGAGCGGGGCGCTGATGCTGGATGTGTTCGCGCCGTTCATCGAGCCGCTGGAACGCGAGCTGGGCGAGCAGCGCCAGTCGCGCGTGGGCCAGGCGCACGGCCTGGTGGATTTCGAGACCTACCACCGCCGCATCAACGCGATGAACTTCGCTCTGACGCACGACGACGGCATGGCGGTGAACTACGACGAGGCCGACGTGATCCTGGTGGCGGTGTCGCGCGCGGGCAAGACGCCGACTTGCGTCTACCTGGCGCTGCATTACGGCATAAGTGCGGCGAACTATCCGCTGACCGACGGCGATCTGGAAACCGACCGCTTGCCGGCACGCCTGCGACCCTACCGGCGCAAGCTGTTCGCACTGACCATCGATCCCGAGCGCCTGCACCAGATCCGGCAGGAGCGCCGGCCGAACTCGGGCTACGCGAAGATGGAGACCTGCAAGCGCGAGGTCGCGGCCGCGGAGGCGATGTTCCAGGTGGAACGCCTGCCGACCCTCAGCACGACTAACAAGTCGATCGAGGAAATCTCCAGCAAGGTGCTGTCCACGCTGGGCCTGCAGCGGGAAATGTACTGAGTCGAGGGGCCGCGGCGGCAGGTGGAAAAGGGCGCGCCGGGAATCCTTAACTTAGGCCGCACGCGGCGGCACGTCAATGCTGCCGCGACGGGGATTCGCCGTGTAGGATCGGTCCATGTCTCAGGCTCTCGCACGTACCGCGCGCATCCCCCGGCTGGGGCGTTTCGGCTGGCTGATGGCGCTGTACGCGGAGAACCACACCCGCCTCACGCGGCTGTTCGCGCCGGAGCATCTGCAGGTGGGGACCTACGTCTCCAGCATCGGCGACGGACTGGACCTGCGGCTGGAAGTCATCGAGACGCACCGCTACACGGTGGAGCTGCGGCTGACCTACGACATCTGCGATCCGCTCACCGGCGAACCGGATCCTTCCGCCTTCGTCCGCTTGTACCGTGACGCACGCCAAGCCGAAGCGACGCACTGCTACGTGGGCAAGCGCTGGCAGGACGTGATCGGCCTGTATCCGCCGCCGGCGGAAGTGATCAGCCACCGCATGCGCATGAACACTTTCCTCGGCAAATGGCTCGAGTACCTCGGCGAGCAGGGACACGGTGTCGCCACCCTGCATCCGGCAGGGGCGGTTCGCGACGTCGCATGACGATCACTCCCGCGTGGTGCTTCACGCAAGCCGCATGAAGCGGATCGCGTTCAGCCGTCGTAGCCCGTGATGCGCATCGCGCGACAGGTTCATCACGTCGATCGCGCCCAATGTTTCCAGTTCCAACAGGCGCTGTGCCAGCGCGTCGAAGGCGGCGGCATCCAGCCCAAGCGACCCCGCGGTCCATCGGGTGTCGCGGTGGACGGGAAGCTGCGACAGCAGTTCTTCGGCGAGGGCATTGTGGGTCATCACGGCAGGCTCCTCCGGGCGTGATGACGCTTCTACGCCGCCCGGAGTAAGGGCCGCGTAAACGCCCGCGAAAGCCGCATTACCATCCGTCGCGAACGCAAAAAAAGAGGCCCGGTTTCCCGGGCCTTCTGAAGAGTTGGCGTCCCCACGGGGATTCGAACCCCGGTCGCTACCGTGAAAGGGTAATGTCCTAGGCCTCTAGACGATGGGGACGCACGAAAGTGTTGCCAGATTTTCTTTCCGGACGGCCTATTGTCCGAAAGTTGGTGGAGCCAGGCGGGATCGAACCGCCGACCTCCTGCATGCCATGCAGGCGCTCTCCCAGCTGAGCTATGGCCCCACGTGCTGGCAGGAGCGGAATAATAGCTAGGCTCTTTCCGATGCGCAAGCATCCGTTACGAAAAATTTCACGACTGGCGCACCTCGGTGCATGCGGGTTGAAATAGGCTGATCGGAATCGGCAGGGCATTGCACGGCGAATGATCGGCTTTTCAGTGAAAGAGTGGTCGGCGTGGGCACCAGGACTGGTGGACCGCGATGCATGGCGTGCGTGGGCCGCAGCGCCGTGGGTGCCGTCGGGTGACGAGACGCCTGCATTGTCGGAGGTGCCCGCGATGCAGCGGCGCCGTATCGAGCGACTGGGGCGCATGGCGATCCAGACCGCATGCTGGTGCCAGCAGGCGGAAGACAGCGGGGTGCCGCTGGTGTTCGCGTCGCGGCACGGCGATGTGGCGCGTTCGATGGAACTGCTCGAGGCGCTCACTGCCGGCGAGCCGCCATCGCCCACGACGTTCGGCCTGTCGGTCCATAACGCCATCGCGGCGCTCTATTCGATCCTGCGGCGTGAGCGTGGCAACTACACCGCGCTGGCGGGCGGCATGGCGACCGTGGAGGCGGCCTGCGTGGAGGCCGCCGGGCTGATCGCGGACGGCGCACCGGAAGTGCTGCTGGTCATCTACGACGCGCCGCTTCCGGCCATCTACGCCGATTTCGCCGATGAACCCGACGCCGGTTTCGCGTGGTGCTGGCGCATTGCGGCCGAGGGCGCGGGTGCGCCGACCTTCCGCCTTGCATGGGAGCCGGACAGGCTGGGCGAAGACGTGGCTGCGGGCCTGCCGCATGGCCTGGAGGTGCTGCGCTTCTTCCTCTCGGCAGAACCCGAGTTGAGGCTTGCGGGCGAACGCTCAGTCTGGCGCTGGCGACGCGATGCTTGACCGGCTGGGCCATGCCTGGCGTGTCTTCGGTACGGGGTTGAGCTTCCTCGCCTTCGGTGTGGGCGGATTGTTCCTGGGCGTATGCGTGTTGCCGCTCATGCTGGTGCTCATTCGCGATGAGGAACGCCGCCGCCGCTGGGCGCGCCGTGCCGTGCAGGCCAGTTTCGCCGCCCATGTCGAACTGATGCGATGCCTCGGCCTGATGACGTACGAGATCCGTGGGCGCGACCGGCTGCAGCGCGATGGCCTGCTGATCCTGGCCAATCATCCGACCCTGATCGACGTGGTGTTGCTGGTGTCGTTGCTGCCGAATGCCGACTGCGTGGTGAAGTCGGCGGTGGCGCGCAACACGTTCATGAAGGGCCCGGTGCGTGCGGCCGGCTATGTGGCCAATGACGACGGTGCGGAACTGATCGAGGACTGCATCGCCGCCGTGCGGGCGGGCGGCAACCTGGTGATCTTTCCCGAGGGAACGCGCACGCGGCCTGGCGAGCCCATGAAGCTTCAGCGCGGCGCCGCGAACATCGCGGTGCGAGGGCGACTGGACATCACGCCGGTGCGCATTAGCTGTTCTCCACCGACACTTGGGAAAGGGGAGAAGTGGTATCGTGTGCCGCCGGTACGGTTCCATATGGTGATCGACGTTCAGGAAGACCTGCCGATCGCCCCATTCCTGAACGGAATGGAGGGGGGGAGCCCATCGGCAGGGGGAGAGGCGCTGGCAGCCCGGCGGCTCACGGAACATCTGGCCAACTATTTTGCGGGAGATCCATCGCGTGCAGGCACTTGAGCACGAGATCAAGGAATTGATCATTTCGTCGCTGTCACTGGAGGACATCTCCCCGGACGACATCGATACCGGCGCGCCGCTGTTCGTGGAAGGGTTGGGCCTGGACTCGATCGACGCCCTCGAACTTGGCCTGGCGCTGCAGAAGCGCTACGGCGTCGCACTCTCCGCGGACTCGCAGGAAACCCGCCGGCATTTCGCCAGCGTGCGTGCCCTGGCGGATTTCGTCGCCTCGCAAGGCAAGGCCTGAGCAGGGACGGGCAGGACTGGCAAGATGACCAAGAACGAACTTTTCGACCGGATCGTCACGATCCTGCATGACAGCTTCGAGATCGAGCCCGCGCGCATCACGCCCGAGGCCCGTCTCTACGACGACCTCGACATCGACAGCATCGATGCGGTGGACCTGATCGTGCAGCTCAAGCCGCTGCTCGGGCGCAGCCTGCAGCCGGACGCGTTCAAGTCGGTGCGCACGGTGCAGGACATCGTGGACGTGCTGTACGGCCTGATCCGCGACCAAGCTGCCTGACGCTGGCCGCGTTCCCGTGTCCAGGATAGGCGCGGCCATCTTCGTGGCGTTGTCGGTGGCATACCCGCTGGTGGTCTACTGGGCGATGGGCCGCTTCGAGCCCCGCTGGTTGGCCGTGCTGCTGCTGGTCCTCGCCGTGCTGCGCGCCATCGCCACCCGTCAGGCCATCTGGCTGATCGCCGCTGCCGGCGCCGCGTTGCTCGCGGCACTGGCGACGGCCTTCAACGACGCGCTGCCGCTGAAGCTGTATCCGGCGTTGATCAATGCGGTGATGCTGGTGGTGTTCGCGACCAGCCTGGTGTTCCCGCCGTCGGCGGTCGAGCGCATCGCGCGGTTGACCGAGCCCGACCTGCCGCCCACCGGCGTGGCTTATACGCGCCGGGTCACCCAGGTGTGGTGCGGCTTCTTCGTCTTCAACGGCGCGCTTGCGCTGGTCACGGCGCTGTGGATGTCGGACCGCGCGTGGGCGCTCTACAACGGCCTGATCGCCTACGGGCTGATCGGCCTGCTGTTCGGCGCGGAGTGGCTGGTCCGTCAGCGGGTGAAAGCGGGATACCGGCATGGCTGAGTGGCGCGCGCTCACCGACGTTGCCGTGCGGCCCCTGCCGGGTCGCCTGTTCGCAAGCGCACGCGATGCGTCCGCCGACCATGCCGGGTTCCATCGCGAGGTGCTGCGCTGGCACGCGAGCTTCCTTGGACGTGCCGGCGACATCTGGGCGCTGCATTTCGACGACGCCACGCATTTCGCCGCTGCCCTCTACGGCGCCTGGCATGCCGGCAAGACCGTGGTGCTGCCGGGCGATGCGCTGGCCGGCACCCAGGCGCGCCTGCGGGCACGCGTGGATGGCTTCGCCGGCGACTGGATAGAGAGCGACCTGCCGTCGCCCGATAGCGCGACGGACGCCGACACCTCGGTCGAGCCGCTCGATGCGGACGCGACGCGACTGATCGTGTTCACCTCCGGCAGTACCGGTGAGCCGGTCGCCATCGAGAAGCGGCTCCGCCAGCTCGACGCCGAGGTGCATGCACTGGAGACGGCGCTGGGCGGCCGCCTGGACGGCGTGGCCGTGCACGGCACCGTGTCGCACCAGCACATCTACGGCCTGCTGTTCCGCGTGCTGTGGCCGCTGGCTGCCGGGCGCGCGATCGTGCCGCGCGCATTTTTCCCCGAGGACCTGCTGGCCGCGATGGAGGGGCAGGACGCGGTGCTCGTCGCCAGTCCTGCGCACCTCAAGCGCCTGCCCGCGCAGCTGTCGTGGGCGTCCCTGCATGGCTGCCTGCGCGCGGTCTTTTCTTCCGGCGGCGCCTTGCCCGCCGAAGCGGCGCACGAGGTGGCCCGCCTGCTCGGCGTACCGCCTACCGAGATCCTAGGCAGCAGCGAGACCGGCGGTATCGCCTGGCGTCGCTGGGACACGGAGCTGCCGGCCTGGCGTGCGCTGCCCGGCGTGGACTGGCGCGTCCAGGACGGTGTGCTGGAAGTGCAGTCGCCGCACCTGCCCAGTGATACTTGGTGGCGCAGCCAGGATCGTGCGGAATCCGACGGTGCCGACGGGTTCCGTCTGCTCGGCAGGGCCGATCGCATCGTGAAGGTGGAAGAGCGGCGGGTATCGCTGGATGCGCTGGAGCGGCAGATCCTGGCGCATCCCGCGGTGAAGGACGCGCGCGTGCTGCTGCTCGGCGGTCCCCGCAGCGCGTTGGCAGCGGTCGTCGCCATGGCCGACGGCGTGCCGGTGCCGACGGATGCGACCGCGCGTCGTGCGTTGTCGCAGGCTCTGTCGCGGCACCTGGCGACCACGCAGGATGCCGTGACGCGGCCACGTCGCTGGCGGTTCACCGAAGCGCTGCCCTCCAACGCGCAAGGCAAGGTGACCGAAGCCGCGCTCGCCGCACTGTTCCGGCCCGAACGGCCGACGGCGCACTGGACCCTGCGGGAAGCGGCCCGTGCGCAGGTGGACCTGCCGCTGGAGGCCTCACTGGCGGTTTTCGATGGCCACTTCACCCAGGCGGCGATCCTGCCCGGGGTGGCGCAGCTCGACTGGGCGGTGCAGCTGGCGCGCGAAGTGTTCACCCTGCCGCCGCGCTTCCTGCGCATGGAAGCCCTGAAGTTCCAACGGGTGGCGCGACCGGGCGACCGGATCCGCCTGGACCTCGAGTGGCAGGCGGAGCGCGGCACGCTGGTGTTCCGTTACACGTCCGTGCACGGTCCGCATGCGAGCGGTCGCGTGGTGTTTGCCGATGGTAAATGACGCCACGCCGACGCCGGCCGCATTTCGCCCGCTGGTGGTGATCCCGGTGTTCGACCACGAACACGCCATCGCCATGATGGTGGACGGCGTGCTGGCGACCGGCACGCCGTGCCTGCTGGTGGACGATGGCTCGGGCGAGACCTGCGCGCGCGAACTCGACCGTCTGGCGGTGCTGCATGCGCCGCGCGTACGGCTGCTGCGCCTGCCGGCGAACCAGGGCAAGGGCGGGGCGGTGCTGGCGGGATTCCGCGACGCGGGCGCCCACGGTCACACCCACGTGCTGCAGATCGACGCAGACGGCCAGCACGATCCTGCCGACATCCCGCGCTTCCTCACCGATGCCCGGGCGCACCCGGCCGATGTCGTCTGCGGCGTGCCGCTGTACGACGCCAGCGTGCCGAAGGGACGCCTCTACGGCCGCTACCTGACGCACGTCTGGGTCTGGATCAACACGCTGTCCTTCGCCATCCGTGATTCGATGTGCGGCTTCCGCGTGTATCCGCTGCCGCCGGTGCTGCGCCTGATGGACGAGGAAACGATCGGGCGGCGCATGGACTTCGACGTGGAAGTGCTGGTGCGGCTGTTCTGGCGCGGCATCGTCGTGCGCAACCTGCCCACGCGCGTGACGTACCCGTTCGATGGCGTGTCGCACTTCGACGTATGGCGCGACAACGTGCGCATCAGTCGCATGCACACGCGGCTGTTCTTCGGCATGCTGCGCCGGCTGCCGCGCCTGCTGGCGCGCCGTACCCGGGCAGACGCGGCATGAGCGGGCGCAGCGAGCACTGGGCCGATATCGGCGAATCCACCTCGGTACGCGGCATCCTGCTGCTGTGCGCGGTGCACCGCTGGCTGGGCCGCTGGCCGTTCCGCGTGTGCGTGTATCCGGTGGTCTTCGTCCACTGGTTGCTCAACGGCACGGCGCGGCGCGCCTCGTTGCAGTACCTGCAACGCGCGCACGAGTACCAGGGCGTGCCGTCGCCGCGCCCCGGCATGCGGCAGAGCCTGCATCACTTCGCGATGTTCGCCGAGACCATGCTCGACAAGATCCTGGCGCTGGGCCAGCGCTATCCCGTCGACAAGGTGCGGATGCTGAGGCAGGACGTCCTGGCGCGCGTGAAGGCGGGCGAGGGCGGCCTGATCGTCACCGCGCACCTCGGTTGCCTGGAGCTGTGCCAGGTGATGGCCGACCTGGTGCCGGGTTTCCGCCTGACCGCCCTGGTGCACACCGCCCATGCCGAGCGCTTCAACCGGCTGATCCGGCGCCTGGACGCCGGCAGCCGCGTCGAACTGCTGCAGGTCACCGACCTCGGCCCGGCCGACGCGGTGAAGCTGGCCGAACGCGTCGCGCGTGGGGAGTTCGTCGCCATCGCCGGCGACCGCGTGCCGCTGCGGGGCGGGCGCAGCGTCATGGCCCCGTTCCTCGGCCACCAGGCGCCGTTTCCCATTGGGGCCTACGTGCTTGGCGCGGCGCTGCGCTGCCCGATGTTCACCATGGCTTGCACGCACGACGGCGACGGCTACGAAGTACGCCTGGAATCCTTCACCGACCGCATCGTGCTGCCGCGCGGCTCGCGCGATGCGGCCCTGGCCGGCTACGCTGCGCAGTTCTCGGCGTGGATGGAGCGGCAGGTCCGCCTGTCCCCGTACGACTGGTTCAACTTCTACCCCTTCTGGGATCAGGTACCGCATGACGTCCCCCATGAATGACCCCGTGGCGCCGGTGTTCGGCGACGCACCGTTGCGCATCGAAGACGTGGTCGCGCTGGCCCAGCGGCGCGTACCGGCCGTGCTGTCGACCGACGACGTGTTCCGCGCACGCATCGCGCGCGGCGCGGACTTCCTCAGCCGGCTGCTCGAGGAAGAGGGCGTCATCTATGGCGTCACCACCGGCTATGGCGATTCCTGCACGGTGAACATTCCGCCGGCGCTGGTCGCGGAACTGCCGCACCACCTGTACACCTACCACGGCTGCGGCCTGGGCCGCTTCCTGGACGAGACCGAAACCCGCGCGGTGCTCGCCGCCCGGCTGGCGTCGCTGGTACGCGGCATGTCCGGTGTCAGCCTCCCGCTGCTGGAAGGGCTGGAGACGCTGTTGCGCCACGACGTGCTGCCGCTGATCCCGGCAGAAGGCTCGGTCGGCGCCAGCGGCGACCTGACGCCGCTGTCCTACGTGGCCGCGGTGCTGTGCGGCGAGCGCGAGGTCATGCACGGCGGGCGCCAGCGTCCGGCGCGCGACGCGCTGGCCGAGATCGGCATGACGCCGCTCACCCTGCGGCCGAAAGAAGGCCTGGCGATCATGAACGGCACCGCCGTGATGACGGCGCTGGCCTGCCTGGCATTCCAGCGCGCCGAATACCTGTCGCGCCTGGCCACGCGGCTGACGGCGTTCAACGTGCTGGCGGCCGACGGCAACGCGCACCACTTCGATGCGGTGCTGTTCGCCGCCAAGCCGCACCCCGGCCAGTCGCGCGTTGCGCAGCGGTTGCGCGAGGACCTGCACAGCGACCGTCCGCCGCGCAACGAACAACGCCTGCAGGACCGCTACTCGCTGCGGTGCGCGCCGCACGTGATCGGCGTGCTGGAGGACGCGCTGCCGTTCCTGCGGCAGTTGATCGAAACCGAGCTCAACAGCGCCAACGACAACCCGCTAATCGATCCGGAACGCGAGCAGATCCTGCACGGCGGCCATTTCTACGGGGGCCACATCGCCTTCGCGATGGACTCGCTGAAGAATACGGTCGCCAACGTCGCCGACCTGCTGGACCGCCAGCTCGCGCTGATCGTCGACGCCCGCTACAACCACGGTCTTCCCGCCAACCTGTCCGGTGCGACCGGGCCGCGCGCCGCGATCAACCATGGCCTGAAGGCATTGCAGATCAGCGTGTCGGCGTGGACGGCGGAAGCCTTGAAGCTGACGATGCCGGCCTCGGTGTTCTCCCGTTCCACCGAATGCCACAACCAGGACAAGGTCAGCATGGGCACGATCGCCGCGCGCGACTGCCTGCGCGTGATCGAACTGGCCGAACAGGTCGTCGCCGGCATGCTGATCGCCGCACGCCAGGCCTTGGCCCTGCGCGAGCGCGTCGGCCTGCAGTCCACGCTGCGAGACGGACCGGCGGCCATGTACGCCGACCTGCAGCAGCGCATTGCGCTGGTCGAGGAAGACCGCGCCCTGGACGGCGAGCTGCGGCAGCTGCTGGTCGACATCCGCGACGGACGCTGGGATGTCTATGCCGGCTGACGCACGCGACGACCTGGCGATCGAGATCCAGCTCAGCCCGGCCTTCCACGACTGCGACGCGATGCAGGTGGTCTGGCACGGGCACTACTTCAAGTATCTGGAGATCGCCCGCTGCGCGCTGCTGCAGCGCTTCGACTACGACTACCCGCAGATGCACGCTTCCGGCTACCTGTGGCCGGTCGTCGATGCGCGCGTGAAGTACATCCGGCCCCTGCGGTACGCGCAGCCATTGGTCGTCGCTGCGCGCATCAGCGAGTGGGAGAACCGCCTGAAGATGGACTATGAGATCCGCGACGCCGCCAGCGGCGACGTGCTGACCCGGGCCCATACCATCCAGGTGGCAGTCGATGCCGCTTCAGGCGAGATGCTGTATCTGTGCCCGCCGGTGCTCTGGGAGCGGCTGGGAGTCGATACACCATGAAGACGATCCGCGGACTGGTGTCCGTCCTCGTGCTCGCCGTTGCAGGCGTTGTCGCAATGCCGGCCACCGCAGCCGATCCGCTCGCGCAGGTGCGCGCCCAGGTGGCGCAGGTGCCGGTGCTGCGCGGCGAGTTCGCGCAGGAGAAGCAGGTCGCCGGCTTCAGGAATCCGCTGCGCTCGAACGGCCGCTTCCTGCTGGCGCGCGACAAGGGCGTGCTGTGGACCACCACCGCGCCGTTCCCCTCGGAGATCGTGATCACCCAGGACCGCATCCTCAGCCGCCAGCGCGACGGTAGCCGCCGGGTGGAAGTGGACGGCAAGCAGCAGCCCGGCCTGCGCAGCGTCAACGCGATGATGTTCGCGCTGATGAGCGGCGACATGAAGGCGCTGACCTCGACCTTCGACGTGAAGGAAGAACCGGCGGCAACCGGCTGGAAGATGACGCTGGTGCCGCGCTCGCGGCAGCTGGCGCAGGCCTTCACCTCGGTGCGCCTGTCCGGTGACCGTTATGTGCGCGAAGTGGAACTGCGCGAGGCCAATGGCGACCTGACCCACCTGCGCTTCAGCGGCATGAGCGAAGCGCCCGCCAGCTTGTCGCGCGACGAGGCCGCCCGGTTTGACTGATCCTGTACTTCCCGTAGCAGACGGCCGGCCTCTGACGGGCTGGCGCTGGCTTGCGCTCGCCTGGTTGCTGGCGCTCGCGGCCGTGGCCTGGCACCAGTGGCAGTTCTGGCAGTCGCCGCGCATCGACAGCGACGTGCTGGCCCTGCTGCCGCAGGAAGCGGGCGATCCCACGGTGGCCGATGCTACCCGGCGTATCGCCGAGAACAGCGCACGCGATGTCGTGGTCATGCTCGGCGCGGACGACGCCGAGTCCGCGCTGAAGGCAAGGCAGGCATTCGTAGCGGCCCTCGCGACCCCGGCCGCGCAGACCATGCTGGCGACATCGGGCTCGCCCGAAGACTGGTTTGTGCAGGCCCGTGATGTCCTCGCGCCTCATCGTGATCGCCTGTTGACACCCGCGCAGCGCGAAGCGCTCGCGACGACGTCGCCCGACACGCTGGCGGAGTCCGCGCTGGCGGCGCTGTACGGCCCGATGGGCGCACCACGCCTCACCGAGTGGCGCAGCGATCCGCTCGGGCTGTGGCCGCAGTGGTGGCAGGCGCAGGCCGCTGCCTCCGGCATGGCACTGGACGGCGACGGCCTGCTGCAGGCCGAGGAGCGCCACTGGGCGGTGCTGCAGTTCACCCTGCGCGGCTCGGCGTTCCAGCTCGACGGCGAACGCCACCTGCAGGACCTGCTGGATGGCGCGACCGCGGCGGCGAAGACGGCGGTTCCCGATCTTCGTGTACTGAACGCGGGCGTCCCCCTGCATGCGGAATCCGCCGCGGTGCAGGCGAACCGCGAGGTCAACACGATCGGCTGGGGTTCGCTGGCGGCCGTCCTGCTGCTGGTCTGGCTGGCGTTCCGTTCGCTGCGTCCGCTGCTGCTGGTGGCGGTGTCGTTGCTGGTCGGCTGCGCGGTCGCGCTGACGGTGACGGTACTGGTGTTCGGCAAGATCCACCTGCTGACGCTGATCTTCGGCGCCAGCCTGGTGGGCGTGGCGGAGGACTACGGCATCCACTGGTTCGCCTCTCGCCAAGGCGTGGCCAGCGAGCGCCGCTGGTCGCTGCTGCGGCACCTGTTGCCTGGCCTGTGGCTGGCGCTGCTGACCAGCGCCATGGCCTACCTGGCGCTGGGGCTGGCGCCATTCCCAGGCTTGCAGCAGATGGCGCTGTTCTCGGTGGTCGGTCTGACCGCGGCCTTCCTGACGGTGATTTTCTTTTTCCCCTGGCTCGATGGCGGTCAGGTCCGCGCGACCGGCTTCTCGCGCTGGCTGGGCGGTACCTTGGCGCGCTGGCCGCGCCTGTCGACGCGTTTATCTGGCATCGTGTTCGCGGTGGCGATCCTGCTCGTGGCCGTGCCGGGCCTGATGCGCGTGCATGGCAACGACGACCTGCGCGGGCTGCAGTCGTCGCCGCCGGCACTGATCGCGCAGCAGCGCGACGTCGGCCGCCTGCTCGGCATGCCGAGTCCCGCGCAGTTCTTCCTGGTGCAGGGTCGCGATGCGGAGCAGGTCTTGCAGCGCGAAGAGCAACTGGTCGGACGCCTGCGTCGCGCGGAGGCTGCCGGCTCGGTCGGCGGGCATCGCGCCCTGAGCGACTGGTTGCCGTCGCGGCAGCAACAGGACGCGGACGCGGCCTTGACCGCGCGCGTCGAGCAGGACGTGCTCACGCGCTTGTCGACGGCCACCGGCGAGGATCTGTCGCGGGGTGAATTCGCCACGTCTGCGATGGAGATGGATGCTTTCCTGGCATCCCCCGCGTCGCTGCCCGTGCGCCACCTGTGGCTGGGGCGCGTGGGGCAGGGCGTGGCGTCGGTGGTGATGGTCAACGACCTGTCTCGCCCCGATGCGATGGCTGTCTTCGCCGCGCAGGCGGACGGCCTGGAAGGCGTGCGCTGGGTCGACCGCACGTCCGACATCTCGCGACTGCTCACGCACTACCGCCACATGATGTCGTGGCTGCTGCTCGCCGGCGTGGTGGTGGTGTTCGCCGTACTGGCGATCCGTTACCGCACGCAGGCGTGGCGGGTGATCACCCCCACGCTGCTCGCCGGCGTGCTGACCGTCGCGCTGCTGGGCTGGTTTGGCCAGCCGCTGCAGCTCTTCAACGTGCTGGCGTTGATGTTGCTGCTCGGCATGGGCATCGACTACGGCATCTTCCTGGTCGAGCACCGCGGCGATGCCAGCGCCTGGCTGGCGGTCTGCGTCGGCGCGGCCAGTACGTGGCTCTCGTTCGGCCTGCTGGGCCTGTCCGCCACGCCCGCGCTGCGCGCATTCGGCCTGACCCTGCTGTTCGGCATCGGCCTGGTCTGGCTGCTCTCGCCGCTGTTCCGGCCCCCGCCGGATCCTTCCCCCTCGCATGGAAACACCGTTGCATGAAAACGGAACGCACTGACATCCTGATCATCGGCGCCGGCCCCGCCGGTTCCGTCGCGGCGGCGATGCTGCGGCAGCAGGGCCGCAAGGTCCTGATCGTCGAACGCGAGCAGTTCCCGCGCTTCTCCATCGGCGAAAGCCTGCTGCCGCAGAGCATGGAATACATCCAGGCCGCGGGCCTGCTGCAGGACGTGGTGGAAGCCGGCTTCCAGTACAAGAACGGCGCCGCGTTCGTGCGCGGCGAGCGCACCACCGAATTCGACTTCCGCGACAAGTTCTCCGAAGGCTGGGGCACCACGTACCAGGTGCAGCGTGCCGACTTCGACCACGTACTGGCGAAGGGCGCCGAACGCATGGGGGCGGACGTGCGCTATCGCCACGAGGTGCTGTCCGCCGAACCTGGCGAAACCCCGCGCGTCACCGTGCGCTCGCCGGAGGGCGAGGAGTACGCCATCGAAGCGGACTTCATGCTCGACGCCAGCGGCTTCGGCCGCCTGCTGCCGCGCCTGCTGAAGCTGGAGTCGCCCTCGAACTTTCCCGTGCGCGGCGCCATCTTCACCCACGTGCGCGACCACATCCCGCACGACGCCGGCTTTGACCGCAACAAGATCCTGATCACCACGCACCCCGAGCACGTGGATGTCTGGTACTGGACCATCCCGTTCTCCAACGGCTGCTGCTCGCTCGGCGTGGTCGCGGAAACCGCCTTCCTCGAGCGCTACCAGGGCACCGAACTGGAGCGCCTGCAGGCCATCGTCGGCGAGGATCCCAACCTGACGCGCCTGCTGAAGAACGCGGAATGGGCGGTGTTGCCGGTGCGGCAGATCACCGGCTACTCGGCGAACGTGTCGTCGCTGTGGGGTCCGGGCTACGCGTTGCTCGGCAACGCGGGCGAGTTCCTCGATCCGGTGTTCTCGTCGGGCGTGACCATCGCCTTCAAGTCGGCGCAGCTGGCCAGCGAATGCATCCGTCGCCGCTACGCCGGCAAAACGGTGGACTGGGAGGCCGACTACTCGGTTCCGTTGCGTGGCGGCGTGCAGACGTTCCGCCGCTTCGTCGAGTCGTGGTACGCCGGGGGCTTCCAGAAGATCATCTTCCACCCCGATCCGCAGCCCGACATCCGCCGCATGATCTGCTCGATTCTCGCCGGCTACGCCTGGGACAGGAAGAATCCCTACGTGGCCGACACGCAGCGCCGCCTGAAGGTGCTGGAGCAGCTGTGCGGCGAGTGATCGTCCTGCTGCTGTGCGCGCTGCTCGCCGCCTGCGCAACGCGACCGCCCGCACCGGCTGTCGCGCTGCCTGCGTTGCGGCTGGCACCGGCCGCGCTGGGCCACGAGCTGGCCGAACAGCAGCGGCTCGTGTTCCGCTTCGGCACGCAGGTGCGCGAACTCGATGCGCTGCTCGAAGTCGATGCCGTCGAGCTGCGGTTGGCGGTGCAGGCGATGGGCCGGACCGGCGTGACGCTGCAGTGGGACGGCAGGCATCTGGTCGAACAGCGTGCGCCCTGGCTGCCGGCCGCCGTGCGCAGTGAACGCGTCCTCGACGATGTGCAGTTCAGCCTGTGGCCGGCCGATGCGGTGCGCGCGGCCCTCCCCGCGGGTTGGGAACTCGTCGACGAAGGCGGCACGCGCGAGCTGCGTCGCGACGGGCAGACGTGGCTCGTGCGCGAGCGCACAAGTGCGACCACGCTGCAGGTCCGCAACCGTGCGGATGGCTATGATCTGACCATCGAATCGGTGGCCGGCGGAGTCCACGACCCGTGAGCGGCGACACGATCTTCCTGAACCACCTCGGCATCGTCTGTGCGCTTGGCACGGACACCGGCTCGGTACGCTCGGCGCTGTTCCGCGACGATGCGCCGGGCGGGGTCGCGCTCGACGACACGCTCATCGCCGGCCAGGCGCTGGCGCTGGGCAGGGTGCGGGCTGCCTTGCCCTCGCTCGATCATCACCCCGTGCAGCTGCGCGGCCGCAACAATGCGCTGCTGGCGGCGGCCTACCGGCAGATCCACGATCAGGTGCAGCAGGCCATCGAGCGGTACGGCCCCGCGCGCGTCGCCATCGTGGTCGGCACCAGCACCTCGGGTATCGGCGAGGCGGAGCACGCGATGAAGCACTGGCAGCAGCATCGCCAGTGGCCCGCCGGCTTCCACTACGTGCAGCAGGAGATCGGCGCGCCGTCGCGCTTTCTCGCGGCCGAGTCCGGTGCCCGCGGCCCGGCATGGACGATTTCCACCGCCTGTTCTTCCAGTGCGAAGGCGATGGCGTCGGCGGCCCGCCTGCTGCGCGCCGGGCTGGTCGATGCGGTCATCACCGGCGGCGCGGATTCGCTGTGCGAGTTCACCGTGCGCGGGTTCATGGCGTTGGAATCCGTATCGGCCGAGCGCTGCAATCCGTTCTCCGCGCATCGTCACGGCATCAACATCGGCGAGGGCGCGGCGCTGTTCCTGATGACGCGCGCGCCGGGGGCTGTGCGACTGGCAGGGTGGGGTGAAACCGCCGACGCCCACCACATCTCCGCACCCGAACCGCAAGGTGTCGGCGCCATCGAGGCCATCCGCCTGGCGCTGGCGCGGGCAGGGTTGTCGCCCGCGCAGATCGACTACGTGAACCTGCACGGCACGGCCACGCCGCAGAACGATGCGATGGAGAGCCGCGCGGTGACGACAGCCTTCGGCGGTAAGGTGCCGGTCAGCTCCACCAAGCCGTTGACCGGCCACACACTGGGTGCCGCCGGGGCGATCGAGGCGGGACTGTGCTGGCTGGCGATGACCGACAACCCCGGTCACCACCTGCCACCGCACTGGTGGGACGGCGTGGCGGATCCGGACTTGCCGCCGCTGGCCTTCGTCGTCCCCGGTGCCCGCGCCGAGGGGCCGCTGCGCCACGTGCTGAGCCAGTCCTTCGCGTTCGGCGGCAGCAACGCCGTGCTGGTGTTCGGAGGGTAATGATGCGCGAGTTGTACGACATCGAGCGCGTGGTGCCGCATCGCGGCACGATGCGCCTGGTCGACCGCTTGCTCGACTGGGACGAAGACACCGTGGCCGTCGAGCTGCGCGTGCCAGAAGAGGGGCCGTTCAGCCATGCCGAAGGCGTACCGGCCTGGGTCGGCGTGGAATACATGGCGCAGACCATCGCGGCCTGGGCCGGCTGCCATGCACGCGCCTCCGGGCGCGAACCGTCGATCGGCTTCCTGCTGGGCACCCGCCGCTACGAGAGCCGGACCTCATGGTTCCGTGCCGGCACCGTACTGCGGGTGGAGGCGATCCGCGAGCTGCTGGGCGACAATGGGCTGGGCATGTTCCGCTGCCGCATCCTGGGGGAGGGCGAGGAACTGGCAACTGCCAACGTGTCGGTGTTCGAACCACCGGACGCGATGGCGTATCTGGAGAGTACGCAGGAATGAGTGCAGACAAGACGATCCTGGTCACCGGGGGGAGCCGGGGCATCGGGAAGGCGATCGCGTTGCGACTGGCGCAGGACGGCTTCGACGTCGTCGTGCATTGCCGCAGCCGCGTGGATGAGGCGGAGGCCGTCGCCGGCCAGATCCGCGAGCTGGGCCGCGGCGCGCGCGTGCTCGCGTTCGACGTGGCAGACCGCGCCGCCGCCGCGCAGGCGCTCGATGCCGACATCGGCGCGCACGGTACCTACCATGGCATCGTGTGCAACGCCGGCATCGCGCGCGACACCGCGTTTCCGGCGATGAGCGGTGAGGACTGGGATGCCGTGCTGCGCACCAACCTTGATGGTTTCTACAACATCCTCAACCCGCTGGTCATGCCGATGGTGCGGCGGCGCAAGCCCGGCCGCATCGTCACGCTGTCGTCGGTGTCCGGCCTGGTGGGCAACCGCGGGCAGGTGAACTACAGCGCGGCCAAGGCCGGGATCATCGGTGCGACCAAGGCGCTGGCGCTGGAACTGGCCAGCCGCGAGATCACCGTGAACTGCGTGGCGCCGGGCCTGATCGACACCGAGATGGTCAGCGGCGAGGTCGTCGACGAGGCCTTGAAGATGATCCCGATGAAGCGGGTCGGCAAGCCGGAAGAAGTGGCGGCGGTGGTGTCGTTCCTGATGTCGCCGCAGGCGTCGTACGTCACCCGGCAGGTGATCTCGGTCAACGGAGGACTGATCGGATGAATCGCAACGATCGACGCGTGGTGGTCACCGGCGCCGGCACCATCAGCCCGCTCGGCCACGACTGGCCCAGCGTGCACCTTCGCCTGCGCGAATGCCGCAACGCCGTGCGCCACATGGACGACTGGGCGAAGTACGAGGGGCTGAACACCCGGCTGGCCGCACCCGCCGAGGATTTCGAACTGCCGGCGCACTACAACCGCAAGACCACGCGCAGCATGGGTCGCGTGGCGCTCATGTCGGTGCGCGCGACCGAACTGGCACTGGAACAGGCCGGGTTGCTCGGGCATCCGCTACTCAAGAGCGGCAGGATGGGCGTGTCGTACGGCTCGTCCGCGGGCAGCCACGAGGCCGTCGGCGATTTCGGCCGTATGCTCAACGAGTACACGACCGAAGGCATCAACGCGACCACCTACCTGAAGATGATGAGCCACACCGCGCCGGTGAACATCGGCGTGTTCTTCGGCCTGACCGGACGTGTGTACACCACGTCCAGCGCCTGCACCTCCGGCAGCCAAGGCGTCGGCTGCGCCTACGAGGCCGTGCGCAGCGGCAAGCAGGTGGCGATGATCGCCGGGGGCGCCGAGCAGCTGGATGCCACGGCGGCCGCGGTGTTCGACACCCTGTTCGCCACCAGCGTGCGCAACGATCAGCCGGAACTGACGCCGCGCCCGTTCGATGCCAACCGTGACGGCCTGGTGCTGGGCGAGGGTGCCTGCACACTGGTGCTGGAGGACCTGGAGCATGCGCAGGCCCGCGGCGCGACCATCCTGGCGGAGATCGTCGGCTACGGCACCAACAGCGACGGCCAGCACGTCACCCAGCCCAGCGCCGACACGATGGCGCAGGCGATGCGGCTGGCGCTGGAGGACGCAGGCCTGACGCCGGAGGCGATCGGCTACGTCAATGCGCACGGCACCGCCACCGACCACGGCGACGTTGCCGAAACAGCGGCGACTGCGGCGGTGTTCGGCAACCGCATGCCGATCAGTTCGTTGAAGAGCTACGTGGGCCACACGCTGGGTGCCTGCGGCGCGTACGAGTCGTGGATCACGCTGCAGATGATGCGCGAGGGCTGGTTCGCCCCCACATTGAACCTGGAGGAGCGCGACCCGCGTTGCGCCGACCTGGACTACATCACCGGCGATGGCCGCGAGCTGCGGACCGACTACGTGATGAACAACAACTTCGCTTTCGGTGGCATCAATACGTCGCTGATCTTCAAGCGCTGGTGAGCAGCGGCCGGGCAGGGGTGCCCGGCCGGAGTCTTTCACGACAACAGGGGACAAAATGAAGAAGCATTCCGTGTCATGGCTGCTCGCAGCCGTGTTCGCCGTTGCAAGCATGCCCGCATTCGCGGGCAAGCAGGATCCGATGCTGATCCCGGCCTATGAGCGTGTGGAATCCACCAACGGCATTCCCCCGACGGCGGCGCGCATCAAGGCCGCCATCATCCATGCGGGGAAGGCGCGTGGCTGGACGGTGGCCGACAGTGAACCCGGCAAGGTCACCCTGCGCTATGCGCCGCGTACGCACGAGGTGATCGTGGCGGCGCGTTACGACGCCAACGGTTTCAAGATCGAGTACGTCTCCAGCAAAGAGATGAACTACGAAATCAAGCGGGGCACGCCGGAGATCCACGGCAACTACAACCGCTGGATCCGCAACCTCGCCATCGACATCCAGAACTCGCCGGTGTTCCACCAGCCCGATGCCGCGAGCACGGCGACGGCGCCGGAAGACGCGCCTTGAGCCGCGTGCTGATGCGCGTGTGGATGGCCCTGGCGCTGGCGACACCGCTGGCATCGGCCGTCGCCAGTGATGTCATCCGCACCAGTCCGACGATCACGCTGCGTGATGGCTACGCGGGGTATCCGGAGTTCATGAAGGAGTGCGACTGGGCGGAGGAACTGCCGGCGCACCTGGTCGAGTACTCGAAAGGACTGGTGGAACTGACGGACCAGGACCTGGATACAGTGCCTGGCCGTACCCTGCGCATCCGCATCATGCACATGCGCAGCGCGGAAGGCGGGGGCTTCTCCGGCCCCAAGTGGGCCGTGATCCGGGCCGATCTGTTCGAGGACGGCAAGCTGATCGGCCAGTTCCAGCCGTACCGCCGGACGATGACGATGTTCCGCGGTGGGTGCTCGTCGCTGAGCAAGATCAGCGACGCACTGGCCGCCGACACGGCGGCATGGCTGCGCCGCGGCGATTTCAGGGTGCAATTCTCGGATGAGCAGAACCACATCGAGATCGGCCCCGACGAGGACGTGCCGCCCATCCAGTGACCTGGAGCATGCCGCGATGGAAGATCCTGCGGTCCTCCACGCCACCCGAACATCCGGGTTGGCAAGCTTCACCCTTCAGCGGCCCGGCCGCCCATCCCCCAGGAGCTAGACCTTGAGACGACTTCTGACCACCGGCGTGACCTGCCTGATACTGGCCGCCGCCCCGGCGTTCGCCGCCGATACGCGCGTCGAACTGCCGCTGCAGGACCTGATCAACTCGCCCGAAGCGAAGGCCGCGGGCATCGATGGCAGCGTGCGTTTCTATCTTGCGGGGCAGAAGACGCCCGCCGTGGTGTCGCGCTTCGGCGAGGACGTCACCAACAAGAAGACCAACGGCGTGGGCAAGTCCGATGCCGAATCCTGCCGCTGGGTGGCGCTGTCCGCGCTGAAGGCCTTGCAGGAAGGTGCGAAGGACCGTGGTGCGAACGCGGTCATCGACATCGTCAGCTATTTCAAGAAGAAGGAATTCCGCAGCGCGACCAATTACGAATGCCATGCGGGCGGCATCATGAGCGGCGTCGCGTTCAAGGCGACCTACGCCAAGGTCAAGTAAGCGAACCGGCTTCCGTGCGGCCGCCCTCGGGCGGCCGCATGCGTTTCAGGGCTTCATGGCTGGTGCTGCGAATAGGTGGACGTGGTGCCGTCGTGATCGACCGCGAGCACGCGGTACGCCTCAGCGTCGACGCCCTCGACCTCCATGCCCGGCGACCCCATCGGCATGCCGGGCAGGACGAGGCCATGGACCCGTGGCCGTCCCTTCAGCAGCCGGCGGATATCGGACGCCGGCACATGGCCTTCCACCACGTAACCCTCGACTTCGGCGGTATGGCAGGACGCATGGTCCGGCGCGACGCCCAAGCGAAGCTTCACCACGCCCATGTCGGCCTCGATGCGGTCGTCCACCTCGAAGCCTACTTCTCGCAGATGTTCCACCCACAGGTGGCAACAGCCGCAATACGCATCGCGGTGCACGGTGATGCGCGGCAGGGTTTCGGTGGCCGTCGTCGCCGGTGCCGCCAGAGCTGCACTCATCGGTGAGGGAGCTGCCTGCGTGCACGCGGAGGCGAGCGCCGCGACCAGCACGGCCGAGGCGCTGCGGAGCAGGCGAGTGCGATATCGCATGACGTCCTCCATCAGAACCAGATCCTGACGCCTGCCACGACCCGGGTATCGCGGGCGGATTCACCCGCAACGCGGCGGTAGTCGGCGGTGTCGCCAAGGGCACGCTCGTGCACCACGCCGACGTAAGGCGCGAAGCGGCGACTGAACTCGTAGCGCAGGCGCAGGCCGGCTTCGACGCCGTTGGCGCCACGCCCGATGCCGTAGTGCGGATCATCCTTGGCGGCGATGTCGACTTCCACCAACGGCTGCAGCACCAGGCAATTGGTCAGGCGCAGCGTGTACTCGGCCTCGACATTCGCCGCGACCTGACCGTCGTCGGCAACATACGCCGTCGCCGAGACCTCGAACCGGTACGGCGCCATGCCCTGCACGCCGAACGCGGCCCAGTTGCGTGCATCGCCGGGCTTGAAGTCGTGGCGCATGCCCGCCACCACGTCCCACCACGGCGAGACGCTGCGACCGTACAGGACTTCGAGGTCAGCGCTCTCGGTGTGGCCGCCGACACGCTCGCCCTCGCTGCGCAACCACAGCCGGTCGGTATCGATGCCGAACCAGGCGATGCCTTCCCAGGCCTGGCCGGTGCCTTCATCCCCATCCCAGGCTTCCAGCCGGTTGAACGTCACCTTGTGGTTGAACGCAGGGGCATGCTGCATGGCGTGGTGGTCGATGGGCGGAAAGGCCGCGGCCAGATCCTCTGCAGTGATGACGGGAATCGGCTCCTTGGGCGAGACCGCGGTGGCTGCCATCATGGCCACATGGTCATGCGTGGCATCGGCGTCCTGCTCGGGCGCCTGGCTCGCAACCGGTGTCGGTGCTGCATGTTGCGCGTGATCATGGTGCTGTGCGAACGCGGGTGCCGCCACGCCTAGCAACATCGCAATGACGTAGGTGAGGCGTGGGGCAGGGGAGATGAAGGTCTTCATGCTTCGATCCTCACTTCCCGCATCATCCCGGCTTCCATGTGGTACAGCAGGTGGCAGTGGAACGCCCAGCGACCGAGCGCGTCGGCGCGCACGCGATAGCTGCGACGCGTACCGGGGGGCATATCGATGGTGTGCTTTCGCAGGTGGAAATCGCCGCCGGCGTTCTCCAGGTCGCTCCACACGCCGTGCAGGTGGATCGGGTGCTGCATCATCGTGTCGTTGACCAGCACGATGCGCATGCGCTCGCCGTACGTCAGTTTCAGGGGCTCGGCGCTGGCGAACGGAATGCCGTCGAACGACCAGGCGAATTTCTCCATGTGGCCGGTGAGGTGCAGTTCGACCGTGCGGCTCGGCTCGCGGCCATCCGGATCGTCGAACAGGCTGCGCATCGCACCGTACGTCAGCACCTGGCGTCCGTTGTCGCGCAGGCCGATGCCGGGATCGTCGAGCCTGGGCTCGCTGGCGGACGACTGCATGTCGACCAGCGGATTGCCGGTCTCGCTGGCGGGATGGTTCGGTGCGGTCGAGGCGGTGCCGTGGTCCATCGCGCCCATGTTCGCCCCGCATCCGCCTTCGCCCATCATCCCGCCGCAGCCGCCCTCCATGCCCTTGTGTGCGCCATGGCTTCCCATGTCGTGGGCCATGTCGGCCATCGTCAGCAGCGGGCGCGGATCGCGTGCCGGGATCGGCGCTTCCAGTCCATGGCGCAGGGCAAGCGTGCCGCGCGCATAGCCGGTGCGGCCCATGTCCTGCGCGAACAGGGTGAACGCGTCCTGTCCTGTCGGTTCGACGATCACGTCGAACGTCTCGGCCACGGCGATGCGGAACTCGTCGACGCTGACCGGATGGATGTACTGTCCGTCCGCCGCGACCACGGTCATCTTCAGGCCGGGAATGCGCACGTCGAAGTAGGTCATCGCGCTGCCGTTGATGAAGCGCAGCAGCACCTTCTCGCCCGGCTTGAACAGGCCCGTCCAGTTGCCGTCGGGCGCGGCGCCGTTCAGCAGGTAGGTGTAGGTGTGCGCGTTGATGTCGGAGATGTCGGTGGGCGTCATCCGCATGCGTCCCCACATGCCACGGTCCGCGATCGTGGCGCCGAGACCGTCGCGACGCGCGTCGCGCACGAAGTCCACCAGCGTGCGCTGGTAGTAGTTGTCGTGCTCCGGCATTTTCTTCGTCCGCCGGTACAGGGCAGCGGGATCCAGGTCGGTCCAATCCGACAGCAGCACGACATGCTCGCGGTCGTAGTGGTATGGCGCCGGTTCGCGCGGATCGATGATCAGCGCGCCATACAGGCCGGCCTGCTCCTGGAACAGCGAATGGCTGTGGTACCAGTAGGTACCGGACTGCTTCAGCTGGAAGCGGTACTGGAACGTTTCGCCCGGCGCGATGCCGTTGAAGCTCAGTCCCGGCACGCCATCCATGTTCGACGGTAGCAGGATGCCGTGCCAGTGGATCGAGGTCATGTCGCGCAACCGGTTGCTGACGCGCACGGTGACGGTGTCGCCTTCCCGCCAGCGCAGCGTGGGCGCGGGCAGGCTGTTGTTGACAGTGATCGCAGGCCGCGTGCGGCCGGTGATGTCGACCGGCATCGCGCCGATGTTCAGCGCGAAGTCGGTGCCGGTGACCAGTGACGCGCCGCCACGCCGCGCGGGCGTGCCGGCGGAGGCGGGCATGCGGGCCAGGCCGAGGCCCAGCGCGACGCCACCCGTGGCCAGTCCAGTCACGAACTGGCGGCGGGTAGGCCGGAACGCACCCAAGCGTCCGGGAGTGGAGTCATCGTGTTTCATTCAAAGCATCCTGTGCATCGTCGGTACGACCGACCGCAGTCGCGGGGGTGCCCGTCGTGATGATGGAGCCGGTGCGTGCAAGCGCCTCCGGCCATGCGGCAAGCCGCCGCTGTGCGGCCTCAGGCCGCCAGGATGGGAGGTCGGTGACGGTGCGACAGGCGCACGGAGGCATGGGCGTCGGCACGGTAGGCCGGTGCTTCCGCTGCCGGGTACAGGGGAGTTCCCACTGCGGCCAGCCAGGTCATCGCAGGCGCATGCTGGGTGCAGAAGCCATCGCAACTGCCGGCCTTGCAGCAGTCCGGCAGGCCCGGATCGATGTCGTGGTGGCCTGCCTTGGACGCATCCACGTCGTCCATCGGCATCGCCATGTCCATGCCTTCATGGCACGGCGGCGTGGCATCGCCAGCAGCCTCGACGGCCGCCGCCATGTCGCCCATCGCCATGCGGGTGGCGGCGTGCGCGTACGCCGTGCCGTTGAGCAGCAGCGCAAGGCAGAGCAGGGCACGGAGCAGGGCGGCGACGCGTGACATGGCGCCATCATACGCCATGACGCCGGACGTACCGTGGCGTAGGGAGAGGGCGGCAGGTGAGGCGGGCGTCCGCGATGCCAAGGCATGCGGCGACGCGATATCCTTGGCGCGTTCTTGAACACTCCGGACAACGTGGCGATCGCATGGCGGGCACGGTAATGACGAGCAAGGTGCCGGCGGGCGTTCCCACCGATTCCTCCCAGGATGTTTCGACTTCCACCCGCATCATCGTGGCGGATGTGGGCGGCACGTATGCACGGCTCGGGTGGATCGACGCCGACGGCGACAACGAGATCCACGAATACCGGCGCTACGACTGCGCGGAGCATCCGGACCTTGCCTCGATCCTGCACGACTACGCGGCCGGCACGCCGTGCGATGGTGCGGTCGTGGCCATCGCGGGCGTGCTCGAAGGCGACCGTCTGATCAATTCCAACCTGCCATGGGCGGTGTCGGTGGAACAGACACGCGCAGGTGCGGAACTGGCCTGGGTGCAGCTGATCAACGATTTCGAAGCGGTCGCCAATGCGGTGCCTACGCTGGCGCCCGACACGCTGTCGTCGCTGACGCCATCGACCGTGTCGACCACGTCGTCGCCGGCCCTGGTAATCGGTCCGGGTACCGGACTGGGCGCAGCGGTCTGGATCGAAGGCCAGCCGCCACGGGTGCTGCCGACGGAGGTCGGCCAGGCGTCACTGGCGGCCGGCAACGCGCTGGAGCTGGACATCGTGCGGCGGCTGCTGAAGGACCGGCCGTATCTGCACAACGAGCATGTGCTGTCCGGACCTGGTCTGATGAATCTTTACCGGTGCCTGTGCGAGCTTCGCGACGCGACGCCGGTGCATGCGGACGCCGGTGCGCTGGTCGCCGCCGCGGCGTCGGACGCGCTGGCCCGGGAAACGCTGGAGACGTTCTGCGGCTGGTTGGGCAGCGTGGTCGGCGATCTGGCGATCATCTTCGGCGCCCGCGTCGTCTACTTGGCCGGCGGCGTGACCGCGCACATCCCGCAGTTCCTGCACGACGGCCGCTTCCTGCAGCGCTACCTCAACAAGGGCGTGATGACCGAGCAACTGGAACGGGTGCCGGTGTGGCGAGTGGAGCACGGGCAGCTTGGGTTGCTGGGGGCGGTGGCCTGGTATCGGCAGAACACGAAAGATCGATGAGTTCCCCATATTGCCTCGGACATAATAGGCATTATGCGAAATGAGCCGTGGCACGTCCGGGCATGGCGTCGGCTGGCACAGTTCATGGCGGGATCGGTATATCTGTTACATCCCGGCCGGTAAATCTGTGACATTTCCCGATCTAGACCACTTCAGGAAATGTCACAGCTTTACTGGACGGCCCTGGTTCTCGCACGTCGCAGCCTGATGCCGCCCCGATTTGGAACGGATCCATGACCTCAAGTCCAGGCGTGCCTGACCCAACATCGATCTTAGCGATGGCCGCAGCACGGCGCACCGAGCTGTCCAGGAACTGGGCCACGGCAGAAGACCTTGGCGAGGGCGCTACCGAGATGCGGAAGTCTGGGCAGCTGCTCGGGGTGTATCTCACCGACCCCCAGCCCCACTACCGATTCCCCGCGTGGCAGTTTCAGCAAGACGGATGGCCCGTTGCTCACTTCTCAGAGATGCTGCGTATCATGCGGGACCACGGCGGCTACCTCGATAAGCACCGCTCGCCCACCGGCTGGAGTGAAGTCGAATGGTTTCTTACCCCGCATGTGCTTCTCAACGGGGAGTGTCCGGCCGAGGTGCTCGCACACGATCCGCAGGCTGTCCTTGAGGCGGCCCGCATTGAGTTCATTGAAGATGGCAATGCGGGTGGGTTCTAACTCACATATTCAGCTACTGCGTCCCGCTTCTACACTCCTGAGCCTTAAGAAGGCGCCGACAGCCGCCTGACCCATCGCAGCAGTTCCTCGTGCGGAATCGTCCGTCCGGCGTCGACGTCGGCCAAACCCTCGCGGGTCCGGCGATCCTTCTCTTCCTCGGTCAATTCCGGAAGTAGTGCTAGTAGCTTGTCTTCAGGGCTCATGGCACGGGTGAGCTGCGCTCAGGTGGGCGGGATTCTCGTGAACACGGGCAAGATCTGGGGATCCTCCAGGCCCGCCGGCAGCGGCTGCGAGACGTCGTGGACCGCCACGTCGATGATGACGTCCACCTCGGCGCACAAAGGCTGTATGGCGGTGGTCACCAGCCGCGCGGCCCGCTCGGCGAAGGCCAGCTCGACCACCAGCCAGATCAACAGCCCAGGCGGCTGTTCGGTGCCCGCTGACGCGTGCGTTTCCAACAGATACGCCGACGACACGAAGGTGGCGTGCTCGAGGCTGCGGCTAATGGCAGGAGCGAGCCAAGCCGGTGCGCCGATGGCAGGTCCCACCACGAACTCCGCCGGCGCCAGCCGTTCTACCCTGGCCAGAAAGCCCCTATCCAGCCACGTCGCGATTTCCTCCGGATAGAGGACAACGCCACCGTCGTTGGGATTGAGCATCAAGGTGGCCCCGCGCGTACCGGATAGCAGCTCACGGCCGGACACGCCCAGAATTTTGACCGCCGCCGAGCTGGCTACCTGCGCCTTGCCGAGCGAGGTAAAGAAAGGGATCGCATCGAACCCGTCAGGATGGCGGAACTGGACCAGCCGCGGTGTTCGCGCGTCGTCCGACACGGGTGCATGCACGTACACGATCGCATCCATGAGGGTCGGCAGGGATTCGTGAGAAAAACAGCCGAATCGGCTCTAACACCATGATTCAACGAGGAAACACCCCTCGACGTCAGGCAGTGCGTGGATTACAGACTTAGGCTTGATCGAACCAGAAGCCGCGTGACCCAGGCATTTCTGAAGTGCTGCTTAGGCACGCGTGCCCTTCTTGAATATTGGATTCAAGAGTTTCCACGCTCCTGACCCAACGGAAACCCTCAAGAAGGCTCCGACCATCGCCTGATCCATTGCAGTAGTTCCTCGTGCGGGATCGTACGTCCAGCGTCGACGTCGGCGATACCTTCGCGGGTCCGCCGATCCTTCTCTTCCTCGGTCAATTCCGGAAGGAGTGCTAGCAGTTTGTCTTCAGGGCTCATAGGCCGATGAGCTGCGCTCAAGTTGGCTTGATTCTCGTGAACATGGGCACGATCTGGGGATCATCCAGGCCCGCCGGCAAAGGCTGCGATACGTCGTGGACCGCCAAGTCGATGATGACGTCCAAATCTGAGCATAAGGGCTGTATGGCGGTGGTCACCAGACGAGCCGCCCGCTCGGCGAAAGCCAGGTCGACCACCAGCCAGATCAACAGACCGGGAGGCTGTTCGACGCCCCCCGACGAGTGAGTTTCCAGGAGATACGCCGACGAGACGAAGTCGGCGTGTTCAAGGCTGCCGCTGATGGCCGGAGCGAGCCAAGCCGGTGCGGCTTGGGCAGGTCCCACCGCGAACTCCGCCGGCTCCAGCCGTTCCACCCTGGCCAGAAAGCCCGTATCCAACAATGCCGCAACCTCTTCCGGGTAGAGGACAACGCCGTCGTCGTTGGGATTGAGCATCAACGTAGCGCCGCGAGTACCGGTTAGCAGCTCACGGCCTGGAACTCCCAGAATTCTGACAGCAGCCGAACTGGCCGCCTGCGCCTTGTCGAGCGAGGTAAAGAAGGGGATCGCATCGAAACCGTCAGGATGGCGGAACTGGACCAGCCGCAGTGTCCGCGCGTCATCCGAGACGGGCGCATGCACGTACACGATCGCATCCATCAGTCGCTTGAAGAATGCGCGTTCCTCGGCTGCGCTGTCGCGGGCCCGTTCAAAGGAAGCCTCCAGCGCTGCCTCTGCGGACGTAGTCCCTCTTGCACGCGGCCTGCTCGGTTGCTTCATAGTCAGATGCGATGAGGGCCAAGCGGGTATCCGGAGAACCAATCCGCCTCGATCTCGCTGCTCAGGTAGGGTCGTACGAAGGCCGACTGGGTCAGCGCTCGCAGCCGCTCTTCGTGCTCAGCAATCGCCTCGATGTCGCTGACGGTTGGATAGTGCCGCAGCAGTCGATATGCCTCTTGCCGCACCTCTTTGGGCACGGCTTGGCTGGCCGCTAGCTGCCGGAGGAACGCGCCCGCCTGCAACACATTGCGGGTGCGCTCAGATGGCGTCGTCATGACATCAAGAATGGCTGGAACTAAGGAATGCTTAGCTTATCGCGTCTGTGGCCGGCTAGCGCACGGTGCAACTACAGACCTTGCGATTTCCAAATTAATCCGGTATAATCAATAACTTACTTCGCATAACGTCGCTTATGTAAAACCGCAGCGTGGCCGTTTTGGTGAGTCTGGTGTCTGAATGGCTCCGCCCTCGATCGGTGTCTTGCTCACGTTGCGGCTAGCCCGCGCCGGACGCTCCAACCCTGATAGCCTTCAGTTCCGCGAGCATGATGGGCGCAGGCTTGGTAGGTTTTGAGGATGAACCCGGCACGCTTGAGGAGCACCGATGACGCTGCAAACGGATGACTCAGAGCGCGATCCTGCTCAGGCCAAGAAGAATGCCCAGGCGAATTTCGATCGAATGCTTACTGGCATTCCGATGGAAACCCAAGACAGAGAAGCCAGCTTGGCCAGTCGGCTGGCCGCCTTGCCTGGAAGCCCGATAAAAAAGCTGCGCGCCTTGCACAAGGAAATGGAGATCCTGTCCGCGGCGATGGCTCCATATGTCGCATGCAGTGCGGGCTGCTCGGCATGTTGCCACTACCCGGTGCACCTTTATCCCGTTGAGGCCGAGCTTATTGAGAAGCGCTCCTCGCATTCTCGATTGCCGAAGTCGCTTCCTAGCGCCGACTTCCATGGTTCGCCCTGCCCCTTTCTCATCCAGGAGCAATGTTCGATCTACGAGGACCGTCCAATGGTTTGCCGCCAGCATGTTGCGTTGACCAACACGGCGTTCTGGTGCGATCCGGTCAGATCGGGCGAGATCACTTTGCCGATGGCCCAACTCTCCAAAGTTCAAGAAGCTTTTCATGAGCTCGTAGCAAAAGATGGCCGCACGACTCCCATGGACATCAGACAGATCTTTGCAGTACCCGGCGAAAGCTCCTAGGCACGGGAGTGCCTGAAAACTTGTCCGGACAGCGCCCTTTCGTGCGAGATATGCGTGCAACGGGAATGTCAGGACTGATGGAACCGCGCTTCTTGCGTACGCCCACCGTAGCCATAGGCCGAGGCGCGCGCATCGTGGACATGTACATAGCTTGTCGGGTGCACGGGGCCTAACAGGCGCTCAAAGCAGGCGAATACCTCGGCAAGATACTCTGCCTTCTCCGCTTTGGTGTTGGTCTCATCCGTCACGATGATCTCCAGCGAGAAGCTTGAGACGCCAATCTCGCTCAGCGTCTTTCCTCCGATCAGCCAATCTTCAGGCCGGACGTACGTGATGATCGTCGCGATCAGGCCCGCCTTCTTTCCTAGAATCCGGCTGGTCAGATCGCTCACCTGTGTAGATATCTTTGCGGTCAGCGCGGGAGACGAAGATGCTGAGACTTTGATGTTGATCAGAGGCATGAAGGTGCTCGTGTGAAGCCGAGAGGCTAGTTGATGGCGATGACCACTTTGCCGATGGGCCTTCCATGTTCCATGCGCGCAAACGCGGCAGCAGCTTCAGCAAAAGGAAAGATGGTGTCGATAACCGGCACGATGGCGTGTTCGTCGATGAAGCGGATGAGGGCTTTGGTCATTTTCTTGGAACCCACTACCACCCCGGTGAGCGACTTTCCGCCGATGAGTGAGAATGGATCGATGCTCAATGCAAATCCGCCAGCGACGCCACCGATGGTCACGACTTGGCCGCCGGGGCGCAGACTTCGCAGCGAGCGAGCAATCGTGCCGGCTCCACCGATGTCCATCACCAGATCTACGCCGCCGGTCGTGCGGAGCACCGTTTCATCCCAGTTGGGATCGGTGTTGTAGTTGATGGCAGCGTGTGCCCCCAATGCCACCATGTGCTCGATGCCCTCTTCCCTCCCAGAGAGCACCGTGACGCGCAAGCCGGCTGCCAACGCGAGCTGGACCGCCCATGTAGACACGCCGCCGGTGCCCTGAATCAGCACATGTGCACCGTCGGGCAGCGCGCCCAACTCAAACAACGCGTGCCAGGCAGTGACCCCTGCGCAGGCGATCGTAGAAGCTTGCTCCCATGACAGAGTGCGTGGCGCGTGCACCAATGCGCTTTGATCGACCACCAGATGTGTCGTCAGCACACCGTCGATGTTGCCACCCAGCGACAGGGACAGCGCCTGCTCGCTGGGAAATCCCTCAGTCCATCGCGGAAAGAAGATGGGGAGTACGGCATCACCGATGGAGAAGTCGGTGATCGCCGAACCGACAGCTACTACTTGTCCGGCGGCATCCGACAATGGGATGCGGGCTTCGCCGGCCCCCATCTGACCGTGAGCAACGAGTAAGTCGCGGTAGTTGAGCGAGGCGGCCTTGACGGCCAGTAGCACCTGGTTCTCACCCAAGGACGAGGGCGGAACCTCGATTCTATGAAGGCTTTGTGGACCCTGTCCACGGATGATGCGGTAGGCGTGCATGAGGCTCATTCGGCGAGTTTGGTGAGAGGTGGCGATCGAGATGGCGCAATGACACAACGCATTCTTTGATGACGCCATTAATGAACAATATGGGCCGGATAGCCGATCGAGCTGAGTGCTTGCTTTATCAGCTCAAGCGGACGGCGGGTTTCGAGACTGATGCGGCGTTGGTCCGGCATGAACTGCGCCCGCATCGAGGGGTCTACGCTCATCAGCGCACGTCGAATGGGTGCCACACATGCGCTGCAAGCCATGGCCGGGATATGTAGTCGATGCATGCGTTGCTGCTCCAACCAGCAGGGATAGCCAGCGTCAGGCTTCCCACTGTGGCAACGTCAATGCCCGTTCGTCGGACTCGCCAAATCGTCCAGAATCGGACATTCCGGGCGGTTGTCGCCATGGCATCGACTTGCTAGGTCGCGTAGCGTTCGCTGCATGGCCTGCATCTCGGTAATCTTGATCTGCAGATCGTCGATGTGGCCCTGGGCCAGTTTCTTGACCTGGGCGCTGGCTCGCCGGTCATCGCTCCACAAGCCTAGGAGCGATTGGATTTGTTTGATGGAAAATCCCAGGTTGCGGGCACGACGAATGAACCGAAGCCTGTGCACATCGGCATCGGTGTAGAGGCGATAGCCAGCAAAGGTGCGGCTGGCCGGAGGGATCAGATCGATCCCCTCATAGTGGCGAATCATCTTGGCGCTGACCTCGCTGAGCGCGGCGGCCTCGCCAATGTTATGCAATCCGGCTTCGCGCGCGTCGGCCAGTTCGGGTCGCAGTGCCCTGGAGCTGCGTCTGGTTGCCATCATGCCTCTCCCACATCGATCTTGGTTGGCTGCCAACGGCGCAACAGCAGCGTGTTGGCAATCACGCTCACGCTGGACAAGGCCATCGCTGCGCCGGCGATGACCGGATCAAGCAAGCCCAGGGCCGCCAGAGGAATCCCGACCACGTTGTAACCGAAGGCCCAGAACAGGTTCTGATGGATCTTGCGGGTCGTGCGGCGGGAAATGTCGATGGCATCGGCGATCAGACCCGGCTCAGCGCGCATTAGGGTAACCCCAGCGGCATGCATCGCCACATCGGTACCGGTTCCCATGGCCACCCCCAGGTTGGCAGCAGCCAACGCTGGCGCATCGTTGACACCATCGCCGACCATGGCCACCGGTGCCGACTGAGCCAACTCAGCGACCAACGCAGCTTTCTGCTCAGGCAATACATTGGCGCGCACCTCTTGGATGCCCAGCACCTTTGCCACCGAGGCGGCGGCGCCGGGATTGTCGCCAGAAATCATGACGGTGCGCAAACCCAGCGTGTGCAGCCGTTGAACAGCCGCCGCTGCACCCAGACGCGGCGGGTCCTCAAAGGCCAGTATGCCGAGCAACTGCGGATGATCGGTGCCCTGCTCTGCCAGCCATGACACCGTGTGGCCGGTCTGGCTGAGTAGTTCGGCCCGGGTCTGCAATGCTGTGAGCTCCACGCCATGCTCAAGCATCATGCGGGTACTGCCCAGCAACAGGTTCCTGCCATCCACTGTGCCGGTGATGCCGCGGCCAGGCACCGCCTGCACATCGCGTGCGAGCGGAATGGCGCGCTGGCCCATCACGCTCAATACGGCCCTGGCCAAGGGGTGCTCGCTGCCTTGCTGCAGGGCCGCCGCCAACGGCAACAGATCGGCTGCGTGGCCACGGGTGGCAATCTCCTCGGTCAGTACAGGACGTCCTTGGGTCAACGTGCCTGTCTTGTCGAAGGCCACCACCTTTACGGTACGTGCCACTTCCAGCGCCTCGGCATCCTTGACCAGAATGCCCGCTCGGGCGGCCACGCCGGTGCCGGCCATGATCGCGGTCGGGGTCGCCAATCCCAGCGCGCATGGGCATGCGATGACCAGCACCGCTACCGCGCTCAGGATCGCCTGGTTCCAATCACCCGTTCCCAACCCCCACCCGAGCAGCGTGAGCAAAGCCAGGCCGATCACCACCGGCACGAAGATCGCGCTCACCCGATCCACGGTTCGCTGGATAGGTGCCTTCTTGGCCTGTGCATCCTCCACGAGGCGAATGATCCGAGACAACGCGGTCTCGGCGCCGATTGCCAGTGTGCGTACCAGGATGCGGCCTTCGCCATTGATAGCCCCACCGGTGACGCGATCGCCCTCCCCGCGCGCCACGGGCATGGACTCCCCGGTGATCAGGGACTCATCGACGTGCGTGCGGCCCTCCGAGATCACGCCATCCACGGGGATGCGCTCGCCTGGCCGCACACTGACAATGTCCGAGACGGCAACCTCGTGAATGGCAACCTCGCGCTCTTGTCCGTCCTGATACACGCGTGCGGTGGCTGGCCGCAGTGCTTGCAAGGCCCGGATCGCTTGCGTGGTCTGTTGTTTGGCGCGGGCCTCTAACCACTTGCCCAGCAGGATCAAGGTAATGATGACCGCCGAGGTCTCGAAGTACAGCGCGGCATCGCCGTGGTGTCCGGCATCATTGAACAAGTGATAGACACTCAGCCCATAACCGGCACTGGTCCCCAAAGCGACCAGTAAATCCATATTGCCCGTGCCAGCGCGCAGGGCGTGCCATCCAGCGCGATAGAAACGCGCGCCAATCCAGAACTGCACCGGCGTTGCGAGCAAGAATTGCAGCCAGCCAGGTAGCATCCAATGCTGCCCTGCGACCCATCCCAGCATCGGGACGACTAACGGCAGGGAGAGGACCGCAGCGATCAACAGTTTGAGGGTGTCACCACTGAGCGTCTGGCGCGCCGATGCTGTATCGGTGTTGCCTTCCGGAGTCTGCGGTTCGATCGCGCGGTAACCCGCTGCGCTGACAGCGGCAACCAGGGATGCGACCTCCACCAGTGACGTGGCGCGTATGCGCGCGCGCTCGGTGGCCAGATTGACCGACACCTCCATCACGCCCGGCACAGCGCGCAGCGCACGCTCTACCCGTGCCACACATGAAGCGCAGGTCATCCCTTGGATGATCAGATCCCACTCCTTGCTGGCAACCTCATAGCCAGCCTGCTTCACCGCCGCGATCAAGGCAGGAAACGCGGCTGCCGGCGCGGTGACTTCGGCCACTTCTGTTGCCAGATTGATCGACGCATCGCTCACGCCGGCAACGGCCCGCAAGCTGCGTTCTACCCGGCCTACACATGAGGCGCATGTCATGCCGGCGACGCCAAAGCGATGCGTGTCCGTAGGCGCCGGCGGCGGCGAAGTGAGCGTTATGTCCATGGAGTAAGGACCAATAGGAACGAGCAGGTAGCCTGAGCCTTCCCATGATGGGAAGGTCAACAACGCGGGACGGGGCATCACTGAACTTGCCTGTCGTTTGACCTTCCCACCGTGGGAAGGCCCATCGTGACACCGTCGGCAAACCGCCGATGCTTTTGGAGGGTTGTCCATGAATCTCGTTGTTGAAGGTATGACCTGTGGTCATTGTGTCCGGACGGTCACCCAAGCCATTCAGGCCGTTGAGCCCCAGGCCCAGGTGGACGTCGATCTGGGCAGTGGCATGGTCAAGATCGAGGGCCTGCTTGCCGTAGAACAGGCGGTGGAGGCCATCCAGCGGCAAGGCTATGTGATCGCCGCCGTGCTCCCTTCTGAGGCCGATACGCCACCCACCCCGGCTGCATCCTCCTGCTGCGGCGGATGCCACCGCTGAGGCCACGCAAGGGCTTGATCCTGATCAATGCCCGTCGGCCCCAAGAGGGCTAGACTGGCCATCATGAGAGCTCACACGTCCCCTGCCCTGATCCGCCCAGCGTCCGCAGGCGCTGCTTCGGGCGTGCGGAAGCGGTCATGGTGAAGCTGCTGAGGCGATGGCGGCGCCCCCGTCCTCGTGCCCGACTGGCATGGCTGGGACTGTGGGCGCTGCTGTTGCAGCAGCTGGCACTGGTGGCCTACGCCTGTCCGTTGGAATCGGTGGAAGCCGGACGAGCGACCCTGATGGTCGGTTGCGAAGAGATGTCCGCGCCGGATCCCGATGCTCCGGCGTTGTGCGACCAGCATTGCCAGCGCGATCACATCGCCACGGCCGATGCGAAGGCCCCTCAAGTGCCTTACCAGCCGGCGCTGGTCGCCTTCGCGCTGGTGCAGGCTCTGTTGCCACCGGTACACGCGCAGTTCTATCGGGATGTTCCGGTGTGCGTGTCCGATCCGCCTCCCCTGCAGCGCTTCTGTAGCCTGCTGATTTAAGCCCCCTCCTGGATTGACCCGTGCTCGTGCTGCATGCGTTGCAGCGCGCTCGTTGTCGTTTGTCCGGAGGTCTTATGGAGATGTCTTTCTTCTTGCGTGCAAGGCGCAGGATGGCGTGTGGATTCGTGTTTGCCCTGGCCCTCAGTGGTCCTGTGGTGGCAGCACCGCCCGCAATCCCGATCAGCTACACAGAAGCCCTACAACGGGCGCTTGCTAACGCCCCTACCCTGCAGGTGCGCCGATCCCAGATCGATGCCAGTACCGAAGAAGCCGCGCGTGCTGGCGCGCTGCCCGACCCACGTTTGATCGTGGGGCTTGCGAACTGGCCCGTCAGCGGACCCGATGCCTTCAGCCTGCGGGCCGATGAGATGACTACCCAGCAAGTCGGTCTGATGCAGGAGTTTCCTGCGCGTGCGAAACGACGTGCCGAGCAAGCGCTGGCGCAAGCGACGCTGGCGCAAGCGCGCTCACTGTCGATGGCCGAACAGCAGATGGTGGTCCAAGCGACCGCGCAGGCCTGGATCGAGCTGTGGAGTACGCAGCAAGCCGTAGATGCGTTGGAAGGTTTGCGCGAGCCGGCGCGCATCGCCGAGCGTGCGGCGCGTGCTCGCTTGGCAGGCGGCACGGCCGGGGCTAGTGACGTGCTTGCCGCTCAGGCCGCCCTACTGCAGTTGGAAAATCGCCTGGACCAGGTACATGCGGAGCATGCTGCGGCGCAGGCCGGCCTGGTGCGGTGGTTGGGTGTGGCACCAGAGGCGATCTTGGCCAGTGGTACGGCGCCGGATTTTTCGCAGTTGCCATTGGAGCCCGCCCAACTGCTGGCCAAACTGGACCAGCACACGCCACTACTGGGCTGGGAAGCACGCCAGAGCTTAGCCCAGGCCCAGGTGGATGCGGCCGTGGCCGAAACCCGCCCGGATTGGAGTGTGGAACTCACCTACGGACGTCGCGAGCGCGCACCCGACGGCATGGCGCGCAGCAACATGCTCATGGTGGAAGTGGGCGTGGGTCTGCCGCTGTTCCAGAAGAACCGCCAAGCACGAGGCATCGCGGCGCGACGGGCCGAGCTGGAGGCGGTGTCGGCAGAGCGCGATGAGGCCCGGCGCATCCAAGCCGAGTCGGTACACCGCGCGATGGCGCGATGGCGCGGGTTAACCGGCCAGTTGGAGCGTCAGAACACGCAGAGCCTGCCTTTGGCGCGCGATCGTGCACGCACAGCGTTGGCTGCCTACGGCGCCGGTGCCGACCTGCAGCCGTGGCTGGAAGCGCGGCGCGATGAGATCGAACTGCAACTGGAGAACGCCCGCCTGCTGGGCGAACAGGGCCGTGCCTGGGCGGCACTGGCCTATCTGCTGCCCCATGAGGAGAACACGCCATGAGCCCGACCAAAACGCGTCTCACACAACTCGCCGTGGCCCTCGGGTTGCTCGCGCTCGGCTTTGCCGGCGGCTATGCCTGGATGACTCGAACCTCTGATACCACCCCGCCCACCGGCAAGAGCGGCGCAGATCAAGCACGCAAGGTGCTGTACTGGTACGACCCCATGGCGCCGGAGCAGCGATTCGACAAGCCGGGCAAATCTCCGTTCATGGATATGGAGTTGCTGCCCAAATACGCAGATGAGGCCATGGGGGGCGGAACGCAGATCGATCCGCGCCTGCAGCAGAACGTGGGCATACGCACTCAAGAAGTGGCGGTAGAGTCACTAGGAAGTGCCGTACGCGTGCCGGGCACGCTGACGTGGGATCTGACCCAGGAAACCGTGGTCAGTGCGCGCATGGAAGGCTTGATCACCCACGTGCAGGTAAAGGCGCCGTTTACCGAGGTTCGTCGTGGTCAAGCGCTGGCCACGGTGCAGGCCCCGGCATGGAACGCCGCCATCGCCGAAGCCCATGCGCTGAGCCAAGCTCAGTCCGCGAGCGCGCGTGAGCTACAGGGCGCCGCGCACCAACGGTTGCGTTCGTTGGGCGTTCCTTCTGGCGCCTCGGTCAGAAGTGGCGTCGTGCTTGGCGCAGACCACAATGGTGTCGTGACCGAGATCTTTGCACGCGAGGGGCAGACGGTGATGCCCGGTACGCCACTGTTCAAGATCAATGGGCTGGACACGCTGTGGCTGGAGGCCTCGGTGCCCCAGGCAGCGCTGGGCACCTTGCGACCGGGGTCCTCAGTGCAGGCCACGGTCAGTGCATGGCCGGCAGAGCGCTTTGCCGGACGGATACAGGCATTGCTTCCCCAGGTCGACATGGCTAGTCGCACGCAGCGGGCGCGAATTGTGCTGCGCAACCCGCAGCGTCGGCTGGTGCCGGGCATGTTCGCCGAGGTTCTGGTGCAGCCCGATGCCGAGCAGGCCCTGCCAGTCGTTCCCACGGAGGCGCTGATCGCCACTGGGCGGGACAGCCGGGTCATCGTGCAGGATCCGGACGGGAGCTTCCGGCCAGTGCGGGTGAGTGTCGGACGCAGCGTGCAAGGGCGCACGCAGATCGTGGCAGGCTTGGCCGGTGGTGAACGCGTGGTGGTTTCCGGTCAGTTCCTGCTCGACTCTGAAGCCAGTCTCTCCGGTGCGTTGGAACGCCTGGGCGCTGCACAACCGACAAGCCCTGCCAGCGCATCAGGTGTACACGAGCGCCATGACGCCGGGCACGACGCACGCACTGTCGTGCCGTCACCGTCCAGACAGCCTGCGCCTGTCGCGCCAGAGATCTCTACCTCCACGCCGCCGCGCTGCCCGGTGCAGTACTGGTATGACCCGATGGTGCCGGAGAAGCATTTCGACAAGCCGGGCAAGTCACCGTTCATGGATATGCTGTTGGTACCCAAGTTTGGCCCCGCCGCAGCCGCCGATTGCCGGGCAAGCGAGGTCATGCCCGAAGCGATGGAGGGCACGCCATGATCGCGCGCCTGATCCATGCTTGCATCGCCAATCGCGTGCTGGTGCTGGTTGCCGCCGCGCTGCTGGCGGTGGTCGGCATCTGGTCGGTAAAGAACACGCCGCTGGATGCGCTGCCGGACCTGTCCGATACCCAAGTCATCATCCGCACGCAATGGGCGGGGCAAACTCCGCGCATCATCGAAGATCAGGTCACCTACCCGTTGGCCACCACGATGTTGTCCGTGCCGGGCGTGAAGGCGGTACGCGGCTTCTCCTTCTTCGGTGATTCGTTCGTCTACATCCTGTTTGACGATGCCACTGATCTTTACTGGGCACGCTCTCGAGTGCTCGAGTACTTGAGCCAGGTGCGCGATCGACTTCCGCCGAACGTGAATCCGGCGCTGGGTCCTGATGCGACAGGACTCGGCTGGATCTACCAGTACGCCTTGGTGGATCGGACCGGTCAACGTGATGTGGGGCAGCTGCGTGCGTTGCAGGACTGGTTTCTTCGTTATGAGCTAAAAACCGTGCCGGACGTGGCTGAGGTAGCCAGTGTGGGCGGTGCGGTGCGCGCCTGGCAGATCCAGCCCGATCCGCAGGCGTTGGCGGCCCGTGGACTCACGGTGGCTGAGCTCATCGAGGCGGTGGATGCGGCCAACGGCGCTACCGGGGGCTCGGTGATCGAACAAGGCGAAGCCGAACTGATGGTGCGTAGCGAAGGCTACCTGCGCACACAGGAGGCGTTCGAACAGGTGCCGGTAACCGGCAACGACGGCATCCCCGTCTTGCTCGGCGAGGTGGCCACGATCAGTCGGGGGCCGGTCTTCCGTCGTGGTATCGCAGAGTTGGATGGTCAAGGTGAGGTGGCCGGCGGCGTGATCGTCCTGCGCACCGGCAAGGATGCCTTGGGGGCCATCCGGAACGTCAAAGCGCGACTACAGGCGTTGCAATCCAGCTTGCCCGAGGGCGTGGAAGTGGTCCCGGTGTACGACCGCTCCGAGCTGATCCAGGATGCAGTGCGCAACCTCACCCATAAGCTTGGCGAGGAGTTCCTGGTCGTAGCGCTGGTATGCCTGCTGTTCCTGTGGCACCTACGCTCGGCGTTGGTGGCCGTCATCACCCTGCCCTTGGGTATCCTGGCGGCCTTCATCGTGATGCACGCCCAGGGAATCTCCGCCAACTTGCTGTCGTTAGGCGGCATCGCCATCGCCATTGGTGCGATGGTCGATGCAGCGGTGGTGATGATCGAAAATGCACACAAGCACCTGGAGCACTGGCGCGAAGCGCACGGCCGGGAACCCCACGGTGAGGAGCGCTGGCAGTTGATGGCCCGCTCGGCGGCCGAGGTCGGACCGGCCCTGTTCGCCAGCTTGCTGGTCATCACTCTATCCTTCGTGCCGGTTTTTGCCCTGCAGGCGCAGGAAGGGCGATTGTTCTCGCCCCTGGCCTACACCAAGACCTACGCGATGGCCGCCGCAGCAGGGTTGTCGGTGACCTTGATCCCCGTGCTGATGGGCTACCTGATCCGCGGCCGCATCCGCCCGGAACAGCAGAACCCCATCAATCGCATCCTGATCGCCGGCTACCGGCCCATCCTGCTGTGGGTCCTCAAACATCCCGGTGTCACCTTGCTGCTCAGCGGCCTGCTGCTGGTGCTCACCTTGATCCCCTTCAGCCGGCTGGGCAGTGAGTTCATGCCGCCCTTGGAAGAAGGCAGCCTGTTGTACATGCCCACAGCGCTGCCAGGCCTGTCAGCTGACAAGGCGCGCCAGTTGCTTCAGCTCTCAGGACGGATGATCAAAACCGTACCGGAGGTCGAGCACGTGTTCGGCAAGGCGGGCCGTGCCGAAAGTGCGACCGATCCGGCACCTATCGAAATGTTTGAGACCACCGTGACCTTCAAGCCGCGGGATCAATGGCGCCCGGGCATGACCCCTCAGAAGCTACGCCAGGAATTGGATGCCGCGGTCAAGATTCCCGGTCTGACCAATCTATGGGTACCGCCCATTCGCAATCGCATCGATATGTTGGCCACCGGCATCAAAAGCCCGATTGGGATCAAGGTCTCCGGACCGGATGTGGAGCAGATCGAACGCCTGAGCCAGCAGATCGAGCAGGTGGCCAAGACTGTGCCCGGCGTGAGTTCGGCACTGGCCGAACGCGTCACCGGCGGGCGCTATGTCGATGTACAGGTGCGCCCGGAGATCGCTGCACGTTATGGATTCACGCAAGGCCAACTCCAGCAACTGATTGCCACGGTCGTTGGCGGTGATCCAATCGGGGAAACGATCGAGGGGCGCGAGCGCTATCCCATCGTCTTACGCTACCCCCGTGGCCAGCGTGACTCGTTGCAGGCCTTGCAGGATCTGCCGCTGATCGCGCCAGGCGGTGTGCAACTGACCTTGAGCCAGGTGGCGGAGCTGTCGGTCAGCCCAGGCCCGCCGATGCTCAAGAGCGATAACGGCCGGTTGGTGGGCTATATCTACGTGGATGTGGCCGATCGCGACCTGGGATCGGTGGTCCAGGACCTGCAAGCCGCGGTGCAGTCCCAGGTGAGCTTGCCTGCCGGCTATGGGGTGGCCTGGTCAGGGCAGTACGAGTACCTGCAACGGGCATTGGCACGCCTGCAGTGGGTGGTGCCCGCGGCGTTGGCGATCATCTTCCTGGTCATCTGGATGGTGTTCCGCAGGCTCAGCGATGTATCCATCATCCTGCTCAGCTTGCCCTTGGCATTGGTGGGCGGTTTCTGGTTGATCTGGGGGCTGGGCCATGCGATTTCGGTGGCCAGCATGATCGGATTCATCGCCCTGGGCGGCGTTGCCGCTGAGTTCGGCGTCATCATGCTGCTGTACCTGCGCCATGCCTGGGAGCAGCGCTTGGCCAGCGGTGCGCCGGAAGATGTGTCGACTCTGCAAGAAGCTATCTACGAAGGTGCCGTGCAGCGCGTACGCCCCAAGGCGATGACGGTGGCCGTCATCCTGGCCGGCTTGTTTCCGCTGTTCATCGGTGCCGGTGCCGGTTCGGAGGTCATGCAACGTATCGCCGCGCCGATGCTGGGTGGCATGCTCACCGCACCGGTGCTCTCCATGGTGGTGATTCCCGCAGCGTTCTATCTGGTGCGGCGACGTGGACTGCGCGCGGCGCGGGGCGACCAATGAGAGACAGACTGAGCACTTGAGGTGCGTCCCCACAAAAAGACGCCAGTCATGGAAGAAGTCATGACTGGCGTCAAAGGGGAGAGTACCGCCTACGTGCTTACTTATCAGTGCCCGGCGTGCGGGGAAATATCAAAGCTCAGCGACGCCCGATCCGACACAAAATCCAAGCTCTTTTGTGTAGAGGGCACCATGTGATTGGTGTGGATGTACCAGGTCTTGGCGGAGGTCACCTTGAAACTGGCTTGGCCTTGGGCATCGGTACGCAGCAGCGTGGCGCTACCGTGCCCGCCCTTGACCGGTGCGTCAGCGCGATGGCCGACGTACACGCGCAGGTTGGGCACTGGCGTGCCCTGCTGCAGTACCTGGAACGACAGCTGTTCGCCGACCTTCACGCTTCCAGGATTGCGGGCCAGGCGGATCTCCAACGGATAGCCCAGCGAGGCGGCGAAGTCGTCAGTCAGTTTCGTGCCTACTTGTCCAATGGCGCGGGCATGCTTGGTATAGCTGTAGGTGACCCCGTTGGGGAACTTGCTCGCATCATAGGTGGCCAAGGTATCGGGCAAGTCTTCCAACTCCAGGTACTTGCCGAACTCGCTGGCCGTACGGGTGCTGGTGGAAGCCATCGTCGAGACCCCTAGCAGATAGGTGCCCTCGCCCGCCGGATGCACGGTGAGCTGGCTTTGCTTGCCGACCTCTTTCCAACTGGCCAAGTCCGGGGCCGCCTTGGCGCCACCCTGGCTCAGCGAAACGTTCTGTAGACGCGCCCGGGTGACTGCGCCAGCACTTTCATCGAAGGTGCCGTTGTTGACCAGGGCGGTGTTCGCCTCGCCCGCTGCGGTGCCGGGCTTGGAGAAAGCGACAAACAGGTCGTGCGCGCCGGCGCTACCGGCCACCGCGAATAGCAGTAGTGCGGCAGATAGTTGCGTGTTTCTCATGATGTGTAGCTCCTTGGGATCGTGACTTACCAGTGGTAACCAAAGCGGACATTCCAGCGACGACCCAGCAAGTCGTACGTCATGGTGTCGGTGTTGGCGTTGGGGTTGTTCTGCACGAACGGCGCCTTTTTATCGAACACGTTCTCAACGCCGGCCGAGATGTCCCATTTCTTCTTGATGCCGTAGCTCAGTTGCAGGTTGTGGTACACCACGCTGGACACATGCGAGCCGATCGTGCCGGGCACGGCGATGATGTCGTCCGCACTGCCGATGTACTGCGCCGAATAGACGCCAGTCCAACGGTTCTTGCCCATGCGCAGTGAGCCCAAGCCACGCCACTGGGTGTAGCTACCCAAGCCGCTGGTGATCTTGCCGGCGTACTCAATGGTGGTGGCACCGGCGAAGGGAGTGACGTCGTAGCGCTCAAGATACGAGGCATCCAGACTCGCGCTTGCCTGCCAGCCGGCCACATCGAATTGATACAGCACACCGATATCCACGCCTTCGGATTCCTCGCTGGCCGCATTGACCTGCTGGGACGAGAGGTAGTTGACCTCACCGGTGACCGGATCACGAGTGAAGTTGGCCGGTGAGCAGAACGGATGGGCCAAGTTCGGCGTGGTGTAGCACGCACGCAGCTTGACCGAGCCTTCAATGCTACGGATCGCATTCTCGATGCGGATACGGTAGTAATCGGCCGTGAGCGTCAGCCCCGGCGCAAAGCCTGGGGTCCACACAAAGCCTGCCGTGAAGGTCCGCGCATCTTCAGGCTTGAGGTCGGGATTGCCGCCGGTCGTGGTGAGGATGGTGTTGCCCAACTGACGAAAGTTGGTGGGCACCCCGGCGGCCTGGCAGTTGGCCCGAATCACCGAGTCCGCGGGCAAGGTGCTCCAGTTGCTGCACGGATCCAGGGTGGTCAGGCTGCCTTGGCCGATGCCGCCAAACAACTCCGGGATGCTGGGGATACGAAAAGCCGTCGCGTAGTTGAGACGAATCTTCAGCGGTTCGGCCACCTGCCAATCCAGCCCCACCTTGTAGTTGGTGTCGCTGCCGAACAGGTCGTAGTCGGAATAGCGGCCGGCCAGGTTCAGGGTCGCGTAGTCCACCAACGGGACGTCCTGCAGCAGCGGGACGGCAAACTCGACAAAGGCTTCCTTGGCCGAGTACTCACCTTCGATCGGATCCTGACGCACGATGTTGGCGCTGCCGTTGACTACCAGCGGATCTGGGTACAGCCATCCCCGTTCCTTGCGAAACTCAACGCCCGAAGCGAAGGCGACGCTACCGGCGGGCAAATCGAACAGGGCGCCGGAAATGGTGCCGCTAAAGCCCTGCTGGCTGTTGCCACCGGAGCCGCGCTGGGTAAACAGGATGTAATCCAGCACTTCGGGCGTCAGGTTGCCGTAGCCCAAGTAGTTGCCGCACGGAATAGCCGCCCCTGGTGTGTTGCTGCACAGGCTGGTGTTGAGAGTGTTCTCTACCCGATCCAGGTTGGCGATATTGGTCGAGCTGTCCGTAGCAGAGTTGCGGCCCCAGTTCATCGCGACATTCCACGCCCAGTTATCGCCCCACTGCCCCTCCAAACCAAGCACGGTGCGAAACGTATCGACCTCCTGCTCGGTGATGCGCGCCCCGGCTTCTTCCAGACGCCGACGTTCCAGGGTCAGGTTCTGGCCGGTGGGATTGGTGGGATTAGTGGCGGCGATCCGGATGGTGCGATACACCCCCAGGGTATTGGGTGAGGCACGCTGATTGGACTGGCGATTGGTCGCCATCAGTTCCGTGAACAGACGGGTGTTCTCGGTCAGGTCGAACTGACCAAAGCCACTCAAGCCCACTCGCTTGATCGGGCTGACCGCATTGAGCAACAAGTTGTAGTTGTAATTGTGCTTGGCCGGATCATAGAGCTCGTAGGAGCGTGGATCCCCGTTGGGGTCCTGGTTGAAGTTGACCACGCGACCATCGGCCAGTCGGGCTCGCCCACCGATGGTGGACGAGTTGCCCACGCACTGCAGGGTGCCGGCCACCACACCCAACGGACACGGTGCCCGCGACGCCATGGTGATCGTGCCGCTTTCGGCATAGGTCAGGGCGCCAGACATTGAGCTGCGCTCGCCGGTGGTACCGAAGGCCAGGTTGAAGGAGCCGATCTCGCCATCGCCCTGGAAAGTCTGACCATAGCGGGTGGATAGCTCCACGCCATCCATTTCCTTGCGCGTGATGATGTTCACCACGCCGGCCACGGCATCGGCGCCGTAGATCGCCGATGCGCCGTCCTTCAGGATCTCGATGCGATCAACCAGGGCCAAGGGCACCACGTTCAGATCCACCGAATTGTTGGCGCCGGTACCACCGTTGACCACGCGTCGGCCGTTGAGCAGTACCAAGGTGCGGTTGACGCCCAAGCCACGCAGGTTGATCTGGGTGGTGCCGTTACCGTTACCCGTCCAGAAGTTGTTGGATTGCGAGCCGGCTGCACCGGCCGATGCAGGCAAGCGCTGCAGCAGCGTCTCGACCGAGACGGCACCGGAGCTTTGGATGGTCTCGGCATCAATGACCGTGGTGGGGCCCACACCGGACATCTGGGCGCGTTTGATGTGACTGCCGGTCACCTGGACCGCATCAAAGGTGGTGGGTGAAGCGGCCGACGGCGTTGAGGCGTCGGCGCCGCCGGAGAGGGAGGCGCTGTAGGCATCGGGACCGGCTTGCCCTACACCGGAGGTCGGTGCGTTGCGCGTAGGCGTCGGCGTGTTGGCACCTTCTCGCACGATCGCCAGCGCGCCGCTTTGATCGCGCTTGACCGTCAGTCCGGTTCCGGCGAGCAGGCGGTTCAGCGCTGCATCTTGGGACATGTCCCCACGCGCGCCTGCGGTGCGTCGATCACGAACGTCTTCGCTCAAGTAGACCAGGCGAACGCCCGATTGCCGGGCATAGGCTTCCAGCGCGACTTTCAGATCCCCTTCGGGAATATCAAAACTGCTCGTTTGTGCAGCGGCGGAGGCCGCGATGACCAGACCACACATGACAGCCAACGCTGTCCTCGCCACTTTCGTACGTGCCATGCATTTTCCCCAGGTCGGCGCGAATCGGCCTGATATCTGTGACGAGAGGACGGCACGCTTCCGGTATGAAATATTTCAGATTGATGTCTGCTGGCGTCTCAGTGCGGTTGGGACACGCGAATCTGATCACCCTGCGTCTCCACGCGCAGGTTGAAGCCGGTGGCCAACAGACGTGCGAAGGCATCCACACCTGTGGCATCGAAACTGCCGCCCACACGCATGTGGGCCGTTTCCGGATCCATCAGTACCAACTGCTTATCGTTGTAGCGATTGAACTGGGCCGCCACATCCGCCAACGTGGTTTGATCGAACTCCAGGGTGCCATGGCGCCAGCTCAAGGACCGGCGCACCTTGTCCTGAGCGTTGACTGCCACCAGCGTGCCCGCCGGCTTGCTATACAGCAGCCCCCCGCCCTGCACGATCACCGGCGGCCGTCCCGGTTTGGCCACCAGCGGCTCAACGCGCACCTTGCCTTCCAGCACGGCCACTTCCAGGCGTTCGCGTTCCTGCCTGACCGAGAACTTTGTTCCCAGTACCACGACACGATGCTCGCCGGCGTGGATGACGAACGGGTGCGCCGGATCGGGCTTCACATCAAAAAATGCCTCGCCCTTGTCCAGCCACACGTGGCGCAGCGAGGGGTCCACCTGCGCCCGCAGCTGCGTGTGCGTGTTGAGCTCCAGGCGGGAACCGTCCGACAGGGCGATCACCTCCCGGCCGCCAACCTCGGTGCTGTAGCGCGTGCCAGGGCCCCACCCCGTGAGGGTGAACAGCACCGCCAGCATGGCAACGCTCGCGGCAATGGCCCAGCGCATCGGCGCTCGCCAACGGTGTATGCGTGGCGGCTGCACGGCGCGTACCGCCGCCAACCGGTCTGCGCGCGTCCACACCGACTTCAAACGAAGCCAGGCCACACGATGGGCGGTGTCCTGTTCCAGCCAGGCTTGCAGCTGGATCTGGTCCTGTGCAGTCCATTGTGGGGACTCGGCACGGTTGATCCATTGCGCCGCGACCTGTTCGATGTCCTTGTGTGGGCTCATGGCTGCGAACGTTCCTTGTTGAAGCGCCGTGACGGACGCTGGATCTTGCCGGTACCGCCGAGCATGAAGTCGGCCAAGGCCCGCATACCCAACAGGGTCTGACGCTCCACCGTATCTTCGGCGATCCCCAATCGTCCAGCCACTTCGCGCTGGGATAGACCGTAGATCTTGCGAAGCTCCACGATCTGTCGACATTTGTGGGGCAGTTTCTGCAAGCCTTGCTGCAAGCGGCGCAGTTCATCACGGGCGCCTAAGTGTCGCTCCGGCGTGACCTCATCGCTTTGCATGACCGCCTGCTCCACATCGGCCATCGCTTCGATGGAGACAATACGAGAGCGGCGAATGCGATCGATGAGCAAGTTGCGTACGGTGGTCATGACAAAGGGCTTGGTCTGCGCGGGCAAGCCCCGTCGCGCGGCTTCGTAGATGCGTGCGTAAGCCTCCTGCCGAAGATCAGGAATCTCGCTGTCCTCATGTCCATGCCGGCGCAGGAAGGCATGTATCAAGCCTTCCAGGGGCAGGACATGGGATATGAACCACTCATCCAGCGCCGTGGTCACCGGGGTACTCGCTGATTCATCAGGCAGGCTCAAGCACGTCCATTCACTGGGACGAGCGCGGTCAGGAAATCCGGTACGCCGCAAGACCCGCCGGCCTGCTCGGCCGGCGGGCGTTGGGATCAGATCTTGAAATCGTCGTACGCCACCTGGCTGTCGGGTACACCCAGCCGGGTCAGCAGCTCGCGTGTGGCCTTAAGCATGGCCGGCGGTCCGCACAGGTAGAACTCGCAATCGGCCAAGGCCTGGTGGGCCTTGAGCAGGCGGTCATGCGCTACCTCATGCACCAGGCCCCGCAATAGCGCGTCGTCGTTCTGCGCTTCATCCGACAGCACCAAGTGCCAGCTGAAGTTCTCGTGCTGCTGGGCCAGGCGCTCCATCTCCTCGATGTAGGGCGCTTCCTTGAGACTGCGCGCGCCATACCAGAAGTGGATCCGCTCACCGCCCTGCCCCGCCAACAGCGTCCGAATCATCGCGCGCAGCGGGGCCATGCCAGCGCCGCCGCCGATGAACACTTTCTCCCGTCCGTGAGGCTTGAGCGCAAAGTCGCCGAAGGGGCCGCTGAAGCAGACCCGATCCCCGGGCGAGAGCGTGTACAGGTAGGTTGAGCCCCTGCCAGGAGGATGGCGTTTCTTGTCCGATCGTCCAGGACTGAAGCGGGCCAGCAAGGTCAGTCGCCCCTGTGCCTGATCGACAGGCAAGGCGAGCGAATACGCCCGACGGACCGGTTCGCGGTTGACCAACTTCTCGGGCAGGTCCACGCCCGCCCACTCCTGATGGTGGTGCTCGGGCCGCACGAGCTTGTTCACCGGTACCTCGTAGTTGGGCACATGCACCTGCAAGTAAGCGCCAGGTTGATATTCCGGACCGGGGGCCTCGTCGGGCTTGAGCACGATCTCGCGCAGGAACGGCGTCACTGCCGTGACCTGCTCCACGGTGGCGCCATACTCGGTCCACAGGCTGGCCCCGCCAGCCACCTCGACATCGGTGTCTTCCGTCACGGCCAGATTGCAGGCCAGGCGATAGCCCATCTTGACCTTGCTGGCGCCCAGGTGGGCGCGATCGGCCGCGGTGGCTTTGGGTGCCGCGCCGCGGAAGCGCACCTCGCACAGGCCACAGCTCTGCCCTCCTCCGCAGTTGGACGGCAGTTGCACGCCTTCGCGCGCCAGCGAGACGTAGACGTTGTCGCCTGCCGACGCCCGGACGGTACGCAGCCGTGTCCCATCCGGACCGAATACCGACAACTCGCGGGCCGGACGCCAGCGGCGCGGCACGAACTCGCTCCAATGGAAGCTGGCAAACAGCAGCCAGATACCGGTCAGGGCCAACCACAGACCGCCGATCGCGGCGGTGACCACCAACGGGTTGTTGAAGTTCTTGCGCCCGGTGTAGTCCATGATGTGCAACATCCAGAACACATCGAACAGGCGCCAGGTCTTGTTGCGGTGGTAAAGCACCTCGCCCGTCTGGGCAGACAGGTACACCGTGGTGTCCTGGCCATCGTCGGTATCCACGCGCCACAGTCGGCCTTCGTGATCGCGTACCTCACCACTCCACTCCAACAGGCGCGGTGCTTTCAACGTGCCAGGGCCGGTATAGGAGGCTTGCGCCAGGCGTGTGGCCCAGGCCGCGTCCAAGGCAATGGGTTGGCCGGACACGGCGTTGGCCAAGGTAATGCCCTGGGCATCGGCCAACTGATAGACCGGGGTATCCAGCAACCAGCCCGAACTGACGCGACTGATCTTCTTGTTTCCACCCAGGAAACTGGCCGGCGAGCGGGCATTGGCAGGCCACTCATGGGCCGCATGCTCGTGAGCCTGGAACTCATGGCCCTGCACCTGGTCATGGTCCAGCCAGCTCATCATCACGCCACTGGCCATCCAAAGCAGCAACTGCAGGCCGATGATCAAGCCGACCCATTTGTGCAGCGTTCTCATCCAGGGCGTCATGCTGCGGCCCTCCTGCGAAAGCTGTAGAACAGCAACCAGGCACCGCTGAGCACGAACACCAAGCCAACCGCCGAGGCCACGCGCAACAAGGTGTTGTTGACGTCCGAACGGGCCTCGTAGTCCATGATGTGGAACATCCACAGGAAATCAAACCAGCGCCACAGGCTGTGCCGCCGCGCCAGTAACTCGCCGCTGTAGGGCGAGAAATACAGGGTAGTTTCACCGGCATCGGCGTAGTGCACCGCCCACATGGGAACCGGGCGGGTGGCCACTTCTTGCGGCGCCTGGGTAACCCACTCGACCCGAGCTACGGGTGCCTGGCCCTGATAGACGTCTTTTGCCAAGGCGATCGCCATCTGCTGATCACCTGGGGAGAGCACCTCCCCCGTCGTAGCGTCCAGCAGGTACACCAGATCGCGGGCGTGAATCTCGTAGACATCCCGCTCAAGCAGTCGCTTGAGCTTGACCTGCGTCATGCCCGGATAGCGCCGCTGCAGTTCCTCACCGGACAAGTGAGTGGGTGCCACCAGCGGCTGCTGATGGGCATGGGCCAAGTGATCGCCATGGATGATGTCCAGGGAGATGACCGTCATGTACACGCCACTGATCATCCACAGCAGCGCTTGCACGCCAATGATCAGGCCAATCCATTTGTGGGCCTTGCGTGCCCAGAAAGCCGATTTCATAGTGATCTCGTTCGACAAGAGGACAACGCCTGCTCCCGTCACCAGGACGGGAGCAGGCCAAGCAGGTCTTACCAGTGGTATCCCACGCGGGCATACCAACGACGACCCAGCAGGTCATACGTCATCGTGTCGGTATTGGCGTCGGTGTAGCTCTGGATAAACGGGGCTTTCTTGTCGTACAGGTTGTCGATGCCGAAGGACACATCGAAGGTCTTGTTCGGTGCGTACTTGAGCTGGACATTGTGGTAGGTCACGCTGGGTGCGTGATCACCAATGTCGCCGGGGCTGGCATTGATGTCATCGGCCTTGCCGATGTACTGCAAGCTGTAAGAACCGGACCAGGCTTCGCGTTCCATCGTCAGCGAGGTCAAGGCGCGCCAGTGAGTAAAGCTGCCACGGCCACCGGTGATCTTGCCGGCGTACTCGATCACATCCGCGCCCGGGAACGGCCGCACGTCGTACTGGTCCAGATAGGACACATCCACGCTCAAGGTCGAATCGAACCCAGCAACCGCGAACTCGTACAGACCACCCAGGTCGATGCCCCGTACCCGTTCGTTGGCCGCATTGACCGGCTGGGACGACAGGAAGTCCACTTCACCGGTGATCGGATTGCGGGTGAAGTTGTCATTGCCGCAGAACGGATGCGCCAAGCCCGGGGTGTTGTAGCAGATCGACAGCTTGGTTGAGCCATCGATACGCTGGATCGCGTTGTCGATCTTGATGTTGAAGTAGTCCACCGTCAGCGTCAGTCCCGGCAAGAAGCTCGGCGTCCAGACCGCACCCACGGTCAGGGACTTGGCATCTTCCGGCTCCAGGTCAGGATTGCCGCCGGAGGTGGTCAGGATCGTGTTGCCCGGCTGTACGTAACCTGCCGGCACGCCGTACGCCTGACAGTTCTGACGCACTACCGAATCAGCCGGCAAGCTGCTCCAGCCGCTACAGGGATCGGTCGTGGTCAGGTTGCCCTCGGCTACGCCACCAAACAATTCGGGGATGTTGGGGATACGGAAAGCCGTGGCGTAGTTGGCGCGCACCTTCAAGGACGGCACGATCTGCCAATCCAGGCCCACCTTGTAATTCACGTCTTCGCCGAACAGGTCATAGTCGGAATAGCGCACGGCGGCATTGAGCGTCAGGCTCTCGGCGATCACGCTGTCCTGAAGCAGCGGCACGGCAAACTCGGCGAAGGCTTCCTTGGCCGTGTACTCACCGGCGATCGGATCCTGTTGGTTCGTGTTGGCAATGCCCAGTACCGTCAGCGGATCGGGATCGCGCCAACCACGCTCCTTGCGAACCTCGATGCCAGAGGCAAAGCCCACCCAACCGGCCGGCATCTCGAATAGCTGGCCGCTGATGTTGGCGGTGAAGCTCTTCTGGTCGTTGCCGCCGTTGTCGCGCGTCCTGAACAGGATGTAGTTGAGCACCTCGGGGGTCAGGTCGCCGTAGCCGAGATAGTCACCGCAGGGGATCGCCGCGCCGGGCGTGTTGCTGCACAGCGCGGTGTTGAGCGTGTCATCCACCCGGTCCAGGTTCGCCACATTGGTCGAGCCATCCACACCAGTGTTGCGGCCCCAATTCAGCGCGGCCGACCAGTCCCAGTTCATGCCCAACTGGCCTTCAATGCCCGCGACCACGCGGAAGGTATTGGTTTCCTGGAAGAACTCGCGTGGGCCGGCCTCTTCCAGACGGCGGCGCTGCAGCAGCAGGTCTTGGCCGGTCGGGTTGGTCGGGTGGCCGGCCGCAATATTGATCGGTCGATAGACACCCAGGCTGCCGGGCGTGGCCAACTGGTCGGACTGGCGGTTGGTGAACATCAACTCGGTGAACACGCGCGTGGTTTCATTCACAGTGCTGTCGCCGAACAGGCTGAAGCTCAAACGCTTGATCGGATTGACGGCATTGAGATAGGGATTGCCGTTGTAGTTATGCTTGGCCGCCGAATACGGTTCATAGAAGTCCCCGTCACCATTGGGATCCTGGTTGAAGTTCACGCGCGAGCCGTCGGCTAGCAATGCGCGCCCACCGATGGTGGCCGAGCTGCCCACACATTCGAGTTGCCCGTCGACCTCACCCAAGCCGCACGGTGCGCGTGAGGCCATGTTGACCGCGCCGGTCTCCGAGTAGTTGATGCCGGCCATCAACGAACCGCGGTCTGACGAAATACCCCAGGCGAAATCGAACGACTTTTCTTCGCCATCACTTTCGAAGGTCTGTCCGTACCGCACCGCCGCCTCGGCACCGTCGTAGTTCTTCTTGGTGATGATGTTCACCACACCCGCCACGGCATCGGCACCGTAGATGGCTGAGGCACCGTCCTTGAGGACCTCGATCCGCTCGATCAGCGCTACGGGGATGATGTTCAGGTCCACCGAGCTGTTGGCACCGGTGCCGCCATTGACCACACGACGACCATTGAGCAGAACCAGCGTGCGGTTAATGCCCAAGCCGCGCAGATTGACCTGGGTAGTGCCGTAGCCGTTCTCGGCCCAGTAGGCATTGGACTGGCTGCCGGCAAAACCGGCCGAGGCCGGCAGGCGCTGCAGCAGCGTCTCCACTGAAGTGGCGCCGGAGCGCTCGATGGCTTCGGCATCCACGACGCTGACCGGGCCGACGCCGGAAATCTGGAGCCGCTTGATGTGACTGCCGGTGACCTGGACGGTGTCCAGCGTCTTGGCCGACTCGCTCGTGGCGCCCTGTTCAGCCTGCTGAGCCAGAGCCACCGTGGAAAAACCGGCGCACAGAAGGGCACCGACGGATACCGCCAAAGGATTGCGCTTGAAGTACATGGGTTCTCTCTCCCCCGAAGGGCAATGCATGCGTATGACCCTGGTGCCCCAGACGTGGGGGCCTATGCGACATCAGGGCGTGCGTAGACGTCGCCAATCAATGGCGACCAAGCAGCATTAGCCGATGGGAGGTCGGAACAGCCGGGATACCTGTCGTCGCAGCGGCGGCAACTCAGGCGTAGGTAGGTAGGTGCTCGTCAGGGCGTGCTGGGCGGCAAAGATGACCGGCACACGCCCGGCGAAGAAGGTGAGCACACAGCTGCAGTCGCAGGAGGTGGTGCTGCAGTCGCACTGATGATCGTTCTGATCACCCTGCCCGGCTCGCTTGCCACCGGGAAGAATTTTGTTGCAATCGTTACTAATCTTGGCGCGTTCATTGACACGCGCGCCGCCATGCACCGAGTGGGTGCCATTCACCGCACCTGGGGGAGGAATATGCCGCACGGCCATCCGCGTGGTGGCCTGCGCGCTCAGGATCCCATCCGCGCAGAGCACGAGGATCAGGAACATACGCAGTAGCACGCGAAGCGAAGGCATGAGCGTGTGGCGAACCCGCAGGTTGTCTATACCACAGCAATAGCACGAGGAAATTCTTAGTGTCAACTGCTTGTGCAGTACAGCATCGAAAGTGGTTGGACTGGTTGTATAGACATGTAATGCTTGGGCCATGGACGAACCCAAGCCGCACTACCAGAAGCTCAAGCACTTCATCCTGCGTCACATCACCAACGGCGACTGGCCCGCGCGCAGTCGCGTCCCCAGCGAGAACGAACTGACGGCCAAGTTCGGCTTGTCTCGCATGACAGTGAATCGAGCGCTGCGCGAGTTGACCGATGCCGGCGTACTAACCCGGGTGCAAGGTGTCGGCACGTTCGTCGCCGGCCCCAAGGCCGAATCGGCGATGTTCGAGGTGCGCAATATTCGCGACGAGATTCAGTCACGCGGCCAGACACACTCGGTCCAAGTGCTGATCTGCGAGACGGTCGAGGCGCGCTCCAGTGTGACGACCAACTTCGGCCTGACGCCGGGCACGGAGCTGTTCCACAGTCGCCTGCTCCACCACAGCGATGACAAGCCGGTGCAGTTGGAGGATCGCTTTGTGCAACCCAGCGTGGCGCCGGATTACCTGGACATCGATTTCCACACCGAGATTCCGCATCAGTACTTGATGCGCGTTGCGCCGCTGGAGCGCGCCGAACATGTGATTGAAGCCGAGACGGCCAGCAAGCGTCTGGCTGCGCAACTGAAGATCAACGAAGGCGATCCGTTGCTGGTGCTGACCCGACGTACGTGGTCGCGCGGACAGGTGGCCAGCTTTGTGCGGTTGATTCACCCGGCATCTCGTTACCGCTTTGTGGGCACCTTCCAGGTTGGCGCCCCCCTGACCCCTTGAGGATTTGATGGATACCTTGGAACGCTCCGCTTCCCCTGCGCGCACCGTTCGCGCTCCGATCGGCACCCAGCTGCACTGCAAGAGCTGGCTGACTGAAGCGGCCTACCGCATGATCCAGAACAATCTGGACCCCGATGTTGCCGAGCGCCCGGAAGACCTGGTGGTCTACGGCGGCATCGGTCGTGCTGCGCGCGACTGGAGAAGCTTTGACCGTATCTTGGAAACGTTGCGATCGCTTGAGGATGATGAATCCTTGTTGGTGCAATCGGGAAAACCGGTAGGCGTGTTCCGCACGCATAAGGATGCACCGCGCGTACTGATCGCCAACTCCAACCTGGTGCCCCACTGGGCGACTTGGGAGCATTTCAACGAGCTCGATAAGAAGGGCTTGATGATGTACGGGCAGATGACCGCCGGCAGCTGGATCTACATCGGTAGCCAGGGCATCGTGCAGGGAACCTACGAGACGTTCGTTGAGCTGGGTCGCCAGCACTACGGTGGCAACTGGCAGAACAAGTGGATCCTCACCGCAGGCTTGGGCGGTATGGGCGGCGCGCAAGCATTGGCCGCAACGCTAGCCGGCGCCAGCAGCATCGTGATCGAGTGTCAGGAGTCGCGAATCGATTTTCGCATTCGCACACGCTATGTCGATCACAAGGCCACCTCCATCGAGCAGGCCCTGCAGATCATTGAAAGCAGTCCAGTCCCCGTGTCGGTGGGATTGCTGGGCAATGCGGCCGAATTACTCCCGCAGTTCGTCGCTCTTGCACGCAATGGCGGCGCCCGCCCCCATGCGGTGACCGATCAGACCTCGGCGCATGACCTGATCAACGGGTATCTGCCGTCGGGATGGACGGTGTCGCAGTGGGAGCAGGCCCGGGCCGGCAGCGACGGCCAACGCCGTGAATTGGCGCAGGCCGCGGCCGCCTCGTGCGCCACGCACGTACGCGCCATGCTTGATTTCCACGCGCTGGGCGTGCCGACGATCGACTACGGCAACAACATCCGGCAAGTGGCCCTGGATCAAGGCGTGGACAATGCCTTCGCCTTCCCTGGCTTCGTGCCCGCCTGTATCCGTCCGCTCTTCTGCCGGGGCATGGGGCCTTTCCGATGGGTGGCCCTCAGCGGCGACCCGGAAGATATCTACAAGACCGATGCCAAGGTCAAAGAGCTGTTTCCGGATAACACGCATCTTCACCAGTGGCTGGATCAGGCGCGGGAGCGCATCGCGTTCCAAGGCCTGCCTGCCCGCATTTGCTGGCTGGGTCTGGGCGAGCGACACAAAGCGGCTTTGGCATTCAATGAAATGGTGCGTAACGGCGAATTGAAGGCGCCCATCGTGATTGGGCGTGATCATCTGGATTGTGGCTCGGTCGCCAGCCCCAACCGCGAAACCGAAGGCATGCGTGATGGTTCCGATGCGGTATCGGATTGGCCGCTGCTCAATGCCCTGCTGGCCACCAGTGGCGGCGCCACGTGGGTAAGCCTGCATCACGGAGGCGGCGTGGGCATGGGGTTTTCGCAGCATTCGGGTGTAGTCATCGTCTGCGATGGCACTGAACAAGCCGACCGGCGGCTAGCGCGCGTGCTATGGAACGATCCGGCCACCGGGGTCATGCGCCATGCTGATGCCGGCTACGAGCAAGCATTGGCGTGCGCGCGTGAGCATGAGTTGATCTTGCCGGCCATCCTGGAGTGAGCATCATGCTGAACTTGACGCCTGGCCAAGTGACCTTGGCGCAGCTGCGGCAGATCGCCGAAGGTGCCGCCCCCATCGCACTGGACCCCGCCTGTTGGGATCAGGTGCGCGCCTCTTCCCAAGCCGTCCAGGCCATCGTGGTGGCCGGTGAGCCTGCCTATGGCATCAACACCGGCTTTGGCAAGCTGGCCAAGGTCCACATAGCGCGCGAGCAATTGGAGCAACTGCAGACCAACCTGGTGCGCTCCCATGCCGTTGGCATGGGCCCGCTGCTCGATGACGCCTGCGTACGACTGATCTTCGCCACCAAGATCGCGTCTCTGGCCCGAGGCTACTCGGGCGTACGCGAGCAGACGCTGGCTACGCTAGTGGCGATCTACAACGCACAGATCTGGCCCTGCATTCCTGCCCAAGGCTCAGTAGGCGCCTCCGGCGATCTGGCACCGTTGGCGCACCTGACGTTGGCAGCCATGGGCGAAGGCCACGTGCGGGTTGACGGACAGGTGCTGCCCGCCAGCCAGGCGCTGGAACACGCGGGCATCACCCCGATCCGGCTGGCGGCCAAGGAGGGGCTGGCCCTGCTCAACGGCACGCAGGTATCCACCGGCATTGCATTGATGGCGCTGTTCGCGGCAGAGCAGATCTACTCAGCTGCCGTGTTGAGCGGCGCGATGAGCGTCGATGCCGCCTGCGGCTCTGACTCGCCCTTCGATCCGCGCATCCATGCCGTGCGTGGCCAGCCGGGCCAGATTGTCGTGGCCAAGCACTACCTTCGCCTGCTGGCCGGTAGCGCGATCCGTGAGTCGCATCGTCAGAACGACACGCGTGTGCAGGATCCTTACAGTCTCAGGTGCCAGCCTCAGGTGATGGGGGCCATACGCGACGTGATGCAACATGTGGCACAAGTGTTGTGGACAGAGGCCAACGCGGTCTCTGATAACCCACTGGTCTTCACCGATACCAGCGAAGTGATCTCGGGTGGCAACTTCCACGCCGAGCCCGTGGCCTTTGCTGCGGATCAACTGACCATGGCAGTGTCGGAGATCGGTGCCTTAGCCGAGCGCCGGATTGCCTTGTTGATCGATTCGACTTTGTCAGGTCTGCCCGCATTCCTGGTGGCCAACCCGGGCGTCAATTCAGGTTTCATGATCGCCCACGTGACCGCCGCTGCACTGGCCAGCGAAAACAAAACCCTCTCCCATCCCGCCAGCGTGGATTCTTTGCCGACCTCGGCCAACCAGGAGGACCATGTCAGCATGGCGACCTTCGCCGCGCGCAAGTCTCGCGAGGTGGCCGATAACGTGCGTCGCATCGTGGCCATCGAAATGCTTGCCGCCTGCCAAGGCATCGAGTTCCGACGGCCGCTGCAGTCTTCGCAGGCTTTGGAAGCGGTGCACGCGCAGGTACGCGCCCTGGTACCCCGCTACGACGAGGACCGCTATCTGGCCCCCGAGATGCAGGCCATCGAGGCCTTCATCCAACGAGGGGGGCTGCAACCGTTCCTGGAGTGGCCATTGCAGGAGACGGGCAGGTGAATCCTGCATGGGCGGGGCGCGTGGATCTGCCGTTGTCGGCCGATACCCAGCGCTGGCATCAGGTGGTGGCGTCGGACCCGGATCTTGGCGCTCCTGGCATTGCCCTGCTGGGCTTTGCCAGCGATGAAGGCATTCGTCGCAATGCCGGACGGCCAGGTGCTGCACAAGGGCCCGATGCACTTCGCAGGACGTTGGCCAACCTGCCCGTGCTACAACCCTGCCCTCTTTACGACGCAGGCAATATCGTCTGCGAGGATCGTGCCCTGGAGCTGGCACAGGCCCACTACTCCCAGCGCGCCCAACAACTCTTGGATAGCGGGCATTGGGTCGTCGGCTTAGGCGGAGGTCACGAAATTGGCTATGCCAGCTATGCGGCCCTGTGCGGCCACCTCGGACCATCACCATCGCGAATCGGCATTTTCAACTTCGATGCTCATTTCGATTTACGCGAGCAGGGGTGTGCGAGTTCCGGCACGCCCTTCCTTCAAGCATTGGAGCACGCCCACAGGAGTGCCACGCCGCTCCAGTACCACTGCATTGGCGTCAGTCGCTCCAGCAATACACCGCGCTTGTTCGCTACGGCCGAACGTGAGGGCGCCCACTACATCACCGATGACGCCCTAAACGCGTGGAATTGGCACGCACAAGCGGAAGTGGTGAATCGCTGGTGTGATGCGGTGGACGTAATCTACCTGACCCTGTGCCTGGATGTATTGCCGCAAGCCACTGCTCCGGGTGTGAGCGCGCCTAATCCAAGAGGCGTGAGCCTAGAGGTCGTGGAAGCATTGATGGACTTGATCCTGGCTTCAGGAAAGGTGCGGTTGATGGATGTGGCTGAGCTGTGTCCGCCCTTGGACTTAGATCAAGCTACTGCGCGCATAGCCGCTCGCCTAATCCACCGCGCCTGTAGCGCGGTACGACCGGCGCTCAACAGGAGCGGGCAGCTGAACTCTATGGCTTGAGGCTACCGACTTGTCCTTGCCAACCGATCTAGCGCGGGGCAAGCATCACCCGCGGAGGCTTGGCATTCGTCTACCAATTGTTTCAGCCCGGTCTCCAACAAACGCAAATCTTCAATGCGCTGGCGGACTTCGCTCAACTTCTGTTCCGTCAGCAATCGGGTTTGCTCACACGCGCCCCTGCCCTCGATCTGCAACAAACTAGCTATCTCATCAAGACGGAACCCGGCCGCCTGAGCTCGTCGGATAAATCTAAGCCGGCTAACATCAGCCTCACCATAGCGCCGTACACCGCGTTGTGGACGTTCGGGCTCAGGAAGCAAGCCCCGCCGCTGGTAATAGCGAATCGTCTCGATATGTACATCCGCGGCCTTTGCCAGCCGACCGATGGTCATGGCACTCATGATCACTGCTTGACTCCGTACCATGGTACGGAGAATAACATACTGCCATGAGTCAGCATCGTCCTCCCAAGTCCTTTTTGCCACCTCTTTGGGGCGCGGCGGTTGCCGCTGTTGGCGCGTCAATATGCTGCGTGGTGCCGCTGGTGCTGGTCTTAATGGGAATCAGCGGAGCATGGATCGCTAACCTCACGGCCTTTGACGTCTGGCGCCCTTGGTTGAGCGCGCTCACCATACTTTGCTTGGCTTGGGCGTTTTGGACCCAGTATCGCTCAGGCGCGCAGCGGTGCAGCAATGACGGTGGCTGCACGGATACCCCATCACTAAGGCGCCGCCGTCGTTGGCTCTGGATGGCCGCCAGCGGGATCGTGCTGTTGCTACTCTTTCCCTATTACATTAGCTGGTTCTTGTAAGGAGCACTTTATGCGCGCAATGCTTCTTGGTCTGATCATGACGATCTGGATGTCGGCGGCTTGGGCCATCACACCTCAACGGGTCATGTTGCATGTGGAGAACATGACGTGTCCGGCATGCAGCATTACCATCGAGAAGGCCTTGGACAAGGTGCCTGGGGTAACGTCCACTCAGGTAGACACACGGGCTGGAACAGTGACCGTTATTTTTGATGCGAAAATCGTGGATTCAGCGAGAATAGCAAAGGCGATCACTGACGCCGGTTTTCCAGCGACCATCAAGACAGGATCGGAAAGTGGCTGACATGCAACTGGCCAGCACCTTGACTTGCCCTGTATGCGGTCATCGGGCAACAGAGACCATGTCCACAGACTCATGTCAGTTCTTCTATGAATGCGTGAACTGCAATAAGTTGATTCAGCCCAAAACAGGCGATTGCTGCGTTTTCTGTTCTTACGGCACGGTGCCGTGCCCGCCTATTCAACGGCACAGCTCCTGCTGTTCTGGCGCAGCCTAGCTAACCCCTCCTGGGCGGGGACACCGTTTTACCTAGTCTTTGAGCGGCGCAAGTAGACAGCAGACGTCACCGCGATCAATTGGCGAGAAGTTGCTTCATCTGGGCGATCTCTTGCTTCTGCGAGGTGATGATGTCCAGGCAGAGTCTGGTCAGCTCGGGATCCTTCAGGCGGTTTTCTTCGCACATCAGGATGGCGCCGGCATGATGGGGAATCATAGAGCGGATGAACTGCCGATCAGTCACCGCGGCCTGCGTACGGATTCCCCACCAACAGAACAGCATGAACGCCACGGTCACGCTGGCCAGGATCAGGTTACGCCGACGATCGGGGTACATGCTGGACATGAGCCAAAGCTCGATCAACAGCATCGGCGCAGCCATTAGCCCTGCCATGTAGAGCTGGTTGACGTTGTGATAGACGTTGGCCCACTGATCGACCATGGCATACATCAGGGCGTACATAGCCAGGAACGACAGGGCCATCATCAGCAGCAGGCGACCGTAGTGCCCCTGATGCGTCTGACCGGGACTTCCTTGCGAGGCGTGTTGCCCTAGATGCTGCGTGTGCGTGCTTTCGTGCTTACCGTGCGAAGAAGACATGTCGATCTCCGTGGGAATAGCAGAACATCGCCGAATCCCGGGGGCCAAGGACCCAGCCCCCGGGGAGATAGCAGTTACATACCCTTGCCGGCAGCGAATTCCTGCGGGCTCAGCTTGCCGTCCTTGTTGCTATCGAGCATGCCAAAGTGGGGTGCCAGCTTGTGCTTGGCCAGCTCTTCCTTGGACAACGAGCCGTCCTTGTTGGCATCGAGCTTAGTGAAGTCGGCATCGGCCGCGGCCGGCTTGTGCTGACCATGCTCCTGCTTCTTATGATCCATCGGCTTGTGCTGGCCGTGGTCGGTGGTGGGCGTGGTGGTCTGGCCACCGGCGAAGGCCGCGCCGGCCATCAGGAACAGGGCCATCATCGAGAGGGAGGCATAACGCTTCATTGCAGTACTCCTTGTGGGATATGAGCCATCAGTGACAGGAATGGCCGCGCGCAGGCTCATCGGCGCGGTCAGGGTGAGAGGTGGCAACAACGGTGGAGCCGGACAAACGCAAGGCATTGGTGACCACCGAAACCGAGCTCAGGCTCATGGCCAGGGCCGCCATCATCGGACTGAGCAAAAGGCCGAAGCTGGGGTACAGCAGGCCGGCGGCGATGGGCACGCCGATGGCGTTGTAGACGAAGGCGAAGCCCAGGTTCTGCTTCATGTTGGCCACTGTCGAAGACGAGATGGCACGGGCTTGCACGATGCGCCTCAAATCACCCTTGACCAGGGTGAGCTGGGCGCTGGACATGGCCACATCCGTGCCCGTCCCCATCGCGATGCCCACATCGGCTGCCGCCAGGGCCGGCGCATCGTTGATGCCATCGCCGGCCATGGCCACACGACGCCCTTGGGCTTTGAGTTGCTGGACCAGTTCGGCCTTGTCCTGAGGTTTGACGCCGCCACGCACATCGTCGATGCCCAGCGTGCGCCCCACGGCCTCGGCCGTGGCCTGTGCGTCACCGGAGGCCATCACCACGTGCAGGCCATCGGCACGTAGCAGGTTCAAGGCAGGCAAGGTCGTGGCTTTGATGGGATCAGCCACCGCAATGGCGCCGGCCAACCGCCCATTGACCGCCAGGAACATCACGCTGGCGCCTTCTTTGCGAAGACGCTCGGCGCTGCTCTGCAAGGGGGCTACATCGGCGCCAACCGATGCCATCAGGCTTTGGTTGCCGAGCACGACATCCTGATCGGCCACGCGCCCGCGAACGCCTTGGCCGGTGAGCGAATCAAAATCCTGGGCGGCCACCAGGTTCAAGCCACGTCGTTGGGCTTCAGCCACGATGGCCTCGGCCAGGGGGTGCTCACTGCCCTGCTCCAGGCTGCCGGCCAAACGAAGGATCTGATCGGCGTCGAAACCGGCGTAGGAGAGCGTGTCGCGAAAGGCTGGACGTCCCTCGGTCAACGTACCGGTCTTGTCCACGATCAAGGTGTCGATCAGACGTAGCTGTTCGATCGCCTGAGCGTCGCGGAACAGGACTCCGACCTGCGCAGCGCGGCCGGTGGCGACCATGATCGACATGGGGGTAGCCAAACCCAGGGCACACGGGCACGCAATGATCAGAACCGATACGGCATTGAGGACGGCAAAGGTCCATGACGGTTCGGGTCCAAACAGGCCCCATCCGAAGAAGGTAAGCACCGCCGTGGCCAGCACGGCCAGAACGAACCAGTACGCCACCTTGTCCGCCATACGCTGCATCGGCGCGCGAGAGCGCTGGGCCTGGGCCACCAACTGCACAATCTGCGACAGTACCGTCCCGGATCCGACTTTGTCCGCCCGGATGACCAGGGCGCCCGTCCCGTTGAGCGTGGCGCCTATGACGTGGTCACCGACAGTCTTCTCCACCGGAATGGGTTCACCGGTCAGCATCGACTCATCGACACTGGTGCGACCTTCGATGACTTCCCCATCGACCGGCACCTTCTCGCCCGGTCGTACGCGAAGCAGATCACCCACATGCACGTGATCCAGCGCAACGTCCTCTTCGCCCCCATCGGGCTTGACGCGGCGTGCCGTCTTGGGCGCCAACCCCAGCAGCGACTTGATGGCTGCCGAGGTTTTGGAGCGCGCCCGCAGTTCCAGCAGCTGGCCGAGCAGCGTGAGCGAGACGATGACCGCCGCTGCTTCGAAGTAGACCCCCACCCGTCCATGCTCGCGGAAAGAGTCCGGAAACAGGCCCGGCGTCACGGTGGCCACCACGCTGTAGCCAAACGCGGCGGCCACGCCGATGCCGATCAGCGTCCACATGTTGGGGCTGCGATTGCCGATGGACTGTAGGCAGCGCACAAAGAAAGGCCACCCCGCCCAGAGCACCACCGGGGCGCTCAGCACGAGCTCAATCCAGGTGCGCGCCTGCGTGGACAAGCCGGGCAGACGATGTCCCAGCATGGCCAAGACCAGGACGATCAACGTCAAAGGCAACGTCCACCAGAAGCGTCGGGTGAAATCGCGTAACTCCGGATTGTCGTCCTCCTCCAGCGACGGCATCTCCGGCTCCAGTGCCATGCCGCAGATCGGACAGGTGCCGGGACCTGGCTGACGAATCTGCGGATGCATCGGACAGGTATAGACCGTGGCATGGGTATCGCGGGGGGGAGCCACCGCTGCTGGGGCGGTCATTTCAACTTGCTGGGCAGCACCGTCCGTATAACGGTCGGGATTAGTGATGAACCGCTCTCGGCATCTGGCTGAGCAGAAGTGATACTTCGTTCCGCCATGCAGAGCGTGGTACGGCGTTCTAGCCGCGGAGACCTGCATACCGCATACCGGATCACGCACCGAGTCTGGACCATCGCTGGCACCCTGCGGCATCGCCTTGCCGGCTTCATCGTGGGAATGAGGGGACATGGATCACTCTGGGCTGGAAGAAGGGATCGCGAGCAAACTGTCAGCTGCGTTGACCGTGCAGGACGTAAGGCTGCGTGGTGCCATCGGGCAGTACAAATTCCACCGTATAGGGTTGAACACGTCCGTCGGGCATCTCCATGCCAGGAGAACCGGCAGGCATCCCCGGTAGCACTAATCCACGGCCTACCGGGCGCTCACGCAACAGGCGCAGGATGTCTTGCACCGGCACATGACCTTCGACGATGTAGCCATCGATCTCGGCGGTATGGCACGAGCCGCGTCCATAAGGAACGCCCAAGCGCGCCTTGATCGGGTTCAGGTCTTCGCTGTTGTGCACCTCAACCGTAAAACCTGCTTTCTCCAGATGCTCCACCCACAGTTGGCAGCAACCGCAGGTCGCACTCTTATGTACTTTGACCAACGGCAACGGACGCTGCGGTTGAGTGACCTGCTGCGCAGCCGCCGATGTCGGAGATTGGGCGTCCGATGCCGCCTCTGAATTGACAGCCGATTCGGGGCGCGCGCATGCGGTCAGCGACAAGGCCGTGGCCAGCAGAAAGAGACAGCTGCGTGAAGTGTTCATCATGCTTCCTTAAGAGATGCCCGAGCGCCGAGGCGCTCGGGCGTGGAGCCGGGGCAGCTCCATGAAGGGATCAATGCTGGTGATCGTGGCCGTCATCGGCCTTGGGAGCTGGCTCGGCTGGTTTGGCTGGCATGGAGCCGTGCTGATCGTGCTCGCCCTCGGACTTGGCCTGCGCAGGTTGCTTTGCCGGCTCGGCCGCATGCACGTGCGTCTTGCCGTCGGCATGCACATGCGTGGTGCCTTCCTTAGGCTTGCTCATGTCCATGCCCATGCCACCTGCTTCATGCCCCTGGCCATGGCCATGGCCATCACCCATCTCTTCGCTATCACCGCCGCCATGGTGATCTGCACCCGCTTCCTCGCCATGCGAGTGCCCGCCGGTCTCACCGCCACCGTGTGAATGGCCATCACTGCTGGCTACCAACGCCTGGTAGCCGGCCTTGTCCAGCTTGGGCAGCTTCTGCAGGAAGGCCGACATGTTCCAGATGAACTCATCGTCCATGCTGCCGCCCCACGCAGGCATGCCGCTGGCCTTGATGCCGTGCTTGATCACCCAGAACGCCTCAGCTGGACCCACCGGGTGCTTGCTTAGGTTTGGTGGCGCGGGGTACAGACCCTTGCTCATCTCGGTGGCCGCCGCATCTGGCGAAAGATGACAGGTCACACACATAGCGTTGTAGTTGCCCGCACCCTGGCGGATACGCTCAGGATCATCCAGGTTCGTGGGTACCTGAAGCTTGGCGGCGCGCACCTCAATGGAACGCTCACGCGCCGTTTCAAGTAGCGCATACACCGGGCGACTATGCGGATCATCAGCGGCCACGTTGTACACGCCCAGAGAGACCGCGGCGGTTGCGACCACCGCAACCAATGCCACGCCGGCGCCGAGCCATACCCACATCTTCTTGTTGGATTTCATTGTCAGTTCCCCTTAGAACCAGGTACGAAGGCCGATGACCAAGCGCGTGTCTTCAAAAGACTCGCCATGCTCGCGTCGCATGTCTGCGGTATTGCCAAACGCACGCTCGTACACCACGCCGATGTAGGGAGCGAACTTTCGGGTGAACTCATAACGAAGTCGCAGGCCCGCCTCAGCGGTACTCAGACCCGAACCTATTCCGCGCAATGGATCGTTCTTGCCATACGCCGTGACCTCCACCAGCGGCTGCAGGATCAGCCGATTGGTCAGCAGCAGTTCGTACTCGGCCTCGACATTGGCAGCAGTCTGGCCGCCTTCGCCGAGATAGGCTGTGGCGGATACTTCGAACTTCATCGGTGCCAAGCCCTGTACGCCGATAGCGGCGAAGTTCTGCGAAGCCCCCGGCTTGAAGTCATGGCGCACACCGGCTACCACATCCCACCACGTGGAGATACTGCGGCCGTAGAGCACTTCCAGATCAGCCGACTCGGTCTGACCATCTGTGCGTTCGCCTTCACTGCGGAACCAGACGCGATTGAGGTCCGTACCGATCCAACCCTGACCCTCCCAACCCAGCCCTGTGCCCGGATCGGCATCCCAGGCTTCCAGGCGATTGAGCAGTACGTAGCTCTTGATCGAATTGTCATGCACCGGATGCGCGTGTGCGGGCGCGATGGCCGCCTGACGATCAGCCTCGGTCACCGCAGGAATCGGGGTGCGCGGCTGCGTTGGTGCGACAGGCCCATGTCCCATCTGACTGTGGTCCATGCCCTCCATCGATTGCATGCCAGCTTCTGGCGTAGCGGATGCGGGCGAACCGTGGCCCATCTGCGAATGGTCCATCCCCTGCATCGCAGGCGTGGACGTGCTGGAGGCGTCGGACGCAGCGGGCTGTGCCATCTGACTGTGATCCATGCCCTGCATCGGCTGCGTCTGCGCTTTGGGCGCTGCAGGTGTACTCGCGGGCGAGCTGTGCCCCATCTGCGAGTGGTCCATGCCCTGCATGGCAGGCTCGGCTGCTTGAGCCGGCGGCGCGGCATGGCCCATCGCCGCATGATCGATAGTCGCTTCGCTGGTCTTGGCCGGTGTTGTAGGTTTGGGGGCTGGCGCAGGCTTTGATGTCGGCGCCTGATGTGCAGAGTGATCCTGAGCCTGGGTCTGCGCGCCCTGCTCCATCGGCATGGAGCCGTGCTGCATGGATTGGGCGCTGGCCGCATTGGCCAGGGCCAGCGAGATAGCCAGGGTCAGCGCAGTCAGGGTGGTATTGCGTCTATTGATGTTCATTCGTCGACCCTCACCGTGCGCATCATTCCGGCTTCCATGTGATAGAGCAGGTGGCAATGGAACGCCCAGCTGCCCAACGCATCGGCACGCACGCGATACGTACGTCGGCTGCCTGGCGGCATGTCCACCGTGTGCTTGCGCACCATGAAGTTGCCGCTATCGTCTTCCACATCGCTCCACATGCCGTGCAAATGGATCGGGTGGGTCATCATCGTGTCGTTGACCAATACGATGCGCATGCGCTCGCCGTAGTTCAGCCGTAGCGGCTCGACATCGGAAAACTTCTGACCATTGAAACCCCAGGAGAATTTCTCCATGTGTCCGGTCAGATGCAGCTCGATCTCGCGACCGGGGTCGCGTCCGTCAGGGTCTTCAAAGGTGCTCTTGAGCATGGAATACGTCAGTACATGACGGCCGTTATCGCGCAGGCCATTGCCCGGATCGTCCAAGCGCGAAGTCACGCTCATGGCTTGGTTGTCCAACAGGGGATTGTTGGTCTCGCTGGCAGGGTGTGATTGCATGCCCCCATGCTGCATGCCGGCCATGGCACCATCGCCGGCGGCGGGCATCGCGTGACCCGCATGGGCCGAGGCCTCATTGCCGCTGGCAGGTGGGGTCATGCCGGGCATGCCCATGGCTGCACCACAGCCGCCTTCCATGCCCTTGCTGCCGCCAGACATATCCATCGATCCATGATCCATGCCCATGTCTGCCATCGTCAGCAGCGGCCGGGGATCCACAGACGGAAGAGGCGCGCGTAGTCCTTCGCGCACGGCGAGCGTGCCGCTGACGTAGCCGGTGCGACCGGAGTCCTGGGCAAAGATGGTGAATGCGTCCTGCCCGGAGGGCTCCACGATCACATCGAAGGTTTCTGCTACTGCAATGCGGAACTCGTCGACCGAAACCGGATGGACGTACAAGCCATCCGCCGCGACCACGGTCATCTTCAACCCCGGAATACGCACATCGAAGTACGTCATGGCAGAGCCATTGATGAAACGCAGACGCACCTTCTCGCCACTGCGGAACAACCCGGTCCAGTTGCCCAGAGAGGTCGTGCCGTTCATCAGGTAGGTGTAGGTGTTGGCGTTGACGTCGGACAGATCCGTGGGCGTCATTCGCATCACGCCCCACATCTTGCGATCTTCCAACGTGGCCGACAGACCATTGCGCTTCACATCGCGCGCGAAATCGCCGACCGTGCGCTTGTAGTAGTTGTCATGGCCCGGCATCTTCTTCAAACGATCGAACAGGGCCGTCGGGTCCAGGTCTGTCCAATCGCTCAGCATCACGACGTAGTCGCGATCGAAGCTGAAAGGCTCTGGCTCCAGTGGATCGATCACGATCGGTCCATAAAGCCCAGCTTGTTCCTGGAAACCTGAGTGGCTGTGGTACCAGTAGGTTCCGCCCTGATGCAGGGTGAACCTATAGTGGTAGGTCTCACCACGTCCGATGCCGTCAAAGCTCAGGCCCGGCACGCCGTCCATGTTGGCCGGCAGAATGATGCCGTGCCAATGGATGGAAGTATCCGTGCCATGGAGGGAGTTGGCCGGCAATGCATTGGAGACACGCAGGTTGACCGTGGTGCCTTCCCGCCACCGCAGCAACGGCGCCGGAACGGACCCGTTGACCGTGATCGCGGTGCGGGTCTTGCCGGTGAAGTTCATCGGCGTCTCGCCGATGGTCAGGTCAAACTCGGTGCCCGACAATACGTTGGCTTGTCCGGGGCCCTTGAGCGCCCAACTGGCTTTGGGCCAGAACCCCAATCCTGCGACTGCGCCTCCCAAGGCCAAGCCTTGGACAAATCGCCGCCGCGAAGGCAGCAGCGGTCCACCATGTGGACCACGAAAATCATCATGCGACATGTAAATGCTCCAAGCGTCGTGTTGCCACCGGCAGGCGGTGGTACAGAGCGGGTGGCTGGCCTATACAGGCATGCAAGCCACACCAACGGCGCCATTGCGGCGCCTAGGGACGCTTAGCCGATCGGTGGTCGGATCAGATGAGGCAAGGCAGGCGCCGGATGCCCCAAGGGCAGCGGCATGACATCCAGGCCCAAGGCCAGTTGTACCGAAACATGCAGGCGCGCAGGCAATGCGCTCGCGCACGCGTGCACGCAGGCGCACCGGCACGCAGACGACTTGCAACAGTCGGGGCCGGCATGATCGCCGTGCCCAGTGCCAGCCTTTTCAATCGATGTGGCATCGGGATGATGCTCAGCACTGTGATGGGCGACGCAGTCTTCGTCGACTTGCACCGCGGCAGCGACTTCGCTGGCCTGCTCTTCCATCACCGGATTCATACTGACCGACGCAAACGCCGACCACGCCCCGTTAAGCACGAGCATGGCGATCAGGATCAGTCGCAGTAGAAGTGAGGAGGCTGACACGGGCGACATGGTAAATCACTTTAGACAAGGCGCGCGTGTATCGGTCGTGAACAAAATCTCAGGCAGGCCTGAGATGCCGCGCCCCGTTAGTCGCGCTAGCCGCGCCCACTGGTGTTCCATCCGGGGGCGCTCCAAAGGGCCGGGTTGAAGCGAAGTGCTGCCCATAAAGCGAGCGACCGTACGGCCTACTTCTCGGATGTGCTCTCGATCAGCTTCACCAGCTCGCGCTTCTGCTGCTTGCTGAGCGAGCCCCAGCGTAGGAGCAACTTGGCCAGCAGATCATCATCGGTGTACAGCAACGCGGCGGGGATCCCCAACGCTTGAGCCAACCGCTCAGCGGTCTCCAGCTTCGGCTCGTGCTTGCCACGCTCGTACTGGTTGATTCGGGGGCTGGCCACGTGAGGATCCAGACCGGCCCGGATGCCCAACTCCTTCTGCGACAAGCCCGTGTGCAGGCGGGCTTGTTTGAGGCGTCGAGCGAAGGTCGGTGTTGAGTCGACTGACAAAGTCACGCGCGCACCCCATGGAGACCCCATAAGGATGGCGGATGTACCCTGCCTTGCATACTAAGATATTCTTAGCTTTGAGGCAACCGGCGACCCCGGTAGCGCTGCCATCGCCAGGAGCCACGCCGCTCCCTCACCCCCGGAACCCGCATGCCCGGAACCTCGTCAATGACGCCATCTGGGGTCGCCAGCATCGAGGCGTTGGGGCTTCGTGGCACCCTTTTCCTTGCCGCGCTGCTGGCCGCGCAGCTACGACGCATACCGGTGGCGCCCACACGCCGCTCCACCTTGCTGGTGCTGGACGCCTTGCGAGACTTGGCCCTGATCCAAGTTCCCTGGCCAGCGGATCGATGGCAGATCCGACCCGATGCCGAGGTCACGCCCATCGAAGATCTGCAATGGGCTTTCGCCTGGTCTACCCACGAGCGCAGGCACCTGCTCCCGGTGCTGGAAGACCAACTCGGTGATATGGCACACGATGTAGAACTGGCGGACGCAAAACTAGAGCTGTGGGATGAACTTGCACTCTGGGAGACCGAGCAGTTTCTAGAGCAGCAATTGCTCAAACATCACTTCGACCCAGGCTGGGCACGTGATGTGGGGTTCGTGTTTCAATCCGGACCGCGGGGTCTGCCGATCGCGCAGTGGCGCTATTGTTGCTGGGCGGTACGCCAAGGCGCGTCGGTGGCAATGCGTCTTGGCGTGCACGACAGCGCCCATGTGCGCGAGGCCATCTTTCAAGAGGTCAAGAAGCGCTTGCGCTACCTGATGACCAGTTCGCCCCAGCAAGGCATGTTCAAGCCCTACCATCTGGCACCGGAGTCCTCAGTAGCCAAGCTGTTCGTAGACTGGGTCGTACCTATGGAATGGGCGTACTGGACTGGGGAGCGCTATCCCGGCCGCTAGCAGGCAAACGAGTAGCCTCGTTAGTCCGCTCCCCCACCCTGCGTACTGCTGCGCCGGGTTCTCTTCACCGTATTTTGTGCCGGCGTCAGTTGATTCAGCAGGGGCTCCAGCGCTTCAAGACGCGCGTTGGCACGCAACGCATCGGCTTCAGCGCTCTGGCGGCGCTCACGCTCCTGCGCAAGGGTGTCTTGGACTTGAGCTAGCTCGCTGCGCAGGGCATCCAAGGCCTTGACGTCAGTCTTCCAGCGCTCCTGCAGTGCCATGTGGTCCGTTGCGGTCTGGCGCAACGCCACGATCTCGCTGTGTTGGCCTTCGTGGACCTGCCTCAACTGGACAAGCTCACGCTCAATCCGCCCATGGCGCTCCAGCCATTGGCCATTGTCGCGGTTAAGCACCAACAGCTCCTGATTCTTCGCGCCCAAGGCTTCATTGGCCTGACGTAAGGCTACTTGCAGCTCTTGGATCTGATGCTCGTGACGGCGAAGCTCTTGCTCGCGCTGCTCTTTGGTTGAAGCGCGGTAGTGCTCGAGCGCTTCCCGGGCGTGGGCATGCTTGTCCTCCAGAGAACGCGTATGCGCCTCGTAATCAGCCAGCCGCACCGTCATGCCGGCGATGCGCTCATTCAACTGGGCGATTTCCGCGACCTTGTCGCGCAGATTCTGCTGAAGTAGGGCGTGAGCGGCTTGCTCTTGCGTCAAGCTGGTCTCAGTGCGCTGCAGCTGACTGCCCAGGGCAGCGGCTTCCTGTTGGGCGGTGGAAAGCGCTTGTTGCTGACGCTGGAGTTCGGCCCCATGGCGTTCTCGCTCCCTGGTGAGGATCGCTTCTGCCTCCTCTTGAAGTCGCGCAGCCAGGCGCGCGACCAAGTCTTGCAAGGCCTCACTCACGGCCACCGCACGTGACGGACCGCCGCCCTCCTCCTCTTCCAGTTCACGCAAGTAGCGATGGATCGTGGTCTTGGAGCCCGTGTTGCCCAGAGCCACCCGAACCGCGTCCACGGAAGGCTTCTTGCCTTGGGCCAGCAGCGCGTCACGCGCTTTCTGGACATCCCCTTTGTAGAGTCCTGCGCGCGCCATGATGCTGTTCTCCAATTATTTCGTAATGTATTACATACCATGTAATTACATACTAATAAAGAGTGCAGGCGGCCGTTCGGCGGCGGCTTTGCTCAGGCGGGATAATGTTGAATTATCCCGCCTGATCATTTTATTCGAGTGGGACGGAGGGAAATTCGGTACGAAATACCGATTTCGAGGTGCGGCTGCACATGGCGCGAGAGCGTGGGACCTCAAGCGGCCCGAGAGAACGCACACGCGTTTCCCCTCGCCTGCAGTTGGACGGCATTGCGGCTTTAGGAGACGGCGGGTTCGCATGGAAGGCGCCCTACTTCTCCGGCGCGGTTATCGTCTCGTGGGCCCCGCACAGGGGCTACCAGGGTTGGCTCGGACTAAGCGGAATGGCGATGACCCCGCGGATAGGCCATGGCTTTTGCGCCGATTGCGGCATTGCTCGAACCCGAAACCGTCACGGGTGGTATCTTCGCTATGTCGCGCGCCAGTTGCGTTCAGTGCATGAACTTCCTGCAGTCGAACCCTCTTGAAGTCGCCACGCGGCCATCCTCTTTCGCGCCTGTTGATCTTCACAGTGGGGAACGAATGCGTGTCACAGTGCCCGAAAAGATTTCAATGCCGTTCTGGAACATCCGGACTTCGTTGCCTCGTCGCTTGACTCCGAAGCACTCGTTCTGGCCGGCGGGACGTACCCATGCGTAGCACAGGCAAGGGCCCTTGACCTTCCATGTGCCATTGAACCTTTCGCCCATATCCACGCCGATGACCGATCCGTCGCGACGGAACTGATTGGTGTAATGCACGCCGTCGCTAAGCTCATGATCGGAGAAAAGTGACTGCAGATCCTTGCCTTGGACAGTACGCCAACCTGCGTCCTCGGCAAGGACGATGCCGGGAAGCATGGAGGCCATGAGCCATCCAGACGCGACGATCACCTTCATTCACCGCCTCCTTTCGAGTGAAGCGACTGCCTCTTCCCACATTTGCGGAGTTCGGCGTGCATGGATGTCCCGGCTCATCATGCAACATGCGGGATGATGGTCACCGCGCCCGGCCGGAAGGATCGACAGCTTGACGCGCGATCCCAAGTTCGATGGGCCTTTTCGTTGCGACATGGCGATCTCGACGTTAGCGTACGTACTTGATTGTGACAGCGGTCTTCGCGTCCGAAGCAACCTGCGCCGGCGCTGATTCCAGATCACCGACATGCGCGTTCGCAACGCCAATTCGCGACGCCGCGGCTCCGTGCGTTACTTCACGTGAGAGCTTTTCACGAAGGGGCGTCCACCGCTTACAGCACCGCACTCACTCGACTGGATTCGTCTCTGCGTCGTGCTCCGCGACTTCCGCCAGCGAGAGCCGCTCGTCACCATTGAAATCCACGCCTGCGAAGTGCTGGCTCAGCGAGTGTTCCATAGGCAATTCCTCCGGCCTGAGGTACCCATCGCGGTTGGAGTCCAAGTCGGCGAACTTAGCTCGGATATCTTCCAGGTCGCAACGTTGCTTCAGCATGCCGACTCCGCGCGAACTGAAGTCGGCTGCATCGCCCCAGGCGGCCAGTTCAATGCACGTCGTAGGAGCTGAATTCGCTGGCCGCGACACCGTTCCTTCATCCTGCAAACTGCTGGAGCGGACCTCCGGAGTGGACACGAGCAGAACAAGTGCGAGGAGCAGAAACGTAGGCTTTTGGTCAATTTTCATTGCAGCTTCTCCAGAAAGTGCGTGTGCGGATATACCTCGGTTCCGGCAGTCGCCGGCGTGATGATGACCAGGCGCTGTTTCGTCGCCCAACGCAACCGGTTCAGTGGCCAAGTGCCTGCGACACCCAGCCCCACAGTGCGGCGCCTGCAATCACCGCCGGAATCACCAGCCGCGCCTTGCTGGCGAATAAGATGCTCAGGACGATCGCAAATAGGATCAGAGCCTCCAGGCCCGTCAGGCTTACGCGCAGAAGGGCCAGCGTCGTTCCCGCAATCAGGCCGACCACGCCTGCGGTCACGCCCTCCAAAAAAAGCCGCACGCGTGGCTGATGCACTATGCGTTCCAAGGCATCGTGACCCAAAAGCGTGAAGGCGAAGGCCGGCAGGAAGATGCCCACGGTCATCACCACTGCGCCCCACGGCCCGCCGCCGAGGTAGCCCACGAAGGTCGAAAAGATGATCAGCGGCGCCGGCAGCAATCCCGACAAAGCCAGGCCGTCAAGGAACTGCGCATTGCTCATCCACGCGCCCTGGGTTACGGCATCGCGCTGCAGGAATGGAATGACGGTATAGGCGCCACCGAACGTCAACAGGCCGGCCTTCAACCCGGACCAGAACAGCAGCAGCAGCGGTACCGTCGCCTGCACGACGGCGGTGCTCTCTGCGCCCACATGACTCAGCGCGTCTAGTCCGGCCAGGCCGCCGTTGCGCACTGCGAACACGACGGTCCCGGCGGCCGCCACTCCGATCACGCCCAGCGCGGCGATGCCGAGGCGGTGGCGTGCCATCAGGTAGATGATCCCGCCCACAGCGAGGATCAGCGCGAAGTGCACACCGGCCAACTGCGCACCTGTCGCCAGGATCGCGATCGCCCAGAGCCAGCGATCGGTGACGACGTGGCCGCCGATGCGAAACACGGCGCGCACGATCAGCGCCGCCACCGCCACCTGGACCGCCGCGAAGATGGCCAGCACGCCGTCGGCCTTCAACCCGAAGCGCACGTACGCCCACGATAGCGCGAACATCAGCACGAACCCCGGGAGCATGAAGCCCAAGCCCGCCAGCACACCGCCCCAGCGGCCGCGCGACAGCATCCCGAAATACACGCACAACTCGTGCGCCTCTGGGCCCGGCAGGATCTGATAGACGGCCAGCACCCGGTTGAACTGGGCGCTGCTGATCCAGCGCTCTTGCTCCACCAATTCATGCCGGATCATGCCGATCTGGGCGACCGGGCCACCCCAGGCTAATGCGCCGAAGCGTAGGAACCGCAGGAACAGCCGCAGCCACGGTTCTTGCGGTACCACGTAGGTGGGCGCGTCGTTGGTCTCGCTCGCGGCCACAGGGTTGGTGACTGTGCTCATGGGGCTCCCGTGGTCGTTGTTTGCGTCAGGTCGTGCATCGGATCACCGCGCCGCGGATTTGACTTGGGCACTTTGGGCATCCAGCACACGGCGAAACCCTTGGGCCAGCCCGGCCGCAGGCCCCTTGCCCCAGAAGTGGACGAAATAGAACGCCGGCTGCTCGCCCACCATGTGGTTGTGCAGCGCCACGACGTGGAAGTCTGCCTGGCGCAGTGCACGCAGCACCGGCTGGACTTCGTCGGCGGTCATGATCACGTCGCCGGTGACGGCAGCAAGCCGATCCGACCCGGTGAAGGCCGCCCAGGTCGTCAGGCCCATCGATCCGCCTACCGGCCGGCCGTGCATGCGTCCCTCCCGGCCGATCGTCACCTTCACCACGTCGCCAGTGATTTCCGGTGGATGCCCGATGGCCTTGGAGATGGCAGCGGCATCAATCTTTCCCGGTGTGGGCACGGGACCGCCGAAGCCAGTGGCCGGCTGCGGGCGCTGCGCGCGCACGGCCTTGATGGCGTCCCACACCTCTTTGACGCTGCCGGCCAATCGCACCGGATCGCCGTGACCGCCGATGTGCATGAAGTACACCTTCGGAGAATCGAAGAAGAAATGGTTGTGGAGCCCGGTCACATCGAGGCCGGCCTTGAACGCTGCGTCCATCGCCGCATCGACCTCATCCTCGAAGACGACGGTGTCACCCATCAGCATCGCGTTCTCGTCCGCCGGCATGAACGCGGCCCACGAGCCGAGCCCTGCGGGCGGCGGCAGCCGCATGCCGTCCACGGTCACCGCCACGTCGTCGCGGCTCCACCCGATGCGAACCACCCCGTCCGGTTGCACCTTCGCGACTGCGCCGCTGGCCTCGCCAATCCGGGCGGAGTCGATCTCGGCCGCGTGAACGCTGGCCCAGCCCCAAAGCAGCGACAGCGTGAGGGCCCGCAGGGCACGATGAGCGATGGCGTTCATGACTACTCCTTACATTTACATCGACAAAAAAGATGAAGGGGCACTTGCGCTCGCGACGACAGCGTCTCAATCTGACGGGCGAACTTGGGGTCAGGCAGCGGAAGGCCTGCAGCAAGCCTCCAGTCGCTGCGCCACGGTGTCCCATTGGATGTTCTGGAAGAACGCATCCACGTACTTGGCGGCCGCGGCGCCGTAGTCCATCTGGTAGGAGTGCTCGTACATGTCCATCACCAGGATGGGCAGCGTGGCCGCCGGGCCGTGAGCGTGATCGGCCATCCAGTAGTTCTCGAGCTGGCGGGTGTGGGTGTTGAAGCCGAGTACCACCCAGCCCGAGCCGCCGCCCAGCCCGGTGCCCATCCGGCGGAATTCGGTTTCCCATGCATCGAAGCTGCCGAAGGCTTCGGCCAGGGCCTTGCGACTGCCGGCATCGGCCTGGCCGCTGCCGCCCAGGTTGTCGAAGTAGTACTCGTGCAGCACCACCGAGCCGGTGCGCAGCAGGTGCTCCCGCTTGAGTTCGTTGTAGAGGTACGGCGGCATGTCCGGTGCGGCGAGCGCCTCGGCAAGGTGCTTCTTCGTCACGGCCAGCGCCTTGACCGAGCCGCCGTAGTTGTTCTCCCAATGCGAGCGGATCAGGCGTTCGGACAATCCTTTCAGTTTGGACGGGTCGAACGGCAGCGGCTTGAGCGTGGGGGTGCTGACGGGTGCAAGTGTGGAGGTGGACATGGCGGTGGTCTCCGAAGTCGGAACGGCATGGGCGGCCTTGGCGGCTCCCAGCGCGAGGGGGGCCGCAGCGGCCAGGCTCAGAACGTGGCGGCGTTGCGTGTCGATTGGTGAAGTCATGGTCATCTCGGTGATCACCGGAGCTTGAGGAGAAAGGTGCGGCCCATGCAGTGCGCGCATTGCTGCATCGCGAGCGCGCTTCGATTGAGTGGGAGGCGATTCACGCGGTGCTCCCGTTGCTGCGGAAACTGGCCAGCAGCCCGTCGAACACGGCGCAGGCGCGTTCCAGCAACTGGTCGTCATCGGCCACGGTGTCGCGCAATCCCGCCAGAACGCTTTCCACGCCCGACGCTTCCGGCGGCGGTGCGCCGCCCACGTCGAGGTAATGCACCAGCAGGCCCACGCGTGCGATCGGGCCTTGTTCCAGGCCGAAGCTGGCGGCGAGCACCTCGAAGGTGACGCGGTGGGCGACGTGGCTGAAGGTGGCGCCGTCGAAGTCGAAGCCCAACGCCTCCGGCGGACAGTCAGCCGGGTGGGTGAGCCACAGAATGCGGGCCTCGGGATCGATGAAGCGGCGGATCAACCAAGCGCTGGCCAGCCGATCCACCCACGGACGTCGCCGCGTGGCCCACAGGCGGCCTTGGTAATCGGCGGTGCGCAGCCGCTGGATCGTACCGGCCACAAAGCGCGGCTCGTCTGGCGCCTGCAGGCGGGCACAGGCCATTTCCAGCTCGGCCAGCGTGTCCTCGACCTGCCGCCGCGCTTCGCCCGGGAAGAAGTCGATCGCAGTGATCGACTCGAAGGTCCTGCGCAACTTGCGCGAGTGCTTCAACGCCTCTGACGGCGTAGTGTCGGGCAGGCTTTCACGAAGCCGCGTGGCATCGGCCAGCAGCTCGGTGTAGTCCCGGCTGCGGTCGAACAGGGCTACGTAGGGCGCCTCGTCGGTGGCCTGGGCGGTCAGCAGATGGGTAGCACCGCCACCCCCGGTCACATCGACCGCCACCGCTTCGAGCACGGCACGGTGCTCCGCCGCCGCTGGCAGCACGTAAACACCGTCCCGCAGGGCCGCAGCACCCGCCGCCTTGAGCGAGCGCCAAGCCCGCTGGCGCACCGTGGCATTCTCGGTGGGCAAGGAAAGAACCATGATGAGCCAATTCATTGGTAGAGTATCCTACATGAATGATGTAATTACTACGTCAAAATTAAGCAAGGCAATCGCGCGTGCCGTCGGCGGAGGTCGCAGATGACAGTGGAGCGCTATCTGGAGGCCGCCAACCGCGAAAACACGCAGCGCAGCTATGCTTCGGCACTGCGACATTTCGAGGTCGAATGGGGCGGGCACCTGCCGGCCACGCCGGACAGCGTGGCCCGCTATCTGGCTGATCACGCGGGCGAACTTTCCACCAACACGCTTCGGCACCGGCTTGCGGCCCTGGCAGGCTGGCACCACGAACACGGCTTTGTCGATCCGACCCGGGCTCCGCTGGTGCGCAAGGTGCTCAAAGGCATACAGACCCTGCATCCGTCGGTAGAAAAGCAGGCCGAGCCGCTGCAACTGACCCGACTGGCACAGGTGGACGATTGGCTTGGCGCCGCGATCGCCGCCGCACGCGAGCGCGGCGATCATGCGGACGAACTGCGTCATCGCCGCGATCGCTCGCTGATCCTTCTGGGCTTCTGGCGCGGCTTCCGTGGCGACGAGTTGATCCGGGTGCAGGTCGAGCACCTGCGCCTGGTCACCGGTGAGGGGATGACCTGTTTTCTCCCGCGCAGCAAGGGCGACCGGCAGGCACAGGGCAACACGTACAAGGTGCCGGCGCTGTCGCGGCTGTGCCCCGTGACGACCACGTGGGAGTGGATCGACGCCGCCGGGCTGACCGAGGGGCCACTGTTCCGTGCTGTTGATCGCTGGGGCCACGTTGCGGACGAGGCGCTACACCCCAACAGCCTGATTCCGCTGCTGCGCCGGTTGCTGACGTGCGCTGGGCTGCCTGATGCCGACGAGTACAGCAGCCACTCGTTGCGCCGCGGCTTCGCCGGCTGGGCCAATGCCAACGGCTGGGACGTGAAGGCATTGATGGAATACGTCGGCTGGCGCGATGTGCACTCGGCGATGCGCTACATCGATGGCGGCGATCCGTTCGCCCGCCAGCGGATCGAAGCGAGCTTGCCGGGAACGCCAACGCTGCTTGGGCCTACCTGAGGATACCGAATGGCGTCGATTGAACGGACCGCATACCCGCAATTCAAGCGCAACCCCGTCGTACGCGAACTGGTTGCGGCCTACACGCCGACCGACGCCGAACTGGCCTTTGTTGCCGAGAGTACCCGGCAGCCCGCGCACCGCCTGACATTGGCGATCCTGATCAAGACCTTCCAACGGCTGGGATATTTCCCTGCGTTGGACGAAGTGCCGCCGGCAGTGGTCCGCCATATCCGCGGCGCGCTGAAACTGAGGGTGCAGGTCAAGCCGGCGGTCCTCGCCAACGCCTCGCGCTATCGCTATTACCGCCGGATCCGCCAGTTCCTGCAAGTCCGGGCTTACAGCGATGGCGGCCTGAAGATCGCGGCACGGGCGGTATACGAAGCCGCCGCAGTCATGGACAACCCGGCGGACCTCATCAACGTGGCTATCGAACAGCTCGTGCGCGATCGCGTCGAGCTGCCGGCGTTTTCCACCCTAGACCGCTTGACGCGGCGCATTCGCACGCTGGTCAACGGTCGCTATTTCGCCCAGATCGAAGCGCGGCTGACCGTCGACGAAAAGCAGCGCCTTGAAGGTCTCCTGCAGGTCGAAGAGGGGCGCAAGAAGAGCCCGCTGCACGCGATCAAGCGCCTGCCCAAGCGCGCTTCGCTGCAGCACTTCCAGGAACTGATCGACCACATCGCCGAACTGGGCGAGTTGGTCGGCAGCGAGTTGCACCTCGCTGGCATTCCGGAAATCAAGCGCAGACACTTCGCCGCAGAGGCACGGGCGCTGGATGCCTCCGAGTTGCGCAAGTTTCGTCCCGCCAAGCGCTACGCCGTACTGGTGTGCCTGATCCACCGGGCCCGCGTCCAGACCCGTGACGATCTCGCGGAGATGTTCATCAAACGCATGGGCAATATCCACAATCGCGGCCGCGAGGAGCTTGAGCGGTTGCGGGCACGCTACCGCGAGAAGACCGAAGCGATCGTGGCGACGATGTCGGACGTGGTTCGCGTCCTTGACCATCATCCCGGCGACACTGAGGCGGGCCGGGAAATCCGGCGCCTGGTCAACGCCCACGGCGGCGTGCAGACCCTCCAGGCCGACTGCAATGCCATCGCGGCGCACAGTGGTGACAACCATTTGCCGCTGCTGTGGCCGTTCTACAAGAGCCATCGTGCCACCATCCTGCGGATGGTGCGCATGCTGGATCTGGCCTCGACCACGGAGGATCGCTCGCTCATCGATGCGATCGAGCTGATCCTGACGCAGGAACGGGCCCGCGGCGATTGGCTGGATGAACCGGTCGATCTGGCGTTCACTACCCAACTCTGGCGCAAGAGCATCGTCCATCGCACCGAACAGGGCGAGGAGCGCATCCACCGGCGCCTGTTCGAGGTCTGCGTGTTCTCGTCGCTGGCCAACGAACTGAAATCGGGCGACGTGGCCGTGCGCGGATCGGAAACCTACGCCGACTACCGCGAGCAGTTGCTGCCGTGGGAGCAATGCGAGCCCATGCTGGAGGACTACTGCGGCCAGGTCGGCCTGCCGGCAACGGCCGTGGGCTTCGTCAATGCGCTGCAATCACGCCTGATGCAGGTCGCCGAGCTGACCGATCAGGGCTATCTGGAGAACGGCCAGGTCGTCATCGGCGAGGACGGTATCCCTGTGCTCAAGCGCAGCAAGGCCAAGGAGATGAGCAGCGGCGCCCGTGCCCTGGAGACCGCGATTCTCGACCGCCTGCGCGAACGCAGCGTCATCGAAATCCTGTGCGACGTGGCTCACTGGACACGCTGGACCCGACACTTCGGGCCGTTGTCCGGCTCGGACACCAAGATCGAACAGCCAACCGAACGCTACGTCCTCACCGCCTTCACCTACGGCTGCAACCTCGGGCCGGCCCAGGCCGCCCGGCACCTGCGCGGCGCCGTCTCGGCACACATGCTGTCGTTCGTCAACCGCCGGCACGTGGACGCCAACAAGCTGGCGGCGGCCTGCCGCGACATCATCAACAGCTACGCTGGCCTGCAGCTCCCCAAATTCTGGGGCGACGGCAAGAGCGCCGCCGCCGACGGCACCAAGTACGACCTCTACGACCAGAACTTGCTGGCGTCGTACCACATCCGCTATGGCGGTTACGGCGGCATCGCTTACCACCACGTCTCCGACACCTACGTGGCGTTGTTCAGCCACTTCATCCCGTGCGGCGTCTGGGAGGCGGTCTACATCATCGACGGCCTACTGAAGAACACCTCCGACATCCAGCCCGACACCGTCCATGCCGACACGCAGGGGCAGTCGCTGCCGGTGTTCGGGCTCTCGCACCTGCTGGGCATCCAGCTGATGCCGCGCATCCGCAACTGGCGCGAGTACAAGTTCTTCCGCCCGGACGAGGACATCCGCTACGAGCACATCGAGCCGTTGTTCCGCGACACGGTCGACTGGGACCTGATCGAGACCCACTGGAAGGACCTGATGCAGGTCGTGCTCTCGATCAAGACCGGCAAGATCGCGGCCTCGACGCTGCTGCGCAAACTGGGCAACTACAGCCGCAAGAACCGTCTGTACCAGGCCTTCAAGGCGCTCGGTGCGGCCGTGCGCACCTTGTTCCTGTTGCAGTACATCTCCAACCGCGAGCTGCGCGAGCAGATCACCGCCTCGACCAACAAGGTGGAGGCCTACAACGGCTTCGCGAAGTATTTCTTCTTCGGCGGGGAAGGGGTGATTGCCGACAACGACCCTGTCGAGCAGGAGAAGGCCGTCAAATACAACGATCTGGTCTCCAATGCTGTCATCTTCTACAACGTGGTCGAGCAGACCCGGATCATGAAGTCGCTGATACGACAGGGGTGGAAGATCACCCGGGAGGACGTGGCTTCGCTCAGCCCGTACGTGACCAGCCACGTGAAGCGGTTCGGCGACTACCTGATCGATGTAGAGGCGATTCCGGAACCGTATGAGATCGAACTGGCGTTGGCGGCATAGTCTTGGCGCCAGAAAATATTCTCTAACCAGCTGATTCAATGGATAAAAACGGATCTTGTGAGCGATTTTTACACGTATGTCGGCTGAACCCCATATAGAGAAATATCCCGAATGTGCAGTTAACGAATTCTTGCGGTTTCTTTCAGCGCCGCCAATACCGCCAGCCCGTCGCGCAAGGGGCGCGGCTCGTGTGTGCGGATGAAGTCAGCTCCACCTGCGGCGGCGGCAAGCTCTGCAGCGAGTGTCGCGGCCCCGACATCCCCCGGACCACGGCCTGTGAGCGCGCGCAGAAAGGATTTGCGCGAAACAGACAGAAGCACCGGCAAATCGAAGCGCAGCCGCAATTCATCGAACCGCGCCAGCACCGAGAGCGAGGTTTCGGGAGCAGCCCCCAGAAAAAACCCCATGCCGGGATCAAGGACAAGGCGGTTGCGTTTGATACCGGCACCCGTCAGCGCCGCGATGCGCGCGTCAAAGAACGCCGCAATGTGATCCATGATGTCGCCAGCGGGTGCCTCGCGCCGATCTGCCTGCCCGTCTTGCACCGAATGCATAACGACGAGTTTGGCAGATGATTTCGCCAATTGCGGATAGAACGCAGCGTCTGGAAAACCGCGAATATCATTGAGATAGGCCACACCACGCGACAAGGCATAGGCTTGCGTCGCGGGTTGATAACTGTCGAGCGAGACGGGAATGCCATCTGCCTTGAGCGCGTCCAGCACCGGCGCGATACGCGCGATTTCTGTGTCGGACGAAACAGGCGCGGCGTCGGGATTGCTGGATGCCGGACCGAGGTCGATCACATCTGCCCCCTCGGCCATCAGCTTACGCGCCTGCGCAATGGCTGCGTCTGGCGCCAGATACCGGCCTCCATCGGAGAAACTGTCCGAGGTTATGTTGACGATGCCGAAAATGATGAGCGATTTATTCATGGGGGCTTCTATAATAATAATAATCGAGCATGAGTCTCATACGGATGCTCGGGTCGAAAGGGAATCCCCAGGCGAGTAACCTGTTTGCGGTGATCCATTAGCTGCAGGAGCAGAAGAGCATACATCTGGAAGCAAAGCCAGGAAAGCGGCCTATGGAGCTGTGCGGCAGCGCTCAGTAGGCAATTTTTCAAAATATTGTTAAGCCTTTTCTGAGCATGGTATTTTTCATGGTATTACCAATTAGCAGGAAAATAAGCCATTGAATATAAAAGATAAAAATGTCTTGTTTACAATAGAGTGGGATACAGACACGCTTGATATGTTTGGAGATCAGCCATGACAGATCCACTCAAAGCCCTTTTCGGCAAGCCTGATTACTCCCATATCGTAAGGGACACCACGGCCACTATCAGCATCACAGCCGCTGAAATGGCCGCTGTTTTGGAGGCTTACGACAGGGGTATAGACACGCTGGACGGCACCACCAGAACGGCGCTGGATTCCGTTATATCGAAACTCAAGGACGAGGTATGGCCATGAGCATGTATTACATCAAGACAGGTCTGGAGTACTGGAAACCCAAGGGCTACGGGTACACCAAGAGCCGCGAGGAGGCGGGGGTTTTCACCCTCAAGGACATGGAAGAATTGAACCTCGATGGCTGCACCCTGGAACGCGCCGAAGTGGCGTTCCTGGACGAGGACGGCCCCAGTCCCGACCTACCCCACCGCGTCACCCTGCCCCGCGATTGAGCGGGGCGCTGGAGGGTTTCAAAGGGGCACCCTTTGGCACGGGATATGTGTCAAAAACGGAGTTTTTGTAAACATATCCGACGTGCCTGTAAATCCGCGCGATTACTGCCAGCCCTTACACCCCGGTTGCTTAGGGTTGGTTGAAAGTGGTTTAGGGTTGGTTGAAAAGGGTTAACGGCCCCTGCTGCGGTCGCTGCGCTCCCGTTCCCGCTTGGCCTTGAATCGCTCTTTGATCTGCTGGGCGCGCTCCTGCTTCTCCTGCTCGTTCTCCTGCCGCAATTTCACCGCCTGCCGGATCAGTCCCGCTACCTGATCCTTGGATAGCCCCTTAAACGGCTCCTGAAGGGCCTGTAAGCGTTTTTGCTGCTGGGCTAGGGTTTCCCTTAGCTCCTTGGCTCTTCGCTCGTTCTGGGCGCTTACAGCGGCTTTCTCGGCCATCGGCTGCACAGACCCCATTATTTTGGCGTTCAACCTTTGCGCCACCCCTTCGACCGTCTCCACGGCTCCGAACACCTTCTCGGCCAGTGACACCCCCTTGACCTTCTGGGGTTTCAGCTCGTCAGGCGTCAGGTGTGGCACGTCTCGGCCTGCCTGCTGGATCGCCCCATAGTGGGTTTTAACTCGCTGGTGTGTGGCCCTGCTGCCCTCGATGCCCCGTTCAAGCCCCAGATCGGCCACCCGTTCGGCGTAGCTGGTCTGGTCCTGGCTCATCTTGATCGAACTGGCGTTGGCGGCATAGTCTTGGCGCCAGAAAATATTCTCTAACCAGCTGATTCAATGGATAAAAACGGATCTTGTGAGCGATTTTTACACGTATGTCGGCTGAACCCCCGTTAGACATTAGCCGAGTCATTCCGATGGAACCCGGGTGCTGTGGAAAAAGTGGATGCGCCACTCGCCGCCTTCTTTCCGAAGTACTGCCGACTCTAGCCAGCTCAGCTGCGTCAGGTCGGTCGCACTTTTGAGTGAGCCTTGATTTACATAGGTGACCAACGCAGTGCTTCCATCAACGCGAACCTCAGGCTCGGTGACCTTCCACTCATAGATCTTCCCGGCGGCGTGAGCTTGCTTAACAAGCTGCAATAAGGCATTCCCATCAAACCGCTTGCCTACATCAAAGGCGTAAAAGTCCGCGGAGGTGACGGAGTTGAACAAGGCCGCATCGTCATTCGTCAAGGCGACGAACATCTGTCGAACTGCTTCAACTGCCTTGTCTTGGTCGTTGGCCGCTGACGAAGCCTGTGCCGGGGCGCTAACGCCTATGGTCGATATCAGCAAAGCCATGGCCGCTATTCGGGAAAATCTTGCGAAGATCATTGCAGTCACCTCATGGTGTCCAACGTCCCAAGCGCCAGCGTCGTGTGACGGGCCATCGCCGCCGTCAGTAGCGCATCGTATCGCCAACCACCTCTGCGATTTCGCTGGATCTTAGGGCCGAGAGGGGCCACTAACAAGCAGGCGCACGCCCGCCCCTTGATCGCGCCAGCATGCCCGTCAATGGCTTCGGAACGTGCCCGCTTGTCTGGCCCTGCGATCCATCAAGCCGCTGGCACATCAAAGGGCTCTAACGCTGGCAAGACATCGTCGAATTCCTGATGCAGTGTGGCCATAAAGGCCGAGACGTCAGGATCCAGCGTGATCTCGACCAGAACGATCAAGGTCAGGAATGAAAGTGCATTGGAGTTCTTCTGCATGTCGATCAGCAGGCTGATCGGATAGCCATCACGATTGCGCGCAAAAGGATGGATGCCGCCGTGCACAAACGAATTCAATCCATCCCCCAACCGCGAACGCGCTTTGGCGAGCAAGGCCGCCGCGCCGCGCGGCCCACGCTCTTCCAGTCGCGCCAGCATCTCGGGAACGGCGGGCAGCTTCTTGGCGGCCTGCTGACTTTGGGCGCTCAGAGGCGCGATCAGGCGATCCAGATCGGATGGGCTTGCCGCATGCTTGGCCCATACGGCCCGTACCAGGCTTTCGAACTGGGGGCGAATCAGGGCAATGGCCGACGCCGGGAACGCACCTAGGAGTGACTGGGTCGCCACGGCATGCTCAATGGCCAGTGAGCACAGGCCTTCAGCAGCATGTGAGGACGGATCATTCGGCCGCTCCACCGATTGCCAGGCCGAGATAATTTGGGCGGTTAGCTCGCCCGACCGCTGGATGAGCTGTTGAAGATCAGCCTTGACAGGCTCGGCATCGGCTGAATCAGGGATCATTCGAAAATACTGCAGTCTTCAAGCCTGAGGTTCGTAGGATGACTCTCGTCAGCATTAAGCTGGAAGCCTATCGGCAGGTCGCTCCGTCATGACCAACCGAAACTTTTCTATTCTCTCGCATGAGACGCTGACATCTTCGTCCACCAAAGCGGAGCAGGAACAACTTAGATAGCTGGAGTTGCAGCCGGCGCATGTGCAAGCTCTTACATAGACAGATGTAACTGCGGATAGTTGGCCGACGTCGAGCGCTTCAGCAACCAACACCTCCTCAGGGGGCAGCCTGATTGAGACAGTATTTTTCTCGTCTATCAGTAGCAAGCTCGGGTCAATGTAGGGTCTATCTAGCCTGAAAGTCCCATCGAGCCGGAACAAGTCGGATACTTCCGATGCGAGTCCAGTGTTATCGAAATTCTGTTTTAGGTAGTCATAGCTCGACGTGCACCAGATGCCAATCTGGTCCAATGACGCAGGAAATGCCTCCAGATTGGTAGCGGCGTTAGCTAGCGGGCCTGCAAATCCAGCGAAAGCAAATCTGATGGTTACTTCGCCGTAGTCAATTCCCACATTCGCCGTAATAAAGCGCTTTTCGCCCCGTGAGTTGAATCGTTCGCAGATCTTGCTGAGCGCAGACTTCCAAGTGTTAGCCGCAGTAGCTGCACTTGCACCGCTGAAGATCACAAGCGGATGGTTGATATCCATGTCTTCAATGGCCACATGGACAATGTCTGGTGATAGAAGAATCTGATGACCAAGCTCCCTCTGGGTGAGCTTCACAAGGTCAAGCGCAGAAAGTTCAATCGTCTTGATGGATATCCCATTGTCGTTGACGCCTATCCCTGGAACTAGACCGCAAGCGGGTACGTCCGGGTATTCATCGGAATAGTGATAAGAAACGGCAATCTGCACGCTGTTCCGCTCTGCAATTTCCAAGGGCATCAGGTCGCTACGTGGCGCTTGCAGTTCTGGCTCTTGAGTGCCCGCCATCGCGTCTTGAGGGGGCGCACTGAGATATTCGCCTGGCAGTGGGTTGCCCCTATAAAAATCGCAAACAAGCTCCCTCCACGTTGCTAGCTCCAGTGGACCGTCCACGCGCCACAGCTTGACATAGTGACTCTTCTTGCCTGCCTTGGAGATATCTGTATCGATCCTCTCCAGGTACTGCTCCGTATCGTAGACTCGAATTGCACCATCAAGATGGTTTGGCAAGCCAGTGCCATCGTCGATGATGGAGTGCGCGTATCGGCAGCCATAAGCATCAGCGCCAATGCCAAGCGACTCTTGATCTAACAACTCCTCGCACTCGAAAGATCGCGTTCCATTCTGTGTGTGCCAGAAAAATTCGGTTCTATCTACGCAATGGAAAAAGCGCTCGCGTTCTGAGGCCTTGTGCACAGACACGCCAACCGGGATGGAGGTCAAGTCATCATCGAACTTGGGACCTCGCCAGTACTCCAGCTCGATGGGTGTCAAGTAGCTGGAGGCTAATCCAAGCGAATCTGGATCGAGCGCGATTTTGACGACAAGTTCTGAATTTTTCTTCAGTTCTATGAACTTGCGTAGGAAAGCCTCATTCGTGTTGTTTATCTGAGAGAGTGAGCGACGGAAGTAGCGATGAGCGAAGACCACCAACTCGCCTATCTTAAAAACGCCAGGAGCGATCGCATCGAGTTCGCTGATGTTGATCAGGCTGCGCTTGTCCGCGTCATTCGTTGGGAAGAGATCTGGGAACTGACGCTTTGCAATCCCGGCGTCGATGACGGTGACGCATTCCCTTCTCATCATCCAGGAGTTCACTGAGGGTGCTTCTTTCAGAAGTGCGAGCAAGGCCGCTTTCTCATCTGGATCTACTTCCAGAATTTTTCTGGCGAAGAATCGACGAGCGAATAGTTCGGCGTGTACGACGTCATCGTCTGTAGTAGCCAGGCATATCTCACCCCTAAGAAGCGCCCGGCTTGCGTGGAGCTGCAAGCCAATGGGACGTGATACTCCTAGTAGTCTGTGATAATCGTGGCTGACGAACATGGGCGTCCCCTCCCATGCCTGTTCAAGGGCACCCGCTAGTGCCTGGACTCCGATTGAGTAGCCATAGCGGTTGATTTCATCACTGCTAAAAGTTGCGAGTCGCACGTCCATAGTCGTCAGGTCCTATTCCCTTCGCTCACCACGGCGAGAGCTCTGTGGTGAATTTAGTTTGTTCCGCGGAGATCGGCTAGTCGCCGTTTACAGCCTCTCGCTAGCCCGCTGCACCGCGACGACATCAATGACCCCTTCTTGCGAGGGGAGGCTGATTGGGGTCGATAGTCATACTCTTCGGCTTGCGTAACAATGTCTGCTCTTTAGTGTGGAGATGACCGCTGATGTCTTACAAATCCATCCTCATCGCGCTTGGATTCAGCCTGCTACTGTCAGTAGGCCAAGCGGTGGCGCAGACACCCAATCGCGCGGCCTCCCTGGCGCCTGCCGGCGCGCCTTCCCTGGGGCCAGTAACGGCGCCGGTCACAATCGTGGAGTTCTTCGACCCGGCCTGCGAGTCCTGCCGCGCGATGTATCCCCACGTGAAGCAACTGCTGGCTGCCTATCCCAAGGACGTGCGTCTGGTGATCCGCTACGTGCCCTTCCATGGGCAGGTCTCCAAGGAAGCGATTGGTGTGCTGGAAGCGGCCCGGGAACAGAAGAAGTTTGAGCCGGTGCTGGAGACCTTGATGCGAAACCAGCCTGTCTGGGCCAGCCATGGCGCGTCGGACCCGAAGAAGGTGTGGGAGTTCGCCGTCGCCGCGGGCCTGGACCGTGTACGCGCAGAGCGCTATCTGGCGACCGGGGCCGTCGAGACCCTGATCAAGCGCGAAGTGGCCGCCGTGGAAGCGGCCGACATTCGCGGCACGCCGACATTCTTCGTCAACGGCAAGCTGCTTTCCGAACTGGGGCCTCAGCAACTGAGCGCGCTCGTGGCAGCCGAACTCCAGCGCACCCGAAAGAAGCCCTGACCTTGGCGCGGCCTGCCGACGTATTCGGCAGGCCGTGACGACGTGGAGAAGGATCTCGACGTGGCACTGCCGCGACCGTGAGGTCATCAGCTTGAGGCTGTGGCGCTAGGACCTGTCCTTATAGGCCAACAGACGCAGTGCGTTGAAGACCACCAACAATGTGGAGCCTTCGTGCACGGCCACCGCCGGACCGATGCCGAGCCCGAAAATCGTGGCCGGCACCAGGAAGGCGACGATGCCGAGGCTGACGAAGACGTTCTGCCGGATGATGCCGCGCGTGTGACGACTCAGGCCCACGGCGAATGGCAGGTGCTTCAGGTCATCGGCCATCAACGCCACATCGGCCGTTTCCAGGGCCACGTCCGAGCCGGCCGCGCCCATGGCGATGCCGACAGTGGCGTTGGCCATCGCAGGCGCATCGTTGACGCCGTCGCCAACCATGGCGACCTTGTCCTGTTCGCGCAGCTTGCGGATCGCCTCGACCTTGTCTTCGGGCATCAGGTCGCCCCACGCCTCGTCCAGGCCGACCTCCTTGGCCACGGCCTGGGCCACCTTCTGGTGATCGCCGGAGATCATGATCATGCGCTCGATGCCCATGGCCTTCAGGCGCACCAGCGCCTGCTTGGCCGCCTCGCGTGGCGTGTCCATCAAGCCGATCGCGCCGAGCTCCCGATCGCCCAACCGCACGACCATGGTCGTCCTGCCCTGCTCGCGTAACGCGGCGATGGCCTCTGCCGCGGCGGCGCCCAGGGCAGGAACCCCGTCTGCGCCGAACATCTCGGCCTTGCCGATCCATACCGGCTGATCGCCCAGACGGGCTTTGACGCCGCGGCCGATCAGGTTTTCCAAGTCCGAGGCCGTTGGCAACTTACCCGCATCCAATCGGCTGCGACCATCACGCGCGATCGCGGCGGCCAACGGATGATCACTCAGCGACTCCACCGCGACCGCCACCTGCAGCAGCTCGGTCTCCGACGCCCCGTCCACCGGCACCACATCGGTGATGCGCGGGCGCCCTTCGGTCAGGGTGCCGGTCTTGTCGAAGGCCATCGCCTTCAACGAACCCAGATCCTCCAGCGGCGCGCCGCCCTTGATCAGCACGCCCCCACGCGCCGCGCGGGCGATGCCGGACAGGACCGCGCTCGGGGTGGCGATGGCCAACGCGCACGGACTGGCGGCCACCAGCACGGCCATGGCGCGATAGAAGCTGTCGCGGAACGGCTCATCCACCACCACCCAGGCAAACAGCAGCAGGAACGCCAGCGCCAGTACCGCAGGCACGAATATCCGCTCGAAGCGATCGGTGAAGCGCTGGGTGGCCGACTTGCGCGTCTCGGCCTCGCTCACCATCTTCACCACCCGCGCCAGCGCGGAGTCCTCGGCGCGCTTGGTCACTTCCACTTCGATCGCACCGGCCCCATTGATGGTGCCTGCGAAGACCCGACTGGCCGCATCGACACTGTCGGGCCGGCTCCGTGCCTGCGCGGCATCCTCCACCGGCCGCTTGTCCACCGGGATGGACTCGCCGGTCACCGGTGCCTGGTTGATGCTGGAGTTGCCCTTCAGCAGGAATCCATCGGCCGGCAGGCGCTCGTTGGGACGCACCAGTACCCGATCACCGAGCTGCAGGTCGCCGACCGGAATCTCGGTGGTGGACTCGCCGCGGATGACGATCGCCGTATCCGGCGCGAGTTCGGCCAGCGCTTCGATGGCGCGCTTGGCGCGTCCCATCGCGTAGTGCTCCAGCGCGTGACCCAAGCTGAAAAGGAACAGCAGCAACGCACCTTCGGCCCAGGAGCCCAGCGCGGCGGCGCCGGCGGCGGCGACCAGCATCAAGGTGTCGATTTCAAAGCGCTTGAGCTTGAGGTTGTCGTAGGCCTCGCGCAGCGTGTAGGCGCCGCCAAAGACATACGCACCGATATAGCAGGCGGTGGGCAACCACCCCGGCAATGAGGCGGCGAACTTCTCGATCAGAAAGCCCACCAGCAGCAACGCACCACAGGTCAGGGCGAAGATCAGCTCGGTGTTGGGGCCGAGCAGGCCGCCAGTGTGGTCGTGGTCGTGCTTCTCCTCTCCGTGCTCCCCTTGTTTGCCGTCATGCGCATGACCGGCATGATCCTCGTGCTGGGACGGCTTGCCCGTCACCACGCGTGTAACGCCCATGCGCTTGAGAGAGGCCTCCAACCCGCCCTCGTCGATCTTCTCGCGCTCGAACTCCAGGTACACCGTGCCGGCCGAGCTGGCGCGGGCTTCCAGCACGCCGAACACCGAGCTCATCTGTTCGGCCACCGTGCGGGCGCGTCGCTCATGTCCGATGCCGGTGACCGTCCAGGTGAGGTGGCCGAAGCTTTCGGTGACACGTGCGCCCGCGGCCTGGGCCAGCTCGCGAATGCGGGCCAGCGACATCACCTGCGGATCGAAGTGCACGCACAGCTGGCCCAGCCCCTCCCCTTCGGCAGGTCGAATGTGGACGCGATCCACACCGGGGCGTGCGAGCAGTTCGCTCTGCAGGCGCTCGATGCACGCATCGGCGGCATCCCGCACGTGGGGAAGCACAACGGGAATGTCCAGGCGCAACTTGCCAGGGGAGGTATCCATATCGATCTCGTAAGTGCTGCGCAGATGAACCTGAGTGTCCACAGCGCAAGTGAGTGCCACGCGACAGCACGGTCGTTGCGACCGGCGCACGCGATCCCGAAGCAGCGGCTACGCCAAGGCGGCGTGCGCCGGCGCGATCACGCGATGGGTGGGCGTAAGGGGTGCGTAGAGCGCTGGGCCAGCGCCAGGACCGCGGCGATGGGCGTATAGGCCTGGCCGGGGATGAGCGGCCCAGGGGCCGGGAAGTCCGGCAGGATCACCGCGTGTGCGCACACGTCCGAGTGATGGAACAGGCTGTGCGCTCCCTTGGTGTGCTCATCGGGCACCTCGCCCTTGGCATCGTGCGCATGCGCGGCTGCGCGCAGGTGCGGCGCGCTGTGCTCCAGACCATGCAGCTGCCCGAGCTGGGTCAGGACCGGATGGGCCAGCACCGCCGCCACGATCAGCCACAGCGCGCCCAAGGCGAGCCAGGATCGGGGATGGGCGGTCAGAAGGCGCACGCGGGGGTCCCGGGCTGCACGAATGGCCCGACGATACCCAACCCGGTCGCGCACGCCAAGCGCTGTTACACCCTAACGCTGCAGCGCGATGACAGTTTCCTGAATTGCGTGATTGTCTAACGCGCAAGGGACTGACTACCATGCGCGCACCATGACGCGTGCCCTACGCCAACTCAGCCGATTCCTGCGCCTGCCGGCGCTGGCACTGCTGTTGTTCGCGGTGGTGGCCAATCCGGTGCTGGCGGCCGTGGGCGATATCCACGAGTCGGCCCAGGCCGTGGCCGATCATGCCGATCCCGAGCACTGCGATGTCAGCGATGACGCCACCAGCGCGGTGGTTGATCAGGATGCCGGCGATCAGGACGAGGGTTCGGCCGGCGATCTGCTGCACGCGCTGGTCCATGGCGCCCATGCCTGCGGCCACCCGGTGGCTATTCCCTCGCCCGCCCTTGTGGTCGAACCGCTCGCTCCTCAGGCGATCGCGCCTGTGCACGAGATCCAGCCGCTGGATTCCCTGCAGCCGCTGTCCCTGACCCGTCCTCCGATTACGGCCTAACGCTGCACGCCGGCTTGCCGGTGCATCGTTTTTTCGCCTAATCGGAGATACCTCATGTGGTTGCGACTGGCAGCATGCGCTGCCTTTTTGGTCGTGCCCGTTGCGTACGCGCAGACGGGGACGGCGCCTTCTTCTACCCTTTCGTTGGACGACGCCATCGCGCGCGTTGCCACGACACACCCTGACCTGCGCATCTTCGACGGACGTCGTCAGGTCCTGGATGCCAACTTGGCATCGGCGGCCCTCAAGCCCCCGATGACACTCGGCGCAACCATCGAAAACACGCTCGGCACCGGCAATTACCGCGGTTTCAGCGAGGCCGAGCTCACCGTCACTCTGGCTGGCGTGATCGAGCGCGGCGGCAAGCTCAACGCCCGACAAGCCCTGGCGCTGGCCAACATTGATACGTTGGCACCGCAGCGCGAGATGGCGCGGCTGGACCTGCTGGCTGAGACGGCGCAGCGCTATCTGGCGGTTACCGCAGCGACCAAGCGCAAGAGCATCGCCGAGTTGGACATCGTCCAACGCAGGCGCGCTGTCGATGCAGCACGTACCCGCCTGACCGCCGGTGCCTCGCCCGAGTCCGTCGTGCTCACCGCACAGGCTGCCTTGGCCACGGCCGAGCTGGATCGGGATCGTGCCATTGCCGATGAAGCGGCCACGCGCCAGAACCTGGCGGCCTTGTGGAATGAGCGCACGCCCAGCTTCACCGTGGCCGCGGGCAATCCCTTGGTGCTGCCGGAACTGCAGAGCTTCAATGCACTGAGTGACTACCTGCAGAACACGCCCGAGCTTGCTGAGTTGGCGGGCGTGGAGCGTGTGCGTGAGGCCCAACTCCGTCTGGCCCGCACGCAAGCAACGCCTGATCTGCAGTGGCAGGCCGGTGGACGCTACAACCGTGCCACCAGCGATGTGGGGTTCATGGCCGGCATCAGCATTCCACTGGGATCGGCACGCCGTGCCGCACCGGGTATCCGTGCTGCAGAAGCCGAACTGGCCATGACGCCGATCGAACGCGAATCCCTGCGCATCGATCTGTACTCCGCGCTGACCAACGCCTACGGCAACTACTCCACCGCCCGTTTGGAAGTCGGTCGCCTGCGTACCGACGTGATCCCGCGCTTGGAGAAGGCTGAGAAGGCCGCCGAGTACGCGTGGAAAGCCGGTGCGATCAGCTATCTGGAGTGGTCGCAGCTGCAGGCGCAACGCGTGGAAGCCAGCGTGCGCCAGCTGCAAGTGGCCGTCGACGCACAAGCTGCCCTGATCGAGATCCAGCGCCTGACCGGGCAGCCGATCGTCGCCAGCGGCACCACCACCCCATAAGGATTTCCAAATGAAGAACGTTGCAAAGATTGCAGCTCCGACGTTGCTGCTGGGCGCTGTCCTGATGCTGGCCGCTTGCGGTGGTTCCAAGGACGCCACGGAAGAGAAAACGGCGCCTGCCAAAGAGGCCAGCGCTGAGGGTGACGATCACGGCGCCGAAGGCGAAGCCGGGCACGAGGAAGGGGAAGCTGGCCACGGTGAGGAAGCCGGCGGTCATGAAGAAGAAGGTGCCGAGAAGACCACGATCCCGCAGGAAGAAGCTGACAAGAGTGGCGTGAAAGTCGCGAAGGTCAGTGAGGGAGCCATCAAGAACGAATTGGAAGTCCAAGGCGTGCTGACGCCGATGGAAGGCGGCGTGGCCCAGGTCACCGCTCGCTATCCCGGTGTGGTGCGTGCCCTGCGCGCCAACGTGGGCGACACCGTTCGTCAAGGCCAAGCGCTGGCCGTGGTGCACAGCAATCTCAGCCTCACCAGCTACACCATCACCGCACCCATCAGCGGCGTCGTCCTCAGTCGACAGGGCAGTGTCGGTGGCGTAGCCGCCGAAGGCCAGCCGCTGTTTGAGATCGGCAACCTATCCAAGGTGTGGGTCGACCTGCATGTGTTCGGGGCCGATGCGCAGTACCTGCGTCCGGGCGTGGCCGTCACGGTTAGCCGCCTGTACGACAACGTCAGTGCGACGACGACCATCGAACGCGTGCTGCCCAGCACCTCAACGGCGAGCCAGAGCCTGGTCGCCCGTGCCGCACTGCCCAACGAGGATGGCTTCTGGCGTCCAGGCACTGCAGTCAAAGCGCAAATCACGATGTCCACCAGCGATGCGGGCGTTGTGATTCCGCAGTCGGCCATCCAGAGCATGGACGGCAAGGACGTGGTGTTTGTGCGTGACGGCGATACCTACACGGCGCGGCCGGTGAAGCTGGGTGATCGTGACTCCACGCAAGTGGCCGTGCTGGAAGGCGTGAAGGCCGGCGAGGACATCGTGGTGACCCAGAGCTACCTGGTCAAGGCGGACATCGAAAAGTCCGGCGCGACACACGCGCACTAAGGAGACCGTCATGCTCGAAAAAATCATAAAAGTCGCGATTAATCATCGCTGGCTGGTCATGACGTTGACGGTGGCCTTGATCGCCATCGGCATCTGGAGTGCCCGTCAGATCCCTATCGATGTCACCCCCGACATCACCAACGTCCAGGTTCAGATCAACACCGAAGCGGCCGGCTACTCGCCGCTGGAAGCGGAACAACGCGTCACCTTCCCCATCGAGACGGCCATGGCCGGTCTGCCGAAGATGGAGTACTTCCGCTCGATCTCCCGCTACGGGCTGTCCCAAGTCACCGTCGTGTTCAAGGACGGCACGGACATCTACTTTGCCCGGCAGCAGGTCTCCGAGCGCGTGGCGCAGGTGAAAGCGCAAATGCCCGAAGGTATCGAACCCACCCTGGGTCCGATTGCCACCGGCATGGGCGAGATCTTCTCCTACACCATCGATGCCGATCCCAAAGCCCGCAAACCCGATGGCACGCCTTACACCGCCACCGATCTGCGTACGCTGCAGGATTGGGTGATTCGTCCGCAACTGCGCAACGTTCCGGGTGTGACCGAAGTCAACACCATGGGCGGGTTCAAGCGTGAGGTTCACGTCACGCCCGATCCGGCCAAGCTGCGCTCGCTGGATCTGACCTTTGAAGATGTGGTCACGGCCCTGCAGGCCAACAACCAGAACGTGGGCGCCGGCTACATCGAACGTAACGGCCAGCAGTTCCTGGTGCGTGTACCGGCCCAGGTCTCGGACATTCCCGCCATCCAGAAGATCGTCGTCACCCGTCGTGATGGCGTGCCGATTCGGGTTCGTGATCTGGCCAATGTGGCCGACGGTGAAGAACTGCGTACGGGTGCGGCGACCCAGAATGGCCACGAAGTCGTGCTTGGTTCGGTGGTCATGCTGGTGGGTTCCAACAGCCGTGACGTTTCCCAAGCCGCGGCCGCCAAGCTTCAGGAAGCGGCCAAGAGTCTGCCCAAGGGCGTGACCGCCACGCCGGTGTACGACCGTACCTCGCTGGTGGATCGCACGATTACCACGGTTGCCAAGAACCTGATCGAAGGCGCGTTGCTCGTCATCGTTATCCTGTTCCTGCTGCTGGGTAACTTCCGTGCGGCATTGATTACGGCCGCGGTGATTCCGCTGTCGATGCTGTTCACCCTGACCGGTATGGCGCGCGGTGGCGTGTCGGCCAACCTGATGAGCCTGGGCGCCCTGGACTTCGGTCTGATCGTGGACGGTGCCGTCATCATCATCGAGAACTGCCTGCGTCGCTTTGGCGAGCGTCAGCATGAACTCGGGCGTGAGATGACGCTGGAAGAGCGCTTTGAAGTGGCCTCCAGCGCCTCGGCTGAAGTGATCCGTCCGAGCTTGTTCGGTCTGGGCATCATCACCGCCGTCTACCTGCCGATCTTTGCCCTGACCGGTGTGGAAGGAAAGATGTTCCACCCGATGGCCATCACCGTGGTGCTGGCGCTGACGGGCGCGATGATCCTGTCCCTGACCTTCGTACCGGCTGCCGTGGCGATGTTGCTCGGTGGCAAGGTCGAAGAGAAGGAAAACTGGTTGATGCGCTGGTTCCGAGGGCGCTATGAACCTTTGCTGGATCTGAGCCTGCGTAGCGGAAAGCTGGTGGCCGTTGGCGCGGTTGCCCTGCTGGTTGGCAGTGGGCTGCTCGCCTCTCGCATGGGTAGCGAGTTTGTTCCCAGCTTGGATGAAGGCGATTTCGCGCTTCAGGCCATGCGTATTCCCGGCACCAGCATGACTCAGTCCTTGGGTATGCAGCGCATTGTGGAAGAACGGTTGCTGCAGTTCCCGGAAGTGGAGCGCGTGTGGTCGAAGATCGGTACGGCTGAGGTCGCCTCCGACCCGATGCCGCCGTCGGTGGCTGACACCTTCGTGATGGTCAAGCCGCGTGATCAGTGGCCCAACCCGCGCAAGCTCAAGGCGGACCTGGTGGCGGAAGTTGAGGCGGAGATGAAGAAGATCCCCGGCAACAACTACGAGTTCACCCAGCCGATCCAGATGCGCACCAACGAGCTGATTTCGGGCGTGCGTGCGGACGTGGCGATCAACCTGTACGGCGATGACCTGGATACGTTGCTGGAAGTGGGCCAGAAGATCGAGGCCGCCGCCCGCAAGGTACCCGGTGCAGCTGACGTTCGCCTGGAACAGGCTGCTGGCCTGCCCATGCTCTCGGTGCTCCCCGATCGGGATGCCTTGGCACGCTATGGCCTGAATCCGGCTGACGTGCAGCGCAACGTGGCCACGGCCATCGGTGGTGAAGTCGCCGGTCAGCTGTTTGAGGGCGATCGACGCTTCGACATCGTGGTCCGTTTGCCAGAACAGCAGCGACTGGATCCCACGGCGCTCTCGGCATTGCCCATCTCGCTGACGGCGGCCATTGCGGCCAACCAGGCTGATGAGTCGGTGGGTACACAGGCCAACGCCGCTCAGGCGCAGGTCGTACCGCTGAGTTCGGTGGCGCGCGTGGAGATCTCCGAGGGGGCGAACCAGATCAATCGTGAGAACGGCAAGCGGCGCATCATCGTGACCGCCAATGTCCGTGACCGCGATCTGGGTAGCTTCGTCTCCGAACTGCAGTCCGCCATCGATCAACAGGTGACGGTGCCTACCGGCTACTGGATCGAATACGGCGGCAGCTTCGAGCAGCTGATCTCGGCCAGCAAGCGTCTGTCCATCGTGGTGCCGGTGACCCTGGTGCTGATCTTCGCCCTTCTGTTCATGGCCTTTGGTTCGGCCAAGGACGCGCTCATCGTCTTCAGCGGTGTCCCGCTGGCCTTGACCGGTGGCGTGCTGGCGTTGGCGCTGCGCGGGATTCCGCTGTCGATCTCGGCCGGCGTGGGCTTTATCGCCCTGTCCGGTGTGGCGGTGCTCAACGGCCTGGTGATGATCAGCTTCATCCGCAGCCTGCGTGAGAGCGGTCAGCCGATGGCCGAAGCCATTCGCGAAGGCGCGCTTACCCGCTTGCGACCCGTGCTGATGACCGCGCTGGTGGCCTCGCTGGGCTTCGTGCCGATGGCGCTGAACGTGGGTGCCGGCTCGGAGGTGCAGCGTCCGCTGGCCACCGTGGTCATCGGCGGAATCATCTCCTCCACGTTGCTGACGCTGGTGGTACTGCCGGTGTTCTACCGGTGGGTGCACACCCGCTTCAATCGCACCCCGGCGCACATGAAATCGTGACAGGGCACGGCGGCGGTGTACGCACCGCCGCCCTACCCCGTTCCTCGCCGCTCTTTTGCATCTGTTCCCAGGAGAACACGCATGAGCACAGGGCATGATCATGGAACGTCCGAGATCCGGTACGAGAAGCCCCTATGGTGGGCGCTCGGTCTGACTTCCACGTTCCTCATCGCCGAGATCATCGGCGGTCTGGTAACAAACAGTTTGGCGCTGCTGTCCGATGCGGCGCACATGATGACCGATGTCATCGCCCTCACCGTGTCGTTGATCGCGGTGCGTATGAGTCGACGTCCGGCTGATGCTCGCCGCACCTATGGCTATGCCCGTATGGAAGCCTTCGGCGCGATCATCAACGGCGGTCTGTTGTTCGTGGTCGCCGGTTACATCCTGTGGGAAGCGGTGGGACGTTTTCGTGAGCCGCCGGAAGTTGCGTCCACGGGTATGTTGGTGATCGCCATCCTGGGTTTGATCGTCAACCTGATCTCCATGCGCCTGCTACGCGCCGGCAGTGGCACCAGCCTGAATGTGAAGGGTGCCTACCTGGAGGTCTGGAGCGACATGCTCGGATCGGTGGGCGTGATCATTGGCGCAATCGTCATCAAGGTCACGGGTTGGACGCTGGTCGATCCGATCATTGCGGTGTTGATCGGCTTGTGGGTGCTACCCCGTACCTGGACCCTGCTCAAGCGGGCCGGCCATATCCTGATGCAGGGGGTGCCGGAAGGCATGGATGTGGCGGCCATCCGTAAGCGGCTGATCGAGATGCCGGCCGTGCAAGAGGTCCACGACCTTCATGTGTGGTCGCTAGGGACCGGGCAGGTCGTGCTGACGGCTCACATCGTCCTGGCCGCGGGAGTGCCCGACCCGCAGACGATCCAGGTCGAGCTCACCCGGGTGATCGAGCAGCAGTTCGATATCCATGATGTGACATTGCAGGTGGAACGCACTTCGTGCAAAAGCGAGGTGGGCCATGCCTGACCGGAATCGAGCGAGTTTCCGCAAGGTGTTCGCCCGATTCCAAGACACATCGCTCCGAGGTTCAACCAGTGCACACCGTCCGCGTTGGCGGGTGGCGCTGAGCCTGGAGCTGGTCGTCCTGATGGTTGCCGTCTTCTTTGCGTTCACCGCAAACGGCGCCTTCTGGGCCAGTGTCAAAGAGTCAGGCGTCCTGAGCGGCGCGCGAGAGCTGCGTTTCTACATCGGGGTGACCGCCGCCCTGGTCGGCTTGCATGCGTTGCTGTTCGGCGTGGTGCTCAACCGCTGGATTGCCCGACCTGTTCTGGCGGTCCTGCTGGTGGCCACCGCCTCGGCGGCTTACTTCGCCAGCACGTACGCGGTCTATCTGGATCCGAGCATGGTCCGGAACGTGATCAGGACCGATACGCAGGAGGCGCGCGAGCTACTGACGTGGGACATGCTGGGGACCGTCCTGTTGATGGGCGTGCTGCCTGCCGCCGCGCTGTGGCTGGTGCACTTTCCTCGGGTGTCGATCAAGCGAGCGTTGTTGCGGCGCACGTTGTTCTTGGGCGCGATGTTGCTGATTGCCTGCGTCGGGGTGATGGCGACCTTCCAGGATCTGTCATCGCTGATGCGCAATGACAAGGCGCTTCGCTATCTGATCGCGCCGGGCAATTACATCGTCTCCATCTCCCGCGTACTCAGCGAGGAAGCCAAGAGTCCGAAGGGCCCACGGCAAGTGGTGGCTGCCGATGCCAAGCAACAGGTGCATGCGCCATCGACCAAACCCCACCTGCTGGTGGTTGTAGTCGGTGAAACCGTGCGCGCCCAGAACTGGGGACTCAACGGCTACGAACGGCAGACCACGCCACAGCTGTCGAAGTTGAATGTCATCAACTTCAGCGACGTCACCGCGTGCGGGTCCAACACGGAAGTCTCCGTGCCCTGCATGTTCTCCCTTGCGGGCCGGCGCAACTACGACCGCGAGAACATCGTGGGCTCCGAGTCGCTGCTGCACGTGCTGGAGCGGGCCGGCGTCAAGACGTTGTGGCGGGACAACCAGACCGGCTGCAAGGGCGTCTGCGATGGCTTGTCCTTCGAGTCCTACCGCAAGCCGCCGGACAGCTCGCTGTGCGATGACCAAGCCTGCCGTGATGCGGTGATGCTGCAGGGCTTGCACGATGTGATCGATGACAACCCCGGCGACACGGTGGTGGTCCTGCATCAACTGGGTAATCACGGGCCGGCGTACTTCAAGCGCTATCCGGAAGCGCTGCGCCAGTTCCGGCCTGACTGTCGTTCCGCGGATCTTGGCAGCTGCACGCGGCAGGAGATCGTCAACGCCTACGACAACGCCATCCTGGAGACGGATGACTTCCTGTCCAAGACGATCCAGATGCTCTCGCAGGACACCACGCACGACACGGCGATGATCTATGTCTCCGATCACGGCGAGTCGCTGGGCGAGGGCAACGTCTATCTGCACGGCTTGCCCTACTCCATTGCGCCGGACACCCAGATCAAGGTGCCGATGGTGGCCTGGCTCTCACCGGGCATGGCCAGCGGCAAGGGCGTCAACACCGCGTGTGTGCGCAGTCGGGCAAGCCAGCCGATCAGTCACGACAACTTGTTCCATTCGGTGCTCGGTCTGATGCAGGTCAGCACCACGGCTTACGACCCGAAGCTGGATGTGTTCTCGGGATGCCAGACCACGGCAGGAGCCTCGCCATGAGGCTCCCGTATGGCCCCTCACCTCTTGCCCGGCATCTGTTGCCGGGCCTTCGGCCGCTTCGCGCCTCGCGCTTGGAGCAGGCACCCACTTCTTCTGAAGGAATTTCCCATGGCTGACGGTTATGGCCACCTGCCGCGTGGTCCCAAGCGTTTGATGATGGCGGCACGTTGGTCTGCTCAAGGACTGCGTGCGGCCTGGCTGCATGAGTCGTCCTTTCGGCTCGAGGTTGTGCTCGCCCTGGTGCTCGCACCGTTGGGCCTGCTGCTGGGCGAGACCGGTGTAGAGCGCGCCCTGCTGGCCACCACGGTCTTGCTGGTGCTGCCGGTCGAACTACTCAACTCGGCGATCGAGGCGGTCATCGAGCGCTACGGCCCCGAGCATCACGAACTAGCCGGTCGTGCCAAAGACATGGGCTCGGCTGCGGTTTTCATGACGTTGGCGGTTACCGCCCTGACATGGCTGGCCATCTTGGCCAGCTGATGTCATCGGGCTGGAGGTTGATATGGCGTACATCCTTTTAGCAGCACTGATCTTTGCGGTGGGCTGGGGCCTCAAATCGGCGATGTCGATTCCCCACCCCGATGGCCTGACCGTCATCCTCAGCAGCACGGTGGTGCTGACCGGCGCGCTGTTCTGGGTGGTGGTCACCCTGCATGCGCTGGATCTGCTGGTGGCGTTCAAGCGCGACGATCGCCGGTATCTGTCCGAGTTCGCGGCTGCGATGCGGCCACGCCCGCGTGAGTTGCTGGTGGCCGCCCCGGTAATGGTGCTGGGCTTGCTCATCGCCTATCGGTCCGTGGGCACTGCCGGCACGGTGGTCGCCGCTTTGGAGGCGCCGTTCTATGCGCTGGCCATCGCGGCAGCGCTGATGGCCAGACCCCTGCAGGTCACGCAGGGGCGTCGGCGGCGCACGGGCCTTGTGCTGAGCGTGATCTACGGCGCTCTGTTCGCCATCACCGCGGTCCTGCAGTCCACTGTCGCCACCCGCATGGGCATGCAGGGCGCCGCGCCGTGGCTGGGGGTGACGTCGGCCCTGGCAGCGATCGCAGCCTGGGTGTCGGCGGCCAAATTCAGAGCTTCGATTGAGCAGGCACGCGCCCTGTCATCGCCGGTGATCGAGAGCTTCGGCAATCCCTTTCCCCGCCATCAGAAACGGCCGTCCCCACCGGACGGGACGTCGCCGCGTTCGCGCAAAGGCCCGCCCGGGCCGCCGCCGCACGGCGGACGAAAGCGCCGGCGTCGCTACTAGATCACGCGATCCCGCACCAAAGTTTTCGCGTTCATTTCCTCTGTTTGCACGAGCGATACGTCGATGCGTCATTCCCTTAGCGACCTCTCCCCTCGCCAGATGTGGCTGCTGATCCTGCTGGTCATTGCGGCGCTGCTGGCCGGCCTGGGCTTACGCGAGCCGATGCCCGCAGACGAGCCGCGCTTCGTACTGGCGGCCAAGACCATGGTGGAGACCGGCCAATGGCTGTTCCCGCAGCGCGGGATTGAGCTCTACGCCGAGAAGCCGCCCACCTTCATGTGGCTGCAGGCGGCCAGTTATGTGCTGGTGCGCAGTTGGGATGTGGCATTCCTGCTGCCGTCCTTGCTGGCCGCGCTGCTGACGCTGTGGCTGACCGGCGATCTTGCCCGGCGCCTGTGGGGAAAGCGCACGGCCGACTACGCCGTGTTGGGCCTGTTCGTCTGCCTGCAGTTCGTGCTGCAAGCCAAGCGCGCGCAGATCGACATGGTGCTGGTGGGCATGACCACGCTCTCGCTATGGGCGTTGGTGCGCTACCTGCTGGAAAAGCCCAGCCCCTGGCTGCTGATGGTGGGCACCTTCGCCGCCGGCCTGGGCACGGTCACCAAGGGCGTGGGCTTTCTGCCGTTGTTGGTGTTCCTGCCTTGGCTGTGGGCGCGGTGGAAGTCGCCCCACCCCATGCCCTCGCACCGAGGGGTGCATGTGCTGGCTGGCATTGCGGGTTTTGTGCTGGGTGCAGGCGTGTGGCTGGTACCGATGCTGGCCACGGTGGCGGCCTCATCAGATCCGGCCCTGCACACCTACGCGCGGGAAATGCTGTTCAAGCAGACCGGCACCCGCTACGCCAATGCCTGGCACCACGTAAAACCCGCCTGGTACTACCTGCAGACCATGCTCACGCTGTGGCTGCCGGGCGTGCTGCTCGCGCCGTGGTTGCTACCGGCGTGGTGGCGGCGTGTGCGTCGCGTGGACCCGCGTTACGCGCTACTGCTCGGTTGGGCGCTGCTGGTGCTGGTCTTCTTCAGTGCCAGCCCGGGCAAGCGCGAGGTCTACATCTTCCCAATGCTGCCTGCCCTGGCGCTCGCCGCATCGCCGTTGTTGGCCGGCTTGCTGCGTCGGCGTGGCGTACGCGCGGTGCTGTGGTCATACCTGTCGGTGGTGGTCACCCTGACGGGCGCCTTGGGCCTGTGGTTGCTGACCGCCTCGCCCGAGCGCGTGCAAGGCCTGCTCGCCGGACGCGGCATGGACATGAGCACCGTCAAGCAGGTCAGCGGCTGGCTGCTGGCCTTCACCGTCGTGAGCCTGGTCGTGATGGTCGCCGCACGCCGGCGGGTGGTGTTTGCGCTAGTGGCGGTCACCGCCTCGCTGTGGATCGCCTATGGCGTGGGATTCATACCGGCGCTAAGTCCTGACAGTTCTGCCAAAGCGCTGATGCAGCGCGTCGAGGCCACCATCGATCTGGATGCGGAGCTGGCCATGCTCGGCTGGCGCGAACAGCACCTGCTCCAGGCCGACCGACCGGTTACCGAGTTCGGTTTCAAGAAGCCCTGGGTGGAGCAATGGCAGCAGGCGCAAACCTGGCTGCTGCATGACCCCACGCGACGCTGGCTGTTCCTGCGCAAGGAAGCCATTGGGCCTTGCCTGGATCCAACACAGGTCATCGACATCGGCGCCTCCAATCGACGCGCCTGGATTCTGGCGCCGGGCACGGCCTGGATCGCGAACTGCGAGGTTCCGGCCACGTGGTCAGCCGATGTCAGCGAAGACTGAGTCCTCCTTCTCCTTTCCCGCACGCCTTTCTGCTGAGTCCTTCGCCATGCAAAGCCCGTCCCTGCCCCGGATGCCGAGTTTGTCGGTCGTCATTCCCGTCTTCAACGAACGCGGCAACATCGGCCCGCTCGTGCAGGAGGTGGTGTACCACCTGCGCGGCAAGATCGCCTTCGACATCATCTGTGTGGACGATCGCTCCGACGATGACACGCGCGAGGTGCTCGGCTGGCTCAAAGCCGAGGTGCCGGAACTGCGGGTGTTGCTGCACCATCAACGCAGTGGGCAAAGCACCGCCATCCGCAATGGCGTCAAGCACGCGTTCTCGCCCTGGATCGCCACGCTCGATGGCGACGGCCAGAACGATCCGGCCGACATCCTGAAACTGCTGACCGCTCGCCAGGCGGCTTCGCCGCAGGTACGCCTGTTCGCGGGCTGGCGCACCGAGCGCAAGGACACGGCCAGCAAGCGATGGGCTTCGCGCTGGGCCAATCGCATCCGGCAATCGCTGCTACGGGATGACACGCCCGATACCGCCTGTGGCATCAAGCTGTTCGACCGCGCCGCCTTCCTGGACCTGCCGTACTTCGATCACATGCACCGCTATCTGCCGGCACTGATGCAGCGCGCCGGCTGGAAGACGCTCAGTGTGCCGGTCTCTCACCGGCCGCGGGGATCGGGCCAGTCCAAGTACACCAACCTGGGCCGTGCCCTGGTGGGCATCCGCGACCTGATGGGCGTGGCCTGGCTGATTCAGCGCAGCCACGTGACGGCCACCAGCGAGCTTAGCGCCGGCCCCAAGTCATGAACGTCATGGATCAGGAAATCCTGTGGCTGAGCTGGTCGGGCTTACACACAACGCCCTGGAAGCTCATTGGTCTGACCGGCGCGGCCTTGTTCGGCGTGCGCTGGCTGGTCCAGTTCATGGCGTCCAAACGCGCCGGCCGGCCGGTGATCCCGCGCCTGTTCTGGTACATGAGCTTGTGCGGTAGCCTGATGGCCTTGAGCTACTTCCTGTTCTCGTCCAAGCAGGATGCCGTGGGCGTCGTGCAGAACCTGCTGCCGGCCTTTACCGCCGCGTATAGCCTTTATCTGGACATACGCCATCACCGTAGCATTGGTACGAGCGCCTTAGCCAAACCCGCCTCGTCCCCTTCCGAGGACGATCACTCCTGCTAGATCGTGGCACTGGGCTGCTCGCTTGGTCGACTTTCGCGCCACGCAGCCCGCAACACGCGCACCGCCGAGCGCAGGAACAGAACCAGCAACGCTGCGGCAATCAACAGATCGGGCCAACCCGCGCCGAAGGCCCACACCAGCGCCGCGGCCAGGATGACGGCAGCCCCCTCGTAGATGTCATTGCGCGAGCACTCCCACGCCGAAGCCATGTTGATATCGCCGGCGCGATAGGGGGTCAGCAACCACAGGCAGACCGCATTGGCCGCCAAGTTAAGCAACGCAGCCGCCCCCATGCTCTCAAAGATCGGAACACCCGGATGGGCCAAGCGCCAGACGATCTGTACGCCTACCGCGATCGCGGCGCCTAGGATCAAGAAACCTTTGAGCAGGGCCACCCGGCCCTTCAGGTGTGCCGATGCGCCCACCACCGCCAGGCTCACCGCGTAGGTCAGCGCATCCCCCAGGTTGTCCAGACTTCCGGACAGCAGCGCAGATGAGTGGGAATGCCACGCCGCTAGCGCCATCATGCCGAAGGTCGCCAGGTTGATCAGCAGCACGATGACCAGCACCTTGCGCTGCTTGGCTTGCATACGTGCCACATCAACCACTTTGCCGCAGCCACAGCATTCAGACATCACGCGCTCCGTTGAGAGGCCACTCCCGCAACCGGACAATCACAGTCGGGACTCAGCTATCGTAAAGTCTGTAGCAACTACAGAGTCAAGCGATCCTTCAATGAAGATCAGTCAGGCTGCCGAGGCCAGCGGATGCCACCTTGAAACCATCCGCTACTACGAGAAGATCGGGCTGCTGCCCCACCCCACCCGCACGGACAGTGGTTATAGGGTTTATACGAGCGCCGATATCGAGCGCCTGCGGTTCATCGCGCGAGGGAGGGATCTGGGCTTCAGTCTGGAAGAGATCCGCAGCCTCCTGCAACTGGCCAGCGATGAGCGTTTGTCCTGCGACGACGTCGACCGCCTGGCGCGTACACATCTGACCGATATTCGTGCGCGCCAGGAAGATCTTCGCCGGATGGCCGATGAACTTGAGCGTGTCATCATCAGTTGCCACGGGGGACAACGGGCCGAGTGCACGATTCTTTCGACGCTACGCCAGCCAATGCAACGTTCTAAAGTCTGACCTTGTAGCGGATTTCTACTCTCGACCGGAAGCGGACGTAGGGAACTGGTCAAAAAGATGGACGGGCCACTTCCACACCTAGATCGCGCGGAGGCTGACCCGCTTGGCAAGCTCTTCCGCGCTTTCCTTCCGTTCGCTATAGCGATCGACCAGGTAGGGCGAGATATCGCGCGTCAGTAGCGTGAACTTCACTAGTTCTTCCATGACGTCCACGATGCGGTCATAGAACGCGGAGGGCTTCATGCGCCCTTCTTCATCGAACTCATTGAACGCCTTTGCGACGGAGGACTGGTTGGGGATCGTGATCATGCGCATCCAGCGTCCAAGCACGCGCAACTGATTTACCGCATTGAAGGACTGCGAGCCGCCAGAGACTTGCATGACGGCCAAGGTCTTGCCCTGGGTTGGACGCACCGATCCTTGAGACAACGGAATCCAGTCGATCTGCGCCTTCATGATGCCGCTCATGGCGCCGTGCCGCTCGGGTGAGCTCCAAACCATGCCCTCCGACCACTGCACCAGTTGCCGCAGTTCCTGGACCTTCGGATGGGTATCGGGCTCTGCATCTGGCAGCGGCAGGCCTGTCGGATCGAAGAGGCGGGTCTCTGCGCCCATTGCCTGAAGTAGTCGGGCCGCCTCCAGCGCGAGCAACTTGCTGTATGACCTCTTCCTCAGCGATCCGTAGAGCAGAAGAATCCGCGGGCCATGCTTAGCACGTGCGGTCGGGGATAGTCGGTCAACCTCGGGAACATGGAACAGCGCGGCCGAGATGTTGGGCAGATCGCCAGGATTAGACATGAGGCTTTCCAAGTAGCTTGTGGATCGTTGCACCCAGGGCTGCCCCAATGACCTGCGCCACAACGAAGGCGGGCACGTCGCCAGGCGAAATGCCGGCGAAGCTGTCACTGAACATGCGGCCGAAGGCTGCAGCAGGATTCGCGAATGAAGTCGACGAGGTGAACCAATAGGCCGCACCGATGTACGCAGCCACCATCACGGCCACACGGGACGCAGGCGCCCGGAGCACAACCAACAGCAAACCTGCTGTTGCAACGATCTCGCCCAGCCATTGGCCCGTGCCGCTCCGCACCTTCGCGGAGAACTCCAGCACCGGAAGATCGAACATAGCATTCGCCAAGAAAGCACCGCATACCGCGCCCGCGAGCTGGACTAGGATGTATGCCGGCAAGAGGGTCTTGGGGAGTTCGCCACGCGCAGCCATCACGGCACTGACCGCGGGGTTCATGTGTGCACCACTGATCGAACCGAACACCTCAATCAGGATGTAGAGGCCGCCGACCGTTGCCAGCGTATTTGCCAGCAAGGCAACGGCATTGTTTCCGCCCGCGAGGCGCTCGGCCATGATCCCTGAGCCCACCACCGTCACCAGCAGCAGGCCCGTGGCCAAGAACTCGGCAATGAGACGCTGGCGGATCATTCAGCGCCGACGCGCCCGATCTCGCCCAGCTTTGCCTGTGCGGCCAGACGGTCGAGGCTTTGTAGGGGCAGTGATAGCAATAGCTCGATACGGCGGCGCAGTGTGGCAAACGCTGCGGTATAGGCGCGACGACGATCTTCTTCATCGCCCGTGGCGGCTACCGGGTCGGGCACACCCCAGTGCGCGAGTGCAGGATGACCCAGCCATACGGGGCACGCCTCTCCCGCAGCGTTGTCGCAAACCGTGATGACGATATCCATCTCGGGTGCGCCTTCCACGGCGAACTCGTCCCAGTTCTTGCTGCGCACCTGGCTGGCGTCATAGCCGATGGCCTCGGCAAGCTCCCGCGCCATCGGCTGGACGTGGCCGCTGGGATGACTGCCGGCGCTGTAGGCCTTGAACCGGCCGTGGCCCAGCACGTTGAGGATCGCCTCGGCCATGATGCTGCGCGCGGAGTTGCCGGTGCACAGGAACAGTACGTTGTAAGTCTTGTCGGTCATGTCGTATCTCTGGGGTGCGGATCAACGGAGCTTCTTCTTGACTGCCGGCGTGCAGGACTTCCCGCCGCAGCAGTTCTCCGTCAGGAAGCCAATCAGACCGTTCATGCGGTCGTAGTCGGCACGTATCCGGATGACACGTCCTTCCCGCTCGTCAGTGACAAGCCCTGCGGCACGCAACTGGTTCAGATGCGCCGTAAGGGTGGCAGGCGGCAAATCGAGCTGATCGCGTAGCTCGCCTACGGCCATGCCGCCGGGGCCTGCCTGTACGAGGGCGCGGTAGGCGGCAAGCCGGTGGTCGTGCGCGAGCGCACGAAGCGCTTGAACGGTCTGGGGCGTATCCATACTTCTATATTTCCGGAATATTAGAAGTATTGCAACCCACCATTGCAGAAAAATGACCGCTTGGGTCGAGAGCGGGTCTCTCAGTAAAGGGGCCGGCGTCTAGTTCTTGGCTAAACGCGGCATTACACGGATGTATAGAAGCATCGCTGCCAGCTCGACGATTGTTTGCGTCACGATTACGGCAGGAACTATGGGCAATGCGTCGGGCACTGCGAGTGCCAATGGCAAGACCACCAGGGAATTACGGGTTGCTGCCGAAAAGCCCACTGCCCGGCCGGCGGTCGCGGGCAGCTTAAATGCGCGTGCCACGACCAATCCCAGGACGGGCGCGATGATGGCAAAGGCCAGGTAGAAAGGTAGCGCGTCCATTGCAGCGCTCAGCGCCAAGCTCAGTTGAGGCGTCACCGCAGCAATGACGATCAGCAGGACAAGGGCCGTGGCTGGCACGGGAAGAAGACCCATTGGTATGACGATCAAGATGACGAACGCATGCAGGAACGGACCTGGCTGTACCAAGCTTGAGGACTCAGCCCCCAGCAGCAAATTCAGATACAGCGGCAACAGCAGCATCTGCACAATCAGAAGCACCGGTGTGGCGGCCAGCAGCAGCGAGGAATCAGACTTCCCAAGGTGCGAGAACGTCACCACATAGTCGATACACGGGCACAGGAGCACGAACAGCATCGCGATCCGCATCAGAGGATCGCCAGGGAACAACGGCAGGGCCAAGGCCACCAGCATTGGGATCACGATGAAGTTGGCCACCAGCAAGGCGCCCATAAAGCGCACATTCCCCAGTGAGTCCCGGATGCGCGACAGGGGAACCTGCAGGAAGGTCACGAAGAGCATGACGCCCAGCGCTGGGTTGATCGCTGCCTCGAGCCCCTCTGTGCCAGGCACCAGCATTGCCAGTACGAATCCGAGCACCAGCGCCACAAAGTAGATGGGCGTCTGGAAGTGCTCAAGCCGCTCGCGCATCAATTCCAGATTCATGGAGCAGCTGTCTCGGATTTGGCGGGCCGATTGGCCAGCCAGAAGCCAACAACCAGAATCAACGCGATGGTGATCTGTGCGCCGATGCCCTCAACTGTCGGATACAAGCCCAACAGCTCGACCCGCGGCCCGCCGTCCAGCCAGGAGATGGGCAGATAGCCTGCCTCCTGCAGCGCCGAGACAGCCTTGCCCATGAGCACGACAGCCAGCACGGCAATCAGTAGGGAGCTGTATCGGAAGAACTGGCCGATCGGCAAGCGCCGGCTGTATCGCATCATCAACCAGGCAATGACGACCAGAACGATGGATGCCGAGAGGCCGCCGGCGATAACGCTGCTGGCATTGCCTTGGCTCCAGATGGCGGCATAGAACAGGATGGTCTCAAACACTTCCCGATAGACCACCACGAAGATCAGACCCAGCAGGAACAGGCCCGACTTCCGGCTCAGCGCCTGGCCCAGCTTGTCGCGTACGTAGCGCTGCCAGTTCTCTGCATGGCTCTTGCCGTGCATCCAGATACCTACCCAGACCAGCACCACCGCCGCGAGCAGCGATCCGAACCCTTCAGACAGTTCTCGGCTGGCGCCGCTGATAGAGATTACCCACGTGGCTAGCACCCAGGTCACGATGCCGGCCCCTAGTGCCGACACCCAGCCGGCGTGAACCCACGGCAGCATTTCGGTCCGCTCTGCCTTGCGCAGCAGGGCGATCATCGCGATGACAATCAGCAATGCTTCCAGCCCTTCGCGAAGCAGGATGGTGAAGGCCGCCACGAAGCTGGCCACGGCCGAGGTCTGGCCCTGATCCAGTGCCTGTTCGGCTTGGGCGAAGAGATCGTCCAGGGCCGTGACCTGGCCTTGGAGTTCTTCGGCAGCCACATTGCCAGCAATATCCGATCGAACGCGTGCCATGGCCGCTTCGATCTTCACCATCAAGGCGTTGTCGCGTGCCGCCAGCAGCGGCTCCACCGGCTCAAACCCGTCCAGATATGCAGACAGGGCCAGATCCTTGGCCTGTGAGGGTTGTCCGGCGCGGTAGGCCGTCATCGCCTGCTCAAGCAGCTTGCGCGAGGTCGCCAGCGCCGAGCTGGCATCCTGCGCCTGTGAGGCCTCCGGATGGCGACGCAAGAACGCCACGATGGCCGAGGTCTGTTCTGCCGATCCCACCGATGTGGCCAATGCGGCGGGCGTACTGCTGACGTAGGCATCGAAGTTGAGCTTGCCGCGCAGGGCTGGATCGCCTTCGATCAGCTTCTTTCCGGCATTGGCCTGATCTTCGGGATACGCCATGGCCCCTACGTAGGTCGCCAGCGCCCAGCGATCCTCTACCGGCAAGCTTGCGTAGCTCACCATCGAGGTGCCCTCCAGGCCTTGGTCGATGACCTGGTAAAGGGCAAAGACGCTGCGCTCATCGGCGCGCGCGCGATCGGTGAAATCAATCGGTGGGGGATCCAAGCCTGCACCGGCGGGGCCATCACCTGCACCCGAGGGACCATGGCAGGCCGCACACAGTTGCGCGTACAAGACCTTGCCGCGTCCGTAGTTGGGCGCTTGCGTTGGAAGCAAGGGAATCGGATAGGCCTTCACCAGGAGCGCAGCCAGCGCACGCGCTTGATCTGCGATCTGCTCCGGCGCGGCTTTCGCCTGGATTGCGTCCTGCAGCGCAGTCGCATCTTGCTTCAACTGCGCGGACTCAGCTTTGGCGGGCAGCTGGCCGATGGCCTCGGCAGCAGTGGCCGAGAATTCCTTCATCTCGGCGTACTCCACCTCGTTGACCACCTCGCCCTCGCGTACGGCCTCCCGATAGTCGACGGCGATGTAGTCCAGCAGTCGCCACGTCGTGGGCACGTTCTTCTCGGACGCATAGGAGACATTGCTATGCAGGAGCGCCGCCAGGCCTGCTAGTACGAGGACGATCGATCGAAAGGTCATGTAGGCATCAACAGTAGGGAGAGGGGCCGGCTGGCGGCTATGCGTGATGGCGGCGGCTGATCACTGCAGTTCGTCAGGTCCGGTGGGACGTCCAGTGCATTGCGCGAATAACTTGATCGCCTTGTCGCAGTAGATGCAGTGCCCATGGCAACAGTCGTGCATCAAGAACGCGACAAGATCCGAGAGCGCGGGGAAGTCCGCGCTGTAGATGATCGATTTGCCCTCTCGGCGAGCCAGCGTTAACCCAGCCTGCTCCAGTTCCTTGAGGTGGAATGACACCCGAGAGGGCTGTGCGCCATCGAGCGCGGCGGCGATCGCGCCTGCAGACATGCCGTCCGCGCCGGCCACGACGAGCATACGGACGATGCGCAGACGATCCGCATGGGCGATGGCCCCGAATCCCCGTAGCGCCGCCGTCTCGTTCATTTCAATATTTCAACAGATAATGAAATATTAGGATGACGGCCACCGCCCCAAACGTCAACTGAGACTCATTCTTGATTGTGGCTGGGCTTACTTGGCTGGCCCGCAGCACCCGGTTGTGGCCGGGGAGCCCAATGTGCGCAGGGAAAGCTCTTCGATGATCACGCAGTCAGCGCCAGCGCCGCCGGCACACTGCTGGTCGCAGCGCTCAACAAATCCGGCGATGCTTTGCTCCAACTGCCGCAACTCCTGCAGTTTTCGGCGTACCTCCTCCAACTGTTCCTGCGCAAGGTCTCGCGCCTCCATGCAGGATCGCTCGGAGTCCATCAGCACCACCATCTGGCGCACCTTCTCGATCGGAAAATCGAAGTCCCGACAGCGGCGGATAAAGGTTAGACGCCGTACGTCATTCTCGTCGTAAACGCGCTGGCTACCCGCCGGCCGGGTCGGCGCCGGCAGCAAGCCAATCTGTTCGTAGTAACGGATGGTGGGGGCGTTGGTTCCGGTGATCTGGGCCAAACGCCCGATTTTGAGTGCCGTGCTCATGACAGAACCTAAAGTAACTCTAACTTAAGCCTACCTCACCCCCGCGGAGAAAGCACTTGAACCTCAAGCCACTTGAGGTCCTACAGTGCTCTCCTCCCGGGCACCGCCCCGCTGCTGGACCGCCGAATGAAAGCACTCTTGAGCCTTGCCGGCCTGGCCGCCGCATGCAGCGTGTGTTGCAGCACCGCCTTCGTCTTGCCCGGCCTGGTGGGCATGGGCGGCATCGCCTATGTCGGCGGGATGGGAAGCTGGGTAACGGTACTGAGCGCCCTCGGCGTGGCGGCGGCACTGTCCATCGGCGTGATGCGATATCGCCGCAAACGAGCTCGCTGTCTGTCCAACTGCGCTTCTGTCGCCGATGGTCAATGCGTGAAAGGAGGCTAGGCATGAATACCCCCATTGCATGCACGCTCTCAGGTCCTGAGCTGAAAGAGCGTCTGGCCATCATCACCGCACTGGCCGAGCGGGCTCTGCTGGGTCACGAGCAGCAAGGCTCAACCCTGCATCTTCGCTACGCGGTAGATGCGGCCGCTGATCTGGAGGAGGTCGTCGCAGCCGAACGCATCTGCTGTGCCTTCCTGGAATTCGATCTCCGGCCTGAAGTCGATGTCATCCACTTGGCAATCACCGCGCCCGCGCAGGCTGGTGAGTTCGCGCCAGTACTGATGGCGCACTTCCTCGGACAAGCCGGGACAAGCCAAGCGTCATGCACATCCTCTTGTGGCTGCAGTACACCTTGATGCGTGCCGCTTTCAAGGACCGCGCGGTGATCTGGATGCAGGCGGTGCTGGCGTTGTGCTTGTTGGTCGCCGGTCCGGCATGGGCTCAAGGAGCGGTGGTCCAGACACCCCACGTACGTGCGCAGTTGGTGGCGTATGCGCCCGAAGGTATTGGCCCCGGGAAGGACGTACGTCTGGGTCTGCACATCGTCCATCAGCCTGACTGGCACACCTATTGGAAGAACCCGGGCGATTCTGGGCTTCCGACGACACTAGAATGGACGCTGCCGACAGGCGCACAGGCTTCGGACATTCAATGGCCTGCACCGAAGAAATTGCCCTTCGGCCCCTTGATGAACTACGGCTATGACGGCCAAGTACTACTTCCCGTCAAACTCGATCTGCCTCCGACCTTCTCCGATTCAACGCTGTTGATTCGTCTGCGCGCAGATTGGCTGGTATGCAATGAGATCTGCATTCCGGAGTCGGGTCAGTTCGAGTTGAGTATTCGGACTGACACCGCCCTCACCACGCATCGCGACCTGTTCGAGGACGCTAGCGCCAGCGCACCCAGCACGCTAAAGGGCCTCTCGGGAACCGCTGCCTCCAACCAGGAATCGCTGTTGGTCCGTGTGAACGGGTTGCCCGCGTCGGTCCAGGGACAGCAGCTCACCTTTTTTCCGGAAATCGGAGGGGTGATCGAGCCGGCTGCATCGATCCAGCAACGGTGGGTCGCAGATCAATGGCAGGCAGATGTACCGCTGGCCATCCAACGCACAGAAGACCCAACCCTGTTGTCTGTGGTGCTAACTATGCCCGGGCAGCCTGGCGGCTTTGCAGTAACGTTGACGAGGGCAGATCCGGCCCCGACCAGTGCGGTGCCGACACCAGCCTCAACCACCCGTCCAGGTCCTGTCCTGCTGACGTTGGGGCTGGCACTGCTGGGCGGCATACTACTGAACTTGATGCCCTGCGTTTTCCCCGTGCTCTCGCTCAAGGTACTGAGTGCAGCCCAATCTGGACAAAGCTTACGCGGCCTGATTGGCGGGTCATTGGCCTACACAGCCGGCGTGGTGCTTTCGACCATGTCCTTGGGCGGCCTGTTACTCGCACTGCGAGCGGCGGGTGAGCACCTGGGATGGGGCTTTCAGCTGCAGTCACCGATGTTCATCGCGGTGCTGGCTATCGTATTCACGCTGATAGGCCTGAATCTGTCCGGCGTGTTCGAGGTTGGCAATGTCCTGCCGCAACGCGTCGCGCGTCTACGCTCACGTCATCACGCGGTGGACCACTTCCTGACAGGCGTGCTCACCGTCGCCTTGGCATCGCCGTGCACCGCTCCTTTCATGGGGGCTGCGTTGGGTGCGGCACTGGCACTACCTACGAGCCTAGCATTGGCAATCTTTGCAGCGTTGGGTCTGGGTATTGCAACGCCTTACATCGTGGCCACGTGGATGCCGGGCTTGACCGCACGATTGCCGCGGCCAGGGCCGTGGATGACGCACTTCAAGATCCTGATGGCGTTTCCGATGTTCGCCACGGTGATCTGGCTGCTCTGGGTGCTGGGGCAACAAGTCGACATCCACGGCGTGATGTCGGTACTGCTGATCCTGCTGATCCTGGCGCTCGTCGTTTGGATTTTCGGTGCATCCGGTTTGGGCGTCGCGGTCGCTGGCTGATCGGTGCGCCTGCACTGGCCCTGCTCATCGTCGTCGGCATGTGGGGATGGTCGAACGTTCAGCAGGTTGACCGTGCCAGTGAGGCGGCCAGCGAGGACGCGATATGGCAGACGTGGAGCGAATCAGCCGTTGCGTCTGCTCGCCGGGACGGGCAGCCAGCCTTCGTCGACTTCACGGCCGCATGGTGCATCACCTGCCAGGTCAACAAGCGCACAACCCTCTCTGACAGCACCGTCATGGCGGCATTCAAGCAGCACAACGTAAGGCTGCTGCGAGCAGATTGGACGACCCGAGATCCGCAGATCACACAGGAGCTCAGACGGCTTGGACGCAGTGGAGTGCCGGTGTACGCCCTCTACGATCCCGGCAAAACAGATCCAACGCTGCTCGCTGAGATTCTGATGCCTTCCACCGTACTCAAAGCGTTGGCGGACATGACGCCTGGCAACGCCGGCAGCCCAACTCAACCAAGTGAGGAATGATTGTGATCAAGATGATGACTGTGAGCGCTACGCTCGCCATTGCGCTGCTGACAGCGCAAAACTCGCTGGCCCAGGCGGTGGTAGGCAAGCCGGCTCCCGCGTTCTCGGCAACTGATACCAGTGGCAAGCAAGTCTCCCTCGCCCAGTTGCGCGGCAAACTGGTGGTGCTTGAGTGGACCAATCCCGGATGCCCCTTCGTGGGCAAGCACTACGACAGCGGCAACATGCCAGCTACTCAGAAGCACGCCATTGCCAAGGGGGCGACGTGGGTAAGCATCCAGACCGGGATCAGCGATGACACCAAAGCGCGATCCCAGCTCCAATCCTGGCAGAAGGCCAAAGGCGCCTCGCCGATACTGACGATCATCGATAGCGATGCGAAGATCGCAATCGCCTATCGGGCAACCACCACCCCGCACATGTTCATCGTCAATACCAAGGGGGTCGTGGTTTACGCAGGTGCCATCGACAACAAGGCCAGCGCTAACCCGGCAGATATTGCGACAGCTACCAACTACGTCACCCAAGCCATTGATGAGGTGGTAGCAGGCAAAGCCGTGAGCCAGCCCGTCACCAAATCGTATGGGTGCTCGGTGAAGTACCCCGCACGCCCCTAAGCGCGGCCCGATTGTCCCGAGCCAACGAAACGCGCATTACCGAGGAAGTTTAGAGTTTCCGACGAACGCGCTTGCAGAACGTGACCGCGTTGGCGTTTCATGTCGTACGGCCTTGGCCGGGGGGTAATACCAGTAACTGACGCGCGCCGCATTCTTGCGGCGCGCTGCACTCGCTCATGCCGAAGAGGAAGTCGCCCAAGTATCTCCGTATTGGACAATCTAGAGGAGCACGTTGCTATGCGAGCCAGCCACTCTGCCGTCCTGTTGCCACTGGTGATAACCGCCGTCCTGTTCGTAGGATGTAAAGCGTCCGATCAGTCGCCCACTACAAGCACACGCACTGACGCTGGCACTTCCGAGCAAGGCTCCGATGCCGAGTTGGTAGCGCTCCTTAACAAGCACAACTTCACCGGTCGAGTCGAAGAGACGTTGACCAAACGGCTGGGTCGCCCGATCAATGAGCCATTGGCTGAGGTGGGACGACTCCTCTTCTTTGACCGCGTGCTATCCATTCATTCCGACACCGAAACCAAGGGCACGACAGGCAATCCGTGCTCAGGCTGCCACGCCCCCAACGCCGCGATGGCCGACACGCAATCCATTGCAGTTGGCGTGGACCCGTTGGGCGTTGTTGGAAAAAGTAGGAAAGGGCCGCGCAATCAACGCCGGTCACCCACCGTCATCAATACCGCGTTCTATCCAAAGTTGATGTGGGAGGCGAAGTTCCTTTCAAACTCGGGCGATCCCTTCGACAACTCCCAAGGCTTTGATCTGCAGTTGGAGAAGTTCGAGCCCAATGATCCGACGGTGAAGCATTTGCTCGTCGCGCAGGCCCATATGCCGCCAACCGAACTCCCGGAGATGGCAGGATTTGGACGAGAACTGGCTGAAACACTAACTGCGATGAATCTTGCGGCTGCCGCGAAGCCAATGGTGGAGGGCCAAGCATCAGCACAGGACGCTGACGTGGCATCGCTGATGGCCGTGTTCTCGAACAGGCAGCCATTCTCCAACCAGGCAAAGCTGGTCCAATCATTCGGGAATGACGCCGCAGTTCCGTGCAAGAAGGAGGAGAGCCAATTCAGGCATAGGCATGGGCAAGAAATCCCTGTCCATGATGCTGCTCATTCAATTCGACAACTGGTCATTGATGATGTGAACAAGGTTCCTGAGTATGTGAATCTTTTCGCCGCCATCTTTGATGACGTCAAGAAGAGTGGAAAGGTCGAGTTCATCCACGTTGCACAGGCACTTGCCGAGTTTGAGATGAAGCTGACCTTCGCCAATGCGCCCATCGACGAGTACGCCCGAGGAGATCGAACCGCGATGACCGATGCGCAGAAGCGAGGAGCCGTCCTCTTCTTCCGAGACAACAGCTGCGTCTCATGCCATGCCGTTTCGGGAAAATCCAATGAGATGTTCAGCGATTTCCAGAACAGGAGAATCGGTGTCCCGCAGATCGCTCCGATCTACCGGGATGGGTATGGAAACTTCATGTTTGAGCAGAGTGATGTAATCGTGGGGCAGTGCGACCAGGACCCAGGTGTAATGCTCACCAATGGTGATCCGGAGTCGGCGTACAAATTCAGGACTTCCCCATTGAGGAATGTCGGCGCGCAACCCACGTTCTTCCACAACGGCGCCTATACCCGGCTTGAGGATGCAATCAAGCACCACACCGACGTGGTGACCTCCGTGAAGAACTACGATGCGAAGAAGGCTGGCGTAGCCGACGATCTGACGATTCTGAAGCCTTCAAACAATGGCCCACTTCGCAATCTTGACCCGATGCTACAGGGGGTGAGCAAGCTCTCGGCGCAAGACATCGCAGACCTGACCGAGTTCGTTGGAGTTGGGCTGATGGATGATCGCGCCAGAATGGACAGCCTGTGCAAACTCGTCCCCAAGAAGCTGCCTAGCGGCCGCTTCCCGGGCATTTACGAAGGTTGTCCATGAGGCCAAGCTTTACCGCAGTGCTGGCAGCAGGACAGGAACCTCCTCCCGTCCTGGTCTGCCAAACTCGCCTCTATAGGGCGCCCAAGCACCCCTTCCCGGCAACGCGCTCGGGGTACGGGACAGCGCGGTGCTAACACCTAGCAGCGCCAGGGACACACCGCGGGGAACCGGTAGCCAATCTCATCAGCGAAGAAATCCCTCCAGCCGCATGAGCGTGAACGGCATCCGTGCATGACCCTCAGCCGGCGGCTCGACGTCGACGCCATGCAGGGGCCCTCCCGAGGAGTTTTCCCGTGGTGCTTCTACCTCCTCGCACTGCCTACGCAGGCGCGTGGCGTAAACGGCAAAGCCGTCGCAGGGCACATCCATCCAGCGCCATTGCATCTCGTAGCGCACCAGCGTTGATGAGACTGAGCGCAGGGTACTGAACTGAAGGTCCTCCACAGACATGGCGCACACACGATGCAGTGCCCGCACTCTCAACTGATCATCGAGATGCCTGAGATCGGTGTGCAGCATGCGCTGCGCCACCTGCAGGCAGTAATGTAGATGACTCTTCAAGGCTTTGTAGAGGATCAACAGGCGATGGCGCCTGATGGGCGCATCTTCAGATGGCGGCTGCCTGAGATAGCGTTCCAGTTGTCGGCAGTTTGAGAGTCTCCACAGCCAGAAGCCAGTCGCCACCGGGCAACATCCAAGAATGTCCTGCGCATTCCGGATGCTGAGGCCGAAGTCAGGCCCAAACATCCGAAGCGGGGAATCCAGACACTGCCCGTGCGATCTGCCTTTGGCCTTGACGAACCAACGAACGATGCAGGACATCGCCAACTGGAACTCTGCCATGCTGCAAGCTTCTATCAGATCTCCGGGATGGGCGGCCCGATCGTCTGCGGCTCTGAACTTGACCGACTCCGTTTTCAGTTCCACCTTCGGAATGTGCAGGCGTCTGAGCGCGGGATGGACGCCTGCCTGTGCACAAACGCTATCCAGGCGCAAATGACTCATATTGGCGCATGATCCGGAAGATGAAGGTCTCAGTACCGAGTCGACATGTGGCCCTATGATCTTGCGCACTTTCAGCACCGAGCTTCTCACCTCTCGCACAGCCGTCTGGACGGCCTGGCGCTGGGTCTCCGGGCGCGGCGTACCGAAGACATGACCAGCTGTCAGTGGAGCACTACAACGAGGACAACAGAACGCTTCTGTACGCCGAGCGTAGGAAAGGGTCAGATGACCGAAACAATGTCCGCACGTACTATGCAGCGGCTCCATGTGTAACGGGCATTTGTGAACCGCCAAGTCCTGGTGAATTCTTAGATGCACCCCGTCGACCAAGCAGTGATCACACACGCGAAGGCTGCGACTTCTCCACGCGGTCGGCGTGTCCACTTTCTCTGTGAGTACCCATTCGGCTAGCCCGTCAGCGAACGGCAGACCTCCTAAGTCCGGCGCCATGTGATGGTCCCGAATGTTGGATAACCACTTTTCGGTAGGACCCAGTACAAGGCCTTCAGCGTAGCTGCGTCCCAGAATGGTCGACAGATAGCGCAGTGGCGGCATGGCTTGGAACCACGCGATCTTGCTGATAACCGAGTACAACGACTCCTCGGGAAGCAAGCAGTCATCGCGCCACGGGACGATACGCTTGCTTGTCACGACAGGGTCTCCTTTGCCGCCTCTTCCAGCAGCCCCAGATCCAGTTCCATATCCGCGCTGTCCAGGTCCTTGTGTAACAGGCATATCTGGGCCAGATATGACGAAATGGCTTCCATGGGTATGCCGCGCTGGACTTCGGAAGCGCTGCGCAGGGCTGTGAATGCCTGCCATAGCACCTGAGCTTTGGCTTGCAAGCGCAAGCCGTTTTCGTAGGCGCGCGGGAACAAGAACATCGTGTAGCTCCAGCCACTTCCCTCGGGATACTCGGATTTGATGTCCATCGCCTCGCACAACGTGGCCAGGTCCTCGACGGTACGGCACCCCTTGAACTCGACCACGCGTTTGAAGAAGCGCTCCAACAAGTCCTGCCGACCCGCCGTCTTGAGTTCATCGATGCGGTCGAGTAGTTGTTTCTGTCCCATCAACACCACGGTGACCTTTACCTGCTTTACGATCACCTTGTTGATTACTCCTTTGAGCCAGTTGAGCTCTCTGATGTGCAGCTCTTGCGCTTCATCGATCAGCATGTACAAGTGCATGTCCACTCCGGCAAGGGCCAAGAGAGCACGCGTCAACTGGTCACGCTTCCCCGCCAGGCTTCGCGCGATGGGCGCGGCGATCGCCATCTGTAGAAGGATGTCTTCCAGCAATCGGCCTTCAGCAGAGGATTCCTCCCGCATGGCTTCATAGCGAAGCACCCCGCTGCCAGGATGCTCCTGTCGAATGAAGTTCTCGATAGCCGTCAGACAGCGGGACTTTCCGGTGACCGGATCAGCCCAGGACGCATAGGAGAAGCGCGTCTTTCTGGCCCCTTCAATGACCGCCCAAACGGCATTCTGTACCGATGTCGACGGCAGGACCGCAGCCTCACAGATGATCGGATGCTGGGCCCATAGTCGCTCACGCTCAACGATCAACTCCTCTATCACCGCTGCCCCCTGTTGAAGGCCCGCAGCTGCGGCATGACAAAGCGACGCTCTTCCTTGCCTGCCCCTGCTGGCTCCTTCTTGGCGTTCTCAATAGCCGCGGTGACGGCCGACTGCGCAACTGAGTTGGCGCTTTGTTGGCGTGAATGTTCGTTCTCGGCGTGCGCGGTCAGTGTCTTGATCTGGTCAGCCGACAGCGGCGTGTTTTTTGCGGCGTCGTGCGCAATCTGCGCCAAGTGCGCTGCGATGGGATCTTCGTCGTAGCCAATACGCAGCTGTCCGTCGCGGATGAGCTTGTTGGCGATGATGCGTTGACTTAGCGTATGGGGCGGATGCCGCCACCTCCCCGTCACCGTGGCCGTGCCCAAGGATTCCCCTTTCAGGGTGAACAAGCGCATGTACCGCGCATCGTGACGGTTCATGTGGACCATGACCCACTGACCGATCAAGTCCCAACGCTCAGACAGCACCTCTCCCACATAGGATTCCTCCTGGAGGTAGAGGTGCGCTCGCACGCCGGTCTGCTCACTGCCCTTAACCTTGAGCCGAGTCACGCTGACATCCAGGCTGGGCAGGTGATCCAGGGGCGGTGGAAGCATGGGGAAGATCAGACCCTGCTCGATGTCGTTGACCCAGCCCTGCAACTGCTCAATGCGCCGCACGCCGTACGCACCGCTGGAGCGTTTGCGGTTGTGGAACCGGACGCTGCGATAGATCAACGCAAAGGCAGCGGCCTCGGTCATCTGCGGCTCCCGGGCCGGCGGCGCCTCGATCCGAATGGGATCCTGCGGGCCCGAGCCGGTCGTCTCATCGAGTCTGTGGAAACCCAGGCATTCCAGATCACTGAAAAGCCCTTCGACGTTGGGTCGCCGCTCCGGGCGCTGCACAGGACCAAAGTTGATGTCGCATCCCAGAAGGGCCCGCGCGCGGCCTTGGATCTCTTCGGCAAGATGGGACAAGGCGTTGTCGACCAGAAGCTGATTCAAGCCGCACCATTCGAATGGCACGCCCAGATCGATCGGCATTGCAGGCTCGTTCTCTTCCCCCTTCGCAGAGGGATCAACCGGCACCCCGCCTCCCGTGCACGCGTGATGCAACACCTCAAGAATGTCATCACCCCGAGCCTGGGACCGAAAGATGATCTTTAGTCCGACCACCAAACCGAGCAATCGATCAACCATGGCGATCAGGCTCATTCGAGGGCTCTTGACCCAGCGTTTCCCACCGGGAGTCTCGAAGGCGATCCAGCCCTTGAAATGGCAAAGGTGCTCGTCCAGTTCGACCGCGTCGAGGAACTGACTTGCACGCAGGCGAGAGAATGTGCCGGTGCCACTGTGCGATTTCGTCTTGGCCTTCTGGCCGTACTGTGTCGCCACGATGGCATCGTAGTTCGAGGCCAAGTAGTGGCGGATGTATTCGCTGATCGCGCCCCTGCCGAGCTTGTCGGTATTCAAGGGCCACTGGTTCTCTGGGATTCCCTGCTCTCGGCAGTGGGCAATGAACCACTTGTGGGCGACACCGGGGCGAACCTTGTTCTCGTGCCCCACCTGGCGGGTTGCGGTCTTAAACAGGTACTTCTTGAACGCAGCTTCGATTTTCGGATGCTGATTCATAAACAAGGCGCATGCGCCGGTGAGCCCAGACTTTCCGTTTCTCCCGCTGGGCGCCAGCGGTTTGACGCGCGCCGGCGCGCCGATTCGAACGCCTGGCACAAGTCCCAGCCATCCGACCAAGCGGCCATCCGGCCGTCGTGTGATGCAGCGATTGAACGCACGAATGAGCGCCTCACGGGAGTAGCCCTCGTCGTCCTGAATCTCCTGGACCTTGTCTCCCTCCATGTACCGTATCAGTGCCTTCTTGAGCGCCGTGAAGCGCGCAACCGCCTCATCATCCAGCGCGCTCAGGCTGACCTCGGGCCATTCGTCGTACTTCAGCAGGTCAACGGGTGCGTTGCTTCGGGTGTACCGGTTCATGCTGGCCTCCGCGCCCACACCCGGGTATGCAACGACCATAGGCGTTGGTCGAGGTCGCCCTCCAACTGTCGTTGGCGAAGGAGAATGCCTACGACGCCAAGAACCAGCGCAGGAGGGTGTCCGATCAAGGCCGAAAGAATGTCTGCCACCGACATCTTGCTGCCCTTGCTCAGCAGCGTGATCATCTGGCGTTCCAACGCGTCGGTGGGATGAGCGCTCACGCGGCGAATGGCCGGCGCAATGCGCCGCCAGTTGTCTATCCGCATAACGTTGGCGTCCAGATCCGGAATGCTCAGGTAGAGATCCGATGGCGCCAACATTTCTGGGGGTGGCGGCTGCGTCCCTCCCCAGAAGACACGGCCTTTGACTCCGGAGCGCACGACATCTGCGAAGTGCTCGGGCTGCTCGGATGCGCTCAGACGCTTGGCTTTTCGCTCTTCGTCAGGTGCTCTCCGCAAAGGGCCATAGTCGATCTCTTCCAGCGTCGGATCACCCTCCAACAGATAGACAAGTTCCATCTTTGGATCGGAGTTGACGATGATGTCTTGCTGTTGCAGCGGTGGACGGATGATCCACAGGTTGTAGGGACTCTGCCCTCGCCGGCGAACCGCGTCCGCGATGGCGCTTCGCCCCTTTTGCGCGGGCGATTTTGACGTCTTCATACCTTTCCTTATCTAGGGACTAGGGAAAGGCAGGCGTGAAACGAAGGGCATCGTCCGGCGCAGCAGAGCCTGTTGACACAGGAAAACCCGCGCGCTAGAGTCAAGTCGTCAATCGTTGTGCCAATCCGCTTCAGGAAAAAACCCGGCCCGCCAGCCGGTTTTTTTTTGCCTGCCGAATGGAATACATTTCGATCAGCTCATCGCCTGGCCTCCGTTGCGCTCAATTGATGGATGCTAGGACAGAGCTCGGGTAGCTGTCAGAGATGGATTGAGCCGCAATCCATTCCCTCGTTGGTCAGAGAGTCTTATGGCCCAGAAGAAGCAGTCATATTCGGACACCATCGGCCCCCTGCTTTGGGTGCGATTCCTCTTACACCGTTTCGCCTGCGAACTGGGTGCGCTCAACGCGCAGCTGCCACTGCCGGTCGTCGAATCAGCGGGCACCTTCGTGTTTGGGGTGACGCCGAGCCCGGACCCGTCGATTCCCGACATGTTTAGACGAACCTATGAGCTCGGCAAGAATCCTGACGGCGCCTACTTCAACGAGCCCGATGGTTCAGGGCAGAAGTTCAATCTTTTTCAGCGCGTAGTGGCGCGTGTACCTGAGTCCCAGCCCTGGCTGCTGAGTGAGGCAGGTGCGTACTTCAGCGGTGAGCCAACCATCGATCAAAGCGCACAGAACGTTGCCGCGATGCTGCAAGCACGGTCGATGGTCCTATTGAGTCCCGAGAGCGTCCACGCCTGGCGTGAGCACGATCCAGAGGGACTGGCCACCGCGGAGCGCCTCTCACTGGATGCGTTAGCCGTCGATGCTACCCCCGAAGCCCTGACGCTCTTGCTGGGCCTGCTTCATATGGCGGTCTGGCACTTCTTGCCGGACCGCCGCGATGAGACCTCGGATGCAGGGCTGATTGAAACGCTCGAAGAGTGCTGCCGACGGTCAGCTGCTTCGATTGGTCAGCTGGAATGGGTAAGGTGTAGCGAAGGGGGCGCTGACCTGGCAAACAGCCTGCACAGCGCGGTAGAAAGTGCCCTGCTTTGGCTAAAGCGCGTCGGACACCGTAGTCACAGTGGGCGCGAGATGTTGCGAAGATTCCCGACGAGGATCGTCCTTGTCCACGATACCGTGGAGAATCAGCAACTCATGCGTGCACTGAGTCTTCGCTCTTCGATATACGGTTTTGAGCCCATGCTGGATCCTGAGGACTACGGCACCCTGTCCTCTGACTGGGCCGGCGTGAAGAACGGGCTCCAGGCGGAGGCCGCCGCGGCCGCATTCAGCATGAGGCCTGCCTGACACGCAGTTGGTCGACAAATGCACCTGAGTTGGCGGCGACGCGTACTACCGCACATCCGCGAGGAAGGCTTCGACGAGGTCTTATCAACCCTGCAGCCCTCGCAGCGGTCAACCGTCGATGTGTCCCACTAACGGCGGGGTGACGGTGCTCGTCGCCCTGCACGGCCTTTCACAGGCAGGCGCAGGACCATCGGGTCGCGGCCGTGCGTGCAGCGCGCTTGGGGAATGTCTCAAATATGCCGGCAAGCCCAGAATATGTAACAGTTTTACCGATCTCAAAAATCGGTAGAGCTGTGACATTTTGGATCGGGATCGCCCTAAGTCATTGTTATTTATGAGGCGCGCTTGTCACGGGTTTACTGATCCCGCCAGTCAAGTCACAGGATTAGCGTGTACTTCGGGCAAGTCACAGCTTTAGCGTCGTGTTTGTCTACCGCGGATAATTCCGTCGCGGCCAGGTAGATCCTGCATGTTTGGGCGCGTAAAAAATCCGTCGCCGAATCAACAGAGCCTGTGACATTTTCCGATCTAGACTACTCTAGGAAATGTCACAGATTTACCGGCCTACCAAGGTTTTCGCGCGTCGCAGCCTGATGCTGCTCCGACTTGGAACGGATCAATGACTACCAGTCCAAGCGTGTCTGACCCAACATCAATCCTAGCGATGGCCGCAGCACGGCGCACCGAGCTGTCCAGGAATTGGGTCACGGCGGAAGACCTTGGATCGGGCGCTACTGAGTTACGGAAGTCTGAGCAGCTGCTGGGAGTGTATCTCACTGATCCCAAGCCCCATTACCGATTTCCCCCTTGGCAGTTTCAGCAAGACGGACGGCCCGTTGTTCACTTCTCAGAGATCCTGCGCATCATGCGGGACCACGGCGGCTACTACGATAAGGACCGCTCGCCCACCGGCTGGAGTGAAGTCGAATGGTTTCTTACCCCGCATGTGCTTCTCAATGGGGAGTGTCCGGCCGAGGTGCTCAAACACGATCCACAGGCTGTCCTCGAAGCGGCCCGCATTGAGTTCATTGAAGATAGCAATGCGGGTGGGTTCTAGATCCTGCTCGCCCCATTCTTGGGATGACCAAACGGTAACAAGGAAGCACACATGGCCGCGGCATTCTTGTTCGATCCGCCTGTTGAGTGCGGCAACTATGCCGAATGGGCGCTAGCCATCACTTTGGCGTCAGGGCTGCCGCAAAAGAGCCAGAGGCCGATCCATATTCGAGACGGTGATCTATTGTTTCGCCTCGGCGATGGCGAGTCCTGGAATGCATCAGGCGTCGGCGGGCGTCTTGATGATAGCAACACGATGCCCGGTCTTCTAAGGAAACCCTTGAGGTCGACGTTGGGTACCCATCGGATCCATGTAATCTACATTCCAGACCTTGATCACGCACTGGCGTTGAATTTGCACGCGTACTTGCTAAGTGAACCGCGTTACATGGGATGTTACGGAGTCAATCAATCGCTGGGACTGCACTACGTATTGTTTGACTGCAAACTGGTCCTCAGCTACCGCATTACAGAGAAAGAGTGCTTGGTAAAGCACCCCGAATGCGTTGAAGTAGTCCAGAGTCTCAGGCTCTTTCGCTCCGTTGTACATGCTTCTGCTGAGCGCCAGATTTTCTTGGCACAGGGCGATAAAAAATTCCTGTCCTAACGAATGTGCTTGCTGTCGTCCGACACGGGCACGTGAATGTAGACGGTGGCCTCCAGCAGGCTGCGGAAGAACGCCGGCTCCTCGGTCGGGTCGAGCCTCGATCTCTCCAACTGCGCTTCCAACTCGCGATGGGGTGGTCCCTGACGGTCTGGCGGCATACGTGGCCGCCGTGGCATGCCCTACTCCCGATGCGGACCGAGGGGATAACTCCGCAACCAGTCCGCTTCGAAGCGGGACGTCAGGTACGGCCTCACGAAAAAGGACTGGGTCAGCTCACGCAACCGTTCCTCGTGGCCAGCAATGGCTTCGACGTCGCTGATAGTCGGGTAATGCCGCAGCAGCCGATAAGCTTCTTGGCGAACGGTCTTGGGCACGGCTTGGTTGGCGGCGAGTTCTTTCAGGAACGCGCCGGCCTGCAGCAGGTTGCGCGTGCGCTCGCTGGGCATGGTCATGCTGGCACTGACGCTGAAACTAAGGAATTCTTAGCCTACGCCCAAAGCGCATGCCAGACCAGCGCCCCCACTACGTGGCCCTGGAAGCGGGTTTTCGCTGGCGCGGTGTGGCGGGCTTCTTTGCCGTGGTTCGGCGCGAGCCCGACGTGGCCAACAGGGCGTCCAGGCGGGCACGGGCCGCGGCACTCTCGCGCTCTGCCGCATGTTGGGCCCTCTCCGCCATCCGCTGCGCCTGGCCAGCAGCCTGCAGGGCGCGGGTGTGCTCACGCGCTTGCGTGCTCAGTTGCGTTTTCGTTGCCTTCACCTCTTGGCGGAGCCGATCGATCTCGGAAAAGCCACGGTCCTCGGCCTGGCGCAGATGGGCTTGCAGCGCCTCGCGCTCGGCCGCTGCTGCGGTGCGCTCTTGCTCCACGCGGTCCAGCGCTGCCTGGAGCTGCGTTTCCTGGGCGCGATAGCGTTGCTGAAGCTCCTCCGTCTGGCGCTGCAGATGGCCGACTTGGCTGGCCAATTCGTCTGCGCGCTGCGTACTGATGGCCAAGGCCGCCTCGGCAGACTGGGTGGCGGCGGTGGCCTGCTGCGCTTGGGTCTGGGCCTGACGGACCTGATCGCCGGCGGCGGCCAACTGCGCCGCCAGATCGGCCTGGGCGTCGGTCAGCTGCTGGCGCTTGGGCACCAGCGTGGCCTCGGCCTGCTGGCGTCCGGCCGCCAGCGCCAGCTCCCAGATCTGGGCCAAGGCCGTGCCCACGGCCTCCGGCACCGCCGGCAATGTCAGTCGGTGCTGCAGGCGTTCGGCCAGCTGCGCCCACCACGTATCCAGCAGCGGCCCGATCGTGTTCGGCGAGCCGCGTCCCAAGGCCTGCCGCACGCGTTCGACCGTGGGCCGCTCGCCGGCGGCCAATAGCGTGTCAGCCGCAGCGAACACCTCGTTTTCCTGCACACCTCGCGCCATGGATCGCTCTCCTATTCGGGCGCCCTGCCCCCGTTGCTTATCTACTTCCGATAAGGGATAGTTATCGGAAGTAGACGCCCTACTTCATATAAAGTGATACATACGACATATGAAATCTAACACACTCGTCCCGCGACCCGACGACTTGCCCGCCCTAGCCCCGGACCGGCTGGCGGCGCAGGCCGCCGAGGCCGTGCGCGAGCTGCTGGCCGAGGCCGCCGCGGCCAACACCACGCGCAGCTATGCCAGCGCGCTGCGCTACTGGGCGGCCTGGTTCCAAGGCCGGTTCGGCCAGCCGATCACGCTGCCGGTGCCCGAGCCGGCCGTGGTCCAGTTCGTGGTCGACCACCTGGCCCGGCGTGGCAAGGCCGGTCTGGCGTGGGAACTGCCGCCGGCGTTGGATGCGCAGCTGGTGGCTGCCGGCCTGAAGCAGAAAGCCGGCGCCTTCAAGCTCAGCACCGTCGTGCACCGCGTGGCCGTGCTCTCGGCCGCCCACCAGGCGCACAAGGCCACCAACCCCTGCGAATCGCCAGCGGTGCGCCAGTTGCTTAAGCGCGGGCGCCGGGCCTCGGTCAAGCGTGGCGAGCGGCCGCACAAGAAGACGGCGATCACCCGTCCGGAGCTCGAGGCGCTGCTGGCGACCTGTGACGGCTCGCTGGAGGGGCTGCGCGACGCGGCGCTGCTGTTGTTCGGCTTTGCCAGTGGCGGGCGCCGGCGCAGCGAGATCGCCGCGGCCGACTGGCAGGACCTGCGCCGCATCAACGACGGTGCCTTCGTCTACCGCCTGGAGCACAGCAAGACGCAGCAAGCCGGCCCCAGTGCCAGTGCCACGCCCGACAAGCCGGTGCTGGGCCGCGCCGGCGCCGCACTCGAGGCGTGGCTGCGCGCGTCCAACATCACTGAGGGCCCCCTCTTCCGCCGCCTCTGGGGCGAGCGCGTGGGTCCGGGGCTGTCACCCAAGTCCGTGGCCGCCATCGTCCAGCGGCGGGCGGTGCTGGCTGGCTTGAAGGGGGACTTTGCCGGGCACAGCCTGCGCTCGGGCTTCATCACCGAGGGTGGCCGTCAGGGCATCGCCCTGCCCGCCTTGATGGCACTGACCGAGCATCGCTCCGTGGCCCAGGCGATCGGCTACTTTCAGGCCGGTGGGGCAACCCATAACCCGGCCGCGACCCTGCTCGAGGGCGATCTGACGCTGCCTCTCCAGGGTCGCCGCAGCCCTGAGTAATGCGGGTCGATCGCGCCGTTAGCGGCTGGGCGCCTTTTTTGCGGGCTTTCCGCGGGGCGCTTTTTCCAGGCTCTTCAGTAAGGCCTTCTTCTTACTGACCGACAGGCCGTTCCATTGCAGCAACAGCTGCGCCAGCAACTCGTCCTCGGTGTAGAAAAACGCCGGTGGCACGCCCAAGGCGTCCGCCAGCTGCTTGGCCGTCTTCAGTTGGGGCTCGTGCTTGCCCCGTTCGTACTGGTTGATGCGGGGAGAGGCCACGGAGGGATCCATGCCGGCAAGAAGGCCCAGCTGCGGCTGCGACAAGCCAGCGCGCTCGCGCACAAACGCCAAGCGTCGCGCAAAAACTGGGTGTTCAGCTGTCCGCCTGGCCACGTTTGCTCCCTCTGGAAGCGTTAAGCATGGCGAAATGACGGGCGCTTGGATACTAAGATATTCTTAGAGGGCGGGCAATGCCAATGCCTGCCCCTCCCCGGGATTTGCCCGCCTGGTGGCCTTTGTACGATCCATGAGAAAAACAAAGCCACGCCCGGCCAGCGCGCCCCGATTCGATGCCCCCACCCTGCCCGATGTGGGTCACCTGGGCGGGCGAGCCGCGCTCTACCTGTTGGCGTTAGTCCATGCCCATCAATCGCGCAAGCGGGTAGCCCCTACGCCTAAAGCTACCGACGCGGTGTTGTCGGCGCTCTCCACGTTGGGGTTGATCCAGACCGATACCGCACTCTTGAGCCCGGTGACCCATCCCGACGCACAGCCTTGGTCGTACACGTGGTCAGCAGTCCCTTTCGACGAGCTGGAAGCCTACCTTCGCGACTACCTCATACAGCGGGGGCGCCAGCAGGACTACGCCGTGATGTGGCTGCGGGTATGGCAGGAGCTACTGCCGCAGGAGGTCACGGCCTACTTGCAGCATCAACTGCGACTGCATCACTTTCCCGATGTGTACCTGGGCGAGCTCGCTCGGTTCCAGATGCCCCACGACGTGATGTACAGTCTCGGGCATTGGCGGTATGCGTGTTGGGCGTCCGTGAGAAGCATGGCGTCGGTATCCCTGCAGTACCCGGGCAACGCCGAAATCCTCAAGTTCACCTTGGCCAGCGAACTTCCGCGGCGCTTGAAGATGGCGCACGGTTCGACAGAAGGAAAGCTTTGCTTTTCACCCTCGCACACACTCCCAGACAGTGCACTGACCACGGTTTTTGCCACCGCCGCAACAGATTTAGGTGACCGATTTTGGATGGTGCCGCCCTCATTAGCGGGAATCCAGAAACAACTTACCTAGCTCATCGAACTGAGAGCAGAGGCACCCCAGCAGCCCAAGTGACTGGTCAGAGGGCGGGCGCTTCGGCAGATGTCCCCATTCGGTCGGTAGCTGCAGGGGGAGGTCCTTTTCGGGCCATCACGGAGAGGGTGAAGTTGGGGGACAGTTGCTCCGGTTGTGAGGTGGGCTTAAACGCTGTGCGCCGCTCACGCATCTCAGAACCGATCATCCTCTGGAGTTGCCAATGAAGTTGCTGACCTTCGTCCTGCTATCGCTCGTCGCGGTAGCCAGCGTGCCCGCCTTCGCCGCCAACGGCATCGTCTTCCGCGAGGTGCACGAAGCCAGAACCGGCACCACGATGCCGGCTACAGTGATCTACCCGGCCGCCGGTCCCGCCGCCTCCAGCGAACTGGGCCCGTACCGTGTCGCCGCCACGCCCGGCCTGGACATCGTCGAAGGCCGGCATCCGCTGGTGCTGATCTCGCACGGCCACGGCGGCAGCGCGCTGGGCCACCACGACCTGGCGACCGCGCTGGCCGATGCCGGCTTCATCGTCGCGGCGATCGAGCACGCCGGCGACAGCCACCGCGACCAGAGCGGCTTCGGCACCGAACGCGTGCTGCTCGGGCGCGCCTGGCAGATGTCCGCGCTGCTCGACCTGCTGCTGGCCGATCCGCAGCTCGGCCCGCATATCGACGCCGACCGCGTCGGCGTGGCCGGCTTCTCCGCTGGCGGCTACACCAGTCTGCTGCTGCTCGGCGCCACCCCGGACTTCGCCCGCCGCGAGGCGTACTGCGCCGCGCAGCCGGACGATGCGCAGGTGTGCGTGGAACTGCCGGCCGTCATCGAACGCCTGCCCGTATCGCGCGCCACCACCGATCCACGCATCCGCGCCGGCTTCGTGATGGCGCCGTTCGCGATCTTCTTCGACGCCGCCGCGCTGGCGCGCGTCGACGCTCCCGTGTTCCTGTACGGCGCGATGTCCGACCGCGTGCTGCTGCCCGCCTACAACGTGCTGCCGGTGCGCGATGCACTGCCGCGGCTGCATACCTTCCGCGGCATCACGGGTGCCGGTCATTATGTATTCCTGGCCCCGTGCAACCCCGGCATGAGTAAGGCCCTTCCTTTGCTATGCGTCGACCCGCCTGGCATCGATCGCGGCGAGCTGCATTCGCAGATCAATGCCGACGCCGTCAACTTCTTTCGCGAGACGCTGGCACCTCGCTGAGCGAACGCCAGTAATGCGGAAGGCCTGCTTTGGTCCAACCTCCGCAGGCCAAGTTGCAGGACTACAGTGATTGCCGAGTGCGACCAAAGATTAAATTGAATTCTGCTTGCGCAACACCTTTGCTGCGGCGGAAGCCGAGTAAGGGATGTCCGCTACCGGCCAAGAGCAGACACCCCCATGCAGATCAACTGTCATGTGTGCCACCGCCGCCTGCCTCAACCTCGAATCTTGCATCAATTATGGCGAACTCGAGAATCAGACACACAGCTCTGACTCCTGTGGCGTGGCATGTACCGCCCGCCAGCACAAGAGCAAAAGCTAATGCTCCCACCATGCTGTAGGACAGGCCACGACTGATTGCTTCTGCAGGCAGTCCCGGCGCCAATGCGTGAGTTCCGATGAACCAGAACAATACCCCCCAAGCGACGCCTGCCAATACATTGAACCGTCCAAGTTTCTGCATCGTATGCGCACGCACAACCTCGATGCAGTCGCTCAGGTGCTGAAGTTGCTGCGGCTGGTTGGCGATCGAAAGGATGAACTGACGCACATCATCCACGCGTTTGGTGGTGACGCCGGGAACCATAGAGCGACTAGGCGTACTGAAGTAGACCACGCCAATAGCCAGCACCAGCGACGGCACGAGCGTCGGCTGGTTACCTGCTCCATCGAATCCGTGAAGAACGAGGCTGAAGACGATTGCGGTTATGAACACCCAGACAAGCCGGCTAAGCAGGATGTGCCCTCCTGCGATGACCAGCCATGGCCCACCCAAAACCGTATCCACGACACCTTGAAGCCAGCGCGGCATGGGATGGTCCAATCGATTGCCAACCAGGGCGCTCTCTGCGCGGCGTACAACCTGTAGTGCAGTTTCATATCTCATAATTGTTCCCCGTACCTGTGACGCGTTCGCACTCGCGAGACTGGCCGTGGCTTGTTTCCGCAGGGCGCAAAGACGCGGTTCATGCCGGCGCCCATTGTCCTTCATTCGGTTGGCCATCTCGAATCGACCACGCGCGAATCCCCCGCGCGTGCGCGGGCTTGCCCACAATGACCGCCAGCGGCGATGACAATGCAACGGCATAGCGGGTAGCAAAAGCCGAAAAGCTCGCTACATCCATGGGCGATATCTTGGGCATCACCTGTGGATGAGTATGCCAATAGCCCACCAGACGCCAGCCTCGAGCGTTGGCTTGGCGGATCTCTTGTCGGCATCGCTTGGCATCCAGTTCCAGCCACGCCCACCCTGCCCGATCCGCCGGATGGGGCGAGGTGGCACTGGCGAGCACGAGCCCTCGCCGATCATCCGGATCGACAAAGAGCTGGCCACCGCGCTCGGTCTCCCAGATCCGCTGGCGATGTGCGCTCAACACGTGAGCCACGGTCTCGGTGACCAGAAGTTCTGCACTTTGACCGGGCCACTGCCATTTCCAGACAATCCTGCTCATGAGCGCACCTTGCAGACCGGCCAATCACGCTCCAGCACTACATGAACCTGACCGTTTTCCAGACGCGGGCCTTGGTAGTGGCCCTTGAGCCGTGTTACTTCTTCGGGGGTAGAAATACTGCTGACCCATGCCTGCGCGGGCATCTGACCGCGCAACACGCGTATCGCGCCATTAACGACCATCAAAACCACGCTGGCCAGACCTGTGGCGCCTCCCGGAATGAAGCTCTCCCCGCAGGCCGGCAGGGGCACCACGCCACCATCAGGCCACTGCGTGAACGCCTGGCAAAAATCACCGCGCTCATTGAACAATCGCCGCCCATCGCGCCCCGGCTCAAGCGCCACCAAGGCATGACCCACAAAGGCATTAGGTTCGCTCCATGCCTGTATCAGCGGCCACGCTGCGCCACTGGCCTTGGCGCGCCAGAGCGCCACCTCCGAACCCCATTCGGCACTGGTCACGATAACCAGGTCTGCCTTGTCCAGGACCTCGGGCTTGGCGGTGAGGATGACCTCCACGAAGGTGTTGTAGGCCTCGATCTGGACGGTGGGCAGATCCCGCTGGAGCCGCATCCGCAGCGCGCCGACCTTGAACTTTCCCAACTCATCCATGCCTAGCGCATGTCGGCCCAAGTTCTGACCAACCAGCTTGTCCGGGTCAATCAATGTCAGATGGCCGACCCCGGCCTTGGCCAGCAACATCGCCACGGGACTTCCCAAGGAACCCAGACCGACCAACACGACCCGGCGGTGCTCCAGGTCTTCGGCCATTCCGGCGCGTTCCCTTGAATGGATCGCAGCGCGTTCGAGCAAGTCGAGCGTGGCCACCTGCAGAACTGCGGGAAACAACGCTGTTTTCTGCGCGCCCTGTCGACGCCCGGCACGCAGCCCATAGCGCGGGCCTCGGCGGGGCTGAAGTACCTTGGAGCGCAGGTTGAAGCAAAACAGCGGCCCGGCTTGGTCACCCGGTAGCTCCAGCACGGCCCAGCGTACGGGAAGATCATCGCTGCGCTCCAGCCAATCCAACAAAGCTGGAATATCCTCATCATCCAGATACGGCGTCAGCCATTCGAAGAATGCTTCAGCCGTGGGAACACTCAGTGGAGGATAGTCCTGCAGCTTGATGAAGAATGCCGGCGCCAGCGGCTCGCGTACCGATCGAGCCACTCCGACGACCCGTTCGTGATGCTTCCTCAGTGCGCCCTGGTCATCCGATAGCCATAGCGTTTCCCAACCCGATATAGCCTCGCGTCGAGGATCACTCAAGGCATACAAGGGCCCGGCCTGGGCGGGGCGCTTCAACAGCAGCAAGCTCTGCGAGGACTTTTTTAGCTGGTGGGACCAGTAAGAGGTGATCTCCGCCTGGAACTCGGTTGCCCGACGATCGGGGTCGGACCCTTCGACGGCAAATTCCAGAATCTGCCCGAGTCGTTTCAAACTGTCGCAGACAATGCTCTCGGGTGTTCCGGTGATCGGGCGCTCGCCAAAGCCGTGCAGGCACATGCCATCCTCCATGGCATGAGGCCACTGAAGCCAAGGCGATGGCGTCACCTGCAGCGCCAGTTGACCTGCGGGGAACTGGGAGGGAAACCCGATGCGTAGCCGGCGTGAGAGGCCGGTATAGTCCGCCGGCAGCGGGAGGGTGAAAGCCGCTGCTTCGTTGTAGCGTGGCGTGATCGCTGTCAGCAAGGTCTGGACCACATCCGGGCCCAAGAACGCATGCAGCGCGGCGATGCCGCGCTGCACATCACTATGCACAGGCTCAGCCAAGGCGCCCGACCGGCTTCACGTCTTCTTGCGAGCCCTGACCTCGCACCCCCTCGCCGAAGAAAGAGCCGGCCACCATGGCGTTACGGGTCACCGTATCGGCACGACCAGGCAAGGTCCAGTTGGGCGGGATCGCGTTGTTGATCTCCTCCACGAAGGCGCCACCGATGCCAAAGCTTTCCTTAACTGAGTCGGCAAATGCCGCAGTCGAGCTGAACGTTTGCAGGCCCAGCCCGAAGGAAGACATCGCATGGACGTGCCAGCGATCAAACGCCTGGCGGTAAAGTTGACCATCTGGACGATTCCACTTCTCCGCAAAGTTTTCGCCCGCATCCTTCGGGTTGCAAACCTGGTAGTGGCCGGGATGTCCCTGGATATGGTCCGGCATCCGCTGGACGATGGCCATCATCGCCTCCAATGGGCGCAATGCCCGGGCCTTGGAGGCCTTAGCGACATCCAGATAGGCCTGGCTAGCCAACGTGGTGATGACCGCCGAGATCGGCCGGTGCCCTTCTGTCCGGGTGCGAATGGCCCATTCATCACGGTGCCGCTTGAGCATCTTGACCGCCGCGCGCAACGGATCCTGTTCCGAATACAGCGCATAGTCGGGCAGCGGCTCTTGCGAAGCTTCAACCAGGCGGCCATCGCGCTTGGCCAAGCGATGCGTGCTGTCCAAGGCGATCTGCTCCTGGGATGCGGTCTGCAGCCAGGTCGCGTACGGAAGCGGACTGCTTGGCTTCCAGCCCTGCAATTCTCGGTCCGGTACCTCGAGTTTCCCCGCACCGTTTTCCTGCCCATTGCCGGCAATAGCGCGGGCTGGCGTGACATCGATATGGAAGCCGGGATTCTCATCGGCATAGAGGATGCGAATACCGCGCCGCAGAAGTTCGATCTTGGCCTGGACGCGGCTACCGTTATCAAAGCGTTTGTAGATGGCATCCAGCACCTGCATCGCGCTGGCGCCCTGCGCATGGGGCAACCAGACGATGGCATCGGCATCGATGGTGCTCAAGTCCTTGGGCGCGTCCGCCACCGGCTTGATCGTCGTACGCAAGCGCATGGATCCTTGCACGAAGATATGTGCCTGGGCCAACAACGGATCGTCAGCCGCATCCAGCACCTTTTGCAACTGCTGATAGCGATTGTTGATGATTTGGTACTGCGCCTCGCTCAGCGAGATCTTCTCAGCCGCACTCAGCAGGAAAAACTCCCAGCTGCTGTACTTGGTGTGGCCAGTATTTACTTGCATGTTCATGGTTCACCTGTGGTTGACGAAGGGCCCAACGGCAAGGCGGGTTTGAAACGATCCTGATCGTTCCTGTCACGATCAAAGATCAGATAGGGGTGTCGGTGTTCGGTGGTCAGCAGGGCGCCGAACTCGATCATCAAGGCTGCGGGCACGGCCGGAAAGACATGGATGGGCCCTGCCGTCACGGCCTCCAGGCGGCTGAGCTGGATCTGCAAGGCATCGCGGAAGGCGTGGATAACGCCGCGGTTCTTGACCATCGCGTAGCTGGGCTCGGAAATGGTCAGCGTGGCAATGCGCGCTTCGGGCAAGGCAGCCAGCACATCCCGATCAGGGACTTGGGCGGAAATAGACAGCACCAAGGCCAACGGCCCATCGCCGTTGGGTGGTGCGGTGTACAGATACTCTGGCGGCGCGGCGCCTGGGTCGGGCCAGCTTAGACCGTGCTCACGGTTGAAGGAGAACAACAAGCGGTTGGAGCGATCACCAATGCATTGTCCCAACAAGACCAACGCCGGTATATCGGCCACGCCCACTACGGCCAATACCAGCGCATCGCCATGTGAGCCGCCGCGCTGGCTGAGCTTGTGTTCGAGCTCATAGCGCATCTTGTTTTCCAGCAACTTCCAGTAGGCCGCATCGCGACCAGCGGGCCCAGGTGCATCCAGAACCAGCTTCACCGGATGACCGAAGGCGGCCAGTCCTTCAGCAGACATCGCCGTGAGGAAGGCGCGCTCCCCAATCTCGTTCTGGGTGCTGAAATGCCGGCTTTGCACGATCAGGGCGATGGCCCGCCCACCTTCGGGAGTGGAGGCTGCTAACCGAATCCGCTCACAATGGGCCTGATGCAGGTTGCTCAAATCCTGCTCGGGATAGCCCTCTGCGTCGCGATCGATCTTGTCGTGGCAACTGGGACACAGCAGCATCAAGTTGGCAGGATCATTGGTCAGGGCCTGCGCCTGTCCGGCGTCGTGTCGGGCTTGCCCTCGAGGCCCTTTAGGACTGGCTGGCATGATGTGGGCGACTTCGCCCCATTTCATGGGCTGGCCCACCCGATAGTCGTGCATCAGATCGTTGCCACACAGCTCGCAATGCCCGGCGGCGTAGGTCCAGACGATGCGCTTGACCTCCTCGGTTGTGCTGAAACGGCCATCGCTGGTCGGTTTTTTCGCGGCACCGTCCTGCCCTGAATCTGTTAGCGGCATGTCATCGCTCCGTGATTAAAGTGCTACGTGGGTCTCCAGCTAATGCGATTCAAGTCTCAAAAACTGCGACAGAACGGGAGGGTGCCTGTTCATTTTCATGAATAGGGATGTGAGCAGCGACGTGCCTGTCCGGCTCCCAGACGTGCGTGCAAATCGCGGCGGCCAATGGTATTGAGAACGGCCTCCCAACGATTGAGCCTGCATGCCCGGTACGCGCGAGCGCTTCATCTCCGTCGACGTGGAAACGTCCGGGCCCATCCCTGGAGAGTTCAGCCTGCTCACATTGGGCGCGTGTGATGTGGACCGCGATGAGGTAGCGTTCTCCTGCCTGCTGCAGCCGTTAAACGAAAACGCCGATCCCGAAGCTATGGCCGCCACGGGGCTGTCGTTGAGCGAACTGGCAAGGAAGGGGGCGGCGCCGGCCAAGGCTATGGGCGATTTTTCCCAGTGGCTCGATGGTCTCCGTGTGGAGGGAGAGAAGCTGGTGTTTGTCGGCTTCAACGCGCCATTTGACTGGTCATTCGTGAACTACTACTTCCATCGCTTTGCCGGCCAGAACCTGTTCGGTTTCACGGCCTTGGACATCAAGGCCTACTACATGGGGGCCACGGGATGCGCTTGGGGTGATACACGCTCCAGTTTGATGAGCAAGCGCCTGCAGCCGCGCCGCGCCCCAAGCCACGACGCCCTCGAAGACGCCCTGTACCAAGCCGAGCTCTTTCGTCTCATACGCTCGTTACGCGAACGGCAGGCGTAGCGGCAGTCACGACGCCTCAATCCAGCAGGTATTACTGTTTTAATTTGGCGTGAGAGGTCGATGTTCGCCCGCTGCACGTCGTGGGCTGATGCCGTTTGCACGTTAGGCGGATCGGCTCTGCAACATGCGCTGGAGCAGATCCTGCAGCAGTCGCTGATCTGACACACCAAGTTGACCGATCACGGGCGCCAGGGCCTTCTGACCTTGGGTACGAAGTCGCTTGATCAGCTTGGCGCCCTCGGTAGTGATCAGCACATCGGTCGCACGGCCATCTGTTTCATTCGGTGCCCGTGCCACCAGGCCTCGTTTTTCCGCCCGGGCGATCAGCCCGGACATCGTGTGCTTTTCCAGCCCCAGGTACTCGGCTAGTTCGTTCATGCGTGGGCGTCGGTCGGCCAGGATGCCCAGCACCCGAACCAGGGAGAGCGAGAGATCGTGCTCGGCGCCGATCTTGTTGATGACGGCCATGGTGACAAAGGCGCTGGTCACCAACGCATCGGCCAACCCTTCTTCGGGGGCGGAGGGCTGCTTCAGACTGCGGGTCGGGCTCATGAGTACAGCTTGACATAGTTCGTTTTGCGAACCAATATTTGTTCGCATTACGAACTATTGGCACAAGTGTGCCGAAGGAAGCCCCTTGAAAGCGGCGCTCATCACCTCGTACAACGTCCCACCCCAGTACTGCGATGTCGACGATCCCCCTGCCGTGCAGTCCGGTCAGATGCTTGTGGACGTGCTGGCCGCGGGTTTGCATCACATCACCCGCGGTCGCGTCTCGGGCCAGCACTACTCCAGTAACGACACCTTGCCCGTCATTGCCGGCGTCGATGGCGTCGGGCGCGGCACCGATGGCCGGCTGCGCTACTTCGTCCAGGAGCCCGGCGTGCCCGGCTCGATGGCTCAGCGCACGGTCATCGCGCTGGATCGCTGCATCGAGCTTCCCCATGACGTCGACCCGGTCCTGCTGGCCGGCGCCATGAATCCAGCCATGGCTTCCTGGCTGGCGTTGCGTTGCCGCGTTCCGGGGTTTCGCTGGCGCTTGCCGTTTCAACGGCGCAAACGGGTGCTGGTGCTGGGCGCCACTGGCAGCTCGGGGCGTTTGGCCGTCCAGATCGCCCGACATCTAGGCGCCGGCGAGGTCATCGCCGCCGGCCGCGATGCTGGTCGGCTGGCTCAACTGCCGGCACTAGGGGCAACCGACACCGTGACCCTGGGCGATCCCCGGTTAGGCCTACTGGCCAGCGAGGTGGATGTGGTCCTGGATTTCGTGTGGGGCCAGAGCGCGATGACCGCCATGGAAGCGGTGCTGCGACATCGCCGAGGGCGTGATCAGCCGCTGGAGTGGGTCCATCTGGGCTCCATGTCCGGCGAGAGCGCACCGCTTCCCGGGGCCTTTCTGCGCTCGACCAAGCTCCAAGTCATGGGCTGTGGGCACGGCGCCCTGTCAGGTCGCCAGATGCTGACCGAACTGCCCGCACTGGCCGAAGCGCTGGCGCGCGGTACGTTCCAAACGCTGGTACGAACGCTGCCGCTGAGTGAGGTGGCGCGGGGGTGGCAGGCGCCAGATGACGGGGCTCGCCTGGTCTTCACGCCGTGGCGGGTGTGATGGCCGCGCATGGCAGTCGCCAGCCGGATTGCCACTGACCCCTAACATCGTTAGAGTGGCCGAACTAACAGTGTTAGAGCGCCCATGCGCAGCCCCCTGAAACAAGAGCACATCATTGAGGCGGCCTTCCGGTTGCTCGATGAGGCCGGCATCGAAGGCGTGAGCCTGCGCAAGCTGGCCTGCAGCCTGGGCATTCGGGCGCCCTCGCTGTATTGGCATTTCAAAAGCAAGCAGGTGCTGATCGATGCCATGGCCGACGCCATGATCGCGGATGTCGCCCGTGACATTCCCGCCGGTCAGCACTGGCGCATGACGATGCATCAGATCGCCAATGAGTTTCGGACCGCGTTCAAGGCCCACCGCGACGGCGCACGTGTGTACGCCGGCACCTTCCTGGCCACCGAGAACGTGTTGCGTGTGGGTGATGCCACTATTTCTGCCCTGGTCGAGGCAGGCGCCGATGTCGAGTTCGCTGCGACCACGGCGCTGGACTCGATCTACTACGTGATGGGCTTTGTCATTGAAGAGCAATCCCTGCCCGAACAACCGGGTGTGATCGAAGGCGTGCAACAAGCCTTCTTCGAACTGGCCAAGGCGCGGTTTCCCCGCTGTTGGGAGGCGCGCGAGGTGTTGGCCGAGCCCAAGTTCGATGAGCGCTTCACCAACGGCATTGAGCTGATTCTCGATGGCGTTGAGCAGCAGATTTTAAAGAGAACTTAATGCGTCCTGAGAAGAATCCGGCCGCACCGATGGCCCGCTGTCTTCATTCACAGCCATGCGTAAGCCCTTGGGCGCAGCGCAGTAGCAAGCACCACCCACCCCCACATCCTGGCTTCCCTATGCGCGCACCGATCCTGCGTTGGTCACTCCTGCTCGTTTCATTGTTCCTGCTTGTTGCCTGTGGCGACAAAGAAGAAGCTCAAGCCGAGCCGTCCTCGGCCTTGGCCGTTGCCCTGACCCCTGTCCAGACCTATGCCCTGGCACGCAGCGTGACCGTGTCCGGACCGGTCTCGCCCTACGAGGAAATGCAGCTGGGCGTTGAGCTCAGCGGTCAGCGCGTTACCGCCCTGAATGTGGATGTGGGCCAGCAGGTCAAGAAGGGACAAGTCCTACTCGAACTCGACTATCGCACGCTGGACAGCGCGCTCGCGCAAGCCGAAGCCTCGACCCACGAGGCCAACGCCGCTCTCGTGCTGGCGCAAGCTCAACAAGCACGCGGATCGACGTTGGCGGCCGAGCAGCTGATCAGCGCGGCGGACCTTGATCAGTTGCGCGCAATCTCTACCCAAGCGCAGGCGCAACTGACCACTGCGCGTGCCTCGCGCGATGCCGCCAAATTGCAGCGCGACTTCGCCCAGTTGCGAGCACCGGCCGATGGCGTGATCTCCAAGCGCCTGGTCCAGCCAGGCCAGGTGGTCGCTGCGGGCACCGAGCTACTACGCCTGATTCGGGATGGACGACTGGAGTGGCGTGCCGAGTTGCCCGAGCACCAACTGGCGCAGGTAGCCGTGGGTAATGAGATCGTCCTGGCTTATGCGGGGCAGGACATCACCGGCCGCGTGCGCGCCGTTACCCCCGGCATCGATGCGCAAACCCGCACCGGCACGGTCTATGCCGATCTGCCCTCCCCTGGCCTGCTCAAGCCGGGTACGTTCGTCGAAGGCCGGATCCTGACCGGCCAGGGCCAGGCCCTGATGGTGCCCAGCGCCGCCGTGGTCCAGCGCGATGGCCACAGCTATGTGTTCGTCACTCCCGACAAGCAAACCGTACAACGTCGACGTGTCCGCACCGGTCAGACCACACAGGGACGCATCGAAATCGTGGACGGCCTGAAAGCCGGTGAGCAGGTGGTCTCCGAAGGCGCCGGCTTCCTGGGCGATGGCGATCGTGTGCGCGTGGTGGCGGGCAAGAAGGCCAGCACCCCATGAATATCTCCGCCTGGGCCATTCGCCGACCGCTGCCGGCGCTGATGGTGTTCTTCGTGCTGTGCGTGGCCGGTCTGTGGGGTTTTTATCAGTTGCCGGTGGCGCGCTTTCCGGACATCGCCTTTCCGATGACCACGGTGACGGTCACCCAGCCGGGCGCCTCGCCCAGCCAGTTGGAAACCGAGGTCACCCGTAAGGTCGAGGACTCGGTGGCCACCATCACCAACGTCAAGCGGGTGATGTCCACGGTCAGCGAGGGCATCAGCACTACCAGCATCGAGTTCGAGCTGGAAACCGATCTGGCCACGGCGCTGGATGACACGCGCGATGCAGTCACCCGAATCCGTACCGACCTGCCACAGGACATCCAGGAGCCGGTGATCTCCAAGGTCGACATTGGCGGCTCGCTGATGACCTATGCCTTGGTCGCCCCACAGTTGACGGAAGACGAGGCCAGCTGGCTGGTGGACCGGGAAATTTCCCGGGCGATGTATGGCGTGCATGGCGTGGCCCGGGTCACGCGCATTGGCGGTGTCCAGCGGCAGGTGCGGGTGGATCTGGATCCCAATGCCCTGCTCGCCTTCGGCGTCACCGCCGGCGATGTCTCCCAACAACTGGCGCAGATCCAGGTCGAGCGCGCCGGCGGCAAGGCCGAGCTCGATGGTGCCCTGCAGACCATTCGCACACTGGGCACCGTAGCCAATGCCCAGGCCTTGCGCGATTACTCCATCAGCCTGCCCGATGGCCGTTCGGTCCGGCTCTCGGCCTTGGCCACCGTCACTGACGCCGCAGCTGATCCCACCGAAGCGGCGCTGCTGGATGGCAAGGATGTGGTGGCCTTCTCCATGTCGCGCACGCGCGGCTCCAGCGAGGTCAAGGTCGAAGAAGGGGTTCACCAAGCCTTGGATGAGCTCAAGAAGGCTCACCCCGGTGTGGACTTCCGTTTGGTCACCACCGCCATCGATGAGACCCATCGCTCCTACGATTCGTCGATGACGATGTTGTACGAGGGCGCCCTGCTGGCGCTGCTCGTGGTCTGGGCGTTCCTGCGCGACTGGCGTGCCACGTGGGTGTCGGCTTTGGCCTTGCCGCTGTCCATCATCCCGACATTCGCGGTGATGTACGCCTTCGGCTTCACCCTCAACATGATCACCCTGCTCGCCCTGTCGGTGGTGGTCGGCGTGCTGGTCGATGATGCGATCGTGGAGATCGAGAACATCGTCCGCCACCTACGAATGGGCAAGTCACCAGAGGAAGCGGCCACGGAAGCCGCCGGCGAGATCGGCAATGCGGTCATTGCGACCTCGCTCACCCTGGCGGCCGTCTTCGTGCCGGTGGCCTTCATGCCGGGCATCGCCGGCAAATTCTTCCGCGAATTCGGCTGGACGGCCGCCACCGCGGTGCTGTTCTCCTTGCTGGTGGCGCGTCTGCTCACGCCGATGATGGCGGCCTATTTGCTCAAGCCCCATGGCGAGGAGAAACCCGAGTCCCGGCTCATGACCTGGTACCTGCGCTGGGTCGATGCGGCCTTGCGCCACCGTGCGCGCACGCTCTGGATCGCCACGGGCCTGTTCGTCGCCTCGCTGGCGCTGATCCCCCTGATCCCGGCCACCTTCATTCCTCAGTCCGATCTGGGTCGTAGCAACCTGAGCCTAGAGCTGCCGCCTGGCACCCGGCTGGAAGAGACCGTGGCCGTGGCCGAGCGCGCACGGGCGTTGCTCAAAGACATGCCCGAGCTCAAGCAGGTCTATACCGCCGCAGGCAGCGTGCTGGATCTGGGCGATCCTTCCACCGTGGGCGTGGCCGATCCGCGCAAGGCCACCCTGGTGCTGGACTGGGGTCTGGCCGATGACCGAAACCGCGACCAGCGTGAGCTGGAGCGCGATGCACGTGCTCGATTGGCCGATATGCCCGGCGTGCGCGTGAGCTATGTCAGCTCCGAGCCGGGCAACCTGTTGCAGTTGGTGCTTTCGGGCGATGACCCGCAGCGCCTGCAGGAGGCCTCACTGGCCTTGGAGCGAGATCTGCGCGGCCTGTCTGGACTGGGCAGCGTGACCTCCTCGGCCTCCCTCCTTCGTCCTGAGATCCAGATCGTGCCCAATGCCGCACGCGCAGCCGACATGGGCGTCTCTACGGCTGCCATCGCTGAGGCTGCACGCATCGCCACAGCCGGTGATTACGAACAGCGTCTGGCCAAGCTCAACCTGCCCGATCGACAGATCCCGATTCGAGTGGGCTTCTCTGAAGCCACGCTCGCCAACCCTGCCCTGATCGGTCAGCTGCGCGTGCCCGGCCGCTATGGTCCCGTGCCGCTGGCGGCCGTGGCCGACATCCAGATGGGCAGTGGCCCCTCGCAGCTTTCGCGCTACCAGCGCCAGCGCAACGTGACTCTGACCGCCGAACTCAATGGCCGCCCGCTGGGCGAGGTCATGGAGCAGGTGCAGCAGCTGCCCAGCGTCACCCGTTTGCCGCCGGGCGTGAGCTTCCTTAACACCGGCGATGCCGAGGTCTTTGTCGAGTTGTTCGTGGGCTTCTTGCTGGCCATGGCCGCCGGCATCGTGTGCATCTACATGGTGCTGCTGTTGCTGTTCAACCATGCCTTGATGCCCCTGACGATCCTGATTGCCGTGCCACTGTGTGCCGGCGGTGCCTTTGGCGCTCTGCTGTTGACCCAGAACATGCTCTCGCTACCGGCGCTGATCGGCTTGCTGATGCTGATCGGTATCGCGACCAAGAACTCCATTTTGCTGGTCGACTACGCCGTCATCGCCGAAGACGAGCACGGGCTGAGTCAGCACGATGCCTTGATCGACGCCTGCCGCAAGCGTGCACAGCCCATCATCATGACTACGCTCGCGATGGGCGCGGGCATGATGCCGATCGCACTGGGATTCGCGGGCGACTCCAGCTTCCGGGCCCCGATGGCCATTGCCGTGATCGGTGGCCTGGTCACCTCTACGCTCCTGAGCCTGATCGTCATCCCGGCCGCCTTCACCCTGATTGATGACATGGGCGAATGGCTCTCCCGGCGGTTTGGGGGGCGCTCGTCCCATCGGGATGCAGGTGCGACGTCGTGATCGACTCGGAGGGCGGACCTAGCCCTCCGAACGTTCGTCCTCTGGATTGTCTTCCCAGCGCTCGCAGGTGGGGCGCTGGCTGATCCCAGGGATCCTCACATCATTTACTGAAGTTCTAGGAATTCTCACAAATTTACTGATCGCCAGGCGTTAGCAATTCTGCGTGGAATGCACGATCGCAGGCGCCTGGACCGTTGATTTCGAGAGCGCTTTGACGCTGCTGCCGGAGAGGAGCGCTGGGCCCTGCACGCCACGGCCCGGGACCGGATTACTCGGCACGATTGGCCACACCGCGCAGCTGATGAAAGCGTATTCTAAGGCCTGTTCCCAGGCACCAGCGCGGCGATACCATGCCCTGGTCGGGGCGCATGCCTTGCACGCGGCGTGGCTGCTCGCGCGCAACTCGGGGCCGCCTGCCTGAGCCCGGGTGCAACGAATGTAGTCAGACCCCGCCCTGCCCATTGAGGGCATCATCCGATCAGCTGGCCGGAAGCGGCGGGCATTCAACGACCTCCACTGCGTTGCCCCGCATCAGCGCCACATGGGGATGGTCGACAAACAGCTGCGCGGCGGCGGCATGCGTGTCGGCTTGAACAAGCATGAAAGCCGTCCAGGCGTTCTGTGCTGGGGTGATACCCGCACCGCTCACCCGTACGGTGGTGGCAAGCGGAGCTCCCGTATCCAGGATGGCGCCCTGATGCTTCTGCGCCCAAGCGGCCCACGCCTGCATGAAGTGCTCACCCTGTGCGGGCGAAAGCGCTTGCTTCTGTTTTTCGGAGGCGCTGCCGATAAAGATGGCCAGATATTTATTCATGTAGGTATCCCGCCCATAGGGTTTGGAAAGAACCGTCATGGACGATTTGCGGTGACGCCGGGGTGACGGTTCGCCAGCAAGCCTAGCAAACCGGGAGCTCGGCGGGCGCGGGCCGGAACGCTCTTAGTCGAACGCAGCCGCCCCGATAGGATCTACTTGCGCCAGCAGTGGCGGCTCACCAAGGTTTACCGTGATCGCCTCGGCGGTGGCCTGTCGCTGCTGGTGGTTCGCCTGTAGCCACCATGGAGGGTCACGACCCCATTTGCTTGTCCTGCCTAAGGAGTATTGCCCTTGAGCCGATATCTGCCTGACTCACTCAAGGAGCAGCACAATGTCGTCGAAGATCAAGATCCGTCTAGGCGCGCTTGCAGGGCTAGCGCTTATCGCAGGTGGGTGGTGGGGTCACAGGCAGTTGCATCCGTTGCTGCGTCATGTGTTGGATCACATCTTCTTCCTGTGCATGCTGACCGTGGTGCTGTCGGTGGGCCTGCTGGCGTTGATGTATCGGAGGATCATCGGAGGTGCCCCCACTTCTCGTGCCACCTTCAGCCTACTGGTTATTCTGCTGACCATCGTGTCGAGCGCGATGTTTGGGTGGGTCACCCAAAAGTTGGGAGCCGTGACGCCCACTGGGGTGAATAGCTTGGACTACACGATCGCGCTGCTGACCCAATTGGTCAATGGCGCCAATTGGGTCCTAACCTTTGGCACCACCGCCATCGCGGTGACGCTGTTGGCCAACCTGTTCCCCCGAGCGCACGTGCAACAGGCTAACGGCTAGTACGGCCGACGTCCTGGCCGGCTAGTAGAAGCACGCCCCGCGCCGCAAGGTATCGCCGTCGTAGGTCATCTCGCGGCGATCGTGAAAATCCAGCACGCGCATGTTCGTCGGATGGGTCTGCTGCTGCAAGAAGTAGATCAGCGCGTCCTTGTTCAACCAGGTATTGGCCACCAGGCGCGGAGGACAGGCCGCCAAGTCGATGGCAACATATCGGCTCGCAGCCTGACGGTAGAAGCTGGGCGGAATAGCAATGCCTTGCGCGTGGCAGAAGACTTCGATGCCGTGTCGATAGCGTTGCTTCAGGCCCATGCGTAATCCTGGGTGCGCAGGCGACCACGCACAGCCCCGCCCTGGCTTTGATGTTTCATCCTGACCTCGCCCAGGATCTGCGCGCGTCCAACAACTGGAGTAGACCAAGGCGGTCTGCATGCGCACAGTGAATGCGCGTGCAAGCATGCCGCACGATATGCGTGGATCGTCGGGCGCCGGCGCGCCATGCGTCGTGGGTGAAGGCGAAGGCTTAGCGGTGGCGCAAGTGGCCCAGCGCCGCATGAACTACGTCGCCTCGGGAACTGATGCGGGCATGCGCGCGAACGTACCCTCGGTCGACGAGCCCCACAAATAGGGCGCCAGGCGGAAGCTCCACCCGTGGGCCTTCTTGTCCCAACCCGTTCCCCATGGGGTCCAGGCGCAGGATGAAGCGACGAACAACCCGAAGAGCGCAACACCACGTGCAAACGCTGTCATGCGAGTGCTCCTTCAGCGAAGCAAGATCGAGCACCAGAGATATCGGGTGGGATATCTCCTGTCCGCGTGCTTGGCTGATGTTAGGACTGCACAAGCCGACCTGTAACCCAGGACTGCGGTCTCTATCTTCCAGTCTTTTCCGACCATCAGAGAACGATTACCTGGACACGAGGGGTGACGGCAAATGAGCCTCGATCAGAAACGCTTAAACATGGATCACGAAAGTGTTGTTACCCCAACATCGTAGCCTTCAACGCATGAATCATGCTCGCCAAATGCTGTCTTTGTCGCCCTGCTGTGCCCTTTTTCGTGTGCGCATTGAAGCCCACGAAAGCACCAGCACCGCGGCCAATGCGGTGAGGTCGACCGCAATACCGGTGCCGCCGTGGTTCCACGTCCCGCCGATGCCCCACAGGCCGGCCACGCTGCCCAGCGGCACCAGCGCGGTGGTCAGTGCCGCCAGCCGCAGCAGTTCGTACGCACTGCGCGCGGTTCCGCGCAGGAACGTCCACACGATCGCCGACACGAAGACGGCGTAGTAGATGCCCTCGTGCCACGCGGCGATGTCATCGACCCGTGCGGGCAACCATTTCGTCGCCGCGAGCGTGGCCGAGATGCCGGCCACGCTGCCCAGCGACACGCCCACGGTCAATGCGCCGAGCACGCGCGTGGCGCGCTTCTGTTCGGGCAGGCCAGCGTCGCGCTGCTTCCTGCGGCGCGACTCGATCCACAGCAGATTGCCGGTATAGAAGACCAGCGCGCCGCCCAGCCCCAGCAGCAGATAGAGCCAGCGCACCGGGTTGCCACCGTAGCTGCCGAAGTGGAGCATGAAGAACGCATTGACCGCGCCATCCCAGCGCGCCATGTGCCCGGGCAGGTCGTGCGGGTCCACCTGGCCGGTGTACGGATCGAGGTGAGTGCTGGCATAGGTACGCGCACGCGTGCCATGACGCACGTCCAGGCCGGTCACGCGCCCTTCCACACGATCCTCACCCTGCTGGAAGGTGAAGCTCTGCACCTCGAAGCCGGGCAGCTGCGCCTGCACCCGGCGCAGCAGTTCGTCCGCCGGCAGCAGCGGTGTTCCCGGCGGTGGCGGCGGCGCGTGTTCTTCCTCGCCCCACTGGATGCCGCCCGGATACACGACCTTGCCCTGCAGGTCGTAGAACGGGTCGTGGAACGCAAACACCACGCAGGTCAGCGCCATCACCAGGTGGAACGGCAGGCTGACGAAACCCAGTGCGTTGTGCACATCCAGCCACAGGCGCTTGATGTTCCTGCCGATGCGCAGCGCGAAGAAGTCCTTGGCCAGCGTCGGCAGCAGGATGATCACACCGGACACCAGCGCCAAGGCGTACAGCAGCGCGACGATGCCCATTATGGGGCGCGCCACCGCGTCCGGGAACGGCAGGCCGACCATCTGGTGCAGCGTGTCCACCAGCTGCGCCACTGGCGCCTTGCGCAGCCGTTCGACCTGCAGCGTGCCCTCGGGCGCGAAGCTGGCACCGAACTCAGTGAACTGGCGCGGGCGGTCGCCACGTTCGCGCCAGATTACGCGTGCAGGCGCGTCGGGCGTTACGGAGACGACCACAGAGTAATTCTTCGCTGCGCCCGGGTGTTCGGCCAGCACCGCACGCACCAGCGCCGGCGCGCGCGACAGCGGCGGCGGCGCGGCCAGCGCCGAGGGTGGCGTGGCCCAGCGCTCCAGCGGCTTTTCGAACATCGTGATGGCGCCGGCGTAGAAGGCGATGAACAGCATCAGTCCGGAGACGATGCCCACCCAGATGTGCACGTCCTTGTAGACCTTGACGATGTCGCTGCGGATCTTCGGCATTCCCTACCCCACGCCCATGCGCACGCACCACAGCAGCGCGAACGCCAGCGCGTTCGCCGCCCCCAGCCACATCCATGCGCGCAGGCTGTCGCGGAACAGGAAGACGGACGCCAGCACCGCGCACCAGACCGGCGCGATCCACCACATGACGAACTGGATCTTGCCGCCGCCACCGTCGATGCCGCCCGGCCCCAGCCAGGCGAACAGTCCGGACGTCGCCAGCGCCAGCCCGAAACCGAGCACGACACCCGCGCAGGTCTTGCCGAACCAGTGGCGGCTCTGCAACCGCTCGCGGGGCGCGCTCATCGCGTGCCACCCCGGCGGCGCGCCCGCCACGCACCCACGAACGGCGCCAGCGATGCCACCAGCATCACCAGCACCAGCCACGCGGAGACGGCTTCCAGCGCGCCCATCAGCGGCCACGCCAGCACCAGCGACAGCAGCAGGCACAGCGCACCGGGCCACCCGCTCCGCCAGGGGCCCTGCACGCGCCACTGCTGCTGCGGCGAGGCCAGATAGAGCAGCCACACGCCTGCCGTGCCGCTCAGCGCGGCCAGTGCGACGAGCCAGGGATTCATCGGCCGCTCCTCATGGCGCGCTGTCCGCAACGGCATCCAGGAAGCGTGGCAACGACGCCCCCAGCGTCTGTCCATGCGACAGGCCGGGCAACGTGTCCCACACGACATGCACGCCCCGTGCGCGCTGACGTGCCGCCATCGTCTCCGTCGCATCGGGCGGCACGCTGGCGCGTGCCTTGCGCATGGCATCGAGCGCCGCGGGGTCACGCGCCGGGGCAGACGGGCCCGGCGTCGCCGTACGCGGCGCGGCTGCGTCGCCCGTCCACAGGTGCAGCGTCGGCGGCGCGCCTTTCCACGGCAGGGCCGCGGCCTCTTCCTGCAGCAGGCGGCCATCGCCCCACCACAGCGACGGATCCGCCGCGCCGTAGCGGGCAAAGGCGTCCGGCCGGGTGAACAGCGCATGCAGCACGAACACGCCGCCGTAGGAATGTCCCCACAGCGCCTGCCGCGATGCATCGATCGGGGCGAGCCCCGCGACCTGCCTGCGTGCTTCTCCGGCCAGCAGGTCGAGGAACGCATCCGCACCGCCGTTGCGGCGGGAGCCGAGCGGATCGCGTTGCGCGTCCTCTCCGCCGGGCCGGCGCGGCGTGTAGTCGTAGGCACGCGCGTCGCCGTCGATACGCAGGTCGTTGTCGTGCGCGACGAACACGATCACCGGTGGCGACGCGGCCTGCGCCACGCGCTGCAGCGTCGCGGCGTCGATGTCCATCAGCGCGGCATGACCGTCGAGCAGCCACACGGCCGGATAACCGGACGGCGGCGCGGGACGTTCGGGGATCGCCACGCGCAGCCGATAGCGGCGGTCGCTGTCCGGCGCCTGCAGTGCGAGCGCATGGAAGCGGTAGCCGGCCACCTGCGTGTCGGCCACCGTCGCGCCGATCCTGCGCGTGGTATCCGGCTGCGCCATCGCCGGTGCGGCGATGGCAGCCGCCACCAGCAGCAGGCCACGCAGTGCGCGGATCACCAGCTGAATCTCGCCGTCAGGGTGACGGTGCGGCCGGTGCCGTAGTAGCACGACGACACGCCTCCGCAGGTGGACACGTACTGCTTGTCGGACAGGTTGCTGACGTTCAACGCGAACTGCGTGCCCAAGGTGCCGATGCGGCCGACGTCGTAGCGGATCGCCGCATCCCACAGCGTGTAGGACGGAATCAGGTACAGGTTGGCGCTGTCGCCGTAGCTCTCGCCGTTGTAGCGCACGCCGGTCGCCAGGCTCAGGCCTTCCAGCGCACCCGCGTGGAACGTGTAGTCGGCCCACAGCGCGGCGGTCCAGTCCGGCACCATCGCCAGTTCCTTGCCGAGATAGCCGTTGTTGCTGCGGGTGATCTCCGACTCCATCCAGGCGGCCGCACCGATCACGCTGAAGCCATCCAGCGGCGTCACCCGGCCCTCCAGTTCGACGCCGCGCACGCGGCCTTCGCCATCCTGCACCTGGCACTGGCTGGTGCCGGTGGTGCCGCAGGTCATGTGGGTGGGGTCCGGATCGTTGGTCAGGATATTCTGCTGGCGCAGGTCGTAGGCGGACAGCGTCACCAGGCCATCGAAACCGGATGGCTGGTACTTCATGCCGGCCTCCCACTGCTTGCCGGTAATGGGATCGAAGGGCGTGCGCGTGAAGCTGAGGTTGGTGTTGCTGCCCGACGGCTGGAACGACTCGGCGTAGCTCAGGTACGGCGTGAAGCCGTTGTCGGCGACGAACAGCACGCCGGCGTTGGTGGTGAAGGATTCATTCTCCACGCGCGTGGGGACGCGCGCGCCATAAACATTCGTGACCGCGTTGTAGGACTGCGTCCAGGTGTCGTCCTTGGTCCAGTCGTAGCGCCCGCCGACGGTGAAGCGCCACTTGTCCAGCGCGATCTGGTCCTGCAGGTACACGCCCGTCTGGCGATTGAGGCCACCGGAATAGCTGATGCCGGTGGTGACCGGCACGTAGTTCGAATAGACCGGATCGAAGATGTCGATCGGCACCGGATTGGCCATCGCGCCACGCGCGCCCTCCCAGTCGGCCTTCTGCCAGTCCACGCCGAACAGCAGCGTGTGCTGGAGCGCACCGGTGGCGAACTTGCCGGTCAGGCGCGTATCCACGGTCTCGCCCTTGGAATCGCCCGTTCCCCACGTGGCGCGGCGGTTCTGGGTACGGCCGTCGGCATTCAGCCCGCCATTGGTCACCACCGTGCGGAACAGCGACTCCACATCGGTGCGGCGCGCACTCTGGCTGAGCGCCCAGTCCTTGTTGAAGCCGTGTTCGAACAGATAACCCGCCGTCCAGATGGTGCGGTCGTAGGTGTTCCAGCCGGGCTCGCCGATGAACGTGGTGTTGTCCATGCGGCCGTAGGGCGTGGCCACCAGCGTGCCGGCCATCGGCAGGAACTGGTAGGTCGAACCGCCGTCGTCGCGCTGGTACAGGCCGAGCAGCGTCAACCGCGTCCGGGCGGCGATCTGGAAGGTGTAGCTGGGCGCGAGGAACCAGTGCTGCTGTTCCGTATGGTCGATCTGCGTGTCGCCGTCGCGGTACAGGCCGACCAGCCGGAACAGGTGGCGGTTGTCCTGCGTGCCCGCACCGGCGTCGAACGCCGTGCTGGCCTGGCCGTGTCCGTCGATGCCGACGCGCAGGATCTGCTCCTGATCCGGCTGCGGCGTCTTGCTGACCTGGTTCACCATGCCGCCGGGAGCGACCTGGCCGTACATCACCGCGGCCGGGCCCTTCAGCACTTCGACGCGTTCCAGGTTCCAGCTGTCGACCATGGTGCGGTTCCACTGGCTGCCCTGCGGCGCGCGCATACCGTCGACGGTGACGTTGTTGCTCCAGCTGCCGGCGTCGAAGCCGCGGATGCGGAAGTCGTCGACGCGGTTGTCGATGCCGCTGCTTTCTAGCGACACGCCCCCGACGTAGCGCATCGCCTCGTTGAGGGTCTGCACGCCGCGCGCGTCGAGCTCTTCGCGCGCGATCACCGAGATCGACTGCGCGGTCTCGGCGATGGAGGTATCGGTCTTGGTGGCGCCGGACGTGTGGGTGGTGGTGCGGTAGGCGTTGACGCGCACGGCATCAAGCGTGGTGACGTCGGCGTCCTTCGCCCCGTCGGGTGCGGAGGCCGCGTCCTGCGCGGCGGCGGCCAGCGGCAAGGCGAGCAGCACGGACAGGGAAAGGGACAGCGGATTACGCGCGAGTATGCGTGGCGAGCGGATGCGGGACACAGAGCCAACCTATTGAGTGGGAGTTGGCTGACTACGAACACGCAGCGGCTACTGGCACCAGTTTAGCAGATGAGAACTATTCGCAATTGATCTGGATCAATTCGTCAGCTAATGGGGGGCTTAGCGGCCAACACTACGACACTACCTCTGGAAGTGCGTTCGATGGCTTGTCCGCAGTGAGAACCCACCGTGTCCCGATGCGACCCTCAACGTCATATAGAGAATTGGTAATAGCTCTAACTACCCACCAGCTACTACCCTTGCGGCACGCCATCCATATTGGGCAGGTGGTGGGCAACGCCCTTATGACAGTCGATACAGGTCTTCTTGCCCGTCCCAAGCCATAACTTGTGTACTTGCGCTGCGCGTGATCCCTGCCGAGTGAGGTCCATTGACTCGTAGTCATGGCAATTGCGGCACTCCAGCGAATCATTGGCCTTTAACCGGTTCCATTCGTGCGTCGCCAATATGAGGCGCTCGTCCAAGAATTTTTCGCGGGTATTGATCGTGCCGAAGACCTTGCCCCACACCTCTTTAGAGGCCTGCATCTTGCGTGCAATTTTGTCGGTCCAGTTGTGGGGCACATGGCAGTCCGGGCATGTGGCTCGCACACCGGAGCGATTGCTGTAGTGGATGGTGGTTTTCAACTCCTCAAACACATTGTCCTGCATCTCGTGGCAGCTGGTGCAGAATGCCTCAGTGTTGGTCGCCTCCAATGCTGTATTGAAACCACCCCAGAAGAACACACCCGCCAAGAAACCGGCCACTGTGAGAAAGCCAAGGCTGTAGTGACGGCTGGGCAAGCGCAGGGTGCGCCAGAATGCAAAGCCTTCCTGTTTCATCCGTGACCACATGGCCTACTCCTCAACTACTGGAGGGGCCGACAAAACGCTGTCGACATCTCGAAACTGGTTGGCGACCAGGACCGGCGCATCAGTCTGGACCACGTGGCACTGGTTGCAGAAGTACCGGCGGGGTGAGATGGCTGCGAGGAATTGGTCGTCGCGATCCATGTAGTGCGTCACGCTGACCGGCGGTGCTTGGAAGGTGGCAGCATTGGCGCGCGCGTGGCAGAGCATGCAACGGTTAGTGTTTTTATCCACTTGGTAGCCATCGATCGAATGCGGGATCGTGGGTGGCTGCATTGGATAGGCACGTGCCCGTTTGAGGTCCGTGTTCTCAACGCGCGCGAGCAACGGAGGATGGCCCTCCTGATCGATCGGTACACCCCTTCGGATTGCATCGATCTGCCCTGCACCAGGTATGAAAACCGCCCGCGCATCAACGGGCACTGATCCTGCGGGCACAGGCGTTTCGTGACGATCCGGGGGGTTGGGTCGGCCGACCATCCATCCAGCAACAAAGACCAAGGCCATCAACAGTCCGGTAAGCCCCACTGCAATCCACAGGTGTTTGTTCTGCATGGCGAGTCTCCTAGGCAGCGACGACCTTGACCGCGCACTTCTTGTAATCGGTCTGCTTGGAAATAGGGTCGGTCGCATCCAGCGTGACCTTGTTGATCAGCTGGCCCGCATCGAACCACGGCACGAACACCAGGCCCCGCGGCATGCGATTGCGACCACGCGTCTCCACCCGCGAACGCATCTCGCCGCGGCGTGATGCGACGATGATCTCATCGCCACGCTTGAGGCCGCGCGCCTTGGCATCATCAGGGTTCATGAAGACCACGGCGGCGGGGAACGCCTTGTAGAGCTCCGGCACGCGCATCGTCATCGAGCCGGAATGCCAGTGCTCAAGCACGCGCCCGGTCACCAGCCACAGATCGAATTCCTCGTCAGGTGACTCGGGCGGCGGCTCGTAGGGCAACGCCCAGATCACCGCCCTGCCATCCTTGTTGCCATAGAACTGAAAGCCGGTGCCGGGCTTGACGTACGGATCAGCGCCTTCCCGGTAGCGCCATCGGGTTTCCTTGCCCTTGACCACCGGCCAGCGTAGTCCTCGCGCCTTGTGGTAGTCATCGAACGGCGCCAAGTCGTGTCCATGGCCGCGCCCGAAGGCGGCATATTCCTCGAACAGGCCCTTCTGCACGTAGAACCCGAACAGCGCAGACTCGTCATTGGCGTAACCACGTTCGATCTGCTCGGTGGGGAACCGATCCACGTTGCCGTTGCGGTACAGCACATCAAAGAGGGTTTTTCCCTTGTACTGCGGATTGGCGGCCAGAAGCTCGGCTGGCCAGCATTCGTCGGTGGTGAAGCGCTTGGAGAATTCCATCAGCTGCCAGAGGTCCGAACGCGCCTCGCCCGGCGCCTTAACCAGCTGGTGCCAGAACTGCGTGCGACGCTCGGCGTTGCCGTAGGCGCCCTCCTTTTCCACCCACATCGCGGCAGGCAGGATCAGGTCGGCCGCCTGCGCCGTCACCGTCGGGTAGGCATCAGAGACGACGATGAAGTTGTCGGGATTGCGGTACCCCGGCCAAGTCTCTTCGCGCAAGTTGGCTGCCGCCTGCATGTTGTTGTTGACCATGACCCAATACGCGTTGAGCTTGCCGTCTTTCAATGCCCGGTTCTGCTCGACGGCGTGGTAGCCGATCTTCGGGTTGATGGTGCCGTGCGGAAGCTTCCATATCTCCTCGGCATGCTTGCGATGCTCTGGATTGGTAACCACCATGTCAGCCGGCAGGCGGTGACTGAATGTCCCCACTTCTCTCGCGGTGCCGCAGGCCGAGGGCTGGCCGGTCAACGAGAACGGACTATTGCCGGGGGTGGCGATCTTCCCAGTCAACAGGTGAATGTTGTAGACCATGTTGTTGGCCCAGGTACCCCGGGTGTGCTGGTTGAAGCCCATGGTCCAGAACGACATGACCTTGGTTTTTGGATCGGCGTAGAGTTGGGCCAACTGTTCCAGCCAGCCGCGCTCTGCGCCCGACATCTCAACCGCCTTATCCAGCGTGTACGGTGCGACGAAAGCCGCAAACTCCTCAAAGCTGATGGGCTGGCCGCCGTTTGGATCGTCGGCATTTTTTGCCTTCAACTGAAGGGGATGTTCCGGGCGCAACCCATATCCAATGTCATCGTTACCACGCTTGAAGGTGGTGTGCCTGCTGACAAAATCCTTGTTGACCTTTCCGCTTTGAATGATGTGATTGGCGATGTAGTTCAGGATTGCCAGGTCGGTCTGCGGCTTGAAAATAAGCGGAATGTCGGCCAGTTCGAAGCTGCGATGCTCGAAGGTTGACATCACCACGACCTTGACGTGCGGATGCGACAGCCGGCGATCAGTCACCCGCGTCCACAGGATCGGATGCATCTCGGCCATGTTCGAGCCCCACAGCACAAACGCGTCCGCGGCTTCGATATCGTCATAGCAACCCATCGGTTCATCCATGCCGAAGGTGCGCATGAAGCCGGTAACCGCCGATGCCATGCAATGGCGCGCATTCGGATCGATGTGGTTGCTGCGGAAGCCCGCCTTCATCAGCTTGTTGGCAGCGTAGCCTTCAAAGATCGTCCACTGGCCCGAGCCGAACATGCCGATGGCATCGCTGCCTTTTTCTTTCAAAACCCGTTTGAACTGCGCCGCCATGACGTCGAAGGCCTCGTCCCACTCCACCGTGGTGAAGTCGCCATCCTTCGCATAAACGCCGTTCTTCTTGCGCAGCAGTGGTTTGGTGAGTCGGTCAGAACCGTAAAGGATCTTCGACAGGAAATATCCCTTCACGCAATTGATACCGCGGTTGACTTCCGCATGGACGTCACCGTGCGTGGCCACCACACGTCCATCCTTGACCGCGACGTTCACGCCACAACCGGTGCCGCAGTAGCGGCAAGGCGCCTTATCCCATTTGAGCTTGGTCAGGTCGCCTTCGGTCACGACATTGCTGCCGCTGCCAGTGAGCGGCAGACCTGCCGCAGCTGCAGCCGTTGCCAGCGCGCTATGGCGGATAAAATCACGACGCGTGCTCATGGGCTTCTCCACTGGCAGACAAGATGGACAGGGTCGGCAGCGGCTCATCGAGCGCGTGGGCCGGCTCGGCATGGTGGTACACCAAAAGCACGTTCAACACGCCGGGGACTGCTTGCAGCTGATCGACGCGTTCCATGACCGCGTGCCGATCGGCTGACTCGCAAATCACCACACTCCGTGTTTCGGCACGAAGCGCAAGTTCGAGATCGGCGCAGGTGGCGATTACTTCCGCTAGCTTGTCGCCGGCCGTTGGGCGATGCTGGATGACAAAACTGGCGATATGCACGTCGGGCACGAAGGCGTTCAAGCCACAGTCTCCATGGTGGGCATGTCTACAAGGCTGATGGCATCCACAGGACACGGCGCCACGCACGCCCCACAGCCCGAACATGCGGAAAGATCAACAGCAGGCGCACCACGTGCGCCCGGCAATATGCGTATGGCGGAGGCGGGGCACACTTCGCGGCAACTTGCGCAGACCACGCCTTGAGCTGACAAACATGTGTCCGCAACCTCTGCAACCAGGGTCCACGGCCGATCGTTCGCCGAAGAGAATGCGTCACTCTCACACGCCAATAGGCAAGCCTTACAAAACGTGCATTCTCCCGCCTGTGCATTAAAGCGTGGAAAACCCTCAGTATCGAGAGCCAGTACCTGCTCGGGACATGCATCTACGCACTTACTGCAGCGTGTGCATGCAGTACCAAAGGCGGGTTCGGGCTTGGCCCAGGGAGGGCGAAGGGCTGCAACAAGGGGAGCGTCGGCTTGTCGGCCGAGCAACAGTCGACGGCGTGACAGGGATGTGACCTCGACCATCGCCTACGGTCCGGTGGGTGGGCCGGCGAACACGAGCTGCCACATCCAGACGAGGAAACCATACCCTGCCACGATCATGACAGCCATCAACGGAAAGATGACAGCCGTGAGCAGTAGGAACGCCGTACGTTCCTGCTTCTTCGTGGCTACGATTGGCCCCTCGCTCTGCTCCACAATGCCTACCTTGCGGGTGGGTACAGGTGCATAACGCTGCATTCTCAGCCTATCACATAGCTGTGAGAGCTGTGTCACCTATGACCGCTATTCCCGAAGCCCCTCTTTTATATAGGTGGACGACCCCTGCTGGGCGTCCCTCCCCCAAGGTTCTTGCCCACTAGTAATCGGTATATCCAGCCCCTACATCTGGTTACCAGTTCATTGCCCGTGATTCTTGTTAGCGCTTACGGCTCAGCTCGATAAGCAACGCCCGCACGGACCCCACCCTTACTGGAATTCGCTTGAGCCATGTCAGGCATGCAGCCAAGGTAACGCGCCGAGGTGACCCAGCGAGTGCACCGCCACGCGCGCACCCGCCTCCAGACACTCAGCATCAGATGGCACACTGATCCACACCCTTGACCGAGAGAAGGGCACCAGTCGGAACGACGCCTGTGACGCTGCGGCGCACGCCTGCAGCCGACCTTGCTCATTAATCTGCAGCGTGCCATGCAAAAAGACATGGAGTCCGACACGCTTGTCACAGGCTGCGGCTAGGGGCAGTTTGCGATCCTCTTCCGAGGCCATGCCTAACCACGCACGGATAAGGGGTTCAGCGAAGAATCGCCAGCCGACCGCTGTTGATAGAGGATTGCCTGGAAGCCCGAGAAACACCGCCCCCTCGCGCAAACGCGCCGCCAGCACAGGCTTTCCCGGCCTGATGGCCACGCCATGGAACAAGATATCGGCACCTCGCGCGTTGAGCGCGGAAGGGACAAAATCGTAGCAACCCTTTGAAACAGCACCCGTGCTGATCACCAGATCGACGTCACCCGCCACGGCATCCACCGCCGCGTGGAAAGCCGCCTCATCGTCGGCTACCTGAAAAACCTGGATCATCTCTGCGCCGGCGGCGGCTGCAGCGGCGACCAAGTAAGGGGAGGTGGCATCGTGGATGCTGCCGGCCCTCAAAGGTGATCCAGCCACCAGGATTTCGCGCCCAGTGCCTATCAAGGCTACCCGCGGACGTCGTACCGCTGTCAGCAGATCAATGCCCGCACCGGCGAGCAGCATGAGTCCACCGGTCTCAACGAGCGCTCCTCTAGGTAGCAACACGTGCCCTTCCTGGACATCCTCGCCTCGTCGACGGATATTCGCACCGGGTTGTGAATCAGACAGCAGCCGTACGTGGATGCCGGACACCTCCCCGTCTTCAGGCAGCTGCTCGATACGCTCATAGGGTACGACCGAGTCCACGCCCTGCGGCAATGGTGCACCGGTCATGATCTCCCAAGCGGTACCGTCTACGGCCTGTGCGACGTCACCCGCACCGATGCGGCCGCCAATCCTCCATTGGCTGTTGGCCGGCGCACCCATTCCCTGCGTCACCAGGCCGACACCATCCATCGCAGCATTGTCGAACGGCGGTAGGGCGCGAGAGCTGACAATCTCGCAGCCGGTGACGCGTCCTGCAGCGTCGGCCAAACCCACGTGTTCATTGGGCAGGCGAACCACCCCCTCGCTGAGTCGATGCCACGCTTCGGGGTATCCAATCACATCCTCTCCCGCAGTTGATCCAAATTCTTGAAGTGTCCATCCCAGTCGGGACTGGAGCAGGCGCTTAGTTCACAATCCTGAAGCAGGATATGAATGTGGCGCCGATTGACTCATGTCAAGGACGATTCCACGGGTGAGCCGTAGGCTACGCTCCATGGACACCTTATCCTCCCTTTTCGACCCCGATCTGCTGCAACGGTACGATACGCCGGGGCCGCGTTACACCTCCTATCCCACCGCGCCGCAGTTCTCACCGGACTTTGACGAGACCGATTTGCGAAGCGTGGCGGCGATCAGCAATGGCGATCCCATTCCGCGCCCGTTGTCGCTGTACTTGCATATCCCGTTCTGCACCAGCCCCTGCTTCTATTGTGGCTGCAACCGCATCATCACTCGCGATACCGCCCGCGGCGCGGCGTATCTGACGCGTTTGTATCGCGAAGTAGCCTTGGTGTCGGCGCTGTTTGATCGCGACCGCGACGTGGAGCAGGTGCACTTTGGCGGTGGCACGCCCAACTTCCTGACCCCGTGGCAGATCGCTGAGGCGATGGACGTTCTACGTCGGCATTTCTCCTTTGCCAAGCCTCAGAAGCTGGATTGTTCCATTGAACTGGATCCGCGCTTCATCAGTCCCGAGGATGTGGGCGAATTGGCCAAGGCTGGGTTCAATCGTGCCAGTCTGGGGGTCCAGGATTTTGATCCTGAAGTCCAACGTGCTGTCAATCGCATCCAGAGCGTTGAGCAGACGCTAGCCATCATTGAAGCTTGCCGCACTCACGGACTGAAGTCGGTCAACGTCGACCTGATCTACGGGTTGCCGAAGCAGAGCCTGGCTGGCTTTTCCCGCACACTGGACATCACGTTGGAGGCCAGGCCCGACAGGCTTGCGATTTACAGCTACGCGCACTTGCCATCCATGTTCCGTCCGCAGCAGCGCATCAATGCCGACGAGTTGCCCTCGCCCGAGGTAAAGCTCGGCCTGCTCCAGTGCGCGATCGACAAGCTCGGCGAGGCCGGCTACGTCTACATCGGCATGGATCACTTCGCGCTCCCCGGCGACAGCCTGGCCGAGGCTCAGCGACGCGGCAGCCTGCACCGCAATTTCATGGGTTACACCACACATGCCGAGAGCGATCTTGTGGGCCTGGGCGTCAGCGCCATCAGTCACATCGGCCCGAGCTTCAGCCAGAACCCACGTGATCTTGGCAGTTGGGAGCAGTCCATCGACCAGGGCCACTTGCCGGTGTGGCGCGGCATGCGGCTGGAAGAAGATGACCAGATCCGCGCTGACGTCATCCAGCAGTTGATGTGCCATGGGACATTGAACTACAAAGAGCTTGGGCGCCGCCATGTGATCGATTTCACATCTTACTTTGCTGATGCCTTGGCGCGCCTACGTCCCTTGCAGGATGACGGGTTAGTACAGCTGAGCGAGGATGGCCTGCAGACGACCTCGCGAGGACGCCTGCTCTTGCGTATCATCGCCATGTGCTTCGATCGCTACCTACCCACCAACGCAGCTTCGACGCCCCGCTTCTCGCGCACGGTTTGACTTTCCCGGGAGTGTCCGCATGACCTCGCCGCTGGTCTTCCCGCGCACCGATGCAAGCATCGTCGCCGATGATGGCGATTCACTGACCTTCTGTTCCACCTGCGCGTTCTCGCAGGCCTGCCTGTCCGAGGGCATGGACAAGCGGGCGCTGATGGACCTGCATGTGCTGGTCGAACATGTCGGTCCACTTCGCGCTGGCGAGCACGTGTTCCGAGAAGGCGACCCGTTCGGCGCGATCGCCGCAGTGCGCGCCGGCACGGTAAAGACCTACCAGATTGACCGGAACGGGCACGAGCAGGTGCTCGGCTTCCACCTGCCGGGCGAAGTGATCGGCCTCAACGCGATCCACGGCGACCGCTATCCCTGCAACGCCATCGCCCTGGACACGGTGATGCTGTGCCGCTTCTCGTTCCCCAAGATCGCGATGCTGGCCACTCGCTTGCCCAATCTGCAGGTGCACCTTTTCAAGCTGATGAGCCGCGACATCGGTGTGGCCGCGCTGTTCGCACGCGATAACACGGCTGACGAACGCATGGCCGCCTTCCTGATCGGCTTCTCGCGCCGACTGGCCGCACGTGGCTTTTCGCCGCGCCGGTTCCAGCTGACGATGGCTCGCACCGACATTGCCAACTACCTGCGCCAGGCACCGGAGACGGTCAGCCGCGTGCTGCGCCGGTTCGAGAAGGAAGGCCTGCTCCACATCAAGCAGCGTGATGTAGAGATCCTCGATCTACCCCGCCTGGAAGCTCTCGCGCTGGCCGTACTGCGGGACTAGTGCATAGGCCGTGGATAGGGCGGCACCTGAGATCTGTCTTGACCTATTGCCGCTCAGCGCTGTCAAGGCAAAGTAGTAGACGAGTCGAGCAGATTTGGATGTGGATACCCGGAAGATCCTAGTGCGCTTGACTTGGGTCATGGAGCTCGCAGGTGGTTGCGCCGATGATGCGGCCGTTCCCCAACACGAGCTCTCTCATGAATTCGACACGCAAGCTATGGATTGGGTTGGCGACCCTACTCATAGCCTCGTTCTCCGTCCTGCTCTGGATCGGTAGTGAAACTTATCGCCAAGCGCCCCCCATGCCCGAACAGGTGGTCACCCCTGAGGGCCGGGTCATCTTCACGCGGCAAGATATTGAGACCGGTCGTCAGGTCTGGCAATCCATTGGCGGGCAACAGTTGGGCTCCATCTGGGGGCATGGCGGGTATGTTGCACCTGACTGGGGCGCGGACTGGCTGCATCGTGAAGCAGAGGCGGTCCTGGACATCTGGGCCAAGCGCGAGGAAGGCGTCGAAAGCTACAAGCAGTTGGACGAGGCTACCAAGGCGGCCTATGCCAAGCGCGTCCAAGGGCTGTTGCGCCCTAACAGCTATGATCCTGCCAACGGCACGATCACCATAACCGCTGATCGCGCTGAAGCGATGGCCAATGTCGGTGATCACTATCAGCGGCTGTTTGGCAATGATCCGTCTACAGCACAGCTGCGCGAGGCGTATGCCATGCGCAATAACACGGTGGCTGAGCCCGAGCACCGGCGCCAGTTGACCGCGTTCTATTGGTGGGCGGCATGGGCATCAGTGACGGAGCGGCCTGGCTCCAAGATCACCTACACCGCCAACTGGCCGCACGACGAGCTGGTGGGCAACACACCCGCCTCCAATCTGCTTATCTGGACCGTGTTCAGCGTCCTGTTTCTGATCGCAGGCATCGGTTTGCTGGGTTGGCATTACGCCACCAGCCACGGCGAGGAAATGGTGCCGGTGCTGCCGAAGAAGGATCCATTGGCATCGATCAAGGTCACGCCTTCCATGAGGGCCACCGCGAAGTACTTCTGGGTGGTCATCGCGCTGTTCCTGGTCCAGATTCTTCTGGGCGCGACCACGGCCCACTATCAAGTCGAAGGCCAGGAGGCCTACGGCTTCGCGCTGGCCGACATCCTGCCCTACTCGCTTACGCGCACCTGGCATACGCAACTGGCGGTGCTCTGGATCGCCACCGCGTGGCTAGGCATGGGGCTATACATTGCCCCGGCCATTTCCGGCCATGAGCCAAAGTTCCAGCGCTTCGGTGTGAACTTCCTCTGGACCTGCCTATTGATCATTGTGGTCGGGTCTTTCACCGGGCAATGGTTTGCGGTGATGCAGAAGCTTGGCTTGGCCAAGAACTTCTGGTTCGGTCACCAGGGCTGGGAATACGTAGACCTCGGACGCTTCTGGCAATGGTTCCTGTTCGTGGGTCTGCTGGTATGGCTGACCTTGGTCGGTCGTGCTCTGTGGCCTGCGATTCGCAGAGGCGACGATTCACGCTCGATCGTCGGTCTGCTCTTCCTCTCCGTGGTATGTATTGGTCTGTTCTATGCGGCCGGCCTCATGTGGGGTGAGCATACACACCTGTCGATGGTCGAGTACTGGCGCTGGTGGGTGGTCCATCTGTGGGTCGAAGGCTTCTTTGAAGTGTTCGCGGTAGCAGTCATCGCGTTCCTGTTTACGCGCCTGGGTTTGCTGCAGGTCCGTAGCGCGACACTGACCGTCCTGTTTGCCACCATCGTCTTCATGGCCGGCGGTGTGCTCGGCACGCTTCATCACCTGTACTTCACTGGCACGACACCGTCTGTGATCGCGCTCGGCGCGAGCTTCTCCGCCTTGGAAGTGGTGCCGCTGGCGTATGTCGGCTTTGAGGCTTATCACAACTACAAGCTGGGTAAAGCCACGCCCTGGATGCAGAAATACAAGTGGCCGATCATGTTCTTCCTGGCTGTTTCGTTCTGGAACCTGGTGGGCGCCGGTCTGTTTGGCTTCCTCATCAATCCGCCGCTGCCGCTGTACTACATGCAGGGCCTGAACTTGACTGCCAACCATGGTCACACGGCGATGTTCGGTGTGTACGGCATGCTGGGGATCGGGTTGATGCTGTTCTGCTTGCGCGGCCTGAAGCCAGATGTGGCATGGAACGAGAGGCTGCTGAAGACGGCTTTCTGGGCGCTTAACCTCGGCTTGGCGGGCATGGCGGCCTTCACCCTGCTGCCGCTGGGCATCCTTCAGTTGATCGCCTCGGTGGATCATGGTTACTGGTACGCACGATCGGCCGAATTCATGCAGCAGCCCATCGTGGAGATGCTCGTCTGGATGCGCGTGCCTGCCGATACCCTCTTCAGCGTGGGCGCGGTAGCGCTGGCCTGGTTCGTGTTTCGCCTGTGGGTGGCCCCGCAGCGCGAGCGTCTGCCCGCCGCGCAGCCTAGCGAGGCGTAATCTTGACCCTGCCTCTTCGCGAGGGAGGCAGGGTTAACTGCTGCACATTGCAGCAAGAGAGCCGCGATAGCGGCTCTCTTTTTTGCGTAACGAGGATGATTAAGTCCCTTTACGTGTACTCGAACGTCTGAACATGTTCAGATCAAGAATTTGCCGCGCACGTGAGAAGTAAAGGAACGGATCGGCCGCGACCAACGCACATCAATGCTTACCTGGTTTCGATCAGCTCCGGGGAGTTCGGAGGGCGGCGCAACTGTATGCGAGCACCGATACTCTGGGTGCCGTGGACGCATCCAGGTCTGGCTCGGCAGGGTCTCGTATAAAGCATGAGGAGTCTGTCGCTCCTTCTTGCCCGCTGCCGAAACGGGTCTCTCCGCAAAGAAAACTAGAATTCCGTGCAACGAGGTAGAAGCCGGTGCATGCGACACCATCGGGTGGTACGACACTACCAAATTGCTTGCACATCTCAGTTTTGAGTGAGTACAGGAAGTTTGCCGATCATTGGGAACAGCCGCCACAGCACTGCCCCGCCTTGTGACTGGGGGGCTCGGCACTGGTGGCTTTGGCCTGTTCGCCCATGCTCTTGAGCAGGGCAATCACACGTTCGGTGGGCAGCGTGGTCATCACCATCAGACGGCCCGTTCTGGACTCTAAGGTGACCTCGGCTTCCGGGTCCCAAGCGCGCAGCGCCTCGGTCATGGCCTGCTGGCGTTGTTGGGCGGTGTGAAGGGCATTCTCAGACATGGGGACTTTGAGGTGGTTTGGGCGCGATTGCGCGAATGTCCCTACTGTAGGCGGTGCCCCAGCACCCGGCCTTGACTCCGGTCAAGGCGCTTCCAAACCGCAAAACGGTTCCCACCTGATCCACGTCAAGGCGACTTCACTTGGTCAAGCGCAAGCTGGCCACATGAAGATCGACATCATCGCCCCGCCCCGCTCCCGCACCGCGCCACTCTTGCCCGGTCCCTCGCCCGCCTGGCTGGCGCACGCGCCGCACCGGCTGATGTTCTTCATCGGCGCCGGCAACGTGCTGCTGGCGATGTTGTGGTGGACGCTGTGGCTGGTCGCTACGCGCTGGGGCCTGTGGACGATGCCCGAGACGCCGATCTATGCGGGCTGGCTGCATGCGTTCCTGATGCAGTATCTGGTGCTGCCGAGCTTCATCTTCGGTTTCCTGCTGACCGTGTTCCCGCGCTGGATGGGCATGCCCGACCTGAAGCGCTGGCATTACGTGCCGGTCGGGCTGGGCCTGATGGGCGGGCAGCTGGCGATCCTGCTGGGCGTGGCCGGCTGGCAGGCGGGACTGACCGTCGGCCTGTGGATGGCGCTGGCCGGCTGGACCGCTGCGCTGCTGACGCTGGGCCGCCTGCTCGCCGACGACACCGCGACGACCTGGCACGCGCGCTCGTGCTTCGCCGGCCTGTTGCTGGGCTGGCTGGGGCTGGCGATGTTCATAGCTTTCGCGCTGGGCGCATCCCCCACATGGGCGTTCGCCAGCATCAAGCTGGGTGGCTTCGGCCTGCTGCTGCCGGTGTACGTGACGGTCGCGCACCGCATGTTCCCGTTCTTCGCCGGCAACGTGGTGCCGGGCTACGTGCCGTGGCGTTCGCTGCCATGGCTGGGCGCGGTGTGGGCGCTGCTCATGGTGCACCTGGGTCTGGAACTGGTGCATGCCTACGCGTGGTTGTGGCTGGCCGATGCGCCGCTGCTGGTGTTGACCGCGTGGGCGGTGCATCGCTGGTGGCCGCGCGGGCGCATGCCCGGTCTGCTGGCAGTGCTGTTCATCGGCACGGCCTGGCTGCCGATCACCTTCCTGCTGTACGTCGTGCAGAGCGTGACGTTCCTGGCGACGGACGACTTCATCCTCGGACGTGCGCCGATGCATGCGATGTTCGTCGGCTTCTTCGGCAGCCTACTGGTGGCCATGGTCACGCGGGTGACGCAGGGCCACTCCGGGCGACCGCTGGCGATGACGAAGGTGGCGTGGTTCGCGTTCGTCGCCATCCAGGTGGTCGCCGTGATGCGCATCGTCGCCGACCTCGCGCCGGATGCGATGGCGTGGCAGGCCGCGGCGGCCATTGGCTGGCTGCTGGCACTGGCGCCCTGGGTGGGCCGCATCGGCGGCATCTACCTGAGTCCGCGCGCGGACGGGCGGCCGGGATGAGCGCCATGATGACCTTCTATCCCGATATCAAGCTGGTCCACGTGGCGGCGGCGATGACCAGCGGCACGCTGTTCGCGCTGCGCGCGCTCGGCCTGCTCGCCGGCATGCGCTGGCCGCGCGCGGCGCTGGTGCGCTACACCAGCTACACGATCGACACCGTGCTGCTGACCGGCGCGATGATGCTGGTGACGATCCTGCCGGCGGGGCTGTTCGCCAACGGCTGGCTGGTGGCGAAGATCGTGTTCGTGGCCGCCTACGTCGGCTGCGGCATCGCGGCCTTCCGCCCCTCGTTGAGCGTCGGTGCACGCGCGGGCCTGGTGGCCGCCGCCCTGCTGTGCTTCCTGCAGGTGTACGGCATCGCGCGGGCGCACGACCCCTGGGGATGGCTGCTGTGGCTGGTCGGCTGACGGACATGGACAGCGCGTTCGACACCGCGATGCTGCCCGAGGCGTTCGGCGCCTGCGCCTGCTGTGTGCGCGAGTCACTGGATGCGGCCGGCGTGTCGCTCGACTGCAGGCCGGTGGTGGACGAGACGAACGCGGAGGACGCATGGCACTCGCGCTGACCCTGTTGCGCCTCGATGTGCGCGACCTGCCTGCGCCGGAACCGATGGAGCGCATCCTCGACAGCCTCGGTACCCTGCGGCGCGGCGAACGGCTGGTGGCGCTGACGCCAAGGCCGCCGCTACCCCTGCTGCCGATCCTGGATGAAGGCGGTTTTGCCTACCACGTGTATACGGCCGCCACCGGCAGCGCGTGCATCGCGATCTGCCACGCAGAAGACCGGGACATCCTGCAGCCGCCACGCGCGGCATGAGCGGGCTCGCGTTCGCGCAGGCGCCCCCACCGGCGCTGCCGATGCGCTTCCTGCTGACGGGGTTCGCCTGGGGCATCGTCGCCGGGGGGTGGATGGCTTGGCAAGGCGAGATGGTGGTGCTGTCGCGCTGGACGCCGACGACCCTGGTCCTCGTGCATATGCTGGCGCTGGGCCTGCTGGGCAACGCGATGCTCGGCAGCCTGGTGCAGTTCCTGCCCGTCGCCGCCGGCAGCCCTCTGCCTTGCGCCCGTTGCGTGCCGTGGCTGCATGGTGCATTCAACACCGGCCTCGTGCTGTTGCTGGTCACGCTAGCGCGGCACGTCCGCGCCCTGGCACCGCTGTCGGGTGTGCTGCTCGGCGCCTCGCTCACGCTGTTCGCTGCGCTGGCCCTGATCGCCGTCGTACGCGGCGCCGGCGTGCGCGTGGTGCGCGACGGTATCGGCCTGGCCTTGCTCGCCCTGCTCGCGACTACCGCACTGGGATTGACGCTGCTGGCCGCGCGCACCGGTTGGCGCCCATCCGCACCTGCGGGACTGGTGGACCTGCATGCCATCGTCGGCGTCGTCGGCTGGGGGCTGGGGCTGCTCGCCGCCGTCGGCAGCGTGACGCTGCCGATGCTGCAGGGCGCGCAGGCGCTGCCCGCCTGGTGGTCGCGCCTGTGGCACGCCGGCGTGATCGCGGTGCTGGGTATCGTGGTAGCGGCGCAGGCGAGCGCATTGCCCGATGCGGCATGGCGCATCGCGGCGTGGCCGTTTGCCGTGTTCGCCATCGCCGTGTTGGTGTTGCAGGCGCGCTCGCGCCATCGTCGCAACCTCGTGCTGCGCCGCTTCTGGCACGCGGGATGCGTATGCCTATTCGCTGCAGCCTTGACGGCGCTTTGGTCCGGTGTGCCGCCGCTGTTGCTCGGCGTACTGGTGCTGGGCATCGGCCTGCCGCTGCTGGTGGTCGGCATGGCGCTGGAGATCACCGGCTTCCTCACCTGGATCGCACTGCGCCAGCGCGTGCCGCGCGGCATCCGCGTGCCCGGCGTGGGCAGCCTGTTCGCGGAAGCCGGCAAGCGACGTGCGCTCGCCCTGCATGCGACCGCAGCTGCGTTATTGGTCGTTGCGATCTTCGAACCCGCGCTGGCGCGCGTCGCGGGCGGTGCGCTGGCGGCCGCCTATGCGGCAAGCCTATACGCGCAATGGCAGTGCTGGAGCCAGGCCTGGCGGTGGCAGCCCGAGGGTCCCGTCGGATGAGGCCGAGACCCTCGCACGTCAGTAGCGCAGGTTGAGCTTCACCCACGCGGTGCGGCCGGGCTCGCCGATGCGGACGGGATCGGCCGGATAACCGAACGCGCTGTTGCCGCCCAGGTTGAGGTGTTCGCTGTAGGCGCGGTCGAACAGGTTGTCGATGCCGGCCGTGAGCTGCACCCCATCGCTGAACCGGTAACCGCCATTGAGCGAGAACACGGCGAAGCCCGCGCTCGGCCCGAGGTCGCGGCCGACGATGTTGCCCTGGCGCGTGCTGACGCGATCCTGCGACGCGACAACGCGCCACAGCGCGCCCCACGTCCACGCGCCCTGCTCGCGGCTGGCGGACAGGCGCGCCTCCAGCGGCGGCATCTGCGGCAGTGCCGTGCCCGTGTCGCGCACCTCGCCCCAGGCGTAGGACAGTGCGCCGGACAGCGTCCAGCCGTCGGCGGGCCGCCAGTCGATGCCGGCCTCGCCGCCGCGGATGGCGGCGTCGACGTTGTGCGCCTGCGTGGTGTTGCCCATCATCCCGCGCGCGTAGTCGAACAGGATGAAGTCTTGCACGCGCCCGGCGTACAGCGAGGCCCAGGCATCGACCTTGCTGCCCTTGTACTGCACACCGATGTCGAGCTGTGTGGTGCGTTCGGGCTGCACGCCGGCGAAGGCATTCGGCGCGCCGGCCGGGCCGCGCGTCGGCGAGAACAGCTCCCAGTAGTCGGGCATCCGCTGGGTGTGGCCGAGGCCGGCGTAGGCGCCCCAGCGGCCGCCCATGTCGTATTCGTAGCGTACGAACGCGCTGGGCAGCGATTCCTCGCGCGCCATGCCGGCGGTGGGGTTCGGCATCGGCATCATGCCGCCGGTACGCAGGCGCAGGTCTTCCACCTTGGCGCGATCGAGGCGCACGCCGCTCATCAGGTGGTGGGTGTCGGTGATGTGCCAGTGCGTCTCGGCGAACACGCCCCAGGTCTGGAACTTCGCATCGAACGTCCACGGTACCGCGCGGTACGCGCCACGCCCCGACGCACTGCGCTGGCTGTGCCGGCTCGCACGCAGGTCCAGGCCGGTGGTGACTTCCCAGCGACCGGACTGCCATGTGGTGGCGACGCGGCCACCGCGCGTGCGGTGCGCCACGTTGCTGGCCATCGGCATGGGCATGCTGCCGGTCGGGTCCGGGTCGCGCAGCGTGTAGTTGTCCATCACGTGGTCCACGTCGTTCTGGTAGACGTTGGCCACCACGGCATCGAGCACGCCCCCGATGCGCTTCTTCTCAAAGCGCACGCCAAGGCTGTCGCGACGGAACTGCGCGCCATCCATGCCACGACCGGCATAGCGCGCCTGCGCGTCGCCGCTGCCAGCGCTGAGTTCCAGTACCGTGTCCTCGTCCGGCGTCCAGCCCAGCGCGGCGTCGGCATTCCACTTCTTCCAGGCCGACGGCACCACGTCGCCGTTGCCATCCTCGTAGTCGTCAGCTTCGGAGCGGTTGGCGGATACGCGCGCATAGCCGCGCGGCGTACCGGCACTGATGTCGAGCACCTGGTCGTTGCGGTTGCCGCTGCCCACCAGTGCGCTGCCGGAGGCCTGCACGCCGGGCTCGGCGAAGTACGGGATCTCGCGTTCGAAGCGCACCGTACCGGCCGATGCACCTCCGCCCCACAGCACCGTCTGCGGCCCCTTGATGACGACCAGGCGATCGTAGGTTTCCGGCGCGATGTAGGACAGCGCATTGTCCATGCGGGACGGGCAGGCGCCGCTCATCGCGCCGTCGTTGGTCATCAGGTTGATGCGCGAGCCGAACATGCCACGCAGCACCGGATCGCCGTTGGTGCCGCCGCTGCGCAACGTGGCGAAGCCGGGGATGGTCTTCAGGTAGTCCGCGCCGTCGCTGGCCGGCACCGGCTGGCGCGGCAGCTTGGGGTCGGTGATGAAGGTGGTCGCCATCGCGGGCGCGACACCGACCACGACGATGCCGTCCAGCGTGGTGGTCGCCAGCGTTTCGGCATGCATTGAGGCATGGGGTTCTTCTGCCTGCGCCAGCGACATGTTCGCGAGCGCGCCTAGCAGGGCGAGGGTCAACAAATGGCGGTTCATGACGCATCTCCTCATGGGATGCGGCCATTCTCGCGGCGCACTTCGGCACGCAGATGCGACGGGTTGTCGCAGGCGCGACAACGCTTGACTTCGGTCAAGCGCACGCGCGAATCCATGCGTTCGACCCCCTCGGATTGATTCAGATCAACGTCGCGCCAGCGTCGCGTTTCCACCATGGCCACACACCCACCGAGAGCCATCGAAGGAAACGCCATGAAACGCCTTTACCCGTCCCTGCTCGCCTGCGCCCTCGCGGCGCTGTTCGCGGGCCCCGCCTTCGCCGAGGGCGGCAAGATCACCCCCGCCGGCGAGACGATCCACGCCGTGCTGACGGTGCCGCCGATGGTGCCGCCGCCGATCACGCGCAAGACGCCCGCCCACGTCGTCGTCGATCTGGAGATGATCGAGAAGGACATGCGCATGGCCGACGGCGTGACCTACAACTTCTGGACGTTCGGCGGCACCGTGCCGGGCAGCTTCATCCGCGTGCGCAAGGGCGACACGGTGGAGTTCAAGCTGAAGAACCGCCATGACTCGCACATGTCGCACAACATCGACCTGCACGCCGTCACCGGCCAGGGCGGCGGTGCGGAAGCCACGTTCACCCTGCCGGGCAAGGAAACGCAGTTCTCGTTCAAGGCGCTGAATCCGGGCCTGTACATCTACCACTGCGCGATGGCGCCGGTCGGCATGCACATCGCCAACGGCATGTACGGCCTGATCCTGGTGGAACCGGAAGAAGGCCTGCCGCCGGTCGACAAGGAGTTCTACGTGGTGCAGGGCGACTTCTACACCGAGGGCGCGTACGGGGAGCCGGGCCTGCAGCCCTTCAGCCTGGAAAAGGCCATCGACGAGCATCCGACCTACGTGGTGTTCAACGGTTCGGTCGATGCGCTGCAGGGCGACAACGCGCTGACGGCCAAGGCGGGCGAGACGATCCGCATGTTCGTCGGCAACGGCGGCCCGAACCTGGTCTCCAGCTTCCACGTGATCGGCGAGATCTTCGACAAGGTCTATACCGAGGGCGGCAGCAAATACCAGGAGAACGTGCAGACCACGCTGATCCCGGCCGGCGGTTCGGCCATGGTCGAGTTCAAGGCGGACGTGCCCGGCAACTTCGTGCTGGTCGACCACAGCATCTTCCGCACGTTCCACAAGGGCTCGCTGGGCATCCTCAAGGTCGAGGGCGCGAAGAACCCGGACATCTACACGGGCCAGCAGCACGACATCGAGTATCCGGAAGCCAAGCCGGCGGCCGGGAAGTGAGGAACGGATGACACGGACGCTGCCCCCGACCGCCCTGCTCCTTGCGCTCGCGCTGGCACCCGCCTTCGCGGTCGCCGGCGATGCCGGCAACGCATACCGGCTGGTCGAGGGCGGCGACTTCCGTTCTTCCGTGCGTTTCGAAGAGGCCACCCGCGTGGTGCGGGTGGCCTCGTTCTCGCTGATGGAGAACCCCGTCAGCAACCGTGATTTTTCCGCGTTCCTCGAACAACAGCCGCAGTGGCGCCGCGACCGCATTCCCGCGGTGTTCGCCAGCCCTGGCTACCTGGGCCAGTGGGCTAGCGCCGACACACCGGGCGACAACGTCGACCCCGACGCGCCGGTCGTGCACGTGAACTGGTATGCCGCCGACGCCTATTGCCGCGCCCGGCAGGCACGCCTGCCACGCTTCGTCGAATGGGAGTACGCCGCGGCGGCGGACACGACACGACGCGATGCGCGCAACGACGCGGCGTGGCGCATGCGCCAGGTCAACGACGGCACACCGCATGCGCTCGATGCCGCGCCCGATGCGCCGGCGAACGCCTACAGCATCCGTGGCCTGCATGGCGCGCACTGGGAATGGAGCGAGGACGTCGCCTCGCTGCTCGGCGACGGCGACCGTCGTGGCCAGCAGGACGGCGAGGCGTTGCGCTACTGCGGCGCCACCGCGATGAGCTTCAACGATCCCGGCGACTACGGCGTGGTCAAGCGCTTTGTCCTGCTGTCGGCGCTGCAACCCGCGGCCACGCTGGGCAACCTCGGTTTCCGCTGTGCAAGGAGCACACCATGAAGATGCCTTCCCTGTTCCTCTCCGCCCTGCTGGCCATGGCGGCACCGCTGCACGCGCAGTCGCTGCCGGGCGATTCGGTCTACCACCTGCAAGCCGGCACGCAGGACGCGAACGGTGCGCCGGTGGCGTGGGCGGCGCTACGCGGGCAACCCCGCGTGGTGTCGATGTTCTACACGAACTGCCACCTGATGTGCCCGCTGATCATCGAAAACGCCAAGAGCGCGCAGAAGCAGCTGTCGCCGGCCGAACGCAAGAAGCTGGGCATCGTTATGCTCAGCCTGGATCCGGCGCGCGATACGCCGGCGGCGATGCGCGAGGTTGCGCAGCGCCACCGTGTTCCGCAGGGCTGGCAGTTCCTGACACCGGCCAACGAAGATGTCCGCGCGATCGCCAGCGTGCTGGACGTGCGCTACCGCTTCCGCGACGACGGCAGCATCAACCACACCAGCGTACTGGTGCTCCTAGACGCCGAGGGTCGGGTTCGCGCACGAAGCGAAGTAAACGGCGCAGCGGCTGACCCGAAGTTCCTGACACAGGTCAAGGCGTTGCTTGCCGAGCTGTGATGTTATGAACCCACACCACCCCAAACCAACTTCCAACGGAGCTATACGATGAAACTTTCCAAGACCCTCCTTGCCATTGCCCTGTTCGGAGTCGCCGGCATGGCCCACGCCGCTGGCAACTGCACCGTCAGCCTGAAGGGCGATGACGCGATGAAGTTCGACCTGAAGGAGGCCACCGTCTCCGCCAGCTGCCCGACCATCACCATTGAACTGACCCACAGCGGCAAGTTGCCCGTCACTGCGATGGGCCACAACGTCGTCGTCTCCAAGACCGCCGACCTGGCCGCCGTCGCGCGTGACGGCATGAAGACCGGTGCGGCGGGCGCTTATGTGCAGGCGAGCGATGCCCGCGTGATCGCGCACACCTCGCTGATCGGCGGCGGACAGAAGACCAAGATCACCTTCCCTGGCAAGAAGCTTACCGCCGGCGGCGATTACAGCTTCTTCTGCACCTTCCCCGGCCACTCCACCCTGATGAAGGGCAAGCTGGTGGTTGTCAAGTAAGTCCATAGGTTGCGCTGCCACAGGGCAGCGCAACCATTCTCCGGAGTTTGAACAAGATGGAATACATCATTCGTGTGGACGAGAAAGCGGTAGACCTCACCGTCCTTGCGCACGCTTTGCTGAAGCTAGATCCGTCTCTTCTCGTTGATCGCGACGTTTCCACCGGTAAAATTCGCTGCTCAACCAGCGCGTTGGCGGGAGAATTGTTGTCGGCGTTCTCCCGTGCCGGACACCCGCTCGCACCAGAGGACATACAGCGCCTACCCTCTGCCTGTTGCGGCGGCTGCAGCGGATAATCAGCGCCGAGGTGGAAAACTGGCAACAACGAGTCGAGCCACGGTTCCAGCGAGCCCGTTACCGAGACAATCGATAGCGGGCTTTGCATGTTTAGGGGGAGCGCATGCGTTCTGATGCTCGCATGTCGTGCATCGCTGCGCATCCGCCAAATCAGATGTGATCCCAAATGTCATTCAATATCTGATGGACGTCACATTGCGCTACTTGCCAGATTGATAGCGTCGCCCCGGAATAGGTGCACCTCCCACAACGTCAGAATGAGCGGGGCTTCCACCAGTGAGCGAATCTATGGCTTCCAGGGTATTGAGTGCTCGCTCCAGAGCGTCGCTCACTCAACGAGAGTTGGCTGTCGAGCTTGGCATCAATCGCAGCGCCATCGCCCAGTGGGAAAGGCTGGAGGGCGGTACGAATCCCAGTATCGTGCATCTATCGAGGATAGCTGAACTGGCTGGTGTTAGCTTTGAGTGGCTCGCGACGGGACGGGGAACGCCACCACGAGGTCGCCGAAGGAAACCAAGCGTGCTGGCTAACGAGGTGGCGAGCACAGAGTTTGAGGTGCAATGTCTTCAATGGCTTCGCAGGATTCCACAGCGCAAGCAAGAACTTACTCAGCAACTCCTTGCGGAGCTCGCTAGTCGACGCTGATTGAAAGCAGGTTCTTCGGTCATCTTCAAGCGAACAGGTTCAACGGCCATACAAAGATGGCTGCACCCCCGACTTGAAAAACGCTGTCACAGTCAAGATCAGTATCTACACTGATATCTACTGATGCTCACGTTTGCCATGGAAGATTAAGGGTGAAAGAGCTGCCCGCAAATTGCGAGCAGCTCATGCCTGATGGAGTCACCGACTCTCAGATCTCGTTGGATCGCCGCCATCTGCATTAGGTGCGGTCGGTAGGCTCCGGGGTGCCACCCAGAGCCGTAGCGTGAACCATGCAAGGGCGAGCGCGCCGACGCTGAAGATCACATCGCCAGGCACTCGCATCCAAACAAGCATTTCCACAATGGGCTTCTGCATGAACTCAGCCGATCGAGCATAAGCATACCCATGCTCGATAGCTGCCAGCAATTGCAGCGTACCTAGCGGCAGTAACGTCAACAGTGCCATCAAAGCCAAACCAATATTCAGACACCAAAATGCTGTTCTGAGTGCCTTCGTATTCCATTGCATCTGACCACGCAAACCTCGCAAACAGAAGAGCACCAACGCAATGCCGAGCATGCCGTAGACACCAAAGAGGGCCGTGTGTCCATGTAGCGGCGTCAGATTCAGACCCTGCATGTAATAAAGCGAAAGGGGCGGGTTGATGAGGAAGCCAAATAGACCAGCACCGACCAGATTCCAGAACGAGACGGCGATAAAGAACAGAATGGGCCAGCGATATCGTTCCATCCAAGTAGTCGCTTTACCCATTTTATAGGTGTGATACGCCTCAAATCCTAGATACGCCAGTGGTACGACCTCTAGCGCACTGAAACTGGCGCCCAAAGCAACCACTGCCGTCGGCGTGCCGACGAAGTACAGGTGGTGCAAAGTGCCAAGTACGCCACCTGACATGAAGATGATCGTGGCAAACATCACCGCTGTCGTGGCGGACTTTGGGCCAACCAGCCCAAGCTTGACGAAGATCAGCGCCATCACCGCGGCAGCGAATACCTCAAAGAAACCTTCTACCCACAGATGGACAAGCCACCACCGCCAGTACTCGACCTCAGAAATATGTGTGTGTTCATTCCACATAAGCGCGGAAGCGAAGAAAAGCCCAATACACACAGTGGACAGGAAAAGCAGTCCCACCACGGTTCGCGTCTCTGTCCTGGGACCGCGTAGCACCGGCCACAATGCACGGCCTACGAGGACCAACCAAAGCAGAAGGCCAATGAACAAATACCATTGCCAGAACCGACCCATGTCGGCGTATTCCCAGCCCTGATGGCCAAACCAAAAGTTGTGCTCGAGCCCGAGCTTTTGCATGACCGCCAACCACTGACCCGTAAAAGATCCTACGACGATGATCAGGAGTGAGAAAAAGAGAAAATTCACCCCCAAGCGCTGGTACTTAGGCTCATGGCCTGACAACGCTGGTGCGATGTAGAGACCGGTAGCAAGCCATGCGACTGCAATCCAAAGCACCGCCAGCTGCGTATGCCACGTGCGGGTAATCGAATATGGAAGCACATCGGACAGCGAGTAGCCGTAGGCGACCTGCCCTTCGACCTGGTAGTGCGCCGTAATCGCACCCAAAAGAATTTGAAGCAGGAAGAGCGCCAGAACTACCCAAAAATACTTTGCCGTCGCACGCATGGAAGGCGTGATTTGAAGCATCGCCAAGGGATCGGTAGACGGTAACGCCGGCTCATCTTCATCACGAGTGCGTGCATGGTGCCAACCCAAAAGGGCAATACCTGCAATTAGGAAAAGGACGCTGAAGGCTGACCAAACCCATAGAGAAGGCGGCGGCCGGTTTCCAGTGAGGGGCTCACTTGGCCAGTTATTCGTGTATGTGACCCGCTGCGGCTGCACCCCCGCCTGATCTGGGCCTAATGTCTCACCCGACGTGCCCGGTCGCTCGGTTCCTGCGCCCCAAGCAGTCCACCAAAAGAATCCCGTCAATGCCTGACGGTGAGAAGCGTCTGGAACTGTATCGTTTTTCATTGCATAGGCTTCGCGAAGCGATGCCGTTTTGGATTCATTTCCGAACAAACTGACGTAATGTGATGCAACCTCGGCTATGGCGTCAGCACGAACGTTTGCTACCGTAATGTTTCTGGTAGTTTGGTCAAAGGTATTGGGACGCATCAATGCTTCCAGACGGGCTCGAAGCATGCCTTGTTTTTCTAGTGGAAGCTCCCTGTAGGTAGTGGCCCCCTCTTCCGCCGCCCAAGTGTCGAGAATGGCTACAGATTCACGGTGTAGCCAATCCGCGCTCCAGTCTGGTGCGACATATCCACCATGGCCCCAAATGGATCCTAGCTGCATTCCGCCCATGGATTGCCACACTTGCCGACCACGTTCGATATCAGCACGCGTGTAAAGGACTCGACCATCTTCTGCCACCACGCGCTCCGGCATGGGTGGGGCAGTCCGGAAGATTTCTGTACCAGCCCAGAGAAGCACGGCAAAAGAAACGACTAGCAACGTTCCTAGTCCCAACCACAACTTTTTGGTAGCGTCCACGTGAAGTCCCATGTCACGAGCCAGCACTCATCGTGCGCTCTGAGCGTCAAAACGCTGTGAAATGAGTTTGTTTGCGACCAAGAGGACCGCTTCACCTCACTCTGCGTTGAAGCAGTTGAGATTCGCCCCATGGTGTATGTGGCCGTCATTCACGGGCGACAGGGGGTTTTTTGCGGCTTCATGCGCGGTGAAGACGTGGGCGTGACGTGGCGACACTCTCTGTCACACCGCTGAGCATACCTTTAGAGTGAGACACCTGTATGCATTGACAAATATCCAGCGTCAGGCATCGTGAAAGGGATATTCATGGCGTATAGCAAGCCACTATCAACCGAGTTCTCGTGGCTTGAGTTCAGTAATCGCCTGATCTTGCGGCTGCAGGAGATTCCGTTAGCCCAGATCGAACTTGTTGGCGATGCGTGGGTGGTGCGTACACTCATGCATGATGGAGAGCCGCCCGAACGTATTACGGTTCCCTCCCTCGATGAGGGGAAGGCTTGGGTCTTGCGATGGGCGACATTTCGCCAGAGGACTCTGGTTCGTGCCATCGCAAAGAGGATAGCAGCGCAAAATCTTCCACACCTACGCTAAAGCTGAGGATTCAGTAGTTCCATTGCTTTCCTTCCAAGGATTCTGATGTAGAAGTTGGGTTGTACCCAGAACAATGCCGCCGCTGGCATTACAGTAGGGATGCGAAACGAGCTTCCAGGTGGACTTGCCCGTTGTCGTTGGTCGCCGACAGCGTGCCGCCGTGTGCCTTGACGAACTGGTCAGCAATGAACAGCCCGAGTCCGAGTCCCTGGCTGGCATGGAATGCGCCCTTGAATGGCTCGAATAGGCGAGGAAGCAACTCTTCGCTGATATGACCGGCGTTGGAGACTCGCACCACCACAGCGCCTTGCCTCGCGCTTTCCAACACGATACGAACAGGTCCCTCTTTGCCATGGATCACCGCATTGCCAACCAGGTTGATCACCACCTGTGTCAATCGATCCGGATCTGCCTTGACTTCCACCGGATTTCCGGGCTCAAACGCAATGTCCGCGCTGGCATGGACGCGTTTTACTTCATCGATTGCACCCAACAGCACCTGCGTTAAATCTATGGTCCGAGGCTCGATCTGGAAGCCGCCCGAGCGGATGCGGGAAAAATCCAGCAGTTGCTCCACCATCCGCGCCATCCGCCAACCACTGGTTTCCAGCTGGGACAGCGTCCTTTGGACGCGCTCATCCCCGGGAAGCTGCAGGGCCAACTTCTCTGCACACAGCAGCATGGCCGAGAGCGGTGTCCGCAGGTCGTGCGTCAACACCGCCATCATGGTCTCATTGAGCTTGAGCGCTCTTTCCAGCGATTCGGCGCGTTCTTTTAGCAGCTGCCGCTGCTGGAACAGCTGGACGAACACATTCGTTTTGCTGAGGATGACGTGGGGCTCGATGGGCTTGTGCAAGAAGTCCACGGCACCGGCTTCATACCCCTTGAAAGCGCGCTTGGGGTCGTTCGGTGAGGCCGTCAAGAAGATGATCGGCACTTCCCGGCTGCGCGCCGCACCTCGCATCAGTTCGGCCAGCGAGAAGCCATCCATCTCAGGCATCTGCACATCAAGCAGGGCCACGGCTACCTCGTGGACAAGCAGCAGTTCCAGTGCCTGCGCGCCAGAGGCGGCGCACAGCACCTGCACCCCGTCGGCTTGCAGAAGCGCGCGCATGGCCACCAGGTTCTCAGCCACATCGTCCACGACGAGGATATTGATCGGCTCGCTACGCACCGGCTCGGGATTGGACAAGGTCAAGTTCAAGGCTGAAAGCTCCGTAAGCGCACACGCATCTGATCCAGGGTAAGTACCGCATCAGCGCCTGCATAGGCCAGCGCTGAGGCGGGCATCATGGGCGAGCTGGCCTCTTCCGGTTGCTGTACCCATGCTAGTCCACCACCGGCCCGAATGGCGGCGACACCCTCGCTGCCATCATTGGAGGCACCGGTCAACAGGATCGCCAACACGCGATCAGCAAACACGGCCGCTGCGCTTTCGAACAAGGGATCGATCGCAGGCCGGGAGAACAGGACCGGCTCATCCAGGCTAAGCGACATCGTATCCCGATCTTCCACCAGCAAGTGGTAGTCCGGTGGCGCGATCCATACCGTGCCCGGCGTAAGTGGCGCCTTATCCTCCGCCTCGGCGACAGGAAGCACGCAGTACTGTGCGAACAGCTCGGCCGCCTGACTGGGTCGGTCGCGCGGCAGGTGCAGGACAATCATCACCACTGCTGGACAGTTAGTGGGCAGGGCCTCCAAGAGCGTCCTCACGGCGCTTACGCCGCCTGCAGAAGCACCCACGACGATCACGTCTACGGTGTCGCAAAGACGCGGCGCGGGAGAGGTCATGCAATCTTCCGGTAAAGTCGCTGTGCCCGCGAGCTCACTTCAAAGTCCGCCGCGTGCTCACCAAACTGCAGGGATTCCTTGCTACCCAACCCCAGGAAGCCGCGGTGCACCAAGGCCTCATGGAACAGGCCCACTGCCCTGTCCTGCAGACTGCGTTTGAAGTAGATCAGCACATTGCGGCAAGAGACAAAGTGGACCTCGGAAAACACCGCGTCGGTGGCCAAGCTGTGGTCGGCAAAGACGATGTTGCGTTTCAGGCGCCGATCGAACAGGGCGCCGTTGTAAGCGGTCGTGTAGTAGTCCGAGAGCGAGCCGCGACCGCCGGCAGCCAGGTAGCTACGGCTGAACTGAGCCATCCGATCCAATGCGAATACCCCCGCCTCGGCGCTGGCCAATGCCTCAGGATTGATGTCGGTGGCATAGAGCACCGTGCGCTCCAGCAGGCCCTCTTCATCCAGCAGGATGGCCAGGGACCACACCTCCTCCCCCGTGCTGCAACCGGCTACCCAGATTTTGCACGACGGGTAGGTCTTCAGGACCGGCACCACTTGCTCCCGCAGGACCCGAAAGTAGTCCGGATCCCGGAACATCTCAGAGACCTGGACCGTGAAGTACTGCATGGCCTGGGCAAACAGCGCCGGCTCGTGGAGCAGCCGATGTTGCAACGTGGCCACGCTATCGCACTGGAAACGATCCATGGCCTGCCGCACGCGCCTGCGTAGGGAGGAGATCGCGTACTCGCGGAAGTCATAGTGGTAGCGCCGGTAAAGCGCTTCCAGCAAGACCCCCAGCTCCAGATCGAACAACTCGCTGGGGGTCATTGACGCGCGCACCAAACCCGGCACAAGGACACCAACTTTTCCACATCGACCGGCTTTGCGATGTAGTCGTTCGCACCGGCCTCCAGGCAATGCTCGCGATCATCGGCCATGGCTTTAGCCGTCAGTGCAATGATCGGCAAATCCTGCCATTGCGGGTTGCGACGAATCTCGCGCATGGCCGTCAGTCCATCCATCTCCGGCATCATGATGTCCATGAGCACCAGATCGAAGTCCTGATTGACGAGGGTGTCCAAGGCTTCACGTCCGTTGCGCGCGATTTGCAGCTTTACACCCAGCGGCTCCAATACACTGGACAAGGCGAAAATGTTGCGCACGTCGTCCTCGACCAGAAGGACATTGCGGCCGTCCAGTACCGCATCACGCCGACGGACTTCCCGCAGCATGCGCTGCTGGTCTCCGGGAAGGGTTGCCTCCACACTGTGCAGGAACAGGGTGACCTCATCCAATAGCCGTTCCGGCGAGCGTGCCCCCTTGATGATGATGCTCTTGGAATAGCGTCGTAGACGCTGCTCTTCATGGCGTGTCAGTGCACGACCGGTATACACAATCACCGGCGGAAACGCACCGGTTGCACTGGTCGACATCTTCTCCAACAGGTCATAGCCGCTGCCATCAGGCAGGGCCAGATCGGTAATCATGCAGTCGAAGGTGATGACATCAAGCTTCTCGATCGCCTCGGCAATCGTGCCGACGGCGACGATCTCCAACTGATCGCGGGCAAGCAAGAGCTGCAGGTTCTGTCGCAGTTCCTGATCATCTTCCACGATCAACAGTCGGCGCACATCGCGCGCGTGCGTCTGTTCCAGCTGTTCAATGGCACTGGCCAACCGCTCGCGGGTAGCCGGTTTGATCAGATAGCCCACCGCGCCCAGCTCCAGGGCCACCTGGGTGCGCTCCAGCGCGGACACCACATGCACAGGCACGTGACGGGTGACTGGATCGCGCTTCAGCCGCTCCAGCACGCTCAAGCCCGATACATCCGGCAAGCCGATATCCAACAGGATGCCATTGGGCCGCAGCTCAGCGGCCAATCGCAGCCCTTCCTCGGCGGTGGAGGCCACTACACAGTCAAACCTGAGTTCTTGGGCCAGGGCGACCAGAGCCCGGCCAAATTCGACGTCATCCTCAATCGCCAGGATCAGGCGGTCTGGATAGCGTCGCGTGATGGGACTGGCGGCCGCCGGTGCGCTGGCGGGGGGCTGTGCGGTAGACGTCGTGGCGGGTACTGCGATCGGGCCTGTGGCCTGATTCGCCGGACTGATGGTCCGCGGTGCCGAGGGTGCAGCCTGCGAATCCTGATCGGCGGCAGGTGCTCCATCGGTGGGGATGACCAAGGTAAAGCAACTGCCGCGGCCGGGTTCGCTCTCCACGGTCAGTGCCCCGCCCATGCGGGCGGCCAAATCACGCGAGATCGCCAAACCGAGCCCCGTGCCGCCGAAGCGACGGCTGGTGCTGCCATCGGCCTGCCGAAACGCCTCGAAGATCACTTCAGTCTGCTCGCGGGCGATGCCGATACCGGTATCGCACACAACAAATCCGACGCGATTCTGGGCGTCATGCTTGACGTGCATCGTGACCGAGCCGCGCTCTGTGAACTTGATGGCGTTGGCCAGCAGGTTCTTCAGGATCTGCTGCAGGCGCTGTCCGTCGGCCACGAACTGGGACGGAGCGTCGGACGCAATCTCCAGCGCCAGGTCCAGCCCCTTTTGGCGCGCCAGCGGATCGAACGTCTCACGTAGGCGCTGCACCACGCTTTCGGTGCTGAGGGTGTCATCCTGCAGTTCAACGTGCCCTGCCTCAATCTTCGACAAGTCGAGAATGTCGTTGATCAGCGCCAGCAGGTCATTGTTGGACGAATGAATCGCTTGGGCGTATTTGACCTGGTCCGCAGTGAGCGTGCTTTCCTTATTGTCGGCCAGCAGTTTGGCCAGGATCAGCGAGCTGTTCAGCGGCGTGCGCAGTTCATGCGACATGTTGGCCAAGAACTCGGACTTGTAGCGCGAGGCGGCCAGCAGGTCTTCCCGACTGCGCATCAGGTTGTCCTGTGCCGACAGCAGCTGCTGTCGCTGCCCTTCGAGTTCGTGGGTCCGCTCTTCAAGCTGCACATTGGTCTGTTCCAACTCAGCCTGCTGCTGTTCCAAGTTGACCTGGGATTGCTGCAGGGTGCGGCTTTGCTCCTCCAGTTCCTCGTTGGCCACCCGCAGTTCTTCCTGCTGGGCCTGAAGTTCTTCGCCTTGGCGCTGGGTTTCTTCCAGCAGCTCAATCAATTCACTGCGCAGCATGGCGGTTCTGAGGGCAATACCAATGGTATCGGCGCACCGCTGCAGCAGCTCCATGGCCGTGGACTCATCGACCGGGGACTCAATCAGGCCCAGCTCCAGGGCCCCACTGGCAGCGCCATCGGCGGTGAGCGGTGCCACGAGCAGTTTGACGGCCGCGCTTCGACCTAGCGCCGACTCAACACCGACATGGGAGGCCTCGATGCCACGCACTACCCGGGGGCTTTGTTTGGCGATGGCTTCCCACAACTGGCCCGAGCTGGCGGCAATCCGATTGGGAACATCGCGCGCCAGCGCAACGCCGCCCACCAGGACCAGTTCCTGGCCGTTTAAACGGTACAGCACGCCGGTATGGGCACCCAGATGATCGCAAAGCACCCGCAGTGCCCCCTCGGCCAAGCTGTGAGGGGTCTGCTCGCCTTGCAGCACGCCGGCAACCTCGTTTTCCACCTCCTGCAGCCACAGCGCTCGCTCGGCCTGCAAGCGAGCGCGGATGGCCTGCATCACGATCAGCGCCGTGGTGAGGAAGCAAACCCCGCCCACCGTTCGATTCACTACGGAGAAGGCTGAGTTGTGACTGGGGGGAGCCAGATTGAAACCGACCACCAGCAACGTGCACGCCAATGCGGCGATTGCCACCGGCACCCACGGTCGGCGCTGGTACACCGTTACGCCAATGGCCAGGAAGTACAGCAGCCAGACGGCATAGCCCAACGGGATGACAGCCTCCAGCCCGATGGTGGTGGCCGCCAAACCCAACGCGATGATGGAAATGATGGTGTCGCGGTGCCGCTTCCCCTGGTCCTGCTGGCTCATCCCCTGCCCTTGCCCCGAGTGCAAAACGCCATGCTACCTTCATGTACGTTTACAACTTCTTCACGCCCTTATCTCAATCCTTTTCCAACTTTTTTCAGGGGAGCACGTGGCAGTGGACGACACCAACAGCAGGCAGATGGGTGCTTCGGACAGTCCTTCCTCGGATCTAACGTCTGCGGGAGGCTCGATTCGGGTGCTGTTGGTCGAGGATCAGGTGGAGCTGCGCGCTCTGCTGTCCGATGTCCTTCAGGACGCGGGCATGGAAGTTCGCATTGCCGAGGATGCGCATAGCGCCAAGGCAATCCTGGAAGACTTCCCGTGCGATGTCCTGGTCAGCGATGTGCACATGCCCGGTTCGGAAAACGGCATTGATCTGGCCGAGCACCTGAAGCGCTCACGGCCTCAGGCGCGTGTGATTTTGGCCTCAGGCCATCCCCCGCGCCAGCTCCCCAGCCTGCCCGGGTATGCGCACTTCCTGCAGAAGCCGTTTCGGCTCAATCAGCTGATGCAATTGCTGGCTGCGTAAGCCCAGCCAGGGAGTCCGACGTCGGGCGTTCTAGCTACAGTAGATCGACACACGCTTTCGCTAGATCGCCCCACTGTGTGCAAGTCCGGCCATGACCTTGTCTGGAGTAATGGGCGTGTCGTAGATGCGCACGCCCACGGCATGATGGATGGCATTGGCGATGGCCGCCGATACCCCTACAAGACCGATTTCACCAACCCCTTTGGCTCCCAATCGGCTGACCACCCGATCGTCTTCATCGGCAAAGAGCACGTCAATCTCGTGGATGTCAGCATTCACGGCCACGTGGTACTCAGCGAAATCGTGGTTCATGAAGCGCCCCAGCCGATGATCATCGTGGGTGCCCTCATGCAGCGCGTGGCTGATCCCCCATACCACGCCCCCCAAGATCTGACTGCGCGCAGCCATGGGGTTGATGATCCGGCCGGCAGCAATGGCACTGACCACGCGCGTGACCCGTATCGTGCCCAATGCTTCGTCCACCCGCACTTCGCAGAACACGGCCGAATGCGTGGCTCGCGCATACTTTGACTGCTCACGCTGGTTTGGCAGGAGCAGATGGCTGGTCCTCAGTTTTCCGTCCCTGGCCAGCGCCATCAGCTCGACAATCGGAACGCTGGCCCCACCGGCCTTGCGCCGCAATCCCCCTTCGACACACTCGACATCCTCATCCTTGCAGCCCGAAAACAGCTCGCCGTGATGTCGTTTGGCAAGCTTGAGCAGGCCGGCGCGCAACTTATCGCAGACCCCTTCAATGGCTGATCCAATCGTGGCCACATGGGCAGAACCCCCCTGCACCGGTGCCACGGGCAGGGTCGAGTCACCCAGTTCAAAGGTGACGTATTCCAGCGGCAAGCCCATGGCGTCAGCGGCGATTTGGGCCATCACGGTATATGTGCCCGTGCCGATGTCCGAGGCCGCGCTACTGACGCGAAGCCGGCCCTGTGCATCCAGGACTGCTTTGGCACGGGCAAACATCTGCAGGGCATCCCAGGTCCCGGTAGCCATCCCCCACCCCACATACTCGGTACCGATCTTGGTGGCACGAGGTGCTGGGGGGCGTTGTGACCAGCCAAATCGCTCGGCCCCCAAGGCAAAGCACTCGCGCAACGCTTTGGAGGAGAACGGCTTGTCCTCGATGGGATGCACCTCGGCGTAATTGACCAGCCGAAACGCCAGCGGATCCATGCCGACCTCGCAGGCCATGGCATCGATAGCCACCTCCAAGGCATGGACGCCGTGGGCAGCGCCTGGTGCACGCATATCCATCGGCGTGAACCGGTCCAAGTCGACCAGCTTGTGCGACAGGCGAATGTTCTCGCACGCATACAACTGGCCCGACCAGTTGGCCACGACCTCGGTGTAGTCCTCCGCGCGCGAGGTTTCCGTCAGCACATCATGCTCGATGGACTGGAGCTGGCCTTGGGCGTTAGCTGAAAGTCGGATCTGCTGCCACGTCTCGGGCCGATGCCCGAAGGTGAACATCTGCTGGCGTGTCAGTACGACACGAACCGAGCGGTCCAGATACTCGGAGGCCATCACTGCCAGCAGCAGGGCGTAGTTGGGCCTCAGCCCCGAGCCAAAGGCACCCCCCACGAAGGCGTTGCGTACGATCAGTCGGGACTTCGGGATCCCCAGGGCATGGGAGGCGTACCAACGGCTGTTCTGGGAGCCTTGGGTCTTGTCGTGTACGACCATGCAACCTTGGGCATCCCGCTCGACGGTGGTGGCAAACAGCTCCATCGGGTTGTGGTGCTGGGCCTCGGCATAGGAGGTTGCCTGCATCCGGAACGGGGCGTTGTGCCACGCGGCTGAGGCGTCACCCTTTTCTTTGGGAGGTGGCTTGTAGCCGAATTTGATGCCTTTTGGGCTGTGGCCTTTGTCCAGGTTCGCACGCAGTGAGGTCGCGTGGGGCTCGGGCGCCACCTCCACCCGCACCAGCATCGCGGCCCGGCGTGCCGCCTCAAAACTGGTAGCGACCACCAACGCCACCGGCTGTCCGCTGTAGACCACATGCTCGTCGTAAAGCGGTCGGAACGGCTTGCCGCCCGGTGCGATCAAGTCTTTATGAAACACGCGCCCTGCCCGCATCCTGGGCCGCCGTTGGTGCGTGAGCACATCCAGGACGCCTTCCACCGCCAGGGCGGCATCCAGATCGATCGCAACAATCGTGCCCTTGGCTACCGCAGTGTTGACGACCACGCCGTAGGCCAGATCGGGGGCCGGGAATTCGGCGGCATAGCGGGCCTGACCCTGTACTTTGGCCGGTCCATCGATCCGGGTAAGCGGTTGCCCCTTGCGAACATGTCCGGTGCCTGGTGCGGCCACAGGCACGCGAGGATCGACCTCACTCATGGGCCTGCTCCCCAGATGATTTTTTGAGGGCCGTGTCATTGGTGACGGTGCCGTGGGCGGCCACGGTAATCCCGCGCACCACCAAGCGCCGGGCCAGTTCGATCTTGAAGTCGTTGTCGCCCTGCCCGATGGCACCCTGCAGCAGCCGATCGGCCACGCGCGCGGCCGCCTCGGCAGTGGGATGCTGGCCCACCAGCAGGGCTTCCGCCTCCTCCAGTCGCCACGGTTTGTGGGCCACACCACCCAGGGCCACGCGCGCCGAGACCACGGCTCCCTCATCGGAGAGCTCCAACCCGACTGCCACCGAGACCAAGGCAAACGCATAGGACGCCCGGTCGCGGATTTTCAGATACACCGAATGAGCCGCATAGGGGTTGGGTGGAATCAGCAGCGCCGTGATCAAGGCATCGGACGGCAGGTGCGTATCGTGTTCCGGGTGATCGCCGGGCAGGCGATGAAAATCGGAGAACGCGATCAGTTCGCGCCCCTGGCCCCGCTCCACCTCGACCTGCGCCTCCAAGGCGGCCAGGGCTACGCACATGTCGGAGGGGTGGGTAGCAATACAGGCCTCACTGGCACCGAGGATGGCGTGCTGACGGGTCACGCCCCCGATGGCACTGCAGCCGCTGCCTGGCGCGCGCTTATTGCACGGCAGTGCGACATCGTAGAAATACACGCAGCGGGTGCGCTGCAGCAGATTGCCTCCGTTGGTGGCGGCATTGCGTATCTGGGGCGAGGCGCCGGCAAGGATCGCTGAGGCCAGCAGGGGGGCGTGCTCGCTGACCAGGGGGTGATAAGCCGTATCGGCGTTATGGGCCGTGGCGCCCAGCCGCAAGCCGTCCTCGGGTGACCATTCGATACCATCCAGCCCCAAGCCGCTGATGTCGACCAGGCGGCTGGGCTGGGTCACGCCGGCCTTCATCAAGTCCAGCACATTGGTGCCACCGGCAATGAACTGAGGACGGGTAATGCGCGGCTGCTGCGCCACGTGACCCAGCGCTTGGCGGGCGCCACGAGAATCGGAGGCCGATACCAACGTAAACGGGTTCATGCCGGCACGCTCCCCACAATAGTGGGGCACTTGGGATCGCGTGCTTGCTCGATCCCCGCGACCTCGCACACCGCGGAGGTGATTTGGGTATAGGCGCCGCATCGGCACAGATTGCCGCTCATCAGTTCGCGCACGTCATCACGCGTGCGGGCGCGGCCTTCGTTGATCAAACCCACGGCCGAGCACAGTTGGCCGGGCGTGCAGTAGCCGCACTGGAAGGCATCGTGCTGCAGGAAGGCTTCTTGCAGTTGGTGGAGGGCTTGGCCATCGGATAAGCCTTCCACCGTCGTGATGTCCTTGCCCGCCTGAAGCGCGGCCAGCGTCAGGCAGCTGTTGATCCTGCGCCCATCAATCAGCACGGTACAGGCACCACACTGGCCGTGATCGCACCCTTTCTTGGTGCCGGTCAGACCGAGCTGCTCACGCAGCACATCAAGCAGTGAGGACCAAGCCTGAACCTCAAGGGCGTGATCGTTCCCGTTGACTTGCAGCGTGATGGAGTGACGACTGGGTGTATCGGCGGTGTGGGGCGTTTGCTCTGCCACAATATCGCGTGTCATGGCGGGCCTCCTTCTCGATCTGAGACTGAGGTCAACACAGTGAAGATGACGAGAACCCTCCCCTACCGTCACACCGCCTTGGGCCTCACACCGACCGATACGGCCGCTAGCCTGGGAACTTCGGGAACTTCTCGTTGGGGTGGCGTGCCTTCCATTCCTTGTAGGCGGCCGTGCCTTCCCAAGCAGCAAAGGCACGAGGCGCACGGCCTCGACCTGACCAGGTTTCACCGCTGTGCGGCAACCAGTACTTGGGGGCGACCTCTTTAGTGCTCGACGCCTTCTTGCGAGGTGCGCGCTCACCACTGCCCAGCGCCGTCACCAGCTCGGCTTTCTGCTTGGCTGAAAAGTGGGCACCAAACTGGGTCAGCAGTTGCATCACATTGGCGTAGGCGTCCGAGGCCTGCTGCTGACGTAGCTGCTCTTCTTGCTTATCCAGATCGCGCAATTCTTCTTCCAGTCGAGCTCGCGTGGTCGCAATGGCGTCCAAGGTGGTCTTAGTCATTCAAGGATTCTTGTGGTCGGCTAGGCGCGGGGTGAATACCCGATTCTATAGCAGCACCTGCGCCGCGGACCGAGGGCGCGGCAGGCGTTACGTTATTGGCTTTGCGTCAGCGCTGGATACGGGTTGAGCGCTGTGCCCTCCCACCAGCGCTTCTCCGGGCCCAGTTCGAAGATGGCAAAATGCAGATGTGGTGCGTCAGGACTGGCGTTACCGGTGGATCCTATGTATCCGAGCAGTTGGCCGCGAGTGATCTGCTGTTGCTCTGCCAGCCCCGGTGCGTACCCTTGCAGATGCGCGTAGTAGTAAGCCAGTCGCCCAGCGGGGTCGAATTGGTAGATCGTCAGTCCGCCGCGCTCGCTGGTGAACAGTTTTTCGATGTGGCCATCGGCCACGGCCAGTACGGGAGTGCCGGCAGGAGCCATGATGTCGATCGCATCATGGCTTCGGCCCTGGCTTCTGGCATCGGTAAACGTGTCGACCAACGCGGTTGCCTGTACCCCTTGCACCGGTATCAGCAGCGTGCCCGACGGATCCGTGCGTGCTGCAGGTGCAGATAACGCAGGATCTGATGGAAGCTGCTTCATTGGCGCGTCCGGGCTCGCGACGACAGCCGGCTTAGCTGCGCCGATGTCAGTCGGGGTGGAGTGTGCGCTGGGGGTAGCGACAGGGGGGGATGTCGGTGAAATCTCAACCCCAGTCCACAACAAGGCGGCCAGCGTGAGGGCCACGACAATCAACGCAAGCAGGTATCTCACCCCTACTCCTGCATAGTCACTGACAGCGCGGGCGACACGGCACGCGCCACGCGCTCAACATCCCAGTTGGTAAGTCGCACACAGCCGTGCGACTGGGCTTTCCCGATGGTGCCGGGTTCTGGGGTGCCGTGCAGGCCGTAGTGCTTCTTGGACAGGTCGATCCAGCGGGTACCCACGGGATTGTTAGGCCCAGCGGCGATTTTGGCTTCCGCGTGCGCCGGGTCAGCGTCCCAGAACAGCTTGGGGTTGTAGTGGAAGGTCGGATTCTCTGCGACCCCGACGATCTTCCACTGTCCTACAGGAAGCGGATCCTTCTCGCTCCCTGAGGACACCGGAAACTGTGCAATAAGGGCACCGTTGGCATCCAGAAGTCCCAATGTGGAATCGGACTTGTCGATCACCACACTGGCCGCTTTCGGTAGCGCCGTGAGGCCGGCCACGTTTGGCACCTGCAACGGCGTACCGGCCTTTGAAAAGTCCGCGTTTGGGTTCAGCGCCTTCAGCAATGTGGGTGAGATATGGAAGCGCTCGCCCAAAGCTTCTTCGATCGACTCAAAGGCCAGCGAGGGCAACTTGGCTTGCGCCATCATGTCCTCGGGTATGGAAGCCACGGGTTGTCCCACATCGTCGGCCGTCAGCGTGTAGGTCACCAAGGCAGGCGCTGCGTCCTGGTTCAATGAGGTCCATGTCGCCTCATCCAGTTCTCCGCTGACCTTCAACTTCCGCGCCTGCTGATACCCGCGTACCGCACGCCGCTGATTCGAGCCAGCCCTTCCATCGATTTCACCGGGTGAGAAATGGGCACGATCCAGCAACACTTGTGCTCGCACGAGGGCGGCCATGCCCTGGCGGGTTGCGGGATCATTGGCTTGGGCGGCCAGAGAGTTGTCGGGTGTGGCGGCATACCCCGGCAGCGCGAGCAGCAACACCATCCCCGCAAACAGACATTTCGAACGCATAGGCCTCTCCAAGTCAGTTGTCCCTGATCTTGGTGGCCGTCATGTCATGGCCGTGTAAAGCAACCTCTCGTACAGGCTAGTGCATCAGACCGATGGGATCGCTCGCATTATGGCTAGCGCCTGGCCCAGGCTCCTGCACCCGTGGATTACTCAACCATGCCCACGTTGCCAGCACCAGCGACCGCGCTTGCGCCCATACCTGTGTGGAATCGCCGCCAAGCTCATCCCACAGCACTTCCAGATATTCCTCATCCCGTGGCAGCACATAGCTGCCGTAGGTGATGAGCCCCAAGGCATAGGCAGGGCAAGCATCGCCCCACTCCATTTCTGCCTTGGCCGCATCCTGCTTGGCGAAGGCATCGAACCCGTCTGGAATCGGCGTCATGCCGGGATACGGCAGACAGTGCGCAACGCCTTCCTGTGCGGACAGGCGCTGCACCAGGTTCTCAAAAGCGTGGGAATCTATGCGGCCCATGCTACTCAGGCCGCCTGAGCATCCTGAGCATGGGACGCCTGACCGATGTTTGCCGCCAGGCGATAGCCCGCGCTCTGCACCGTGTGCAGCATGGGCGTAACGAAGCCCTTGTCGATGGCTTTGCGCAGGTTGTACATGTGACTGCGCAGGGCATCGGAATCGGGCAGATCATCGCCCCACAGCTCCCGCTCAATTTCCCGGCGCGAGACCACGCGCGGGGATTCGCGCATCAAGATCGTCAACAGCCGCATACCTGCAGGCGTAAGCTCCAAGCGACGTCCATCCCGTTGCACGATCTGCGAGGCAGGATCCAAGGTGAGATCGCCCACTTGCAACACAGCTCGCGCGACCTCCTTCCGGTTGCGGCGGATGATGGCCTTCAGCCGCGCTTCCAGTTCCTGGGTCGCAAAGGGCTTGGTCAGGAAATCGTCCACGCCCGCCTCCAGGCCGACCAGCTTGTCCTCCAGGGTATCGCGCGCGGTCACCATGATGATGGGCGTCGCCACCCGCGCCTCCGTGCGCAGCTGCTTGACGACCTGCAGGCCATCCATTCGCGGAAGGTTGCCGTCCAGGATGATCGCGTCGTAGCGATTTTCACTGGCCAGCCGATACCCTTCGGCGCCGTCGACCGCGTAGTCCACTTCCAGGCCCTTGGCTTCCAGGAAATAACCCACGGTTGCAGCCAAACTGCGGTTGTCTTCAATGATCAGAACGACGGCAGACATCGACACGGCTCCTGTAGTTCAGTTTGGTGAAAAATAGCCGCACCGACTGTCGAGGCGGCGTGAAATCACTTCCTGCCACCCCTGGCTTGCCTATCTCCGGAATCCCTCATGAAGTCCTCCGCACCGACGAAGATCTGGGATTGCCTCATCGTGGGAGGTGGGCCGGCCGGTCTGACGGCGGCGACCTACTTGCGTCGCTTTCATCGCTCCGTGGCGCTCATCGATAGCGGTCAGAGTCGGGCGAAATGGATTCCCAAGACTCACAACTGCCCGGGATTTCCGGCAGGTGTGGCCGGGACCGCCCTGTTGACCCGCTTGGGTGAGCAAGCGGGCCAATACGGGGTCACGTGCATCCAGGCCGTGGCCTCCCGCATCGAAGTGGGGCTGGACGTTTTTACGGTCACCCTGCCCCGACGGAGCCTGCAGGCTTACACCGTGATCCTGGCCACAGGCGTGGAAGACACGCTGCCCACACTGAAGGGACTGAGCCCCAAGACGGCCATTGAGCGCGGCTTGCTGCGCCTGTGTGCGATCTGCGATGGGTATGAAGCCACCGATGCGTCCATTGGCGTCCTGGGCCCACCGGAATCGGCGTTGCGCCATGCCTGCTTTCTACGTGCTTTTTCTCCCACCGTAACCGCCCTGACGATCCCCGATGGGTCCAAGGCCACGCACCACTCACTTCGGCAGGCACGTCAGCTGGACATCCCGGTCATCGGTTGTGAGCCCACCGTTCGCATCTCCGGCAATACGTGTGTGGTGATGGATCACACCGGTCGCGCCCATCGCTTCGACACGGTGTACGCCGCCTTGGGAACCCAGTCACGCTTTACCTTGGCCACGGCGGCGGGTGCGCGTCTACTGCGATCGGGCGAGCTATTCACCGATGCCCACATGCAGACCTCCATCCCCGGCCTGTATGCCATCGGGGATGTCAGCAGTGCCATCAACCAGATTTCCGTGGCCTTCGGACAGGCGGCCATCGCCGCCACCTCGATCCATCGCCAACTGGCCGCGTCGCCTCGCCGTTAAGGTTCACCGGGCTTACACGCGCGCTTTGTCAGCTTCGCGAGGTCCTCCAAGCCCCCTACTCCGATGCCTGCTACGGGAAAGCCTGCTCTACCCCTGCCGTTTCATTGGGTTGAAGATGCCGGTACGGACACGGTGTTTCTGGCGTCAATTCCTATGGTGCAGGTCGCCGCGGCGGGCGAGGCTTGGATTGCCAGCGTAGTCTTCGATGCGGTGGAGGTGGTCCCCCAGCAGATGGTCTGCCGAAGCAAACAGGCCGCCCTGCGATGGGCGAGCCGGTGGGTACTCCAGCGCGTGCCTCTGCTTACGCGTGCTGCCGATCGAATGGGTCTGAAAGCACCTTCCACTTCTGACGCTGCGTAGCACTCCCGATTCTCACAGGACGCCCCACTAATGACTCCCCTCGCCTCGCCGATTCCTTTCAGGTCATCCCTCGAGGTCATTGGTGCGGAGGAAAACGAAGCGATCCTGGCCTTGGAGACCGTGTTCTCGCAGATGGCGCAACGAGTCGCCGAGCACGAAGGCGTGGCCCATCGCGCCGTGCATGCCAAGGGCCACGCGTTGGTGCGTGGCACGTTTCAGGTCCATGGCGATCTGCCACCGGAATTGGCCCACGGCCTGTTTGCCAAGGCGCGCTGTTTCGAAGCGTTGGTGCGCTTCTCCTCGCCTCCTGCCGAGCAACTACCAGATACGGTATCCACGCCACGGGCGCTGGCCCTCAAGGTGCTTCATGTGGAGGGCGAACGTGTGGCCGGCAGTCTGCCGGGGCACTCCCAGGATTTCCTGATGGTCAATGGACCGGCCTTTACGGCGCCCACGCCTGCCGGTTTTGTTGGCGCGGCCAAATTGTTGGCCGCCACCACCGAAAAGATGCCGCGCACCAAGAACGTCATCTCCGCCACGCTGCGCGGGGCCGAGGCGGCGTTGGAGGCGGTCGGCCTGCAGAGCGGTAAGCTCAAGGGCTTGGGCGGCGAGCCGCAGCGACATCCTTTGGGAGAAACCTACTTCACCCAGGTCCCATTCCTGTATGGACCGTACATGGCCAAGTTCTCGTTGGCCCCGCTATCGCCTGCACTGCAAGCGCTCGCTGGCACTGCCATCCCCAATGAAGGTGATGCCCAACGCCAGGCGATCCAGAGCGCCTTGGCCAGTGAGGAAGCACTGTGGGCCTTTAACGTCCAACTGTGTCGAGACCTGGAGCGCATGCCGATCGAAGATGCCTCCATCGCCTGGCCTGAAGAGGTCAGCCCGTGGATTACCGTGGCGACCCTGGCGCTGCCGCCACAACGCGCCTGGTCGGGCCTGTCAGAACAGACGGAAAAATCGCTGGCGTTCTCTCCCTGGAATGCGCTGGCGGCCCATCGCCCCCTAGGCGCCGTCAATCGAGCGCGCAAGCGCGTGATGGCGGTATCACGTCAATTCCGCAGCAATTTCAATCGGTGCCCGATCACTGAGCCAGACGGCTCGAATTGAAGCGCTGCAGCCCCTAGCTCTGTCGCTGGCGTGCACGCCACGTGGTTGGGATCAGCACGTCCAACGACAGGCTCCTTGACCTGCCATCACGTCCCGGTTTGTCCATGGGAGGCGGCAAGGGCCTTGGACTCGGGTGATTTGTCCTGTCGCAGGAAGATGCTCAACACGACAATGGACAGCACTGCCAAGAACTCACTCTGCCAGTTCTGCATGGACTCAAACCAGAATTGCGCACCCCCAAGATGCGCGCTCCAGGGGATGGCCGCCAAACCCCGCGCGATGCGCTGCTCATTCTCATGCAGCCAGCTTCCATAGGCATGCCCTAAGAAGGCGCCCAGGAAAAGCACGCCGAAAGCCACGCTCAGGGAATTGGCGTAGAGCCACTTCCACACCCCGCCTTTCGTCACCGGGGTCGGGGTCGACCCGTTCTTGTTCCTGCGCCGGATCCAGCTCACGGGATTCTGCCGATCCGCGTTGCCGCAGCCACACTGTCAGTAGTACGTACATGCCCATCTGCAGGAATTCGCTCTCCCAGTTCTCAAACGTGGCTGACAGGAAGTGGCCTCCCTGCAGGTAGGTCGTCAGGGGCTGCGCCGGTTGTCCCTGCTGCACCCGTTCCTGATTATCTGCCCGCCAACCGGTCAACGTCTGGGCGGCAAAGAACACCAAAAACATGCCCAGCAATACCAGCGACAGGCCATTGCGATACCAAAACGAGGTGCGTTGGGACGTCATAACTGGGCTCCTGTCACGCAAGGCAAGCTTGGCGTGATCAATCGCGAAGAACGAATGAAGTACGCCCTATTCATGTATGTGAGTTGCTATAGTGAAGCGGTCTCATCCGCATGTAGAACCCATCATGTTGCCTCCTGTATTGCCGACCATTCTGTTGGCCGAAGACAGCGATAACGATGCCGAGATGGTGCTCGATGCATTTCGCGAGGCGCATTTGTCCAATCCCATCGTGCGCGTGTTCGATGGCGTGGAGGCGTTGGAGTATCTGCGTGGCGAAGGCACCTTCTCCGAGCGGCCCGTTGACCGCCCAATTGTCCTGTTGCTGGACCTCGAGATGCCGCGGCTGGGGGGTATCGAGACATTGACGCAGATCCGAGCCGATCCCGCGCTGGCGCACCTGCCGGTGGTGATTCTTACCTCATCCCGACAGGAGTCCGATGCGATTGCCTCGTGGAATCTGGGCGTCAACGCATTCGTGCTCAAACCCGTGGAACCGGCTCAATTCGTGTCCGCGCTGAAGGTGTTGGGGAAATTCTGGGCGGTCTTCAACCAGACCCCACCGGCACCCTGACAATAGGATTTCGGCATCGTGGGACACGCGTTGCGTGTCCCACGGTGTGGATATCCTAGCTACGGCCGTATTCACCCTGACAGAACTGCCAGCGGTTCTACAGCACCGGCGGATCGGTTTCCCGCTCAAAGTGTTTGTGGTGCGCCAAGGCCTCCAAGAAGCTAGCGATGGCACCCTTGGGCGGGTCGCTATGAAGCAACAGACCGGCATCCTCCTCATCGCGCAAGATCCCTGTGCCTTCCACGAAGGCCACCGCCTCGCCCAAGGCCAGGATGGTTTTCAGGTGGCGGAACTGATCTTTGACGAACTCGCCCGCGCGCCCATCGCGCGCCCACGCTTTCGCCGTTGCCTCCCCATCGGGAAGAATGACGCCATCAAACAGCACGGACGGCTCGTTTTCGAAGGACGCATCGGCATCGATTTGGCTGCCGTCTGCCGCGGTAAAGGCGCCCACCCGCGGGCCGATCAGGCGACCGACGGCCCCGGCCTTGAGCAGTGCCTTCTGCGCCGCCGCCACCTGCTCCCCATCCACGCCATCGCCGACGAAGATGGCGACCTTGCGCGTGGCCACCCCGACCTGACCGGGTAGCGCGAACATGGACAGCGCCTCGGAGGAGGTCACTTCCGCCTTGGGCGGTTTGGGCAAGGCACGCGGCATGGGCTCAGGCAAAGGCATGCCTAACCCGTCTGCCACCTGGGCGGCCAGCTCCTCGGAGGCATTACGCAGCATGGAGACCACGCGCTGACGGATGGCCGGCACGGTGAGCTTGGACAGCTCGAAGCGGAACGCGGCGACGATGTGCGCCTGCTCGACCGGCGTCTGGCTGTTGAAGAACAACGCAGCCTGGTTGAAGTGCTCAGCGAATTTTTCCGGTTTGCCGCGCACCTCGTCCTGCTCCACTGGCTCGGGGAAGGACACGAATCCGGCTGCTCCGGCCTGAAACGGACATCCGCCGCCGAGCGAGTTGGGCTCGTAGGCCACCTTGCCGCGGTGAATGGCTTGGCGGTGCAGACCATCGCGCTGATTGTTGTGTACCGGGGCGATCGGTGCGTTGATGGGAATCTCATGGAAGTTGGGACCGCCCAGTCGAGAGAGCTGGGTATCGACGTAGGAGTGGATGCGACCGGCCAAGAGTGGATCGTTGGTGAAATCGATGCCAGGAATGACATGGGCCGTGCAAAAGGCGACCTGTTCGGTTTCGGCAAAGAAGTTGTCCGGATTGCGGTTGAGCACCATCCGTCCCAAGGGGGTAATGGGCACCAGTTCTTCGGGCACAATCTTGGTGGCATCCAGGATGTCGAAGGAGAAGCGCTCGGCGTCCTGCTCGGAGAACACCTGCACGCCCAACTCCCACTCCGGATAGGCGCCGGCCTCAATGGCTTCCCACAAGTCGCGCCGGTGGTAGTCCGGATCGCACCCGGAGATCTTGACCGCCTCATCCCACAGCAGCGCATGGGTGCCCTGCAGCGGCGTCCAGTGAAACTTGACGAAGGAGGACTGGCCCCGGTCGTTGACGAAGCGGAACGTGTGCACGCCAAACCCCTGCATCATCCGATAACTACGTGGAATGGCCCGGTCTGACATCAGCCACATCAGCATGTGGGTCGACTCGGGCATCAACGAGACAAAATCCCAGAACGTATCGTGAGCTGAGGCCGCCTGCGGCATGGCGTGATGGGGCTCAGGCTTGACCGCATGCACCAGGTCGGGAAACTTCATCGCATCCTGGATGAAGAACACCGGCATGTTATTGCCCACCAGGTCCCAGTTGCCTTCATCGGTATAGAACTTCACCGCAAAGCCGCGCACATCCCGAGCCGTGTCCTTGCTGCCACGCTCGCCGGCGACGGTGGAGAAGCGGACGAATACCGGCGTGATCTTTCCGGCTTCCTGAAACGGCGCGGCGCGGGTCAGTTTGGTGTGCTTCTTGTAGGACTCGAAATAGCCATGGGCCGCAGAACCGCGTGCATGCACGATGCGCTCTGGAATGCGCTCATGGTCGAAGTGAGTGATTTTTTCCCGCAGGATGAAATCCTTCAACAGCGCAGGCCCGCGCAACCCCGCCTTGAGCGAGTTCTGATTGTCGGCCACCGGCACGCCCTGATTGGTCGTCAGGCGCTGCCCGCTGCCATCTACCCTCACCCGATCCAGCGAACCCACGGTGGGGTTGGTCCCGGCGTCTGCACGCGTGCCCACTTTGGCTGATTCATTGGATTCGGCCAGCGTACTGGCGCTCACCAACGGCGAGGGCGGAATGATCTCGGTACCCTCCGGCGGCATGGTGGCCTGCGCCCGCCCATGCTCAGCAGCCTTGTTCTCATTGAAGGGCAAGGCCGCCACGGTGGCCTCGACGTCAGCGGCCCGCTTGGCAAGTAGATCACCCGTCCCCCGCCTCGGCGCCTTGGCAGCGGCACTGTCGGAGTTGCGAGCCGCTGATTGTCCGCTCACATTCTTTTTGGGAGCGGTCTTAGATTTACGCGAAGTTGCCATGTCGGTGCCTGCTTCAAAAGATGCGCGCCTGAAGGCGCAGAACACAGGTGGATGAAAACAAACCCGCCGGTGGGCGGGTTTGTAGGGTTAGAGCATGTCCTCGCGGGCTTGCTCGGCGCGTGCGGCGCCGATGGCCGTTTCCACTTTCTTGACTTCTTCCGGCGGCGGTAGCACCGCGGGCATGCCCAGCGCCTGGATCCACAGTTCCCGGCACCAGCCCTTGGTGTGGTAGAGGTGATGGTCTTCATCCTCCTCCACTTCCTCGTAAGCGGCCTTCAGGATCTTGGCGAGCTTGTCGGTGGAGGACTCGGCGACTTTGCCGATCAGCTCCCAGTTCGTATGGTCCTTGGTCTCTGCCAGAACAACACACTCACAGGCCACCAACTCAGCTGCAGCGGCGTCTGCTTTGGCGCGAGCCATTTCAATGGCGGCCACCAAGGAGGCGCCGTTATGCGCCACCACCTCTCTGCCCGGACTCATCTCTTCGGTGTCCAATCCCAGTTCTTCGAAAACCTGGGTCAGCACCTTCTCGTGATGCTTGGTCTCATCCAGGTATTCCTGCCACTCCTTGTGCAGGTCCTCATTCACTGCTGCGGCGATGGCGGCGGTGTAAATCTTGATGCCGCCGCGTTCGGTTTCCAACGCCTGCAGGAGAAGTTCTTTCACTTGTTTCGGATCATAGCCCTTGCTTGCCATTGCTGACTCCATTAGCTGGGGAATGTCTAGTGATATAGACCTGATCCTGCCAACGGCTTGTGAAACCGTTCACTGCTCGCACACCCCTACCCTCTCACGCTAGCGGCCGCACCGTGTCTCGCCAGAACGCAGGTTGGTGCCGTTATCAAGAATGATCAATGTTCATAGTAATGACCCAACCTGCATGCGGTTCTTTCACAAGCGGTTCGCTGGACTGGATCTAGGATGAGGAGGGTGTATGTCGCCTGATGTGATCGGCTGGTTCGCCTCGGCCATCCTGCTTGCCACGCTAGTCAGGCAAATCCAAAAGCAGGCTGCACAGCCAGAGAGTGAAGGCGTTTCTACCTGGCTGTTTCTGGGCCAGATGGCCGCCTCGCTGGGTTTTGTTCTCTACAGCTGGTTGGTGGAAAACTGGGTATTCATCACCACCAACAGTCTTATCCTGCTCACTGCGGTGGTAGGGCAAGTCGTGATGTGGAAAAAAAAGCGTGCGGATAAGCGAACGAGTTCAGGGTAGTGGCGCGATAGCCGCTATCCCTACCCGCTGCACAGGGGATTCACTCCGCCTTACAGATCAACGCTCATGCTGCACCGCATCAGGAGTGTCCCATGCCCCGAAACACTGCCAGAAAGGCTGCTCGCCAATTCATCGATCTGAGCATCGCGGCACCGGAAGTGATCGCGCACCGCATGGTCCGAATGGCTAGCGCTGGGGGTGTGCTTAACGGCGCTGATCGTCAGGAGCTCTCTCGTATGTCGCTCGAGAAGTGGGAAGCGGTCTGGCTGGCGTGGGTGGCCATGGGTACTGCGGGTGCGGCCTTTTGGATGCGGATGGCGACATCATGGTCACCTTGGCCGGCTACGGCCCACCCCATGTCATCCCACCACACGTTGGAGGGGCTGCTGGGTCAGATCACGACGGCGGGATTGGCGCCCTATGTTCGTATGGCCAAGGCCAACCGCAGACGTCTGCGGCGTAGGGTCACCTCGTCACCGCAATAGGCCCCGCCCGCAGCTGTGCTGGCTCTGCACGCGACCCAGGCATGATGCTTACTAAGACCTACCTTGATTGCTTATGAGCCCTAGTGCCACCCTGACCCGACTTAAGGCTACTGTCGACGGCCGAGCGCTCAAGTCCGGTGACAGTGATAGCGAAATTGCGGTTCGCGTGGGATCGTGCATAGCGCTGCAGGTCAACGTTCAATCCGGCCAACTAGCCGGATTTGCGGCGGGGACCGATTCGATGGCGCTGTCGGAGTGGAACGACACCGGCACCTTTGAATTCCATGTGCCCGAGCATTTCCGGGGTGCGGTCCTGCAGATCCACGTGGCGGTCCGCACTAAGGCATCCACCGGCGCCCAAACCGACCCATGGCTTGGCCCGGTTGATGCGCAGCATTTGCTGACCTACCAGGTCTATCCGGGGCACGGTGACGCCACCACGCTGCCCTGCGCTTGACGGCCAACAACCAGGCGACTTCACCACAACACGACACGCGGCTTTCTAGCCTGACCCCTTTCTGGGAGCGAAGCCTATGCCGCGGCTGTTACACACGGACTGGCCTGCCCATCTCTGGATCGTGCGTCACGGGCAAAGCGCCGGCAATGTCGCCCGGGATGCGGCCGAGTTGGCCGGTGATCGGTTGATTGAGCTGGAACACCGCGATGCCGATACGCCGTTATCCGCGTTGGGTGAACGGCAATCGGTTGCCCTGGCCCAGTGGTTTTCAGAGCAACCGGCCTGGGCGCGGCCTACCGTGTTCTTCAGCTCGCCCTTTGTGCGCGCCTACCAGACGTGTCTGGCCACCGCGACGGCGCTGGGGCATGAAGGATCGGAGATCGCCATTGATGAGCGCCTTCGCGAAAAAGAGTTCGGCATCCTAGACCGCTACACGGTGCCCGGCATCAAGGCCACCTTTCCCGAGCTTGCTGAGCAGAGGGCGCTGGTTGGCAAGTTCTACTTCCGTCCGCCTGGCGGTGAGAGCTGGTGCGATGTGATCCTGAGGCTGCGCAGCGTGCTGGAGGTTCTCAGGCGCGATCACGTGGGCGAGCATGTCCTCATCGTGGCCCATCAGGTGATCGTGAATTGCTTTCGGTATCTGCTCGAATGCCTGGATGAACAGCAGATTCTGGACATCGACCGGGAGGCGGACGTGCCCAATTGCGGCATCACCCACTACCAGCTCACCGGTACCGGCGAAGGTGCCCGCTTTGAACTGGAAAGCGCCAACCTGATCGTTCCGCACATTGCGCAGTTGGCTGAGATTACCAAGGCGCCCGACACGCCGGCAGGCCCCAAGTGAGCCAGCCGCTGGGTCACGTGCTGGATGAGGCGTGGTTGGCCGCCCACCCACTGCCGGCGGCACATGGGGCCCATAGCAAGGAAGATCGTGGCCGGGTCTTGCTGATCGGCGGATCGGTCGATGTACCAGGCGCAATCCTGTTGGCCGCGCAGGCCGCCCTGCGGGCGGGTGCGGGGAAGCTGCAGATGGCCGTTCCCGGCCCCGCAGCGCCTTTCCTGGCCCCGCATATGCCCGAGGCGCGCGTGCTGGGTCAGCCCAGTGACGAGCAGGGCCAGATAACTGCCTTGTGCCCTGCCTGCCGTCACGAAGCCGAGCGCGCCGATGCCATCGTCGTCGGACCCGGCATGTGCGACAGCCCCGCGTTGGCGCATTTGCTGGGCAAGCTGCCAAACCACCCTACCCTCGTGCTGGATGCCGGCGCCATTACCTGCTTCAAGCAGGCTCACGTACGCTCGCAGGCCGCGATCTTGACGCCGCACGCCGGCGAAATGGCCAAGTTGGTGGGATGCGAGTCGGACCAGATCTCCGGTCACGAACCCGCCTTGGCTCTACAAGCGGCCAAAGATCTGCACGTGGTGCTGGTGCTCAAGGGCCCGAGCACGTGGATTGCCAGCCCGACGGGCGAATTGCTGCGTTACGAAGGCGGCGGCGTGGGCTTGGCCACCTCCGGTTCGGGGGATGTACTGGCGGGGGTGATTGGGGGACTGGCCGCACGCGGCGCCGAGCCCCTTATTGCCGCAGCTTGGGGGGTGTTCCTGCACGGGCAGGCAGGCCGACACCTTGCTGATCGCATGGGCGCACTAGGTTTTCTCGCGCGCGAAATCAGTCCCCACATTCCCCAGATCATGCACGCCCTGAGCCCCCCAGCGCGCTGATTCACCCACGGACGCGCTGTCGCGGCGGGCCACGTTCCTAACTCCTCTAGGTACGCGGTCGGTGCGTTGGCCTCACATAGCGGCGACACTGGCTGACGCGATGATGCGGTGTTTCCTTCGGAAGATTCCACCATGGCCAGCAAGAAAAAAACGACCGCCAAAGGCCCCACCACCACCTCAGCTGACACCACGGCGGTACGTCAGCGCCAACTGCAGGCGCAGATCGATCGCAAGGATGCCCGCGGCAAGAAAAAGCCCACCAAGCAGGCCACCCAAGCCGGCACGCGAAAGCAGCCGGTGCGCATGCCTGCCCAACACCTGCCCAAGCCCGGTACCGAAGCCGATCTGATGTTGGCACCGGCCTTTGAGGCTCCCGACTACCGCGGCAGCGGAAAGCTCGAAGGAATGACCGCCCTGATCACGGGTGCGGATTCAGGGATCGGCCGCGCGGTGGCGGTGCTGTTTGCACGCGAAGGCGCAGATGTGGCAGTGCTGTATCTGAACGAGCACAAGGATGCGAAGGAAACGGCAAAGTGGATCGAAAAGGAAGGTCGTACCGCGCTGTTGATTCCGGGGGACGTGCGCGATTCGAGCTTCTGCAAGAAAGCCGCGGACAAGGTGGCCAAGCGCTTTGGCCGCATCGATGTGCTGGTGAACAATGCCGGCTTTCAGCTCCATGCCGAACGGCTGGAAGACCTGACCGATGAGCACCTGCAGGAGACGCTGCAGACGAATGTGGCCGGCTACATCCACATGGCACGCGCCTGCCTGCCGCATATGCAGCGTGGCGCGTCCATCGTCAATTGCGGCTCGGTCACCGGGCTGTTCGGAAGCCCCAAGCTGATCGACTACTCCGCCACCAAAGGCGCCATCCACGCCTTTACCAAAGCCTTGGCCTCCAACTTGCTCGAGCGCGGCATTCGGGTCAATGCGGTGGCCCCCGGTCCTGTGTGGACGCCGTTCAATCCTGCTGACAAGCCGGCCGATGAAGTAGCCGAGTTTGGCAAGGACAGCGCGATGAAGCGCCCGGCGCAGCCGGAAGAACTCTCACCCGCCTTCGTCTTCCTTGCCTCACCGGTGATGTCGTCTTACGTCAATGGCATCGTGCTGCCGGTGATGGGCGGACCGACGGGCTAAAGGCAAGACAAAAAAATGCCGCCTCCACTCCCGGAGGCGGCACAGGGGTCGCGTTTTAGTTCCGACGACGGTCGTCGGAGGTGAACGCATCGGCCACGGCATGCTTGGCCCGCTCCCAGGTCAGGCGCGAGGTGCCCTTGAAGCGCTCCCAACCGCGTTCCAGGTCAGAGGCCAACCCATCGTCCCAGTCGCGGTCGGCGTACTGGCCACGCGCGTAGGTGCCGTAGCGGTAGGCCGGGCGATAGTCGTCGTACTCATCGCCGTCCTGGCGATAAGCAGCGCTTTCAAAGCGCTTGGCGTAGGTGTCATCGCTCCAGGCGTAGGCGTTGTAGGTGCGATCGGCGCGATCCCACGCATCCTTGGCGGCCGGGCGTGCGCGCTCCCAATCCAGCGTGGACGTGCCGCGGTCGGCCTCCCAGGTGGACTGAAGGCGACGCTCGGCATCGTCCCAGGACTCATTGGGGTATTCGCCGCGCGCCACGGCACCGGCCTGGTAGACGCCGGCATAGTCACGCTGGAAGTCATGCTCGCGAGAGTAATAGTCGCGCGTGGGGGCTTCGTTGCGCCAATAGTCGACTTCTGCGGTGGGATCGATGCGCTCGGCGACGCCCTTGCCCGCAGCTGCGCCGGCCACCGTACCCACGGCCGCACCAATCAAGGTGCCGATGGGGCCAAAAACAGTACCGGCCAACGCGCCGGCCGCCACGCCCCCCGCAACGCCGCCAACGCCCACCCCTACCGGGTGAGAGCCGGGCGCGCCGGTGATGGGATCCCTGTTTGCATCGGGCTGAGTGTCACGTGTCATGGGTGTGTCCTTTCATGGTGTTGGCACGGGGTGCCAAGAAGTGGGGGATGTCTTTGAGGGAATGAGACGTTGCTTTTGCGTCGAGCGATCGATGTAGGCAAGCGAATGCAAGAGAGCGAGAAAGGCATCTGCCCTCCTCGCTCTGCCCTGCGGCATTACATCTGGTCGCGGTCTTTGCGCGACTTCTGCTGGGTGTCCTGCTTCTGGCCCTGCTGATCGTTCTTGCCGCGGTTCTGCTGCGTGTTCTGGTTACCCTGATCCTGATTCCGACCGGGGCTCTGCTGCTTGTCTTTGGGGGTCTGGTTCGGCATGACCAAGTACCTGCTATACGCGACCGGGCTGGCCGCGAACCAAATGTTCCCGCACCGATGTGAGCGACAAATGCACGTGGAGTTAATGAAGATCCACTTCACTGAACGAGTTGGCTTCGACCCCAGGCCGCACCCCTCTCGGGAGGCCGGCCAAGCCTCCTAGCCAACCGGTAGCCGCGCTCGGATAGACTTCGTTGCGGCGCTCGAGGCTTGAGGGCCTACCGCTTTTGCCCCCGTTGAAAGTCCTACAGGTGACATTTCCATGCCCCACCGTACAGATGTACCGTCGGACCTGCTGGACCATGAGCGCGGTCGGGTGGCACTGGCCTCCGGTGCCGTCATCGGAACCTGGATTTGGGATATCACCACGGATAAGGTCCGGGTGGATGCCGCGATGGAGCGTGCGTTTGGCATGGGGCCTATGACCAAGCCGTGGGCGCTAGCCGATCTCATCAGAGCGGTCCATCCGGACGACCAGTATGATCTTCGCAGCGCCATCGCTAACGCCGTGTCACGGGGCGGACAATACGTTCACCGCTACCGTATTCAAGGACCGGACGATCAATGGCGCTGGGTGGAGGGCCGCGGCTGGGTCAATCGTGACGCTACAGGGGTGCCCATCAGCTTTCCTGGCGTATTGATGGACATCAGCCACACGCGGCGCATCGAAGAGGCGCGGGACCGTGCCGAAGCGCTGCTGAATACCTTCGTCGAAGCGGTTCCCGGGGTGGTCTACGCCAAGGACCGGCAAGGTCGCCTGTTAATTGGTAACCGCGGCACCACGGAGCTTCTCGGTAGGACGCCAGAAGAGTATCTGGGGCGTACCGATGCCGAACTGCTGGAGGACCCCGTACAAGCACAGGCGGTCATGGACGCTGATGCGCGCATCATGGCCTCTGGCCAGCTTGAGCAGCTTGAGGAAGAGATCAACTTCCGCGACGGCAGACGCGCGATTTGGCTGTCCACCAAGGCGCCGTTGCGGGATGCGCAAGGTCAGGTAATCGGTCTGATCGGTGCATCGCTGGATATCACCGATCGCAAGGCCGTGGAAGCCAGTCATCGTGAGATCGAGGAGCGCTACCGACTCGCCGCCCTGGCCACGCGGGACGTTATTTGGGACTGGCGCATGTCCGATGGCCATGTGGTGTGGAATGAAGCCCTGACGACGCTCTTTGGCTATGACCAGCTTCAGAGCAGTGCACAGTGGTGGCTGGAGCATATCCACCCCGATGATCGCCAGCGCATTGATCACAGCATTCATGCGGTGATCGAGAAAGGCGGCCATGCGTGGTCGGCCGAGTACCGCTTCCTTCGCGCCGATGGTCAGTACGCTGATGTGCTGGATCGTGGAACGGTGTTGAGAGGCCCTGCCGGCGAGCCGATCCGCATGATTGGCGCCATGTTGGACCTGACAGAACGCAAGGCTGCCCAGGCCGCGTTGGCCGAGAGCGAAGAGCGTCTCCGGCTGGCCACCGAAGCCTCGGACATCGGATTTTGGGACGTCGATCTGGTCCACAATCTGCTCATCTGGCCGGCACGTACCAAAGCCATGTTCGGCATTTCGGCGCATGTGCCGTGCTCAATGGACGATTTCTACGCCGGCCTGCACCCGGAGGATCGACAAAGGACCAGTGAGGCGTTTGCCGCGGCAGCGGACCCTGCACGGCGTGCGCTCTACGACGTCGAGTATCGTACGATCGGCAAAGAAGATGGCGTTACTCGCTGGGTCGCGGCCACCGGGCGCGGACTGTTTGAAGGTGATCGCTGCGTGCGCGTGGTTGGCGTGGCGATCGACGTCACGGCCAGGAATCTGGTTCAACGCCAGCTCAAGGAACTCAACGAGCAGTTGGAGAGCCGTGTCCAGGCGGAGGTGGCCGAACGCATCCGCATGGAAGATGCACTGCGGCAGAGTCAGAAAATGGAAGCGGTCGGCCAGCTGACCGGTGGCATTGCCCATGACTTCAACAACATGCTGGCCGCGATCGTCGGCCCGCTGGACCTGTTGGTCGGACGGCTGGATCCGGGCGACGAGCGCGCGCGACGCTATATCGACATTGCCATGGAAGCAGCCAAGCGCGCTGCCCAGTTGACCCAACGCCTGCTGGCTTTCTCCCGCCAGCAACCCCTCCGGCCCGAGGCCTTGGATGCGAACAAGCTGGTGGCCGGTATGTCGGAGCTGCTTGCCCACTCCTTGGGCGGGAACGTCCAACTGGAGACGGTGTTGGCTGGCGGCCTCTGGCGTACCCATGCCGATCCGAACCAGTTGGAGAACGTCATCCTGAACTTGGCGGTCAATGCACGGGATGCGATGGCCGAGGGCGGCCGGGTCACGATCGAAACGGCCAACTGCCACCTCGATCACGGCTATGCCGGAGCCCATCCGGGGATCGCTCCGGGCCAGTACGTCCTGATCGCCGTCTCAGACACCGGACAAGGCATGCCCGCAGAGGTCATCCACAAGGCCTTCGATCCGTTTTTCACTACCAAGGAAGTGGGTCGCGGTACGGGTCTGGGCCTCTCCCAGGTGTATGGCTTCGTCAAGCAGTCCGGCGGGCATGTGAAGATCTACTCGGAGGTGGGCAGTGGCACCACCGTGAAGGTTTATCTGCCTCGCCTACAAGGCGCTGCGGCCGAGAGCGCGGCCTCGGCCCTGGTTCGTCCCCTGCCGCGTGGCGAGGCGCAGGAAGTCATTCTGGTGGTGGAGGACGAGGCCTCCGTGCGCCAAGTGTCGGTGGATGCACTGACAGAGCTGGGTTATCGCGTCCTGGAAGCCGACGGTGCCGTGGCCGCATTGAAGATTCTGGAAATAGAGCCAGCCATCACCCTGCTGTTTACCGATGTGGTCATGCCGGAGATCAACGGACGCAAGCTCGCCGATCGAGCCCTCGCACGCTGGCCGCATCTGAAAGTGCTCTTCACCACCGGCTATAGCCGCAACGCGATCATCCACAACGGCGTGCTGGACGCGGGCGTGCATCTGATCGTCAAACCTTTCACCTTGCACGAACTGGCCGTGCGCGTGCGAGAGGTGCTAGAGGGCACTTAAGCAGTGCTTGGATCCTGGCGTGTTCCACAAACCCGTTCGGGCCTTTTAGAACGCTCAACCCGCTGGCTGGGGTAGCACGCCATACTCGTTCCGCTGCTGACCACGCCATGGTGATCGCACGCTGTACAGGTCCGGACCGATGGAAGCAGGGAACGGGCGCGTGAGTTATGTATCGGGGTGTGCTGATGGATGATCGACTGTTCGTATATGGCACCTTGGCGCCGGGCAAGCCCAATGCGCATGTGCTCAGTGGTGTCCCCGGCCACTGGGAGAATGGCACGGTGCGCGGCCGGCTCGTCCAGCGCGGCTGGGGCGCCGCGCTGGGGTATCCGGGCATCGTTCCCTGTCCCCAAGGGCTGGTCGGGGACGAGGTGGCAGGTTGGATTTTCACCTCTCCGCAGTTGCCCGAGCAGTGGGACCGACTCGATCCCTTTGAGGGCTCGGGCTACCAGCGCGTAACAATTTTAGCCAAGCGCGCCGATGGCAGCATGGTTCCGGTGCAGATCTACGCCATCACGCCCGAGCAAGAATCGTTCTGAAAAGAGCGCGCTGCGAGATCAATGTGAGGTGACGCAGTGGGTCAGGATCTAACCCGTGGCGACCTTTGCTTCAGCCGCCGATGCTGGCTGGGCACGCTGGAGTTCTCAGGGAGCGGGCTGAGCAGCACGTTGGCTTGGCATGCTTGTTGCTGATGATCTGAGATCATTCAGAGCCCTGCATCCATGGTGAGAGGTCGCGTGATCTTTTCGGTAGGACGTTCCAAGCAAGGTTGCGCCCAGGCATGTGCGAGGATCGTTGGGGACAAGACCCCTTTCTGGCTTCTCCTGCTGGCAATGGCGCTCATCGCGCTCGCACCCTCAGCCTCGGCCCAGGTCTACCGGGCCTTTGACCAGCGTTACACCACCACGCTCAACGGCGACCTGCTGTTCCTGTCCAATACCAACCTCACCTGCAACAGCACCACGGGCAGCTGCGGTGCTGCCATCAACGACGGGCTGACGATGGTGGCTACCCGGCTGCCGGCCGATACGACCGATGCAAGCATCACCAACTCCAGCAGCGCTACCCTAGCAGCGGCAGACTTGCCAGCCGGCGCGCAGATCGTACGCGCGCAGTTGTACTGGGGTGGCCTGGTTGCCAGCGATGCCAGCAGCCAGCCCAGTCCGTCGCCAACAGCCACCTCGATCCGCTTCGGCCGACCGGGGCTTGGCTACCAGGCGCTTTCGGCGAGCGGCTGCGATGTGTCGCCGCGCTCTACCATCTGGGGCGCAGGACAACCGCACCACGTCTACACCTGCCGCGCCGACGTGACCACCGCCGTGCGTGCAAGCGGCGCGGGTACCTACCGCGTGGCCAACCTGCCGCTGCAGACCGGTGTGGTGAACCGCTTCGGTGGCTGGACGCTGGTGCTGGTAGTGCAAAACCCGTCGCGCCCGCTTCGCAACTTCACGATCAACGATGGCTTGGCGGTGATCGCCACCACCGGCACGGCGCCGGTGAACCAGGTCTCGCTGACGGTGTCCGGATTCCGCACGCCCTTCAGTGGGACAGTGGCCGCGCAACTGGGTTGGATGGCGATGGATGGCGACCGCGGTGCCGCCGACGGCTTCACCTTCCAGGGCCAGGGATCCTCACTGGTCAACGTGTCCGACGCCTGCAACACCGCCGGGGATGTCTTCAATTCCACTATTTGCCGGCTCGGCAGCGTGGTCAGCCAGCGCAGCGTGGCCAACAACAACCTGACCAACACGCTGGGCTTTGATGCCGACATCGTGCAGCTCGCCAACCCCGGCAACACCGCGCTGGCCAACGGCGCGACCTCCGCTACCCTCACCGCGCGCACCAGCAGCGAGGGCTATGCGATCTCGCTGCTGACCACGGCCATTGATGTGTTCCAGCCCACCGTGGATGCGGCCACCGCCAAGACCCAGGCCAACCTGACCAATCCGGGCCTGCCCGCCGGCCAGGCGCGCGCGGGCGATCGCATCCGCTACACCATGACACTGCAGAACACTGGCCAGGACAATGCGGTCAATGTATCGATCCGCGATGCGATCCCGGCCAATACCGACTTTGAGGCCGGCAGCCTGCAGGTGAGCGCCGGTGCGAATACCGGAGCCAAGACCGATACGGTGGGCGATGACGTGGCGGAAGCGGCGTCAAACACGACCGTGTTTCGCGTAGGCACCGGCGCCGATGGCAGCCAGGGCGGATTGTTGCGCTGCCAAAGCTGCATTGGCACGCAGCCGACCTCCGCCACGGTGAGCTTTGTGGTGCGCGTACGCGCCGATGCCGCCGACGGCGCGGTGATCCGCAACCTCGCGCAGGTGAGCTACACCGGCGCCTCCAGCGGCGAGGTATTCACCGAGAGCACTAACACCACCGAGCTAAGCGTTCAGGCCCCGCCCCGATTGACGCTAGTGAAGACGATCGCCGGCCGCGCGGTGGCTACCGACCAGTTCACCATCGCCATCGACAACGGCGGCCCCAGTACGACCAGTACGGGAGCGGCGAGCAGCGTATCGACCGCCGCCTTCACCGCCACCGCCGGCACGACCTACACGCTGTCCGAAAGCGGCGCGGGCACGCCGGCCGCCAACCTGGCGCTGTACGACACGCAATACAGTTGCGTAAACAGCATCACGGGCACCACCGACGTGCCGCCAGGTCAAGGCCGCAGCTTCCAGGTCACGCCGGTGGCGGGCGACGACCTGACGTGCACTTTCGTTAACACCCCACGCACGGTGGACCTATCGGTCACCAAGACGTCCTTGGTCACGCAGGTCGTACAGGGCAATGCCATCGACTACACGGTGACCGTGACGCATGCGGCCGGAACCGTGGCCGCAGATGGGGCCATTGTCCGTGACACACCGGGTACCGGCCTGAGTGCGTGCACCGTGATCAGTTGCACGCCCAGTGGCGGGGCAAGCTGCCCTGCCACCCCGGCGGAGCTGCTGGCCGCCGGCGGTACGCCCATACCGCTGCTGCCGCCGGGCAGTCGCGTAGTGTTCGCGGTGCGTTGCATTGCCGACTAATGCGGCGGCGGTGCACCTAAATGGCATTCGCATTGATCTTGTGTGCTGCTGTGCAACAGCCATACGTTGTCGCACATGCACGACTATTTCACCTGCGTTTCAATAGGGTCGCGGCAACGGAGATCCGGCATGCAAGCACGCCACCCAGAACGCGTTGACCTATCCGACCGCTTGCGGCAATTCGAACTGCTGCTCAACTCGGTCACCGACTATGCCATCTACATGCTTGATGCAGACGGTTATGTGCGGTCGTGGAATGCCGGTGGAGAACGCATCAAGGGCTACCGGCAGGAGGAGATCGAAGGCACGCACTACTCAGCCTTCTACCTGCCTGAGGATGTCGCTCAGGGCATCCCGATGAAGAACCTGCATATCGCCGAGCGTGAGGGTCGCTTCGCCGGCGAGGGCTGGCGCCTGCGCAAGGATGGCTCCCGGTTCCGGGCCAGTGTGGTGATCGATCCCATCTGGGATGCCGGTGAGCTGGTGGGCTTTGCCAAGGTTACCCGCGATATCACCGAGCGGTACCTGGCCGAGCAACGCCTGGAGAAAGCGCGCCAGGAGTTGCTGCAATCCCAGAAAATGGAGGCCGTCGGCAAGCTCACCCTGGGTCTTGCCCACGATTTCAATAACCTGCTGACCATCATCATCAACAGCCTGGACGTGATCGATACGCGGGCCCAGAACGAGAAAGTCTCTGAGATGGTCCTTACCGCCTTGCGCGCTTCCGAGCGCGGCATCCTACTCTCGCGCCAGCTGCTGACCTTTGGCCGCGGCCAGAATTTGGTGCCAGAGCGTGTTGACCTAAATCGCCTGATCGAAAGCGGCAAGGACCTGTATCGCCGCTGCGCGGGTTCGGCCGTGTCGGTTTTTTTCGATCTGGCACCGGACCTGCCCATGATCGATGTCGATCGTGGACAGTTTGAAGCCAGTCTTCTCAATCTAGTCAGTAATGCGCGCGATGCCATGCCATCCGGTGGCGCCCTCTACCTGACCAGCTTTCACTGCGTCAAAGCCAATCCGGCCGATCCTGAGCACCGTCAACGTGAGTACGTCTGCGTGGCCGTCAAAGATACCGGTGTTGGTATTTCGGCCGAGCAGCAGGCCAAGGTGTTCGATCCGTTCTACACGACCAAGCCAATCGGACGTGGCAGCGGACTGGGTTTGAGCCAGGTCCATGGCTTTGCCGCCCAATCTGGCGGATTTGCCGAGCTGGAAAGTACGCCCGGCATTGGCACCACCGTTACCCTGCATTTCCCCCTACCTGGAGCGTTTACATGAGCGAGATGTCCCTCTTATTTGTAGAAGATGAGGACGATCTTCGCGTCATCATGCAGGATGCCCTTCAGACCCACGGCTATCAGGTCAGTCTGGCCACCGATGGTGCCAGCGCGCTGACCATGCTCGAGGGGAACACGGCGTACTCCCATGTCGTGACCGATGTACGTATGCCCGGGGAGGTCACCGGCCTGGAGGTGGCAACCAAGGCACTGGAACGCTCACCGCACTCACGCGTGGTACTGGTATCGGGTTACCAGCGCGGTCAGCTGCCCCCCTTACCGGAGGGCGTGGTGTTCCTGAGCAAACCCTATCGCATCAAGCAACTGCTGCTGGCCCTGGAAGAAGGCTGACGCCTCTAGGAACCTGCGTCAGTCCTCGTCGGCCCATCGCGCTAGGTTCTGTTTAATCGATCCGATCCCTTGCCAGGGATCCTTGCGGCGTCGTTTCAACCTCGCCGGCACCTCATTGATCGTGAACGCATTGGCCTTGGTCAGTTTGGACAGCTCGCTCCATGCCAAGGGCATCGCCACCGGCGCCCCGGCACGGGCACGCATCGAGTAGGAGGCCACGGCCGTGGCCCCTCGCCCATTGCGCAGGTAATCCACGAAGATCTTTTTGGTTCGTTTGGCTTTCGTGGCCGTGGCCACGAAGCGGTCAGGTTCTGAGCACGCTAGCGCATCGGCAAAGCCGTGGGCAAAGCGCTTGGTCAAGGACCAATCGCAGCCGGGATTGAGCGGTACCACCACATGCAAGCCCTTACCGCCGGAGACCCGCAGGAACGACTCCAGCTCCAGCTGGGCCAGCAACTTGCGGATATCCACAGCTGCCTGCTTGATCTCGGTAAACGGGACGCCCGGCCCCGGATCCAGATCGAACACCACCCGATCGGCGCGATCAGGTGCATCGGCGTGCGAGCCCCAGGGATGGAACTCCAGCGCATTGAATTCGACCAACTCCATGAGCCCCGGCAGGTCCTCCACCACCAGATAGTCGGCATTGTTGCCAGACTCCTCCTTGAGCTTGACCGTCTCCACGCGCTCAAGGCCGGCGGTCAGGTGCTTCTGGAAAAAGCACGGCCGCTCGATGCCCGCCGGGCAGCGAATGATGGATAGCGGACGACCCGCGACCTCAGGTAGCAGGTGGTCGGCCACGGCCAGGTAGTAATCCCAGACCTGCTGCTTGGTGATACGCGAGTCCGGGAACAACACTTTGGTGGGACTGGAGAGCGTGGGCAGCGCCGTGTCGCTCGCTTTTCGTGCCGTCTTCTTGCCCGCCTTCTTCGCCGTCTTGGCTTGCGTGGCGCGCGTGGCGGAGGCCTTCGAGGATGCTCGCGCCTTTGGATTGGCTTTGATGCGATCCCCCCTGGTCAGGTCCTCGACGTCCTTGTCGGTGCGAATGGCTTTGAGGCTTGGTTGACGCAGCAACTGCTGACGTCCGATGCCCCGAAAGAACGCCTCCACCACGAACCGCGGTGCAAACCAGGTAGCCGCTCGCAGGTCGGTGTCGGTGGTGCCCACATAGGCGGTGGGCTTCTTGCCCCCTGCGCCGGCCAGCTGCTGGGTGACCTGGCGCATCAGCGCATCATTGAAGCCGGTGCCTACCCGGCCTACGTAGCGCCAACCATGCTCTGGATCGGGCTTGGCTAACAGCAACGAACCAAACCCGGTCCGACTGCCTTTGGGCGCCGTGTAGCCGACCACGGCGAACTCGTCGGAGGCCAGCTGCTTGGTCTTGCGCCAGTCCTCGCTCCGCCCGCCCTGATACGGTCGGTCGGCGCGCTTGGAGATGATGCCCTCAAAGTGCCGCTCCCCGGCCAGTTGGTAGGCGCTTTGGCCATCGCCGGCGATATGCGAGGAGAAGGCCAAGTGCGCCGGTGGATCGGACAGGATCGCCTGCAGCAGGGCCTTGCGTTCAATCAGCGGCGCGGCTGAGATATCCACCCCATCCACATGTAACAGATCGAACAGGGCCAGGGCCAACGTGCCCTGTCGCTCGCCCGAGAGCGTGGACTGCAGCAGGTTGAAGTCTTCCTTGGTGCCGGACCCGGCAATGAGCTCGCCATCCAGCGCACCGGAGGTCAGCCCCAGTTGCGCAATGGCATCGCGGATGTCGGGAATCTTGTCGGTCCATTCCAACGCGTTGCGCGACCACAGGCGCACCTGACCCTTGGCAATGGTGGCCAGGATGCGGTAGCCGTCCCATTTAAGCTCGTGGATCCACTGCTCGCCTTCAGGCGGAGCATCGCCCAGCTTGGCCAACTGCGGCTCAAAGGGGCCTGAAGGTGGAGCGGCTTTCTTGGCGCCTGTCAGTTTCAGGGCCTTCTTTGCCCAAGCATTGGCGGGGGCCTTTTTCGACGGCAAAGCGGTGAGTTTTTTCTTGGCCGTCTTGCCCGAGCCTGCCCGCTTCAGATCCGCTGCCGGGGCCTGCGTCACATCGGCCAGCAGGTCATCGGCTTCCAGCTTGCCGGCATAGGCATCCTTGTCCTTGAACAGCAGCCACTGCGGCTGCTTGGCCGGTTTGCCTGAGCGCACCAGATGCCAGCCGCCCTTGAGCTTGGTGCCGAACAATTCAAAGCGCAGATGCCCTTTGACCAATTGCGCTTCCGGATCGGTGTCGGTACTCCACACGCCATGATCGAACTGCGCTACATGGCCGCCGCCGTACTCGCCCTTCGGGATGTCCCCTTCGAAGGAGGCGTAATCCAGCGGATGGTCTTCCACCTCCACCGCCATGCGCTTGACCGTGGGGTCATAGCTGGGCCCTTTTGGCACGGCCCAGCTCTTGAGCGCATCGCCGATCTGCAGGCGAAAATCGTAGTGCCGTCGGCTGGCGTGGTGAAGTTGCACCACGAAGATCGGTCGTCGGCCCTTGGGAGCAGCCTTGCCAGGCTCCGGCTCGCGCGTCTTGTCGAAGCTGCGCTTGCGACGGTAGTCGGTCAGGCTCACGGCCCTTACTTACCCAAGTGCGCGCGCACGGCCTTGGCGGTGTTGCCCACGGCCGCCACGACCGAGCGCAGTTGCGCTTCCGAGATTCCGAGCTCCTTGGTCCAGTACTGCACCTCGTAGTCTTCGCTCAGGTTGATGCGATCGCGATCGGGTGAGCCGGTATTGTGCTTGTCATCTGCCATCATGGTGCTCCTGGAAGGTGGTGATCAGGACGCCTTGCGGCTGGCCGCTTTCTTGGCGGCTTTCTTGGGCGCTGAGGTGGCCTTGGCAGCCTTGGCCGGTGCTTGCTTGCTCGTGGGTGCTTTTTTGGCCGCGGTCGCTTTCTTGGCCGGGGTGCGCTTGTTGCTCTGCAGGCTCTGTTGCAGCAAGGACATGAAATCCACCACGTTGGTGGCCGCGTCCTCGCGGGGCTCGGGCTCCTCGAACTTGGTCGTCGCCCCGGCCGACTTGATGCGCTTTTTGATGATGTCCGACAGCCGTGCACGAAATTCGTCGTGGTAATCGGCCGGATTCCACTCCGAGGTCATCGAATCGATCAGCTGCTCAGCCATCTGCAACTCCTTGGGCGCCAAGCGGTAATCCGCCGGCTTGCCTTCGGGCAGCTTGTACTCGTCGAAATCGACCAGCTCCTGCGGGTAGCGCAACAGGATCAGCACCAGGGCCGGGCCATCGGGCATGACCGCGCACATATATTCACGCGTGCGGATGACCACCTTGGCAATGCCGACCTTGCCCGAGCTTTTCAGCGTCTCGCGCAGCAGGACGTAGCCCTTTTCTGCCTTCTTGCCCGGAACGAGGACATAGGGCTTTTCGAAGTAGCGCAGGTTGATGCTGGCCGCATCGACAAAGGTTTCCACATCGACCGACTCGTGGGACTCGGGCGCCGCGGCGGCGATGTCCTCTTTTTCGATCACCACATAGCTGCCCTTGTCGTACTCGAAGGCTTTGACGATGTCCTTCCACGGCACCTCTTCGCCGGTGTCGGCATTGACCCGCTCAAAGCGGATGGGCTTCTTGTCGCGCGAGTCGAGCATCCGGAAGCTCAGGTCGGTGCGTCGCTCGCCCGACATCAGCGACACGGGGATGTTCAACAGGCCAAAGGAGAGGGATCCACTCCAGATCGGACGGGCCATGGCTGCCTCCAGAACGTGAGCGCCCCTTGTAGGACGGCAGGTGTGAAGCAGATGTTGAATAGGCCGTGCACGGTCGGCTTAGCCGCCGGCCTGCTCGGCATACCAGTGGGCGTAGGGCGAGTTCTTGGCCAAGGTGCGGGTGTAGTCCGGTGCGGCATCGTCCCACCACACCGGTCCACGTTCGCCTAGCGCCGTTTTCGCAACATGCACCGCCTGCCGGGCTGCCTTCAGGTCGGGCGCGTTACCAATGACCAGGGCGCGCTTGACCGCGCCTCGGGCCGCCATCAGCTCCTTGACCAGCGCACTGCGCTCGGGCTCGGACAGACGCGGATCGCTGGTACGCCAGAGCCTTCCTCGCACCACCAGATAACGCCCATCCGGGGTAAACAGTGGCCCGGAAGGCTGGTCTGCCGCGCTGTCAGGATCTTCCATCCCAGGCCTACCTCGGGGTGAGCACGTCCAGCAGCAACGGCACGCTAAAGGGCTTGGTCATCAACAGGGTCCCGGTGGGCAGATCCGTCATCTCCTCCTTGGGATGGCCCGACACCACGCACACCGTGGCACGGGGATTCAGCTCGCGCGCCTGGCGCGCCACCGCCGCCCCGGTATCGCCGGGCATGTTGTAGTCGGTGACCACACAATCGAAAGGCGACTTGGTCAGGTGATCCAGCGCTGCGGCCGCGTCGGCGGCCTGCGTGACCGCGTGACCTGCGCCGATCAGCGCCTGGGCCACCAAGTCTCGATGCTGATGATCATCGTCTACGTAGAGAATGGTCAGGCGTGTCATGCCGCGCAATGTGCGGATACGCGCGCGAGGTCAGCGTGAACACGTGACCTGCCTAGCCAGCGCCGGCGCCTTCGTTGGGACAGTTTCTCAACCGTCCCTTCTGCCGAGCGCCCGTCAGGCCGCTTGCTGGATCAATTCGTAGTACGGATGCCGCTTGTCATCGAAGATGGCAAACAACGCATCCAGATGGTTCGGATCTGGATTGAGCCAGGCATCCACGTGCTCGGGCTTGATGTTGATGATCGTACGGTCGTGGCCCGCGGCAGCGACCTCAGGTTCCGGCTCATCGGTGATCGCCGCGCAAGACCACAAGTCCGGCTCGATACCGGTTGGGTCGACCCAGTGCGAATACAGGCAGGCGATGTACATCGTCTCGCCGGTACGGGGCCGGAAATGGATCTCCTTGGACCCGCCCTGCCCGTCGTCCACGCTCTCATAGAACGTCTCGGCCAGCATCAAGCCGTGGGTGTAACCAAACTGCTTGCGCCAGAACAGCGTGAGTTTGTCGCGCCGGGCATTGTAGGTCCCGGACACACGACCATCGCGCGTCCAGTCGATGGAAGGGTCCATGCCCGCTGGGCGACAGTGGTAGCGCATCGGGCGCACCACCTTCTTGCCGCCCTCACAGATCAGGATGGGCACGTACCAGTCCGGATAGATCCGGTTGTCAGTGGCTGGTTCAATGCGCGTGCGCTTGGCATCTTCAATCCAGCGCAGCATCTGTTTGATCTTATTGCCTGCGATGCGCCGCTCATTCAGGGCGCCCTTGGTTGGCTTGATCAGCAGCTTGGCCTCGGCTGCCTCCAGACGGGCCTGCTGGATAGCCAGCTCTGCCTCGCTTTGCGCCAGCTTGTGGCCGTTCCACTGCGAGATCAGCTCCTGGATCTGGCGCTCTTGCGCCGAGCGCGGTGGCAGGAAATTGGCATCCATGCCCTTGGGAATCTTGGGCAGCCCCTTGGCCGGGGTACGCACGCGATAGGCCTCATCGCGCTTGAGGTACACCTTCCAGAATTCACCAATATCGATCTCGGCCCCGAATTCCTCCACGAACTTGTCGTACAAGGTCCACGCCTCAGCCGAATAGCACATCCAACTCCCCCTTCAGGCGCTGGTGACGGGCATGTGCTGGCGGACCACCTCGGCCAGCGCCTCATCGCTAATGGAAGTCCCGGCACAATGGGTGTCGATGAAATCATCCACGGCTTTCATCAGGGGATCGTAGGCGGCCATCCAATACGCGTTCATCGGCAAGTCCAGGAAGTAGCTCGGGCAGATCACCTCCCGGCTATCCAGGGTCATGCCGTACTCCAGCCACGCGGTATCCAGGTCCGCATCCCCATGGACGTGACTGAGCGTGCTCCAGATCTCGGGAGTCAGCCCCAACTCGGCTTGCTTGGCGGCGATGAGCTGCCCGAATTCACGGTAGGTGGTGCTTTCCCGGAACGCGGTGGTCATCGGATACGTACAGACCCAGGCATTGAGCTGGTTGAGCAGCTCCGCGTAGTGGGCAAGGTTGAGGGAGTGGCTCATCAGCTCTCACGGCAAGGTTCATCATCCCCGGGAATCAAACCGGCATCGCGCTGGATGCACTGCAGCCGGCCCCAGACATGATCGTAATGCGCTGCCGGTGTGTCTGCCAGCAGGGCGCTGATGAGGGGGGCCAGCGCATCGGCGTGCTCATCCGGCCGCAAATCGGCCAGTTGGGCGGGCAAGCTGCCGGCCAGTTCATCCAACGTCGTATCCAGCTCGCGCAAGGTCTTGGTCATGGTCCGCACTCCGGCAGGGTTGAGGTAGACCCTACAAGCGGCGCGTCAATGCGCAGCGAAGACGATGGGCGACAGGTGGCTGGCTGCGCGTGGAACCGCACGTTTGCCTCATGTCACGGTTCCACGCAGGGCTGCAATCCTCGGCCTGACAAGCGCTTAGCGCGCGAGGGGTTTGCAATCATTGGCAACCACGGCGGCCCGCTCTAGCCTGTCCCCCCGGTGTTGTCTCACCGGGTGATTCTGACTTGTAGAGACTCTGGCCATGCTCGACACCCTGCCTCCTGGATTTTTGGGCGCTGCCCCACACCATCGCCCCGCCATGTACCTGCCGTTGCTGCCGGTGCGGGCCACCTGTGGCTTTCCTTCGCCCGCCGAAGACTTCTATGGCAGCCAGGACGTGCTGGATATCCATCAGCGCGTGGTGCGCAATCCGGTGGCCACGTTTTTCGTGGAGGCCGACACCGGGACCTCGATGGTCGAGTTCGGCATCTTTCCTGGCGATACCCTGGTGGTGGATCGCTCCCTGCACGCCAAACACGGGGATATCGTGATGGTGAACTGGGAGGGGGGCTTTACGGTGAAGCAGCTGCGACTGCGGGCTGGCCGGTACGAGCTGCACTCCGGCAATCCGGCCCACCTGCTGCCTCCGATCGTCGTGCCGGAGGAGGTGGAACTGGATGTATGGGGTGTGGTCACCTGGTCGTTCCGAAAGCAGGTCAGGCGCTGACATGGCCTGTGTGCAAGACACCACAGCTCCTCTGGCGCCTGCGATGTCCGGTTCCCGCTGGCCGATTCGCTGCGCGCATACCTTCAACGCGGCGGAAATGATGCGCCTGCGCGAGGGGGTCTTTCCTCGCGAGGAGCAGGATCGCTGGGCGCTTGGGCTGGAAGCCGACCTGTTGCGCTGCTGGCGCACCGATTCGAATGTCTGCATCTACGAAACGCGCCTGATCTCGGGCGAGGACGGCGGCGCGCTCGCCAGCGTGGTCGATGTGCTGGACGATGAGACCGTCTATCAGCGCGCCAGTACCGATGAGGGTGAGCTGGAACGCTTTGAGGGCGTGCTCTCGTTCCTTCGCCGTCGAGAGGTGGAGACCACGGCGGCTGGGCCGGTGAGCCTGTCGAACGAGGCGTGAGATGTTTGGCTTGGTGGATGGCAACAACTTTTATGCCAGCTGCGAGCGGGTGTTCAACCCTGCCCTGTGCGAGCAGCCGGTGTGCATCTTGTCCAACAACGATGGGTGCGCCATCGCGCGCAGCCAGGAATGCAAGGACTTGGGCGTGCGGATGGGGCAACCCATCCACGAAGTGGATCCCCACATTCGCCGCCAGCTGAAGATCTTGTCGGCCAACTTCGCCCTCTACGGCGATCTGTCGGGCCGGGTGGTGTCGGTCCTTCGGCACTGGTTCCCGCGCGTGGAGGTCTACTCGATCGATGAGTCCTTTATCACCTTCGAGGGTGTACCGGATGACCAACGGGAGCTCCTCGCCCAGCAAGCCCGTGCGCAGATCCTGCAATGGGTGGGTATCCCGTGCTGCGTGGGGATCGGTCCCACCAAGACCTTGGCCAAGCTGGCCAATAAACTGGCCAAGAAGACGGCCCATGGCGTGGTGACGGTGCAGCCAGGTGAGGCGTTGCTCGATGCGTATCCGGTTGAGGACGTGTGGGGCGTGGGGCGCAAGCTCACAGCCAAGCTGGGCGCCGATGGCATCCTGACAGCAGGCGACCTGGCGCGTGCGAATGCTGATACGTTGCGAGCCCGCTATGGGGTCACACTGGCCCGCACGCAGCGGGAGCTGCAGGGCGTGGTGTGCAGCGAGTTGGAGGAGTTGGAGCCGGATCGCCAGCAGATCGTGGTCTCGCGCTCCTTCGGTCGTGAGGTCACTGCGGTGGAAGACCTGCAACAAGCCGTCTCGAGCTTTACCCAGCGCGCCTGCGAGAAGTTGCGCGCCCGCTCGCTGAAGGCTGGCGGGGTGTGGGTGTGGGTCAACACCAACCCCTTCAAAGCCGGTGCCGCCCAGTACCACCCCTCCAAAGCTTTTACCTTCATCGGCCCAACGTGCGATACGCGTGAGGTTCTGCTGATCGCGCAGGGACTGGCCAAGGCGATGTATCGCCCCGGCTATCGCTACAAGAAAGCCGGTGTGGGGTTGCTGGATCTGACGGCCGGCGATGTACACCAGGCGGATCTGTTCGCCGGCATCGACCCGCGCTCCAAAGCGCTGATGCAGGTGATGGACCAAGCCAATGCCAAATTTGGGCGCGGCGCGGTATCGATGGCTTCCTCGGCCTGGCGGCAGGCCAAGACGGGGGCGGCCAAACCGCAGTGGGCGATGAACCAGAAAAGCCTCTCGCCGGCCTACACCACCCGCTGGGATCAGCTGGTCAAAGCCCGCTAAGCGGGCTTAGACGGATTGCTCCGACGTGATCAGGTTGCCATCCAGGCCCTGGCTGTTGACCTGATCCCGCCCCCGCTTCTTGGCCGCATAGAGCGCCGCGTCCGCGTTCTCTAGCAACCCGGCCGGATAGGGGTCCTCGCTGGCCGGAAAGGCCGAGGCGATACCGATGCTGATGCTCAACCTGCCACTGGCCGTGGCCATGTGGGCGATACCGGCGTGCCTGACCACCTCACGAACGTGTTCTGCGTGACGATGGGCCAAGGCCAGCGACGTGTGCGGCAGTACGATCACGAACTCTTCCCCACCGTAGCGTGCCACCAAGGCTTGGGGCATCGTGCCCACGGCCTGTTGCAGCAGCGCTGCCACCCGGGCCAGGCACTCATCGCCGGCCGCGTGCCCGAAGGTATCGTTGTAGAGCTTGAAGTGATCGATGTCGATGAACATGACGCTCACCGGCGCTTCGGCTTTTACATGCTCATCCCACTGCGCATTCAAGGCTTGGGTCAGCTGGCGACGGTTCGGCAAGCCGGTCAACGGATCACGCTCGGCCAACCAGCGCATGTGCGCGTGCGCCGCTTCCAGTTCCCGCTTTGCGCGTTGAAAGGCGTGCTGGGTCAGGACCGAGCGGGCCACATACAGACCCAGCGCTGCGCAGGCAATCGAGCCGGCCAGCACCGCATGGTAGTCCGCCAAGGCGATGCTGATCAGGATGATGGCCAAGGGAGATACGGCGGGGACCAGCAGCACCACGATGCTACGAAACCCGTTGACCGGCAGTGTGTCCGAGGTGGGAGTGCCTTGCGCCAACACCATCTGGTGCACCATGAAGACCGCGGCGGCCACATCGATCAGCAGGAACCACGGCGAGCCTGGCGGCGGCGCGATCCCGCCGATGATCAGGTGATTGACCACCAAGGCCGAGACGGCGTAGCTGACCAGCATGGCCGCCAGCCCGATCGCAAAATGCCGCTCGCTCATCGTCGGCTGCACCGGCACGAAGGCCACCGCCACCGCGGCGATGATGACGTTCACCAGCTCGTGGTAGGTGTACTGGTGCGCGCCGGTCAGCGGGATCGTAAAGGTGGCGCCGCCGGCAATTTGCGGGAAGTAGAGCAGGCATACTGCCAGAGTCAGCAGCGCGGACTGGGCGATATCGAACCGGCGCGTATGCGCCAGGATCTTGCGATTGCTGGTCAGCACGATGGCCAGCAACCAGGGGATCGCGCGCAGCGCGAACACCATCAGGTAGGGCAGCACGACGGAGGTGTCGGCCCCGGTCAGCTGGCTGTAGGCGCTCATACTCCACCCCAGCATCCACAACCCGGTGCCCACGGCCAGCAACCCCCAGCGCACCCGGAGTACACCGCTGGCGCCCGTGGCCTGTCCCAGGCAGTACGACAGCACCACCCCCAACGGCAGGCAAGCCCCTAGCGGGGTAACCCACACCTGCTGCGGGTAGCTCACGGCCAATAGCGCATGTGCCAGCAGGGCGATCCCCAGCAGCACCAGCCATCCAGCAGTGGAAGGGATCTGAGAACGCACGGAGGCGAAATTAAGAGGGATGGAGGAAGCCGATGCAAGGCCTGTACCGGTCTGCGCAGCCGCCTTCCCTGCCCCCATGCGAAAGGTGATTGACGTGGATTTGACGCACTCCCACCTAGCGTCGGCCCCAGCGTCGCAGGAGCCCCCATGGCCAGCCACAAACCGCTGTCACCCGAGTTCTCCTGGCACGAGGAAGCCAACCGGCTGGTCTTGCGCCTGCAGGAGATTCCCTTGGCGCAGGTCGAGGCCACCGGCAATGCATGGGTCGTGCGAACCCTGATGCACGATGGGGAACCGCCCTCCCGCATCGCCGTGCCCTCGGCCGAAGAGGGCAAGGCGTGGGTCATGCGATGGGCGCACTGTCGACAAGGTGCGCTGGTGCGCGCTATCGCCCAGCGGCTTACCGCCCACAGGCTTGCCAACCTGCAGACGGGCTGAGCGCGGTCCGTGAAAGCCCTGCCACGCTCGTTTTACCGGCGCGATCCGCGCGTGGTGGCCCCTGAACTGCTCAACAAAATCATCGTTGCCCCGGACGGGCGCGCCGGCAGGATCGTGGAAGTGGAGGCCTATTGCGGCGCTGAAGATCCCGCGGCCCATACCTACCGCGGCAAGACCGTGCGCAACGCCACCATGTTCGGCCCGGCCGGCCACCTCTACGTGTACCTAAGCTATGGCATCCACCTGTGCGCCAATACCGTGTGCGGTGAGATAGGCGAAGGGTATGGCGTGTTGTTGCGGGCTATCGAGCCGGTGCAGCGCGTGGAGGCGATCCGGGATGCCCGCGGGCACCCCCGTCAAGATCGAGAACTTGGAAGTGGGCCCGGTCGCTTGGCGCAGGGACTTGGCATCACCTTGGAGCTCAACGGCGCCGATCTGGTGACCCGTGATCGGGGCGTCTGGGTGGGCGATGACGGCACGCCGCCACCAAGGCACCCCGCCAGTACGCCGCGCATCGGGATATCCAAGGCCACCACGCATCTGTGGCGGTGGCACGTCCCGCACCACCGCCACGTCTCCCGACCGCCCAAGCGCTTCATGCCCGATTGAGCACACTCACCCTACTCCGAGCGCTGCCATGTTGAGCCACGATCAGATCACCGCCAGCCTGTCCGAGGCCGAACACGCCATTCGCACGGGCTCACTCACCGAAGACCCGCACCATTTTCTGGAGCGGTTGTGGGCGCAGGTGTATGAAGAATCGCCCACGGCTCTGCAGCCGGAGGTCTACGAACGGCTTCAGGCCTTGGCACAGTTGCTAGGGATCGATCGTGGTACCGCCGCCCAGCAGCGACTGGGCGGGCCGGCGTGGGATACCTTCCTGGCCGCGCTTGAAGAGCTGCCCGATGCCACCGAGGATGCGTTGGTGTTCTGGCGAGCGATCGACCATGCCAGTGAGCCGCTGCTGCGTGGCATGCAAGGCGATGATCGCACCACGATGGAGCAGGCCATTACGAGCGAGCTCAGCGTGCGCGGTATCGCCGAGCGCACCGGCTGACGCCTCCACTGGCGACTTAGCCCTGTGAGCGCGGATCGGCCGTGGTCTCCAGGATCTCACCATCCTTGGATACACCATAAACCCGGCCGCTGTGGCCGGCCTTGAACAGGGTGCCATCCGGATCGCGTGGGGCCTGATCGTGTTGCTGGCGCTTGGCCTGCAAGGCCGACATCCGATCGGCCAAGGCCGGCAGCACGTTGCTGGTGGCCGTATTGAGGTGGGCCATGGCGCCTACCTTGATGTTGCGCCCGCCCTCCACCGCCGCCTCCAGGATGGCCTCGGCCACGCGGTGCGGATCGATCAACGGACTGGGCAGCTTGGGCTCGCTGGGCAGGTAATTGCGGGCGTGTTGCGGATACGGGGTGTTCACCGCAGTGGGCTGGATGAGCACGATGGACACCGGCGCCTCATCGACGTGCTCGTACTCCACGCGCAGCGCATCGGTGAAACCTTTGACGGCGTGCTTGGAGGCCGAATACATCCCCTGCAGCGGCACCACCGCTTCGGAGACCTCACTGCCTACATTGATCAGCGTGCCTTGGGCAGACTGCAGAGCCGGCAGCGCCAACACTGAGCCGTTCACCACGCCCCAGAAATTGATCTCGAACAGTCGCTTGCTGTCAGCCTCGGTGACCTGGTCCAGCTTGCCGTAGATCGCCACGCCGGCATTGTTGACCCACGTGTCGATGCGGCCGTGCAAGGTGAGAATCTCGATCAGGGTTCGCTGCAATGCTTCCCGGTCAGACACATCGACCGTCATCGCATGCGCCCTGCCCCCTTCCACTGCAATGGCCTGGACGATTTCATCCAGCGTCTGGCCGCTTCGGGCAAGCAGGACAACCTGCGCCCCGCGCTCGGCGGCGAGCAAGGCCGTGCACAAGCCTATGCCGCTGGAGGCGCCGGTGATGACGATGACCTGCTCGTTAAGCGGCTTGTGCTTCAAGGCGGCGATCTCGCAGTCGGAAAGCCTGACCGTAAGTGCCTAGGCATGCGCATAAGGTGAACGCAGATGCCCCGCCTAGACCCCAAGCTCACCAAGCCAACGCTAGCCTGCGGGCATGCGACGATTCGCCCAGGCCATTGCCCAGCCGGACCAGCTTGACGGAGACCTTCCGCAGGCCATCGAGCATGCGCTGGTGGCTGGACCTGATCGCTACAACGTGGGCAAAGGCAAACCGGCGCAGGTGGTGGCCATGGCCGAGGGCCGGATGATCGTGGTGGCTGACATGGTCTGGGGCCTGGTCCCACGCTGGTCCAAGACACCTTTCACCCGCTACACCACCGTGACCGCACGGCTGGAGCGCGCCCCGCGCAGTCGCATCTTTGCCGATGCATGGAAGCAGCGACATTGCCTGGTGCCCCTGAGTGGCTACTACAAATGGGATCGGCAGCGAAAACCGCCGTGGCCTCACTTCATCCAGCGCGCTGACGGCAATGCCTTGCTGTCCGCTGGGCTCTGGGAGCGCTGGGAGGGCGAGGAAGGCGTGCTGCATTCATTCGCGATACTGACCGCGCCCAATGCAAGCATTCCTGCTCCCCTGACGCCGGACGGGCCGATCTTCCTGGAGGGCAAAGCGGCGATGCGCTGGCTCAGCGGCTCTATCTCTACGCCGCGATCGCTGCTGCGACATGGGCTGGTCCCTACGCTGGAGAGCTATACCGTCAGCCGCGCGATTGCCAAACCCGAGGCGGACGATTACACCCTGCTCGAGCCTGTCATGCCCGATGACACGCCGCTCGCCGACCAGGACGAGGATGAGGCGTGGGAGGACGACTAGCCGGGCTGAAACGGCGCCTTCACGGCCCGCCCTCTAGCCTCGCGTACATCTTCCCTAGCCCGGTGATTCCGCCATGACGCATTCCAATGAGCCCTCTACCGTGACCCTGGTGGATTTGAATCGCTATATCGGAACCTGGTATGAAATCGCCCGCTTGCCGATGCGTCATGAGCCGGAGGATTACACGGACATCACTGCGACCTACTCCTTGAATGAAGACGGCAACGTGAGGGTAGACAACCGTGCGCGGGACGGGGATGGCAAGGCGCATCAGTCGATCGGTGAGGCCACCGTGGTCGACGGTTCGCACGGGGCCAAACTGGAAGTCTCCTTCATGCCCGATGGGCTGAAATGGATTCCGTTTACCAAGGGAGACTACTGGATCCTTCGTCTGGATGAGGACTATCGCTACGCCTTGGTGGGCTCGCCCGACCGCAAGTATCTGTGGCTGCTGGCCCGTGAAGCGGTGGTCTCGGCCTCGGTCAGGGACGAGTATCTGGGTACGGCCCGCGAGAAGGGGTTCGACCTGAGTTCGCTCATCACCACGCCGCACCGCGGCATGCCCGTCAGCAATACGGAGCTGGGCTGACGCGGTAGCAGTACGGCGAGCATTCAAGCGCTACCGGCGTGCCTATGTCCCAAGTTGAACCATGATCCAACGGGCATCGGCCAACGCATCGTGCTGTGCGTGGGGAAGCGAGCGCCCTCCCAGCGCAGCCGAGCGTTCGCCCATGCGGGTCACCTGCCCGCATACGTGGCGGCACCGGATGGCTGTCCCATGAAAGGTATGGGACACAAAAGCGCATGTGTTGGAAATGTTCTCTTCGGCCGGGCTGGGTGAGCTCGCCTCGACCGGGACATCCCAGAAAGCCTTCATAATCTGGGCGGCGGAGTATTTAACAATGGAGTGCGAATCCGTGCGGGTCAGGCTGGCCGTAGAGCCGCCATGGACATGATCCACGCGACATCTTCGATCGTATCGCTGCCGTGTCCCCGAGCCGCACCTCTATCGAGGCGGGCCAGCTTTCGCACGATGCGCGCCACCCGTTGATTAGGTCGCAGGCATCGTATGGCGGACCATTGATGTTGGTGGCAGAGCAATCCGACTTCGGCCGCATCCTTCTCGGCGCGATCCTCGCTGCCGTTCACTCGCAACACCTTTGGCTCGAGAAATCGCAGTAGCATTCGGTAAGCATCCTGATCGCCGGTCGTCTCCAATTGTGTGTGGGCAAACCAGGCCACCGACAGACATAAGCCGAGATGGGCGCTTTCAAACTGTTCCGCATTCAGCTTGGTGGAAGGACCTTGCCTGGCGAACAGGTCCTCGTGAGCACGCCACGCCCAGAGCTGAAAGCCCACCTGGCAGGGACAGCGTAGATCATCGTTTGCCTGATCACCCGGCGGCTCATCAAGACAGTCGTGGCCGGTCATCATCGCCAGTAGACGTACCCGCTTAAGGACGCGGTGCACGCCTTCAAGATGGCTGACCGGCGCAGCGGACTCGGCATACGGCGGTGAGAGGAAGCGAAAATAGCGATCCAGCACCTGACTTTGCGCAGACCGCTGCCGAGGATCCAGATAGCCCTCGGCATACAAGCACCGCAGGTCCTGGGGACTGATGCCGCACGCGTGCAGGGGATCATCGTCGTTAGGAAGACCTGCGATCAGGACGGCCTGAGCGATCTGCCGTTGCCCGGCGATCCCTCGCGTCGCAAGCAGGCTGACGGTCTTATCTTTCTCCCAGTATCGGTATCCAGCCCACTTCATGCATCGGCAGCAGTACAAGAACCTAGTGCCACGAACGATGCGATAGCGACGCTCCATGCCACAGTAATCGCAGAACCCACGCAGCGGCACTTCGTGCACAGGGCAATGATGTATTGCCCTGTGCTGATGCGCGATGAGGTGTGTTTCCGTCTTGGCGCACTGCGGACACCAACGAAGAGCCGCCAGTAGCCATTCTGCCGGGACCTCGTCCAGGTCCTGCCGCGCACGCGCCAGGACCTGTATCAGGAATTCGCTCTCCAGCCGGTGAATGTCAGAGTCAATACGTGCTGCCCATCGCATGAACACGGTCAGGTGAATGACCGACGGTGGCTTGAGATGAGCCAGTTCCGACGCCGCGAGTGCATCCACGATCCGTGCGATTTCCAAGGCGCTGCACAGGTTGAAGCGCGCGATCGAGAATAGCGTCCCGAACAATGAGTGCTTCCAGTGATCGGGAAAACTAGGTACCCAGGTCCCGGTGAGTAGTGGTTTACTCACTAGGGACGCTCTGCAACACCTCTGCAGTGATCTTCAACTCGTCGCTGTCCAATTTGCGCAGCAGAATGAAGAGATTAGCCAAGTACCCGGCCACACTGGACATGGCCACCACCGTGCCCACCCCCGGCAGGCGCCTTTTCTTCAGCTGCTGCCAGATCGGGTCACAGTGCGCCTGCAGCCGCCCCCCGCTCTCATAGAACCTGGGCATGAGCAACTGCATGTAAGTCAGACCCGAGCCGGCGGGGAACTCGGAGCTGTCGTCAACAGCGGCCAAGACGGCTTTAAGCTCGCCCGCATTCTGGATGCCCTTAAGCTCATTGAGGGTGGACATGAAACGTTTCTCCAGATCCGAGCGTGCGCCTTTGAGTTGTTGACGCTTCTCCTTGAGCTCCACCTGCCCGAACAGCACCACCGTCACCTTGACGCGGTCGCGCACCAGGCGATTGATCACCGACTTGAGCCAGGCGAACTCGTCACAGCTCAGCTCCTGGGCCTCATCGAAGATCAGAAACAGGTGGCGGGCTTCTCCTGACAGCGCCAATAGCGCGCGATGCACCTGCGTACGCTTGCCGGCCAGGTCACGTAGGATCTTGGGTGCGTAATCGATCTGATTGAGGATTTCCGCGAGCAATCGTCCTTCGGCCGGATTGGTGTCTTCGACCACCTCGAAGATCAGCACGCCGCAGCCGGGCTTCTTTCGCTTCATCTCCACCAGCAGCAGCTCGGCACAGGAGCTCTTGCCCGACAGAGGCTGGGCGAAGAAGGCAATGGAGCCCCTGCCCTTGCGGCCCAGCGCCCAGACACGGCCCAGGACATCCTTGGCCGCCAGGGTGGGCAGCACCGCCCGCTCAATGATCAGCGGATGCTCATCCCAAATCTGATCACGCAAACGCAGAATTTCCTCAGTAGTCATAACGATCTCCGTTGAAGGCACCAATGTCATCCCACTGCATGTAGTGGGAACTTGTTGATTCGCTGGCTCGATCCAGTAGCTCAGTCACCGCGACCTCGGCCTTTTGCACCTGCGCGGTGGTGGTGGCGACGTCATCGGGCACATCGCGACGGGCGTTGTGATCGCCCACCTGTCGCACGGCTGTCTTGGCGGGCTTGGATTTGCCCTTGGCCTTGGCGTAGTCATCTGCCACCTTCTTCAGGAAGGCGGCCACGACATCGTCGTTCCTGTCGTTCTCGATGTAGCCCTCACGAAGCAGCTGATTGATGTGGCGCCGCAGATCAATCGAGTGATCGCTCCAGCGCCAGCGGCCGCCGGCCTGGCAGGTACCCAAGGGACGCCCGCGGTAGAAGGAGTCAACGAATCGGACGTTGGTGCGCGCCACATGAAGGTCTACCTGCTGATCCAGCAGACTCCAATCCTTGGCCACGGCCGGGTTCGTGTAGTCGACCTCCAGAAAGGAAAAGTAAGGGCGACGTCCGGTGGCTTTGTTGCCCCGAATGTCCGCGCTGAGAATCGACTTGGACAGATCCGCCTCGCCTTCCCGCAGCGGAGGTAGGAACGGAAACAGGTACTGATCGCGTTCGGGTCCGCAGATGAGCGCATGCATGCGCTGGGCAGGGCTGGCCGCCAAGTTAGCTTTGCCCTCTTTCTCGTTGAATTTGTGCACCAGAGCCGCCACGAGGGCCACGATCTCGCGCTCGGATATCACGCAGGCCCGTGCGGCTTCCTCGGCCTTCTGCCGCTTTGGGTCCTGCGGACCGGCACCGGTGGTCTGCGGAAGCCGTTTGAAGCCGGCCCGCTCCAGTTCATTGAAGACGCGCTCCACCAACTGGCGTCTGGCCGGCGTCTTGACCGGACCAAAGTTCACCGCGCATCCGCTTAGCGCCATGACGCGCGAGAGCAGCTCGTCGGCCAGATGGATGAGTGCGTTGTCCAGCAGCAGGCAGTTGAACCCACACCAGCCGAAGCGGTCATCCAGATCAACCAAAGGGCGCTTGGCGAGCTGATCGCCATTCCGGTGGGCCCAGTCCGGCTCGCCGACCATGCCCGCATGCAGCACGTCCATGGCATCGCCGGCGTTGGCCGCTTCGCGGAAGATCACCTTGAAGGCCATGATCCAGCCTTTGTGGCGATCAACCAGCAGCAGGAGCGTCATGCGGCCTGCATCCAAGAACCGGAAGCCTTCCGGTGTGTCGATCCTGACGGTGCCGATGCAGCCGATGGCGTGCTCGTCCATCTCGACGATGTCCATCGGCATGCAGGCGACCAGTCGGGAGACGTGGCCGTTGCCGGATTTGGCTTTGGTCGCCGCCTTGTCGCCATACTGAGTGGCCACGATCTCGTCATAGCGCTTTGTGAGGAAGGCTTCGGTGAACTCCCGCACGGCCCCTGCCCCCTGCCGGCGGGAGGTAAACGGCCAAGACTGCTTGTCCGGATCCTTGGCCTCGCACAGGCGCAGGAATTCCCTGTGGACCGATTTGTGGCGAATGCCAGCTTCACCGCCGGGCTTTCGTTTGGCATTGCAGAGCAAGTACGACTCCAGCGCTGCGGCAATGTCGCTGTTTGTGCTTAGGAGCTGTCCCAGCGCTCCTGCCAGGCCTTTACTTTGGTGCTTCGGGAGGGGCGCCCGACGCTGGCGTGCCCGGATCTCCAGATAGGGCAACAGACCCACCCAGCCGATTGGCGCGCCTCGCTCATCAGGGGTGACGCACTTGTCATACGCGCGATAGAACACCTCTCTCCAGATCGACAACTCCTTCAGCTTGGGCGTGATCGGAGCGCCGCCCACATAGGCGAAAATGGCGTCCTTGAGTGAGTGGAAACGCTTCTGCTGCGCCGCCTCCAGGCCCTCGAGGGACGGCATGGCCCAGCTGTCGAGCACCAAACGCTCGCGGGGCGTCGTCTTCAGGGTCAGGCGCTTACCCATGACGATGTGGCCGCAATACGGTGCCCGGCCCCCACAGGTGGGTGTCCACGTCGCTTTGGATCTCGCGTGCGCGCAGCAGCGTGGCCAGCGCGCCAGTCACCAGCGCGGTGCTCTCCGTGGCCAGCTGCTGGCACAGTGCTCGAACCGAAAGCTCGCCATGTTCTTCCAGAAGATGCCGGCATCGAATGATTACCGGGCCCAAGGAGTGCGATCGGCACCGGTTGATCGTGGGGACGATCGCCCGCCAGCTTTGAATGCGCACCTTGCCCGCGTTGAGCACCGCCAGGCTGATCAATCGCCGGCCCGCCACCGATGCCTTGTCGGCCTCAGGGGCCAGTTCGACATCGAGCTCGGTTCCCTCCAGCGTGGTGACGGTCGCGAAGTGCCGCCGCCCCGGCCGTGAGGGCGCTTGCCCGTGGCGCAGAGGGGCATAGTCGATGGATGTCAGGTCCGGCGAGCCTTCCAGATAGAAGAAGGTGTCCAGCTCGATGTCCGAACATAGCGTCAGCGGGAGCGACTGCGTGTCCTGTGGGGGGCTGACGAACCACAGGTTGTTGCCGCTGGCTCCCCTGGCCCGCACGGAGGCCAAGTACTGGCTGCGCTTCTGCTGCGCAGGTGTCTTACCCATCGGCGCGCCCGCACAGACCGACGGCGGCAGGCAAACGGGTACGACCTTGACCCGCCCGGCGGGAAGGGGTGTATAGTGTCTTTGGCATCAACAGGTCCTCCAACGACCTGGCCTCAAGAGTCCGACCATTGCCGTGGCGGGCTCTTTTTTATGAGCTAGTTGTTAATTCCTGTGGTACTGGCGTGCAGGCTACCTGTCCGGGAGGTCGTCAAATCGAACTTCCGGCCGTGGTTTGATTTTCAATCCTCGCCCGAAGAGCCCCGATCATGGTGCTGGACTGTGCTAGCGGTTTTCCTCAGTTGGGCGCCCGGGTCTGGACCCGATACCTGTTGAGGTCGTTGGACTGCGACGTCGAGTGGTTGAATCGCACCCTGCTTCTGCCCTGTGAAGGCTTCACGGAAGTGATCTATGAGGGGCTAACGCCTCGGGTCTTCGAGGAGATCCACCACGCGGGCAAGAAGCCCGACGGCGCCTATTGGAAAGAGATCAAGGACAAAACCAAGAAATTCAACCTGCTCGAACGGGTATGCGAGCGTGTCCCGGCTTCACGCGCCTGGTTGCTACGCGATTTCAACCGCTACATGCAGGCAGATCCGCCTTCATTGTTGGACTCACGCGAGCAACTGCTGGCCTACACCAACACGCGGGGGCTCATGCTTGTGCCGGGGCGCATCATGGCCGCCGTTAAGCACCTGGATCCAGCGATATACGCCGACCTTGAGCACCGTTGTACCGGGGCGCTAATCAGGGCAGCCACCCCCAGTACGCTGCTCTTCGTCCTCGCTTTTCTGCACGAGGTCACGTGGCGAAGGCGCTGGGAGAAAGAGGCGGCAAGGGAACTGGCTTACAACGCAGTAGCTGCGTTCACTGCCTCGATGCAAGAACGCGGCTTCGAAGATGGCCAGCGACTGGCCGAGCACCTTCATCCTCACCTGCACGATGCGGTGGCCAATGTCTCGGTATGGGGTGATCGATCCGCGCCTTCGAGCCTCGCGCCGGCATTGGAGGACTTCTCGCCACTGCCCTTCCTGGTGGAGAGGAACCAGAACATGCTCGATGCCTGCGCCTGCCTGTATGCGGCTGGCGAAGCATGGTATGAGCGCATTGAACACCGCCTGCCGGAGCGCTATCAGGATGGCGCCCTAGAAGTAACAGTGGACGGTTTGACCTCACATACCCCCGCAAAGGCTAGTGTTGAGGCGGCGTTGCTCACGCTGCGACTGGCGTTGCTTAAGACGCACGGCGATATCTCGCGTGAATATGAAAAGTCGCTGTTGATCACGACGGCCAATACCCTCGGAACCCATGCAACGTCGTCTAGCGGTTACCGCGGTGGCGGGGACACCCGTTCGCCTCGTTTATCCTCGCGTGCAAGATCGGCATAGCGGTCGCCGCACGCTCGCGCGCTCCGTAGTCCATCTTAAGATACTTGGCTTCATGCTCCACGCGGATTCTTCCAAGCGCCGAATTGTCCGGTGCTTCATGGCGCTCCGCGCAGTGAGCCGAAGCCCATTGCCATCGTGCTGCCTCGTTAAGATCTGAAGCTTCACACACCTCGGAGAAGTCGATGCCACTCAGGTCATGCCAAAGTATCGCGGGCTTGGCCCCCTGCTTCCTGATTGGCTCCCAATTCTGAAAGGTTGTTGACCACTTACTGGCTTGCCATCCTGTCAGTTCCTGTTGCTCGCTTCTCAGGAAGGTCGCGATGGCACCGGTCAGACACGCCTTCTCTAGGATGTAAGACCCGAAGGATCTCTCGGCCGTGCTCTTCAGCCCCCAGGCATCCCAGAATTTGTAAGGGAGCTTCTCAAATACACGGTCATTACAGCCCTTCTCCCAAACGGCGAACCCGTTTCCTATGCAGCAGAGCTCGGATGCGATCCGAGAAGAAAACTGTGACACCCCCTTGCGTTTGATCACCTCTCGCGAGGTGGCGATGCACACCTGATGATCGGAGTACCGCTGGAGCAGCCACGCACCCGAACGCAACTGGGCGCTCTTATGGATAGCATATTGATTCTCCCCATTGATCAAATAAGGTTCGTCGCTACGCGGGGGTCTCGAAATCGACTGTATTGATGGCAGTCCGTGCTGATTGATTGCGACGTTGATAGCGGCATAGCGAGGAACAAGGGAAAGATCCTCGCAACGCTGTCTTTGGGGCTCTAACATCTCGGTCATAGCTTCCTTGACACCCGGAAACCGACCTTGCATGCCAATCCAACTCGTTACCATTGAAGTAATCGGCGCGCAAGCATCCATTGCCGCAATGAGATCTCGATGAGCGTGTGCAATCGCCCGTCGGATGCGCTGATTCGCGCATATATCGCTCATATCGGCAGCCAACAAAGAGCTGCCGCATGCATTGCAGCAAAATGCAGGGCGGAGCAAAGCGGCGTTGTAATCCAGTTGCTCCCCGCAATCCAGGCAGTGCGAGATAAGTCGTCGTTTGTGGTAAGGACAGAACGCGATGAACTTCAGCTGGCAGACTGTGAAATGCATGCCAAGCGCGATGCATTCCTTGCAAAAACGCAGATGTTCGTCTTCCCATGCGGCAGGAACATAGTCGTTCAGAGTCAGAAAGCGGGACTTATCGAAGTAGTCCTTCAGTCTCCCGCGCAGTATTGGCCAAAGGTGTCTATACGCCTCGCTGCTCCATTCATCCACGACGTTGGCGTAGTCGATTTTTTCAGGCTTGCCTGGATACAAATTCTTTTCTGTAATGCGAAGATCACGCATTAGCTGTAGAGGCCCTCTTCCCGCGAACCAACCCAGCTTGTCAAGCAGGGCGTAGGTCGATTCTCCGGGTAGCAAGGCATCGTGCACCCAAGGTATGTATTGCTCGAACACCTTCTCGCTCAAGACACTCCTCCAAGCATGACTTGGAGAGATTCTTGATCGTTTTCCCCGAGAATTCAGGGCATCGGGAAAGTCACAGCTTTGCTGTTTGCCCCGGCATAGTCACAGCTTTACTGGTATCGTTGTTACAGTCATGTAGGATCTAATTCCGGCCATCAAAAACTTGTAAGTGACTGTTTCATATGGAGCAAGAGGATAAGAACGCAGTCACAGGTTTACCGAGCCCGGTTCGTAACCCCTGTTCCACCGGATCGGAGGCGTACGCATGGGCTTGATTGACCCTACGCAGCGACACGAACTGACCGGCCCTTGGGCCGGTTTCGGTTTTCAGCAAGGACACATGTGGACGCCCGAAGGCTTCACGCTCTACCCCGAACAAATGGCCTGGTGGTCTCTGACCTGCAACATCGCTCGCGAATGGACCTTCATGATGGCCGAGCGCCGCGGCGAGGTTATCCAGGGGATGGATCGGCCTTCGGATCGGGACGAGCGCGTGAGCATGATTCGCCACAGCTTGCAGGCATCTAGGCCGCGTGTGAGGCGTTGACCGTAGGGGCGCTGCCCCTACACCCCGGGTATCATCGCGCCGGGGGTGACCATGGAACGTCCACGACCGCCGGCACCGCGAGAACGCACCGGCATCCTACAGATCATCGGAATCGGCCTGGTGCTGGCACTTGCCCTATGGGGCGGCTTGGCACTGCTCGGCGACACCCGATCAACGTGGGAACAGCAGCGCGCCGAACGAAAAGACCAGGCAGCGCGTATCCGTCAGGCCGCAGCGTCGGCAGACCAGTACGCCGAGCGTGAGAGACGACAAGCGCTCGCAGCAGCGCAAGCACAGGCCATAGAGGCGGCATACAAGCGACGACAGGAGGACGTAGCAACGGGACGCTTGCGGTGCGTCAACGGGCTGCTTTTCAGGCGACTGGAGAACGGCTGGGAGAACATCCCGGGTCAACGGTGCGTTTCTGAATAAAACCTAACCTATACCTTAATGGCAGATAACTGGCATGATTCTTGCCCCATTGACGCCACTATACTGTTAGCGCTAGCGGAATCAGACTCAGCAGCACCAGGTGACCCACATAGTAGCCGAGGAACACCCAGCGCGAGCGCGGGAACTCGCCAGGCACGTTGCGGAGCAGCCAGAGCAGTACCAGACCAGCCAGCGCCCACGCATTGCCGTTGATGACGTACAGCGACGTTACGGCCGCACCAAGAGCCGCAGGACCCGACCAATGCCCAGGATGCCGCAGCATCCACGCCGTCGCGACCATGACGCCCAAGCCGGCCCACTGATAGTCCACGAATAGGCCGCCGAAGGCGAACAGCAGTGCGCCGACATGCACAGGCGAGTGAATGATGCGCAGGCCCAGTGCCAGCGTAAACAGCACGTTCAACGGCAGCCAGTAGCCGAACGCCAGCGCGTGGAATGGCTGCGCAATCACGGCGGCCACCAGAAGCCGGTTGAGCGCCCTGCGTGCGGTCTGGCGGTCGCCCTGCAGGACGTTGTAGACCAGCACGACGGCGAAGATCGGAAACACCACGCGGGCAGCTTCCGTCATCCACGGCTGGGTGCCATCGAGCAGCACCTTGTTCACGTGGTCGGCGGTCATCAAGACCAATGCCGACCATTTCAGCCACTCACGGGCAAAGCTGGTCATCATGGGGCGGTCCCCGGTGTCAGATCCTTCCCTTCCTGATTCACCGCAGCAGGCCTACGCGCGATGACACTACCCGGTGCGGTATCCGATGGGGCCACCGGAGACGTCACCCCATTCGCGGGCTGCTGCAGCTGTTCTTCGCGACGTTCCTTGTACGGATTGTGCGCGGGGCCAAAGCGCGCGAGGTTGCGGCACTCACCGGGACTTAGCTGGTACGCGGTTCCCTGCTCTGTGAGACACGTGCACGTGTTGCCCTTCCATTCGCCGTCATCGCCCTGCCCCTCGCGGCTGGACATGCAGAACAGCTGCGGGTCAGCGGTGATGCCACGATCATCATAAATCGGTGCTGTCCACGGCATCATGCCGATACGCGGCAAATGCGCTTTCGCGTAGTCAGCAGCAGTGACGTACTTAGGTCCCTTCTCCTTTTCGCCGAGCGTGGCCGTTGAACGCCCCTGCGGAAGTGACGACTTCGCATCGCCCTTATTGAGACCAGACACCTCCGCTGCCATCGACTCTGGTGTCAACGCATGCCACGCGTACCAGCCAAGCCCGACAGCAAGAACCAAGCAGACAGGGATAAGCAGCAGCTTCCACGGAATGCGCGGCTTGATCGTGTGCACCTCGGCAGACTTGAAGTGCGTCCACGAATCCTCCGGCAGCGTGCGCGTTTTACGCTGCGCGGCGTCACGCTTAGCAGCTGACTTGACGTCTTCGTTCAACTCGGACCAGGTGAACACGTCGATGAACTTGGAGCCGAAACGACGCACGACCAAGTGGTGATCCGCCATTAGGCCGCGTGCGAAGGGATAGATCTGATTCGGCTGCTGAAACGTCCACACGAAGTCGATGCCGCGATGGCGATGCTCGGCCAGATCAAGCACGTGCTTCGGCGTCTGCTGGCGCGTGGCGTCGTGCAGGTGGCCAAACCACTTCCACGCCTCATCGACGAAGATCAACGCACCGTCCGGCACCTTGTGCGCGTGCAGGATGCCATTCTGATGACAGTCGCACGTAGGCTCGCCATCCGGATCATGCTCGTTCCACTTGCGCGGATCTTCGAGGACGGTAGCGAGACCGGGCGCAAGACCGTCAATGCCGGCAGCAAAGATTGGCCGTGCGCCTTTCTTGGACTCGGCGACCAGCTTCTCCATCATGAGGGTCGTTTTGCCGTGTCCCGGCAAGACACGCATCCGAGATCAAGACAACGTGCGGGAATGCGCCATGGCATGCCGCCGCCGCACTGCCCTCCAAGTTCACCGCCGCATTGCTGTCGCGGGGCGCATGCGTGAGCAGCCAATATTCCTCCCGGCCGTTGACGATGCCGTGGCCTGAGAAATAGACGATTAGCTGCCCGATGGTGCCAAGCTTCGCCAGCGTGTCGATGCTCTCGAGGATCTGACTTGCGGTGACGGCGACCGTCCCGCCCTTGTCCGTAATGTGCACGATGTGGTCGTCGGCAATCCCCTGAGTTCTCGCCCACGTCGCCATCGCATCGATCGATCTCTCGATGCCATTCAACAGCGGTAGCTTCCCGGTCTTTGCCACGCCGATTAGGACGAGTGCCCGTTTCATGCCATTCCCCCTGGCTTGCGCAAGTCCCCATCAATCTGTAACGAGGAAAGAAGGCCTTCGCGGACACACGGCCGCGTACAGGACTATCAACACCAGCAGATGCGCGTGAGGACCCGGCAAGCGGTCATTCTGCCCACACTGGTCGCGCAGGCGACCGCTTCGGGTCGAAAACTGCCGTCCGTACCCTGCTGTAGGCTCGCAAGCGCTTGCGTTTTCATCTACCGAACGAAGGCGACACAGGAAAAGGACAGCCGCTCATCGGCTGAGAGAGCGTAAATGCATGTATCAGCCCGTAGGGTGGCTGGACGGCGTGGCGGGTCACCGAGGGCGATCTTGCGATGCCCTACTCTCGATAAACATCCCTTACCCATACAGGCCTCCAGTGTGCGCTCGCCTTATGACGAGCGCACACTCGATTTCTAGATGAGGGGTAACGCAATACGCACGTCGTGGGGAGCAATCGCCTGATGCACCTCAAGGCTACCTTGTCCGTAGCTACTGAAGCCAGCCATGGCTTCAATCAGAAGTCGTAGATCATCGCCTACGTCCATACGCAAAGGCTTGGTGGGGATCCCTCGCTCGGCCAGCAATGGATCACCGCCCACCAGCATCGGCTTGATCTGCACGTTTCGCAAACTAGGCAGAAGGTCGATACCATTGAGTTCGTCCAAGATCATTCCCCCGCACAGTCCAGATGGCGACTTCGACGCCTGGAGGACCTCAGATACATGGCCCCCGGGTGAAGCGAGCCTAGTCGGGACGCTCGGCAACTCGCCCTCTGTAGCAGATGCCGGCAATGACGTCATGACCCTCTGCTGCGAAGGTTGGCTTTGCCATGCAGAAGCAAATGCCGTCGTCAGTTGATTCCGCTGAGCAGTAGTCAGCGTGGTCTGTCCTTGCGCCGGCATGGTCATTCCCGACATTGCTGAAACCAGCGTCTGGACATTTGCCATGGTCAACAGCATGGCATCGTCCGAGGTGCGGATCTCCTCGACTTTGTATTGATTTCCTAAGTACCAGTCCTTGATGATCAGTTTGTCCGAGGTACCAATGATCGTGATTTCCAGGTTATTGCTACTGGATGGTCGCCGGAACCACAGCTGGTCGTAAGTAACTCCGCTCAGGAACCTCGCGACGTCTAAGTTCCCGGAAGTGGCGTCGTTCTCGACAACAGTGTCGCTGCCATAGCCACGCGCCATAATGTAGACGTCATTGCCAGTGCCGCCGGTCAGTGTGTCGGCCCCACCTTTGCCTTCGAGTACATCGTGGCCCCCCAGGCCAGACAGAGCATTCGCGCCGCTGTTTCCGACAAGTGTGTTTGCGCTGGAATTTCCGGTTCCATTGATCGCCGACGTCCCCGATAGGGTCAGGTTCTCCAGATACGTACTCAGCGTGTACGTTATGGCCGAGATCGCCGTGTCGATACCTTCGCCTACTAACTCAGTCACTACATCGCCGGCAACACCTACGACGTATGTATCATCCCCGGCACCGCCGATCATCGTGTCGTTCCCACTTCCGCCGTCCAGATAGTCGTTACCGTCATAGCCGCGAAGTGTATTGGCGCCACTGTTGCCAATAATTACATTGCCCAGCGAGTTACCATTTCCGGAAATGCCGCTGGTTCCGGTGAGCGTCAGATTCTCGAAGTTTTCGACAAGTGTGTACGTGATCGCTGCCTCGACCAGGTCAATCCCTTCGTCCTCGGCCTCCTCGATGTAGTCATTGACATCAACTATGTAGCGATCATTTCCAAAACCGCCGTACATCTCATCTGTGCCGCTGCCGCCGTTGAGGGTGTCATCGCCGTCACCGCCGGATAAATAGTCGTTACCGTTATTTCCGAGCAACGTGTCATTGCCTCCATAGCCAAACATGCTATTGCTGGAATTGTTACCCGTCATGGTGTTGTTTAGCTCATTTCCGTAACCCGAGCTTTCACCAGCCGAGCTGGTAAAGGTCAGTCTCTCAACATGATCGGACAGGCCGTAATAGCTGGTCGATACATTGACCAAGTCGTCACCCTCATTGGCATCCTCAACGACCACATCCCCGTGGGTGTCAACGACGTAGGTGTCGTTTCCAAGCCCTCCAAGCATGCGATCAGCCCCTAAACCACCGTTCAAGGAATCGTTACCCTGGAGGCCTATCAACATGTCAGAGCCACTCGTACCGGTCAGCGTGTCATTGCCTGCGGTTCCTTGAATCACATTCATGACCGTGATGTAGAAGTAGGCAGATCCAGAGGCACCGAAACTGTCGGTCGCTGTCAATTGAATGGAAGCATTCTGCTCGCCCGCGGGCGGTGTGCCATAAATGGTTCGCGTGGATGCGTCGTAGGACAGCCAACTCGGCAAGTAATCGATGGCATAGGCCAGCGACCCCACATCCTCGTCAGAAAACATATCTTCTGGAATTGTGTAAGAAAACGATTGCCCCACGGGCACGACTGCGCCCCACCCCGGAGGCGCAATGCTTCTGGGTGCTCTGTTGGCTAGAGCCTCAACCGTTGAACCGGAGCGCGTTCCCGGCTCATTCCAGAAACTAAATTCATCCACCAATCCGCTGACACCATCCACACCCGATTCTTGGGTCCAGTAGCCGACGATACGCAAGCTGTCCGTAGCTATATTGTTAAATTGTATCAGTAGGTCATTCCCATCCCTCGTCCAGAGGACATTGGAACTGTCGACATCAATGCCGAAGTTGATAGATGCAGTTCCGTAAGGGATGGTGCTGTTGGCCAGGATCACGTCATGGCCGTCGCCGCGGTTGAAGCTGATGCTGGTGGACGACTCCCCACCAATTCGAATTTCGTCGTCGCCCGTACCGCCAATCATGTACACGGCTGTTCCGCTACGACCAATGAGAACATCGTCACCCGCCCCGCCATGTAGCGTGTCAGAGACCTGATATGCACTACCTCCTGACCGGAGCTCGTCGTTTCCTCCGCCACCGGACAAATAGTTCGCACCGCCGTTTCCGATCAGCAGGTTGTCTTCATCATTGCCGACGATTCCTGATGCGCCAGCATCGGCATGCAGTCTGAAGATCTCAATATTGCTGCCGGTTGGATCGACATAGTAGGTCCTTGGACCGCCTGAAACAAAGCTTCGAACTTCAACCGTGTCCACACCTTCGCCCGAAAGCTCGACGACAGTATCCTCGCCATCAATCACATACGTGTCGTCGCCCAATCCTCCAGTAAGAACATTGGCGCCCACCGCTGTTGAGCCATCCAGTCGATTGCTTCCGGAGTTGCCAAGGGCGAAGGTCCCCACTCCCATCAGCTCGATGTTCTCGATACTCGGCATATCGGCCAACGAGTAGGAGATCCAGCTGCGCACTGTATCGATGGAGGTGTAGGCAACATCTTCGATGACAACGTCGTTCTCCGAGTCGACCACATAGGTCTCAGCGGCATTGCTTCCAATCATCGTGTCATTGCCCAGGCCACCGTCGATGATCAGGTGCGCACCGGCCATTGGATTTCCACGAACGTGAATAACGTTGTCCAGTTCGTTTCCGAATATCTGCCTGCCAATAACGGACTGATAGTTGTACGTGTACCACTGGTACCCGGTGTTTTCGACAATCAGGTTTTCAACCTCTGTGGAATTCAGGCTGAAGTTGTAGTAATTGGTTATGACAGTATCAACACCCTCCCCCCCACCCTCGAAGATCTCAGTACTGACGAAATAGTCGTGAGCACCGGTTTCATATGCCATGTAGTAGTAGGTGTCATTCCCTAAGCCGCCGCGGTACTGGTCGTCGCCCCATTGGAATTCTGCGTAGATGTGATCGTCGCCTTCTCCGCCATTTACAATGTCAGCTCCGGTACCATCGTATAGCCGGTCTGCCCCCGAGCCGCCTTCGATGAGATCGTTGCCATCGCTGCCGTAGATCGTGTCAGGCCCGAGTGCGCCGCTAAGGATGTCATCTCCACCACCGCCCGTTATATGGTCCGGTGCAAATCCACCCGTGTAAGTGTCGGCAGATCCCGTTCCGGACCAGTATGCGAGTCTGAAGTCTTGTGGCTGCAGGATCGCTCCATCGGCAAACCTGATCGAGTGGGAGATCGAGTTAGTAGAAAGGAATCCGGCCAACACGATTGACTTGACGATCGCACCCGTCGCTGGGTCACCAAAGTGCAGCGTTACGTCATAACCATTGGTGTCGTAGTTGAGTAGCATCGCTCTGGTGAATGCATCCACGACGACCTCATCACTACCCGCCCCGAGTTGATCGAAGCCCTCGATTCGGTCTATCCCAGAACCGCTGCCCACATGGTAGACGTCGTTGCCTTTTCCTCCGGTCACCAGGTCTGTGTCTGCGTCTGCCGCCAAGAAAATTACATCATCGCCATCCCCACCATTGACGACGTCGCTTCCTCCACCATCGTTGAAGCTATCGTTACCTTCGCCACCTTCCAGCTGATCATCCCCCAAGCCGCCATCCAGCACATCTTCGCCAGCGCCTCCGAAGAGCGCATCACTACCCGCCCCACCACTTAGAACGTCATCGTCCGCGCCGGCATCAAGCGTATCGTCACCATCTCCACCGTCAAGGACATCGTTGCCCGTGCCACCAAGTAGATTATCGGCCCCAGCATCACCATGGATGGTATCGTTGCCGCCATAACCCGCGACCTCATCATTCCCTTCCAGCCCGAAGAACACCTCTTCCGCAGATGATCCATACAAGCCATCATCTTCACTGGTGGCTTGCTGCGTGACCGCAGCAAGGATCTGGCTTTGGTTCCAGAGAACACCGTTCTCGAATCGGAACTGCTCTATAACACCCTCCCGCAAGGCTCCTTCCGTACCTTCGAAGACGTTGTTTATATACAGCTCACTCGAGAAGCCATTTATGGTGACGCGAACAATAATGCTAGAAACATCGCGCGTCAGCGACAAGTGATGCGGCAGAATACCGCCCATAAAATAGATCTGATCGCTACCTGAACTATCGAAGATTCGATCATTCCCATCGCCTGGCTTGTAGATATATATGTCATCACCAGAATGACCATACAGGGTGTCGTCGCCCGCTCGGCCATTGATAGCATCTTTGCCGCCGCTTCCATGCAGCACATCGGTATCGCTAGTGCCTACTACGGAACTGACGACATCGATGAGCGGTACCATTCCAGGGCGCAGCGCAACAAGCTCAAGATAGGCGTCTTCGAGTTGGGCTCTCATCGACGGCGAATATGAAGCCAGCGCGGTTGACAATCTCACAAGGTCGGTGATCCTCTCGACGTTGGGCTCGTCAAGGGCTGCGATCATGTATTGCTCGAAAGCGTCCCAGTTGACAACTACATTCCTATAGCCAGAGGCGAAACCTCCCAAGAATATCCCCGAACCTTCGTACAAGCTCTGCGCTTCGATCTGGGCACCAATGTACTGCAGGAACTCGTTGAACTCGCCAGTAAGCAGGTTGCCTGCTTGGGGGCGAGGATTGGGATCATTGGGCGTGTACTGATTGGTGTAAGGTCGCGCCGATAACAACTCCACGACCGCCAGCTCGCGCGCATCTACGAAGTCTCCACGGCTGACCGGATTGATATGAGTAACGCCAGCCCACTGAAAGATAATATTCTTGAGTAGACTGTCCCGTTGGGGGGATTCCTGCAGATCTAGGTAGGCCTCAACCAACCCTCGCAATGTTGCATCCACGGACATGGCTTGACGAAGATCTGACAGATTTCCAAATGCCCTAGCATCGGGAAGCGCACCTAGGTCGGCCAAGCTCTCAACTGGGACTTGGACGTGATTGAGTCGTCGAGATGCATCAGTCGTGTACCAAACATCAGAAACGTTAGCAGCGCTTCCGTTAGTCCGGATCGCCGTGCCAACCTGCCTATGTGCTTGCCCATTGCCATCCACAAAAGATGAAGCAGTCCACTGGGTCCGAAATGCAGAGATGCCCGCCTGCGCCAGTGTTAGGATTTCTCCAGACTCCGTTAGCCCATTGCCGTTGACATCTCGCCAAATGCGCAGATCCGCATACGAAGCATCGCTCCAATCGACGCGTCCATCATGATTCTCATCGAGCTCGCCAAGCGCGATGAAGCCATTTGATGCGAGCGACCCGTCGGATAAGCGCGTGTTGTCTCCAAATAGCTCGCCTCCATTATCGATAACCCCATTTCCGTTCAGATCGCGAACTAGTAGTCCATCGTTGGCATTGACCCAGGCAGTGGATTCAAGGAATCCGTTGCCATCATGATCAAAATAGCGATCACGACTGTATCCAGCCGTACCAACACCATCGCCATTAAGGTCAACCGTCAAGGGAGAAGCGCGGATCTCCGCCTGCCCCATGTCGGGCTGCTCCTCATTATTAGCCTCATCATCATCTGGAATGGTATGCAGAGTAATACCCAACTGCCCACTGGTGAATTGCTCAATCCTCAGGCCACCATTGACAATCAGGGTGGTTCCGCTCAGTTCGTAGGTATATCGTCCGTTTCTATAAACGTTATGGGGATCGCTCTCTTTTCTGTATCCGTCGGTCAATAGGATGTTCTCTAAATAAACACTACCATCACCACCTGTATCGATGATCGTGTCCCGAGTATCGACGCTGTAGAAATCCCGATCTCCACCTCCGCGCAATCTATCAGCCCCGCCGCGACCATTCAGGTAGTCAATTCCGTCACCGCCCTCAATAGTATCTGCGCCGTCCCCACCGTAGATGTAGTCTTCGCCGCCACCACCGTTGAGCGTCGCGGGGGTGGAGCCAAGATGGAAGATAACATCGTTATCCTCCGTGAAGGTGTTCGTAGCCCTCGTGCCAATTACTACAACACCGTCCACTTTCTCAAACCACCTACCAATTGGAAGGCCAAAGGCGGTGACGATGCTTCTAATCGTGCTTCTGTATGAATCACTCGCTTCGAGTTCTATGTCGCGATTATTGCTCGTTAGGTAGTCCTTGATTTTCTCGCTTCTATGCGTAAGCAACTGCTCCGCTAGTCCATTGAATGTAGCCATGTCGTCCGCAGCGCTGATCAGCGGCGCGAGATCGTAGTTCTGAAAAAGTAGAATATAGTTCGAGAATGCAATGCCGTTTCCGTCAGCGAAATCCCCCTGGGAGCTCAGGTTTGCGGTCGCAGTAACTAAAGCCCCGTTAGCGTCGAAGCATTGGTTGTAGATTGCGTTCAATGCACTAGCGAGTGCGCCCTGACCGATCAGATGCGCCGCACCCGACAGACCCGCCTGGGTAAGAGTGACGACGTGGGTTCCAATGACCGTTCCTTGGGCATCGACGTAGTTGATGCTTATCGTTTGACCTAGTAATGAGTTCCAGTTGGCATAGAGCAACGGATAGTTGTCGCGGGCAGCCAATCGAGCCGCCGTATACTTGCTGACAAACGCTGTCGTTCCAGGCATGTTGATGCCACTGAACTCCATGATTGCAGCAAGATCCTGCGCAAGAGCGCTGTTCTGGAAGTCGGTCGTAGTACTCACATCGAGAAGATCATCACCGATGCCAGAGTAGAAGCTCATGTAGTTAAGTTGAACGTTATCTACTTGGTACATTCCACTATAGGCACCGCCGCTTCCACCCGCGCCGCCGTAGGATCCAGAGTTCTCCATCCAGCCCATTGCGTCCAGAAAGCCAATCCAGTCGGCGCGATTGACGTTGTTATTGATGAGCGCGTTCTTTGTGTTGTACGAGTTCTGCGTGGCTTGCCAGTTGACTGCGGGCATCTTGCTGCTCCTTCACTTTGAGAGTTCGGTGAGATTGCACTTGCGATTCATATAAAACATTTCTTTATCAGCTACGATGAAAAGCGTATCTGGTGGGTCTAGTTCACAGGTCTTGCCATTGCCGTCGAATACGACTTTTCCGAATCTATCCAGATCTTGCTCACTGCCCGACTGACGCCTTAACGCAAAGTACTTACCGCGGTATGACAGGATGCCCAATGATGGGTAGTCATACAGACCGTCATGATTAACATCAATGACTTCAGCCTCAGCAAACTGCTTGAATGAAGGTCGCATCGGATCCGACGCGGAGATGGAGCGAACCGCTTCGGCATAATGTCGCGACAGCTGATCACCGTATCGCGCCCGGGCGGAAGGCAGCTCAACGACCCATGTTCTATGTCCATCCGGAAATCGGATGCATACGCCACTCTTCTTCTGGCCTAGACTTTCCTTGAACCCCCAAGCATCCGCTTCGACACGGTAGGCGTAGCCCTTTCCGTCGGAGAATCCGACAGCGCCGCCTCGCAATCCGTACTCAATATTCCAGTCACGAACGATGGATTCGCCGGACGGTGAGCGCGCTTCTATGCCACCCACCCCAGCTGTCTTAGGTGATGGCAGCAACAACTGCTGGTACTGCAGGCTAGGTGCGTGATCACCTAGGAATACCAAGGCTTGAACATGCCTTTTCTTCCCCTCTTGGTCGATTAGATCGTACGACGCTGCACCGATTGAGCGATTCAAGCTGAGCCAGTTGACATGTATATATCTCTGGCAAACATCAGCTGCCGAATCCAAACGAGCGGAATCTGGCCGCCTAACTTCGCCCTCACATCCTGCCATTAAAGCAATCGCTATCGCCATGATCGGCAACTTCAGCGAGTAAAGCCGCATCTTGAGCGAACAGACACCACTGTTAATCCAAAGCGAGGCGTGATTCATTCTGATAATCCCTTTTTTTCTGCCGATTAAATAGTCTTCATCTGATTTTGTGGATTGAAACTCCGCAGCTGATGAGCTGACTTTCTTACTTTCATTAGCTCATGGGACTTTACTCGGTAGCGCAGAAGGCCTAGTCACCGTTCTTTTAGCGCTTCGTCACCATGCTGCTGCATCGGACTAAGCAGGTAGTCAATGAGCCGTCGTTTTCCTGTCTTGATCTCGACACTCAGGCTCATGCCGGGCGTCAGGTCCACCTTCACGCCGTCCACTATCAAACTGGCATCGGTCAACCGAACACGTGCAGGGAAAACCAAGCCCAACTTCTCGTCCTGTGCTGCATCGTGCGAGACGGTGTCGACCACGCCTTCTAGGTATCCATACCGCGTGTAAGGGAAGCTCTCTACTTTGACGGTGGCCCGCTGCCCGGGCCGAATGAAGCCGATGTCCTTGTTCAAAACGGTGGCTTCCACCTCAAGAGATTCCTCACTGGGTACTACCGCCATGAGAGCTTGGGCCGGCGTTACTACCCCGCCGACGGTGTGAACCGTCAACTGTTGCACGTTGCCATCGACGGGGGCGCGCAGATGCATGAGCCTGTCTCGCTGCTGCGTCTTGGCGACCTGAGGCCGGTACTGCCCTTCCTGCTCACGTGCTTGGCGAAGGCCTTCGAACATTTGTTGGCGCGTGTCGGCCTCCAGTACCTGGAGTTCCTCGCGCGCTCCTGCGAGTGCCGACCCTGTCTCTAACAGGGTCGCGCGCTGTGCCGTCAGCGAGCGCTCCATCTCCACCATCTCCTGCTTGCGCGCCAGGAACTCGTGCCGACTGACGTACTGTCCTCCTAGCAGCTTCTCCAGATCAGCCACACGTTCTTTGGAGATCGCCAGACTTTGCTCCATCGGGGAGATCTGGGAGCGCACCGTGTTCTCTTGAGCTTTGCGCTGGGCGATGCTTGCTTGCAAGCTCTGCCGTCGCGCTTGGTACTCCGCCAGTTCGCTGGCCGCCAGCAACCACTCAGCGAGCAAGCGTTCCTTCGGCAGGTCTGGCTCCTGTGGAGCAGCGGGGAGAACACCCGCATCGAGCGCCTTGGTCATCGCCTCAAAGCGAAGCGCAGCCAAGCGAGCATTGACCAGAGCGTTGCCCGCCTGCTCGAAATCGGCTTCGGTCGCGGTGGCATCCAGTTCGACCAGCACATCGCCCTTCCGGACCGCCTGCCCATCCCGTACCAGGATGCGGCGCACCACAGCGGTTTCGGCGGTCTGGATGACCTTGGTGCGAGAGTCGACGACGGTCTTGCCAGTAGCGACCGCGACGATGTCCAGCTTTCCGTAGATCGCCCAAACCAGAGCCACACAGAACAAGGCCATGATGATCCGCATCGTCCAGCGTGCCGCCGGCGACGCCGGACTCTCGACCAGCTCCAGCTGCGCGGGCAAAAAGGCCAGTTCGTCCTCCGACCGCTTCGGTGGGTCCAGTTGTGCCCGCACCTTCCAGGTCGCTGAGAATGCCTGGCCATAACGGGCCAGGAACTCTTTGGCAGCACCAAGGATGTGTTTCATGCGACACCTTGCTGGAGCTTGTAGAGGTGCGCGTACTGGCCACCCGGGCGGTCCACCAGATCTTCGTGACGACCGGATTCCACGATCTTGCCCTTCTCGACAACGACGATCCTGTTGGCCATCCTCACTGTAGAGAGACGGTGGGCGATGATGAGAACCGTCCGCCCTTGGCAGATGGCCCGCATGTTCTGCATGACGGCATGCTCTGACTCGTAGTCCAATGCACTAGTGGCTTCGTCGAAGATCAGGATCCGAGGATTGGTAACCAAGGCTCGTGCAATGGCGATGCGTTGTCGCTGCCCGCCAGAAAGCCCTGCCCCGTTGTCGCCCACCTTCGTGTCGTAGCCTTCCGGCAGCTGGGTGATGAAATCGTGCGCACCGGCCAGTTGCGCAGCGTGGATGACCCGGTCCAGTGCCATGCCTGGATCACCCAAGGCGATGTTCTCGCGGATGCTCCGGTTAAACAGGAAGTTTTCCTGAAGCACCACCCCTAACTGCCGGCGCAGCCACGCTGGATCGGCCAGCGCCAGATCATGGCCATCAATCAGGACGCGCCCGCGCTCGGGCACATAGAGGCGCTGTACCAGCTTGGTCAGCGTGCTCTTGCCGGAGCCTGAGCGCCCCACAATGCCAATGACCTCCCCCGGTGCGATATCCAGGTCGATGCCTGCCAGGACCTCTGCTGTATCCGGCCGGTATCGGAAACCGACGCCTTCGAACGTGACGCGCCCCTGTATCGCAGGCAGCATCATGCGACTACCAGGCACTTCGGTCCGGGTATTGAGGATGTCGCCCAAGCGCTGGACCGAGATTCCGACCTGCTGGAAATCCTGCCAAAGCTGGGCAAGTCGAAGGATGGGCGCGGCAACTTGGCCGGAAAGCATGTTGAAGGCGATCAGCTGGCCAACCGAAAGATCTCCTTGGATGACCAAGCGGGCGCCAAAGAACAGGATGGCGACACCCACTAGCTTCTGCACCAACTGGATGCCCTGCTGGCCCACGTTGGCCAAGCGGGCGACCTTGAACCCGGCACCCACGTAGCCCGCCAACTGCGCATCCCATGTGCGGGTCATGCGTGGATCAACGGCCGTGGCCTTGACAGTGCCTATTCCATTGATGGTCTCGACCAGGAATGACTGGTTCTCGGCACCTCGGGCAAACTTCTCGTCCAGGCGCTTTCTCAGCACCGGCGTGATGGCGGCCGACCACAGCGCGTACACAGGAAGGGAAAGTACGACGATCAGGGTCAGCCAGAAACTGTAATAGAACATCACCGCCAGGAACACGCCGGTAAACAACAGGTCCAGCACCGAGGTCAGTGCTTGCCCGGTCAGGAAGCTTCGGATGTTCTCAAGCTCACGGACGCGGGCTACCGTCTCGCCTACCCGGCGCGATTCGAAGTACGCCAGCGGCAAGCTAAGTATGTGGCGGAAAAGGCGAGCTCCCAGCTCTACGTCTATTTTGCTGGTGGTGTGGGCGAAGACGTACGTCCGCAGGCCATTCAAGGTGACATCGAAGATGGCGATGGCAACCAAGCCGATCGCGATGACTTCCAGGGTAGTAAGGCTCTGATGCACCAGCACCTTGTCCATCACAACCTGAAAGAACAGCGGCGTGATCAGAGCGAACAGCTGAATGAACAGAGAAACGACGAAGACTTCCAGCAGTATGCGGCGGTACTTGACCACTGCGGGCACGAACCAGCGAAAGTCGAACTTCGCCAGTTCGCCCAATACAGATGCACGGGAAGCAACGAGTAGCAAACGGCCGCCATAGCGCTCTTCGAACTGCTCGCGCGAAAGTATCTGTGGCCGTTGAAGCTCTAGATCCTGAATCAATACCTGTTGATCGTTGGCTTTGGCGACAATGAAGTGTCGACCATCGGCCTGAAACGCCATTGCGGGCAACGAGATCTTGTCCAACCGAGATGCCCGCACTTCTGCGATCTTGGCCTTCAGCCCCAAGCGTTTCGCACCCAGTAGAAGGCTGACGTGGTCAAAGGGCTGGTACCCATTGCCGAGCTCGTGCTTCAACTGGCTGGGATCCGCGGCAACACCGTGGTACTGCGCCAGCAACACCAATCCTGCGAGCGCTAGGTCGGTTGGGTGCTCCTCGTCATCGGAGGACGCATTGCCAACTACCGCCAGCGGGCTACTTCCTTGAGCCATTCTTGGATGTCCTATCCAGTAATGCAGACCCATATGGCCCACACTAGTTATGTGACAGTCGGCAACATGATGGAGTGACTGGATGTCCGAATTTGGCGGCTAGGCACCGATACCTGTCAATGGTCGCAAGCTGGTAATCGCATTTACCACTGCGAAATTCAAATTACCTGCTGATCTGCTGCTCCCGAAAACGATCCCTAATCAGCACGGTGCCTCAATCGTGATGGCCAGGCGACTGGACCGGTTCACTTGGCATGCGCGATGAGGTTCTCCATCATCCCCACGAATTTCTTCTTGGGAAGTCTGTGCGGTCTGGGCGTCCACCTGCGTGCCAGCCATCGCCAGGCAATAGCCGGAAGTTGAGGGAAGGCCGAGATCTCACTGAATCGCCCCGGGTTTCATAGACAACTACAAGCCTGATAGTCCCGCCTGCCGTTCGAACTCTACCGGAGAGACGCCTCCATTGGAGCCGTGCCGGCGTTTTGGGTTGTAGAACATCTCGATGTAGTCGAACACGTCGCTACGTGCCGCATCCCGGGTCAGGTAGATCTTTCGCCTGATCCGCTCTCGCTTGAGCAACTGGAAGAAGCTCTCGGCTACGGCGTTGTCGTGGCAGTTGCCGCGCCGGCTC
>NZ_JBGFFI010000007.1:0-65786 GCF_056175725.1 Pseudoxanthomonas sp. LjRoot206
GAAGGCCATCTGCGCGCCACCGCACGCGCGGTGCTCGGTGAATTCGCCGGTGCGCCGGCGGAGGAGAGCACGGCCGGCGGTACGTCCGATGCGCGCTTCATCGCACCGCTGGGTGCGGAATGCATCGAGGTTGGACCGGTCAACGCCAGCATCCACAAGGTCGACGAAAATATCCGCGTGACGGATCTCGAGGCGCTGCCTGGCCTGTATCAGAAGCTGCTTGAGCGGCTGATGCTGCCGGTCCGCGCTGCTTTGTAGGAGCGCCCTCGGGCGCGATGCCTTTCACGCCCGTTCCTGAAAAGCATCGCGCCCGAGGGCGCTCCTACAGGAAAGCGGGTGGTTGCAGACGCAACTTTTACGGAGCTTGCCAAGCGCCGGTCTAAGCGGTTACGGTCGCCCCATGCCCCGCCGCATCGCCACCGACAACAACCGCAATAACCTGCGTCCGAACAACGGGACGCGGGCGATGCGGCTCTGCGACTAGGCAACGAAAGACCTGCCGGATACCAGAAACCCGCATCGCGAGATGCGGGTTTTTTCGTTCCGGGCGCCCGCCATCGAACCCCACCAGGAGTGTTTCCATGTGTTCCATCTTCGGCATCTTCGGGCTGCAGCCCGGTGACGACGTCCAGGCGCTGCGACGGCAGTCGCTGGAGCTTTCGCAGAAGCAGCGCCATCGCGGTCCCGACTGGAGCGGCGTGTACCACGACGACGGCGCCATCCTCGTGCACGAGCGCCTGGCCATCGTCGATCCGGCCGGCGGCTCGCAGCCGCTGCGGTCGGCCGACGGCGAGCTGGTGCTGGCGGTCAACGGCGAGATCTACAACCACCGCGAGCTGAAGGCGGAACTGGCGCAGGACTACGCCTTCCAGACCGGCTCGGACTGTGAGGTCATCAATGCGCTGTACCGGGAAGACACGCCGGCGTCCTTCCTCAACCGGCTCAACGGCATCTTCGCCTTCGCCCTGTGGGACAAGGCGAAAGAAACTGTGCTGATCGCGCGCGATCCCATCGGCGTCTGCCCGCTGTACTGGGGCCATGATCGCGAAGGTCGCCTGTGCGTAGCGTCGGAGATGAAGGCACTGGCCCCGATCTGTGCGGACGTCGCGCAGTTCCCGCCCGGCCACTACTACGATTCCGCCACGCGCGAACTGGTGAAGTACTACCACACCGCGTGGCGCGACTACCCAGCGGTGGAAGGCGTGGAACTGGCGAAGGGCGAATTGCGCGAGGCGTTCGAACGCGCCGTGCACCGCCAGCTGATGACCGACGTGCCTTACGGCGTGCTGCTGTCGGGTGGGCTGGATTCGTCGCTGGTAGCGGCGGTCGCGGCGCGTTACGCGCGCCACCGCATCGAGGACAACGACACGACCGAAGCCTGGTGGCCGCGCCTGCATTCGTTCGCCATCGGCCTGGAAGGCTCCCCCGACCTGGCGGCCGCCGAGGTCGCGGCGAAGGCGCTGGGGACGGTGCACCACGGCTTCACCTACACCTTCCAGGAAGGCCTGGATGCGATCCCGGAAGTAATCCGCCATATCGAGACCTACGACGTCACCACTATCCGCGCGTCCACGCCGATGTACCTGCTGGCACGCCGCATCAAGGCGATGGGCGTGAAGATGGTGCTGTCGGGCGAGGGCAGCGACGAGATCTTCGGCGGTTACCTGTATTTCCACAAGGCGCCCAACGCGCGCGAGTTCCACGAGGAGCTGGTGCGCAAGCTGGATGCGCTGCACAACTACGATTGCCTGCGCGCCAACAAGTCGATGATGGCCTGGGGCGTGGAGCCGCGCGTGCCCTTCCTCGATGTCGAGTTCCTGGACGTGGCGATGAAGATGGACGCCCTGCACAAGATGATCGACAGGGGCAGCGCCGGTGCGCAGCGGATGGAGAAGGGCGTGCTGCGCGAAGCGTTCGACGGCTACCTGCCGGAGTCGATCCTGTGGCGGCAGAAGGAGCAGTTCAGCGACGGCGTCGGCTACGGCTGGATCGACGGATTGAAGGCGCACGCGGAAGCGCAGGTCAGCGATCGCGAACTGGCGGCGGCTGACAAGCGCTTCCCGGTCAATCCGCCGCAGACCAAGGAAGCCTACTTCTACCGCACGCTGTTCGAGCAGCACTATCCGGGCCAGGCCTGCGCCGAGACGGTGCCGGGCGGCAAATCCATCGCGTGCTCGTCGCCGGCCGCCCTTGCCTGGGATGCCAGCTTCGCGAAGATGGCCGATCCCTCCGGTCGCGCCGTCGCCGGCGTGCATGCGTCTGCCTTGCAGGCGTCGTCGACATGAAACCGTCCGACGTGGTCCGCGAATGGGTCCGCCGTTTCAATGCGGCGGACATCGACGGGCTGGCGGCGCTGTATGCGGAGGACGCGACCAACCACCAGGTGGTGACCGAGCCGCTGCACGGGCGCGAAGCGATCGCGGCGATGTTCCGCACCGAATTCGGCCGCGCCACGATGGTGTGCATCGTGGACAACCTGTTCGAGGACGGCGAATGGGCCATCCTCGAATGGCGCGATCCGCTCGGCCTTCGCGGCTGCGGTTTCTTCCACGTGCGCGAGGGGCGCATCGTGTTCCAGCGCGGCTACTTCGACCAGCTCAGCTTCTTCCGGCAGCAGGGGCTGCCGGTGCCATCGCATTACCTCGCCTGAGCGTTGGTCGGTCGCAGCGTCAGCGTGTGCGTCGCGGCGCCGGGCAGGAACGGCGTCGGTCGGCCATGGACCCAGTCGTCGTGACCCGCGCCCCAGAACGGCGACATCGGGTGGCCGCTCTGGCCGCCCGGCATGTGGATGATCCCGTCGTCTTCGTGGCCCGGTGACACCACCATGCGCTCCGACGCGCCGAACGCCGGGCCCTGCACGCGCGGCATGGCGCCGTCGCCGGCGAGCGGCTCGCCCGGCATGCACAGCTTCGGCTTGAGGAAGGCGGGCAGGGCGGTGGCCAGCGGATGGCAGATCTTCGCGGTGTTGCGTTCGCCCCAGCGACGCTCGGCCAGCGGTCCCTGGCCGGCCAGGTCGTCGCGCACTTCTTTTGCGGCGTCTTCCAGCAAGGCACCCCAGCTCGTGTAGCGGCGCGACAGCAGGTGCGCCGGGCGCTGCTCCAGCAGCGGCCACACCGCGCCTTCCAGTTGCGGCAGGTCGGGCATGACGAAATCGTCGCCGAGCGCGGCCTGCGCGGGCGCGGTCAGGCCGTCGGCGATGCGCGCATGCACAGCGAGGCGCCATGCGCGTACCAGCCGGTAGCTCACCGAGTCGACGCTGGCCACGCCTTCCCAGGTCTTGCCGGCGTTGGCTAAGGCCTTGATCGATGCGTTCGCCGGCTGCCGTTTCGCTTCGTCCTGCAGCAACGTCCACCAGCGTTCGAGGAACAGGGCACGATCGTCGAGCTGGATCGCCAGCAGATCCTGCTCGGTGAAGCGCTCCTTCGCCTGCAGGCCGTCGCGGATCTGTTTCGCGCGCGCGCCCAGGGCATAGCCGCCATCACCGACGCGCGCGAGCGCGGCGCCATCCAGCACGCGCGCGTTCGCCGTCCACACGCGGTGGCTGGTCTGTGACGTCAGCACCGGCGACAGCTGGCTGGAAATGACCCAGGGCCGGCAACTTCCGGGCAGCTGGGGCGCCACGTCGTCCGCGGGCGCGGCCGGTGCGAGTTCCAGCGTATGCGGGCACGAGGCCGCGCGCGAGGGTAGCGGGCCGAGGATGCGCCAGGCGATGCGGCCGTTGTGGTCGGCGATCACCAGGTTCTGCGCCGGGGTGGCGGTACGCTGCGCCACCGACAGCGCGGCGGAAAGGTCGCCCGCTCCCGCGAAATCCGCCAGGCCGAAGTTGAGTGCGCCGGGCTGGTGCGCCACCCAGCGCAGCGCGAGGGCGGGTTGCGTGCCCTTGGCCGAGTGGACGATCGGTCCGTAGCGCGTTTCCTGCACGTCCAGCATCACCGGGTCGGCCCCCGCGACGCGGATCGTCTCGGCATGGTGTTCGACCGCATCGCAGGTGTCGGGCACGTCGCCATTGCCGCAGGGCTTCACCGGGTACCAGTCCGCCGTATCCGCGTAGCTGTTGGTGAAGCCCCAGGCCACGTGGCCGTTGCTGCCGACGATGATCGCGGGCAGGCCAGGCAGGCTGAAGCCGGAGACGTCGACCTTGCCGCCCGGCGCGCGCGGATCCGGGTAGCGCAGGCGCACGCGGAACCAGATGTTGGGCGCGCGCAGGCCCAGGTGCATGTCGTCGGCGACGATGGCACGGCCGTCGGCCGTCAGCGCACCGGCCACGGCCCAGTTGTTGCTGCCCGGCGTGCCCTTGTCGGCGAGGCGCTGGTGCGTGCCGGTCTTCGGCATCGGCAGCGTGCGCAGGTCGACCTCGTCCGCCGTCGGCAACGTGGCGTTGCCGCGCGGCTCGCCCTGCAGCGGCGCATCCCATTCGGTGCCGTCGTGCGTCAGCAGGGCGTAGAGCGCGGGCGGCAGCTGGCGACGGATCTTCCACAGTCCGAGCTCGCGCACGTTGTCCGCGTCCTGCAGGTCGAAGTACATGGCATAACCGGCCAGCGCCGAGTCGGCGACCTCCCACGCCCGCGGCGACTGCCGCAGCAACAGGTACGGCCAGGGACGCGACTTCAATGCCCCCAGGCCATCGTTGACGCCGTTGGCATAGGCCTGCAGCTGCGGCATGCGCTCGCCGCCGAATCCGTCGAGGGCCGCCGTCACGCGCGCACGGATGCGGTGCGTGCGGCGCGCCTTGTCCATGTCCACCGCGATCGGCCCGAACAGTTCGGCCAGCTCGCCGGCGGAGCTGCGCCGCATCAGGTCCATCTCGAAGTAGCGCTCCTGCGCATGCACAAAGCCGAGCGCCCGTGCCGCATCGGTCTCGCTGGCCGCCTCGATGGTCACCACGCCCAGCGCGTCGCGCTGCAGGGTGACGGGTGCGGACAACCCGGGCAGCGCCTGCTCGCCGTCCAGCCGGGGCAGGCTGCCCCGCAACGACCACCACGCCAGCAGCACTGCCACGACAACCAGGGCCAACAGCAGCAGCGCGATGCGCCGGGTCCACTTCAGCATTGCGAAGTCCTTGCGGTGAGGGCGTGGCGGAGTGGCCGGATTATTCCACGGAAGCCATGGCCGTCGTCGCCGCGCTGCAGCGCCCAACGAGACTGATTCCGATTCGGTCATCGCCCGGAGGGATGGGGCATCATGCGCGCCTCGCCCCAGGAGCCGCCCCCATGAAAGGCCATCCCGACGTCGTCGACTACCTCAAGTTCCTGCTGCGTGGCGAACTGGCCGCGCGCGACCAGTACTTCATCCATTCGCGCCGCTACGAGGACCAGGGGCTGATGGCCCTGTCCCACCGCATCGATCACGAGATGCAGGAAGAGACCGAGCATGCCGACGCCCTGCTGCGCCGCATCCTGTTCCTGGAAGGCGACCCGGACATGCGTCCGGAGACGTTCACGGCCGGCAAGACGGTCGAGGAAATGCTGCAGCGCGACCTCGAAGTGGAGTACGCGGTACGCGCTCACCTGGCCAAGGGCGTGGCGCTGTGCGAGCAGCATGGCGACTACGTCAGCCGCGAAATCCTGCTGACCCAGCTGAAGGACACCGAGGAAGACCACGCGCACTGGCTGGAACAGCAACTGGGCCTGATCAAGCGCCTCGGCATCGAGCTGTACTTGACCTCCAAGCTCGACGGCCACCCCGCCGCCGAGTGATCAGCCACGACGGAGACGGTAGACCGCCGTCTCCAGCGCGCTCAGGCCTTCCTCGCGGAAGCGCGGCTCCTGGTCGAGGATGTCGCGCCGTTCCAGCAGCGTGTGCCGCCACGGCGCAGCGAACAGGCTTTCGACTTCGGCCTGCGCCACCGAGAACGGCGGCCCGGCCTTTTCCTCCTGCGGATACTCCAGCGTGATCAGCAGCCCCTGGCAGCCCGCCGGCAGGGCGGCATAGACCGTATCGCGGTAACGCAGGCGCAGGTCCGGCGGCAGGGCGATCAGCGCGGCGCGGTCGTAGACGCCGGTGATGTCCGCCAGCAACCCTGGATCCAGGCCGAAGGCGTCGCCCAGGATGATTTCGATGGGACCGGCGCTGACGTGCTCGCCGTAAGGGCTGGTGGTCCGCTCGGGCTGCAGCCCGGCCTCTTCGAAGAACTGCCTCACCGCCAGCGGCGACAGTTCCACACCCAGCACGCGGTGGCCCTGCGCTGCCAGCCAGTGCATGTCCAGCGACTTGCCGCAGAGCGGCACCAGCACGCGCGATCCTTCCGGCAGCTGCAGCGACGGCCAGTGCTTCTGCAGTAGCGGCATCACGTCATGGCGATGGAAGCCGATCTGTCCTTCCTGCCACTTCTGCAACCAGAAATCGGCGTCCATCGTGTGGTCCTCGTGGTAGATCCGTGAAAGGGAACTTACCCGGCCGCTGTAGGAGGGGCTTCAGCCCCGACCGCTTCAAATGCGGAAAGCGTCGGGGCTGAAGCCCCTCCTACAACCGCGATGCTGTCACGCGTGCGCCGCAGCGCGCCCGTATGGCGAACTACTGGACGTCCAGTCCATCGACCTTCTGCCGCGCCACCTGGAAGGCAGGCCGTGGCGATGACGAACGCGCCGCAGCGCGCCCGGCTGATGAACTATTGGACATCCAGTCCATCGACTTTCTGCCAACCTCTGGGCAACAACCCGCCCCGCGTCGCGCGCGCACCGACATACTCGTCCAGGTCCTTGAACGACAGGCTCATCGTGCGCTGGCCGCTCTTGACCAGCAGCGTCGTGCCCGGCGACACCGCGGCGATCGCGACCACACGCTCGGTGCCCAGCTTGGCCTTCGGGATCTCGATGATCTTGTTGCCTTTGCCCTTGTCCAGTTCCGGCAGTTCGCTGACCGGGAACGCCAGCAGATGGCCGGCACTGGTGACCGCAACGATGCGGTCGGTCTCGGTGTTGGGCACCTGCGCAGGCTGCAGCACGGTCGCGCCCACGGTCAGGTTGAGCATCGCCTTGCCGGCCTTCTGGCGGCCGGTGAGGTTCTCGAAGCGGGTGACGAAGCCGTAGCCGTGCGAGGACGCCAGCACGAAGCGGTGGTCGTTGTCGCCGGTGGCCAGCGCCTGGAACGAGGCGCCCGCAGCCGGCGAGAAGCGGCCGGTCAGGGGTTCGCCGTTGCCGCGCGCCGACGGCAGCGTGTGCACGGCGGTGGAATAGCTGCGGCCTTCCGAATCGAGGAACGCGACCTGCTGTGTACTGCGCGAGCGCACGGCGCCGAGCAAGCCGTCGCCATCGCGGTAGGACAGCGTGGACGCATCCACGTCGTGGCCCTTCGCCGCACGGATCCAGCCCTTCTCCGACAGCACCACGGTCATCGGCTCGCTGGCGACCAGTTCGGTTTCGTCCAGCGCCTGTGCGGCGTCGCGCTGCACCAGCGGCGACATCCGGGCATCGCCGAACTTCTTGGCGTCGGCGGTCAGCTCGTCCTTGATCAGCTTCTTCAGCTTGGTCTTGGAGTCCAGGATGCCGGCGATCTTCTCGCGCTCGGCGAGCAGTTCGTCCTGCTCGCCGCGGATCTTCATTTCCTCCAGGCGGGCCAGCTGCTTCAGGCGGGTGTCGAGGATGTAGTCGGCCTGTTCTTCGCTCAATGCGAAGCGCGCGATCAGCGCGGCCTTCGGCTCGTCCTCGGTGCGGATGATGCGGATGACTTCATCCAGGTTGAGGAACGCGACCAGCAAGCCTTCCAACAGGTGCAGGCGACGCTCGACCTTCTCCAGCCGGTGCTTGAGGCGGCGGGTGACGGTGTCGCTGCGGAACGCCAGCCATTCCGTCAGCAGCATCTTCAGGTTCTTGACCTGCGGCCTGCCGTCCAACCCGATGATGTTGAGGTTGACCCGGTAGCTCTTCTCCAGATCGGTGGTGGCGAACAGATGGCCCATCAGCTGTTCGGCGTCGACGCGGTTGGAGCGCGGGATCAGCACCACGCGCACCGGGTTGGCGTGGTCGGACTCGTCGCGGATGTCCTCCAGCCAGGGCAGCTTCTTGGCGCGCATCTGCGCCGCGATCTGCTCGATCACCTTGGACGGCGACACCTGGTAGGGCAGGGCGTCGATGACGATGTTGGCATTGTCCTTGCGCCACACGGCACGCGCGCGGACGCTGCCGGTGCCGTTCTCGTACATCGCACGCAGGTCGGAGGCAGCGGTGATGATCTCCGCCTTCGTCGGATAGTCCGGGCCGCGCACGTGTTCGCACAGGTCGGCGACCGTCGCGTCGGGATCGTCGATCAGGCGGATGCAGGCGCTGACGATCTCGTTGAGGTTGTGCGGCGGCACGTCGGTCGCCATGCCGACCGCGATGCCGGTGGTGCCGTTGAGCAGCAGGTGCGGCAGGCGTGCCGGTAGCCAGGTCGGCTCTTCCAGCGTGCCGTCGAAGTTCGGCGTCCAGTCGACCGTGCCCTGGCCGAGTTCGCCCAGCAGCACTTCGGCGATGGGGGTGAGCTTGGACTCGGTGTAGCGCATCGCGGCGAACGACTTCGGGTCGTCCGGCGAACCGAAGTTGCCCTGGCCCTCGATCAGCGGATAGCGGTACGAGAACGGCTGCGCCATCAGCACCAGGGCTTCGTAGCAGGCGCTGTCGCCGTGCGGGTGGTACTTGCCGATGACGTCGCCGACGGTGCGGGCGGACTTCTTCGGCTTGGCGCCGGCGTTCAGGCCCAGCTCGCTCATCGAATAGACGATGCGCCGCTGCACCGGCTTCAGGCCGTCGCCGATGAAGGGCAGGGCGCGGTCCAGCACCACGTACATCGAGTAGTCGAGGTAGGCGCGCTCGGCGTACTCGCGCAGCGGGATCTGTTCGAAACCGTGGAAGGTCGGGCGGATCGTTTCGGTCATTGCGGGCGTGCGGTCTGCGGAGCGGAAATCCCGGCCATTCTACCCGTCGCGCCGTCTCACCCGCCGATACTCGGCAGCAGCGGACCGTCCAGCCACAGCCAGCGCGCCAGCCAGGCCGTGGTGAGGGCGATGGCGGCCGTCAGCGGGATGCCGACGCGCAGGAAGTCGCCGAAGGTGTAGCGGCCGGGATTGAGGATCAGCAGGTTGCCGTGGTGGCCGATGGGGGTCAGGAACGAGGCCACCGCGCCCATCGCCGTGCAGACCACGAACGGCACCGGGTTCAGCTCCAGTCCCGCGGCCAGCGCCAGCGCGATCGGCGCCAGCAGCACCGTGGTGGCGGCATCGGACAGGACCTGCGTCAGCAGCGCGGCGGTGCCGAACATCACCAGCAGCAGCACCAGCGGCGACCAGTGTGCGGCGTGGTTGAGCAGCAGGTCGGCCACCAGGGCGGCGGTCCCGGTCTTCTCCATCGCGATGCCGAGCGGGATCACGCCGCCGATCATCACGAAGATCCGCACGTCGATTTCCTGGTAGGCGCGCTCGATGTCGACGCAGCGGGTCAGCACCATCGCCACGGCACCGGCGAGGAACGCGATGTGCGGCGCCAGCGTCTCGGTGGCCGCCGCGGCGACGGCCGCGACCATGATCGCCAGTGCGACCGGCGCGCGGCGGCGCGGCTTCTTCTGGCCGCCGAACGGCACCAGCATCAGGAAACCGTGATGCGCCGCCAGCGGCTCGAAGTGCTGCTGCTGGCCCCACAGCACCAGCAGGTCGCCTTCCTGCAGCACCATCTCCGACAGTTCGCCGTGCAGCCAGCCTTCGCGGCGCCACAGGCCCACGACGACCACGCCGAGGTTCCGCAGGAAGTCGATGTCGGCCACGCTGCGGCCGATGAACTCGGAATGCGGCGCGACGACGGCCTGCACCAGCTGTTCCTCGCCCAGCGCCTCGCTCTTGCCTTCCTCGCGCTTTTCGCCGTACTTGGCCACGGCGTGCAGCGCCAGCCCGGGCTCGTCGCGGATGGAGGCGATCTCGTCCGGCGAGGCGCGCACCAGCAGCACGTCGCCCGCGGCCAGCGTGCTGTCCAGGCGCTGGTTGCGGCGGCGCATGCCGTGGCGCAGCCAGTCCACCACCTGCAGGCGGTCCTCGAAGGTCTTCGCAAAGTCGCCGCGCGGCTTGCCGATCCACGGCGAGTCCTCTTCCACCAGCAGCTCGGTGTAGTAGCGGTCCAGCTTCAGGTAGTCGCCCTGCGGCGATTCGCCCTCGCGCTTGGGTACCAGCCAGCGCCCCAGCAGCATGTACACCGTGCCCAGCACGACCAGGGCGATGCCGATCGGCGTGATGGCGAAGATGTCCAGCGCCGGCAGGCCGGCACGCTTGATCAGGTCGTTCGACAACAGGAAGGCGGGCGCACTGAAGAGCGTCAGCGTGGTGCCCAGCGAGGCGGCCAGCGACATCGGCATCAGCAGGCGCGAGGCGGCCAGCTTCTGCTCGCGGGCGATGCGCATCAGGATGGGCAGCATCATTGCCGTGACCATCACGTGGTGCGAGAACGCCGCGAGTGCCGCCGTAGCGGGCATCACCACCGCGATGGTGCGCCACTCGCTGCCGCCGGCCGCGCGGCCGATGCCCGCGCCGATGCGTTCGGTGATGCCGGTGGCCGACAGGCCGGCGGAGAGTACGAACACGGCGGCGACGATGATCGCCGGCTCGCTGGCGAAGCCGGACATCGCTTCCTTGGGGCCGAGGATGCCGGTCAGCGTCAGCGCGAGCAGCGCCAACAGGGCGACCAGGTCGACGCGCAGTTTCTCGCTCACGAACAGAACCAGGGTGATCGCCAGGATGGCGAGGAACAGGATCTGCTGGAACTCCATGCGCGCCCCCTGGCGATAGAACGTGGTACGTGTGCCGCGAGCCTAGCGTGGACCCGTGTGAGGGCGCGTGATCCGGCGGGCGTCCCGCGGTCGCCGGAAACGAAAAACCCCCGCTTTCGCGAGGGTCTTCGTTATGCGTGGTGCCCAGGAGAGGACTCGAACCTCCACGGTTTTACCCGCTAGTACCTGAAACTAGTGCGTCTACCAATTCCGCCACCTGGGCAGGTAAGCGAGGCGCGCATTTTGAGGATCGGGCGGGGGAATGTCAACGGTTCGTTCGCATGATGTTGTTCAGGCGAGGTGTACCATCCCGCCATGACCAAGAAACCAACGAAAAGCGGCGGCAAGACGTCCGCCGGGAAAGGAAGCAAGCCGGGCGGCGCAGCCGCCTCCCGTAGCACCGGCAAGCCGGCCGGGAAAGGCAAACCCACCAAAAAGAGCCTGCCGCCGTGGATGCCCGACGTGTCCGCGCGCGGACCATCCCGACCATCGGCAGGCGCGCCGCAGCCCCGGCGTCCGGCTGCTGCCCATGCACCACGCGCGGCCGGACGCTTCGTCGATCCGCACGCGCAGCGCGAAGCCGAGCGCTACGACCAGCCCATCGCCAGTCGCGAGGCGATCCTCGGCTTCCTCGAGGCCGCCGACGGCCCGCAGACGGCGGAGGAGATCGCGGGCCCGCTCGGCCTGGAAGCATCCGATCGGTTCGACGCCTTGTCCAAGCGCCTCGGTGCGATGGTCCGCGACGGGCAGCTGGTGCAGAACCGCCGCGGCGGCTTCGCGCCGGTGCAGCAGACCGACCTGATCGCCGGCACGGTGATCGCCAACCCGGACGGCTTCGGCTTCCTGCGGCCGGACACCGGCGGTGGCGACGACCTGTTCCTGCCGCCGTATGAAATGCGCAAGGTCATGCACGGCGACCGCGCGCTGGCCAACGTCACCGGCATCGATCGCCGCGGCCGCCGCGAGGGCAGCATCGCGCGCGTGCTCGAGCGCGGCGTCACCCGCCTGATCGGCCGTTTCGGGTTCGAAGTCGGCATCGCCTACGTGGCGCCCGACGACAAGCGCATCCAGCGCAACGTGCAGATCCCGCAGGACGCCACCGGCGGCGCGCGCGACGGCCAGCTCGTCGTGGTCGAACTGACCCAGGCGCCCGATGCGCGCCGTCCGCCCATCGGCAAGGTCATCGCCGTGCTCGGCGACAGCCTGACGCCGTCGCTGGTGGTCGAGGCCGCGATCCACGGACACAACCTGCCGCACGAATTTCCGCAAGAAGTGCTGGACGAAGCCACCGCAGTGCCGCTGGTGGTGGAGCCGGCGATGGTCGGCGACCGCGTCGACCTGCGGTCCACGCCGCTGGTGACCATCGACGGCGAGGACGCCAAGGATTTCGACGACGCCGTCTACTGCGAACCGACGCGCGACGGCTTCCGCCTGGTCGTCGCCATCGCCGACGTCTCGCACTACGTGCGCCCGGGCACGCCACTGGACGACGAGGCGCAGAAGCGTGCGACCTCGGTGTACTTCCCCGGCTTCGTGGTGCCGATGCTGCCGGAGACGCTGTCCAACGGCATCTGCTCGCTGAACCCGAAGGTCGACCGCATGACCTTCGTCTGCGACATGCAGGTCAACCGCGACGGTGAGGTCACCCGCTCGACGTTCTACGAGGCGGTGATGAACTCGCACGCACGCCTGACCTACACGCAGGTGTGGAAGGCGGTCGGCGAACAAGACGAGGAAACACGCGCGGAGATCGCCGCGGTGCTGCCGCACGTCGAGCGGCTGTACCAGCTGTACCACGTACTATCGAAGGCGCGCGCGACCCGGGGCGCGATCGAATTCGAAAGCTCGGAAGTCCGCTTCGTGCTGGACAACCGTGGCGAGGTCACCCAGGCCGGCATGCTGGTGCGCAACGACGCGCACAAGCTGATCGAGGAATGCATGATCGCGGCCAACGTGGAGGCGGCGAAGTACCTGCTTGCCGCGCACATCCCCGCGCCGTACCGCATCCACGACAAGCCGCCGGAAACCAAGTACGCGGACCTGCTGGAATTCCTCAAGGAGTTCAAGCTGTCGATGCCGTCGTGGGGCAAGGTGCAGCCGAAGGATTTCACCAATCTGCTGAAGAAGGTGCGCGAGCGCCCCGATGCGGCGTTGCTGGAATCGGTGCTGCTGCGCAGCCAGAGCCTGGCGGTGTACGCGCCGGAGAACGTCGGCCACTTCGGCCTGGCGCTGGCGGCATACGCCCACTTCACCTCGCCGATCCGGCGCTATCCCGACCTGCTGGTGCACCGTGCGATCAAGCACGGCCTGTCGGGGAAACGGCCGGACGCCTTCCAGTATTCGCCGCGCGACATGGCGGCGCTGGCGCTGCAGTGTTCCGAGCGCGAGCGCCGCGCCGACGAGGCAGAGCGCGAAGTCGATGAGCGTTACCGCGCCGCGTGGATGGAGAAGCATGTCGGCGGCGAGTTCGATGGCGTCATCAGCGGCGTGACCAGCTTCGGCCTGTTCGTGGAGCTGGACCAGTCCAAGGTCAACGGCCTGGTGCACGTGACCCAGCTGCCGCACGATTACTACCACTTCGACCCGGTACGGAAGACCTTGTCCGGTGAACGTCGTGGATTGTCGTTCCGCCTCGGCGACCGCGTGCGCATCATCGTGCTGAAGGCCAGCCTGGAAGAGCGCAAGATCGACTTCCGCCTGGTCGAGGACAAGACGAAGGACAGCGGCCTGCCGCCGCCTCCGCCGCGTGGCCAGCCGGCGAAGCGGACGAAGAAGAAGTATTGATGCAAACCCGTCGTCCCAGCGCACGCTGGGACCCATCTTGATCTTGCTTTTCTTTGTGCTAGACCGCGCGCAAGCGGCGGAAGATCAAGATGGAACCCGGCTTGACCCGCCGTTCGGCTGTTTAGAGCCGACGAGATGACGATCGGATTTTCTATGTTCTTCCTTGTCCGGAACCTCAATGCCTAGCCAGATCCACACCGGCGGTTGCCAATGCGGCGCGGTCCGCTTCCGCGTCGCCGGCGAGCTCAAGGACGCGTCGATCTGCCATTGCCGCATGTGCCAGAAGGCGTTCGGTGCGTACTACGCGCCGCTGGTGTCCACCCGCGGCGCCTCGCTCGAATGGACGCGCGGCGAGCCGAAGCGGTTCCAGTCGTCGAATGTGGTCCGGCGCGGCTTCTGCGCCGACTGCGGCACACCGCTGACCTACGAGGCGCCGGACGGCGTGGCGCTGGCGGCCGGCGCCTTCGACGATCCGGCCGGGCTGGCGCCGTGGGTGCAGTACGGCGTGGAAGGTAAGCTGCCATACGTGGATGGGCTGCCGGCATTGCCGCAGCGGCGCACCGAGGAGGACGAAGCGGCCGCGGCGTTCCTGGCCGGCGTGGTGTCCTTCCAGCACCCCGACCATGACACGGGTGCGTGGCCACCGCGCTGAGCGGCCGCCCGGTGCGATAATGCCGGCCTTTCCAGGGCGGCCGTAGAGCGCATGAGCAAGCAGAACCAGTGGATCGTCGGCGTCAACGCGGTGGCCTCGGCCGTCGAGAACGATGCCGACAACGTGCGCGAGATCCTGGTCGAGGGCGGCAGCAAGAATGCGCGCCTGACCGAGATCGAAGAGAACGCGCGCCGCAAGGGCATCGACGTGCGCCGCGTCACCGGCCAGGCGCTGGACGGCGTGGCCGGCTCGCTGCGCCACCAGGGCGTGGCCGCGCGCTATGCCGCCGCCAGGACCTGGGACGAGAACGAACTGCAGGGACTGGTGGAAGCCGCCGAAGGCAAGGCGTTGCTGCTGGTGCTGGACGGCGTGCAGGATCCGCACAACCTGGGCGCCTGCCTGCGCAGCGCGGCCGCCGCCGGCGTCACCGCGGTCATCATCCCCAAGGACAAGTCGGTGGGCGTCAACGCCACCGTGCGCAAGACCTCGGCCGGTGCCGCCGACCGCATCCCGGTGGTGCAGGTCACCAACCTGTCGCGCTGCCTGCGCGACCTGCAGCAGTTGGGCGTGTGGATCTACGGCCTGGCCGGTGAAGCCACGGCATCGCTCTACGCGACTGACCTGCGCGGCAACGTCGCGCTGGCGCTGGGCGGCGAAGCCGACGGCCTGCGCCGCCTGACCCGCGAGCACTGCGACGGGCTGGTGAAAATCCCCATGCCCGGCGACATCGAAAGCCTCAACGTCTCGGTCGCGGCCGGCATCACGCTGTTCGAGGCCGTCCGCCAGCGCCAGTAACCAGGAACGCCGCATGAGCCGCGAACGCCGCATGATCGTCCGTCGTCTGATCGCGCTGTCGCTGCTGGCGTGTTCGATGTCCGCCTTCGCGAAGGATGAAGTGCGCGTGCGTGCTCGCGACCTCGGCGTGGCGCCGGGCATCTTCGCCCCCGGCACGCACAACGCCATCACCGACGTCGCCGGCGTACGCGTCGGCCAGGTGACGCTGAAGGAGGGCGACATCGTGCGCACCGGCGTCACCGCGATCCTGCCGCATGCCGGCAACGTCTACCGCTCGCGCGTGCCGGCAGCCATACATGTCGGCAACGGCTTCGGCAAGTTCGTCGGCAGCACCCAGGTCAACGAACTGGGCGAACTGGAAACGCCGATCCTGCTGACCTGCACGCTGTGCGTGTGGAAGGCCGCCGATGCGATGGCGGAGTGGATGCTGGCCAAACCCGACATGGGGAAGGTGCAGTCGCTCAACGTGGTGGTCGGCGAAACCAACGACGGCGGGCTCAACGATATCCGTGCGCGCCCTATCACCGCGGATGCCGTGCGTCGTGCCCTGGAATCCGCCACCGACGGTGCCGTGCAGGAAGGCAGCGTCGGCGCCGGCACGGGCACGGTGGCGTTCGGCTGGAAGGGCGGTATCGGCACGTCGTCGCGCAAACTGCCCGCGTCGCTGGGCGGCTGGACCGTCGGCGTGCTGGTGCAGAGCAATTTCGGTGGCGTGCTGCAGGTCTCGGGCGCGCCGGTCGGGCGCGAACTGGACCGCTACGCCTTCCAGAAGGCGGTCGCCATGCAGGCCGGCGACCGCCGCGGCCTGGCCGACGATCGCGGCGACGGGTCGATCATCATCGTCATCGCCACCGATGCGCCACTGGGCGACCGCAACCTGCGTCGCGTCGCGTCGCGCGCGATGATGGGCCTGGGCCGCACGGGCAGTTCGGCGTCGAACGGCAGCGGCGACTACATCCTCGCGTTCTCCACCGCGGAGTCGGTGCGGCGTGCCTTCGATGCGCCGCAGCTGGAGACGTCGGAACTGGCCAACGAACAGATGAGCGCCGTGTTCCAGGCCAGCGTGGAAGCGGTCGAGGAAGCGATCTACAACTCGATCTTCATGGCGACCACGGTGAGCGGTAACGGCGAGACCGTCGAGGCGATCCCGCTGGATCGCGTGCGCCGGATCCTGGAACGTCACGGCATCGCAGCGCCGACGAAATGACCCTGCGGGATCAGTGCACGACGTTGCGGATGAAGCGCAGCGGCGCGTCGCCGTCGTTGCGGTAGGCGTAGTCGCGGTCACTGGGGAACACGAAGAAGTCGCCGGCCTCGACGACGTGTTCACGGTCCGGGAGTTCGATCACCAGGCGGCCTTCGATGACGAAGAACATCTCGTGCCAGCCCGTGGGATCGGCCGCCGATACGTAGCGGTCGCCCGGCATCAGCGTCCACGCCCACAACTCGACGTCGTGGGCCGCCGGCGCGGTGGCCAGCAATACGCCCTTCGAGCCGCCGACGCGCCCACTCCAGGCCAGCGCCTCGATGCGGTCGAGCCCCGGCCGGCTCGGCGCCTTCACCAGATCGGCGAACGTCACCTTCAGCGCTTCCGCGATGCGGTCCAGGGTGTTGAGGCTGACATTGGCGTCGCCGGATTCGATGCCCACCAGCATGCGACGCGACACGTCCGCGGCGACCGACAGCGCCTGCTGGCTGAGGCCTGCGTCTGTCCGCAGGCGACGGATATTCTCGGCGACGTGTTCCAACACACTCATGGGTAGGGGTTGCGCATTATATTGCGCATCCGGTAAGCTTCGGTCTGCGCAATATAGTGCGCAATCTGTCCTCCCTTCAAGCGTGGCGCGTTCGACGCCCGCAGGTACCGTCGTCATGTCGTCCCCGAATTCCCATGCCTCCGTCCACTGGCAGCCGATCGCGTTGCTGCTCGTCGCCATGCTGTCCATCCAGGCCGGCGCGTCGATGGCGAAAAGCCTGTTCCCGGCCGTGGGCGCCACCGGCGCCACCGCGCTGCGGCTGGCGCTGGCGACGCTGATCCTGGTGGCGGTGTTCCGGCCGTGGCGCGCGCGCGTCACCCGCGATCAGTGGCCGCTGCTGTTGTGCTACGGCGCCTCGCTGGGCCTGATGAACCTGCTGTTCTACAAGTCGCTGGAAACGGTGCCGCTCGGCATCGCGGTCGCGCTCGAATTCACCGGCCCGCTGGCGGTGGCGCTGCTGGGGTCGCGTCATCTGCGCGACGTGGTGTGGGTCGTGCTGGCGGTGATCGGGCTGGTGCTGCTGGTGCCGGAGCAGGGCAGCCAGCCGCTCGACCTTGCAGGCGCGGCCTACGCGCTCGGCGCAGGCGCGTGCTGGGCGCTGTACATCGTGTTCGGCCAGAAGGCCGGCAACGCGCATGGCACACAGACCGTGGCCATCGGCAGCTGCATCGCGGCGGCGGTGGCGGTACCGTTCGGCGTCGCGCACGCCGGCACCGCCTTGCTGGCACCTGCGTTGTTGCCGGTTGCGCTGGCGGTGGCGCTGCTGTCCACCGCGATTCCCTACAGCCTGGAAATGGTCGCGCTGACGAAGATGCCGACGCGCACCTTCGGCATGATGATGAGCCTGGAGCCGGCCATCGCCGCGCTGTGCGGCCTGCTGTTCCTGCACGAACGCTTGTCGTTGCTGCAGTGGCTGGCGATCGCCGCGATCATCGTCGCGTCCGCCGGTGCCGCCATGACCTCGCGCTCGCCGGTGGAGACCGCAGGCAGCGGCAGCGCCTGATCAGTCCAGCAAGGCCTGGTACTGCGCCAGGTCGCTGGCGGAGAAGCAGCAGAAGATCACGTCGGGCGGATTCGCCGACGCTGCCAGCGCAGCGCGGACCGTCTCGACCGCGACGCGCGCGGCAGCGTCCGCGGGATAGCCGAAGATGCCGGTGCTGATGCAGGGGAACGCGATGCTGCGCAGGTCGTGCTTCGCCGCGAGCGCCAGGCTGTTGCGGTAGCACGCGGCCAGCAGGTCGGCTTCTCCCTGCTCGCCGCCGCGCCACACCGGACCGACGGTATGGATCACATGGCGGGCCGGCAGGCGGTAGCCCTTCGTCATCTTCGCCTCGCCGGTCCTGCACCCGCCGAGCAGCCGGCACTCGTGCACCAGCTCCGGACCGGCCGCGCGATGGATCGCGCCATCCACGCCACCACCGCCGAGCAGCGAACTGTTCGCCGCGTTGACGATGGCATCGACCTGCATCGTGGTGATGTCGGCGCGCAGCGCGCGGACGGTCATCATTTGAACTCGCGGATGACTTCGATGGTGCCCACGATGTTGTCGTTGAACAGCTCCAGTTCCTCGGCAGGCACCCACCATTCGGTGTGGTGGGCGCCACCGACCTTCTGGATGGGGTAGCGCGACATGAAGTCCTTGCGCACCCTGAAACGGGTCACGTAGCCGACACCGCTGTCCTTGATGTTCCATCGTTCCGCGATTTCAGCGGCGTACTGCTCGTTGGTGACGGGATAGAAGATGGGTTGTTCGGGCAGGCGGGGCGGCCAGCGACGGAAATCGTGCCGTGCCAGTAGAGCGAGTTCTTCCGGGCCGGTGGGCCGGTACATGGTGACGGTGTCCTGCTCGGGCTCTGCAACCGGTGCGGACGCCGCGGGCCCGGGCCACGCGTTGACGATCTTGCAGAACAGGCGCGCGGTCTGTTCGGCGTCGTACACGGCCGAATGGGCGTCCTCGGCATTCCAGTCGAAGCCGGCAGCCTGCACGGCGCGGGCGAGCACGGTCTGGCCGTAGGCGACGCCGGCCAGCGTCACCGTGTCGAACACGCTGAAGGGATGGAACGGATTGCGCTTGTGCGCCACGCGCGCGACCGCGGCGTTGAGGAAGTTGAGGTCGAAGTGCGCGTTGTGGCCCACCAGGATCGCGCGCTGGCAGCCGTGCTTCTTCACCGCTGCGCGCACCGGCGCGAACACGTGGTCCAGCGCCTCCTTCTCGTGCTTGGCGAACCGGAACGGGTGGTCCAGGTCGATGCCGGTGACTTCCAGCGACTTCGGATCGATCTCGGTGCCGGGCGCCGGGTGCAGGTGCACGCTGGCGGTTTCGCCGCAGACCAGCAGGCCGTTCTCGTCCAGGTCCAGCGGCACCGCCGCCAGTTCCAGCAGCGCGTGCCGGTTCCAGTCGAAGCCGCCGGTCTCCACGTCCACCACCACGGGCAGGTAGCCTCGGAAGCGCTGGGCCATGGGGGTGGTGCGGACGGGTTCGGCGGTGTTTTCCATGGGGAAAGCGTAGCAGAGGGCAGGGACGCTTCCTTGGCTGGAAGCCCAACGTCGAGCTTGCTTTCTGTAGGAGCGACGTAAGTCGCGACCGCGGAACGAACGCTTGCGCTGGAAATCAGCAGATTCGTCATCTGGGCGCGCGGCGGCGCGTTCACCACAGCGAGAGGGGACTATCTGTCGAGGCGCGGTCGCGACTTACGTCGCTCCTACAGAGGTCATGTCAGGCGACAGTCCCCAGCAGCGTGCCTTCCTCGCGCATGCGCGACAGCATCGCCGCGCCCTGTTCGACGAAGGCGGGCACGTCGTCGACGCCTGCTTCCACCGCGAGCTGCCGCAATGCATCGCCACCACTGCGGCCGCCTTCGCCCAGCAGCTCGACCAGGCGGTACACCAGCGGCGAGATGGCGGCGAAGCGGACCTGGTGGCCGGCATCGCGCCGGACCAGCAGGAGGGTCGGCTCGGACGGTGGTGCGTCGGGCTGGAACGCCGGACCGATGCGGTGCACCGGCCACTGGTAGGCCAATGCCCAGGCGAAGGGCGATACCAGCGGTTCGCCCGCCAACAGGTCGCCTTCCGGGACGTGCGGCGGAACCGCATCGTCGGCGATCTGCAGGGCCAGCTCGACCCACTCGTAGTGCGCGAGTTCGCGCAGCCAGGACGGCAGTGCATCGTCGTCGCGCGATTCCAGGTAACGGATGAACTCGCGTGCGATTTCCGGGAACAGCGGCGTCTGGCTGCGGTGGTCGGCATAGAACCGGCGCACGAGCGCAGGCCATGCCTCGTCGCCCAGCGTCTTGCGGATCACCGGGAAGTTGCCGGCCAGCAGGCCTTCGATGTTGTTGAAGAACAGGTCGCGGTAGACCGCCAGCCGCCGGTCCTCGATGCCGGGCGGCGGCGGGTGCGACGAAGGATCCCGCAGGTGGCGCGACAGCGCGAACTGCTGGTCGTGCAGCGTGTCAGCCATGCGTGGCCTGGGCCGCCGTGCCGTTCGCATGGATCGCCTGCAGCTCGCGGATGCGCTGCAGCTCCGCGCACAGTTCCGCCAGCGGCGGGAAATTGAAATCGCGTTCCAGCAGGGTGGGGCGCACGCCATGGGTGGCGTAGGCCGCCGCCAGCAGCGCCCACACATCGTCCTTCACCGGTGCGCCGTGCGTGTCGACCTTGAGGTCGTCGGCTTCATCGTAATGGCCGGCGATGTGGTACGACGCGATCCGTGCCGACGGCATCCGCGCGAGGAAGATGCGCGCGTCGTAGCCATGGTTGATCGCGTTGACGAACACGTTGTTGACGTCGAGCAGCAGGTCGCAGTCGGCCTCGTCCAGCACCGCGGTGATGAAGTCGGCTTCCGCCATCGCCTGGTAGGGCGCGGCGTAGTAGGAGACGTTCTCCACGGCGATGCGGCGGCCCAGCGCATCCTGCGCCTGGCGGATGTGCGCGGTGACGTGGCGGACGGCCTCCTCGGTGAACGGGATCGGCATCAGGTCGTACAGGTGGCCGTCGTCGCTGCAATAGCTCAGGTGTTCGCTGTACAGCGACACGCCATGCTGGTCGAGGAAGCGCCGCGTGCGTGCGAGAAAGGTGTCGTCCAGCGGCGCCATGCCGCCGAGCGACAGCGACAGCCCGTGGCAGGTGATCGGATGGCGGGCGGACAGTGTCTGCAGTGCTTCGCCGTAGCGGCCACCCACGCCGATCCAGTTGTCCGGCGCGCACTCGAGAAAATCGAACGCGCCGGCCGGCGCATCCAGCAGTTCGTCCAGCAGGGCGCGGCGCAGGCCGAGGCCGGCGGTGTCGGGAGAAAGGGAGGCGCTCATGCAGGCGAGGACGCGGATCCCGGCACGGTGCCGGGACCCGCTACCGACGGCTTACTTCGTTTCGCCGGCCTTCTTCTTGTCGCCGCCGCACTTGCCCTCGCCACACTTGCCTTCACCGCACTTGCCCTCGGCGCCCTTGGCGCCCGCGTGCGCCTTGTGCTCGGCGGCGTCGATGAAACCGTCCTTGTTGGTGTCGATCTCGGCGAACTTCGCCGCCTTGTCCGGGTGCGCGGCGGTGAACTCGGCCTGCGAGACCTTGCCGTCCTTGTCGGTGTCGACCTTGGACATGCCGCACTTGCCCTCGCCGCACTTGCCTTCGCCCGCCTTGGCGGCTTCCGGCGCCGCCAGCAGGTAGCCTTGCGCCAGGGATTCCATGGCGAAGGCGGAACCGGTCAGGGCGAGGCCGCCGACCAGGGCGATGGCGACTGCGGCGGGCTTGTTCGTCTTGGACATCGTCGTGCTCTCCAATGGGGTGCGGCGGGGGCCGCACGGGAAGTGGGGATAGTGTAGACGCAAGGCGTTAGCCGACCGTATGCAGGGATCGTCAAACGCATGCGCCCCGCACAGGGCGGGGCGCATGGGTGCTGCGGTGCGGAAGAAACGCCGGCTCAGATCGCCGTGGTACTGGTCTCGTCGCGCTTGTCGCGGGGCGGCAACGGCTGCTCGCCGTGGACCAGGAACCACACGTTCTCGGCGATGTTGGTGGCGTGGTCGCCGATGCGCTCCAGGTTCTTCGCCATGAACAGCAGGTGCGTGCACGGCGTGATGTTGCGCGGGTCTTCCATCATGTAGGTCAGCAGCTCGCGGAACAGCGCGGTGTAGTGCGCGTCCAGCTCGGCGTCGCGCGCGCGGACCTGCACGGCCTGCTCGGCGTCGCCGGTCTGGTAGGCCGCCAGCGCGTCGCGCACCTGGCGCGCGGCCAGCTTGCCGAGCGCGCGCAGGCCGGTGATCTGCGGCATCGGCGGCGCCAGGTTCAGCGCGATCGAACGCTTGGCGACGTTCGCGGCGTAGTCGCCGATGCGTTCGATGTCGGCCGGGATGCGCAGGCCGGCGAGGATCACCCGCAGGTCGCGCGCCATCGGGCCGCGCAGCGCCAGCTGCATCAGGTCGTGGCTGACCTGGTGCTCGATGGCGTCAATGGCTTCGTCGTTGGCGATGATGCGCTGGGCGGCCTTGTCGTCGCGGCGTTCGACCACGTCCATCGCGGCCTCCAGCTGGGCGACGGCGGTTTCGCCCATGCGGACGATCTCGCCGACGACGCGGCGCTGTTCTTCGTCGTAGCTCTTCACGATATGGTCGTGTGGTTGGGTGCTCATGGAGGGCATGTCCTTAGCCGAACCGGCCAGTGATGTAGTCTTCGGTCTGCTGCTTGCCGGGGTTGGAGAAGATCGTCGACGTGGCGTCGTGCTCCACCAGCTCGCCCAGGTACATGAAGGCGGTGTAGTCCGACACGCGCGCCGCCTGCTGCATGTTGTGGGTGACGATGGCGATCGTGTACTGGTGCTTCAGTTCCTCGATCAGCTGTTCGATCTTGCTGGTCGAGATGGGGTCGAGTGCCGAGGTCGGTTCGTCCAGCAGGATCACGTCCGGGCGCAGCGCGACGGCGCGCGCGATGCACAGGCGCTGCTGCTGGCCACCGGACAGGCCCAGCGCGCTCTGCTTCAGCTTGTCCTTGGCTTCGTCCCACAACGCGGCCTGGCGCAGCGCCTGCTCGACGCGCACGTCCATGTCGGCCTTGTTCAGGCGTTCGTGGTGGCGGATGCCGTAGGCGACGTTCTCGAAGATCGTCATCGGGAACGGCACCGGCTTCTGGAACACCATGCCGACCTTGCTGCGCAGACGGTTCATGGGGTACTTGGCGTCGAGGATGTTCTCGCCGTCCAGCAGCACGTCGCCCTTGGCATGCAGCTTCGGGTACAGCGAATAGATGCGGTTGAACACGCGCAGCAGGGTGGACTTGCCGCAGCCGGAGGGACCGATCAGCGCGGTGACGCGCTTTTCCGGGATCTCCAGGTTGATGTTCTTCAGCGCATGGAAATCGCCGTAGTAGAAGTCCAGGCCCTTGGCCGCCAGCTTCACGCTGGCCGGCGCGGCGAGGTCGTCGTGGCGCTGCGGCGTCACCACGGCAATGCGGGCGGCGTCATTCATGGGTCACCTTGTTTCGAAGAAGGATGGTTCGCGCAATCAGGCTGAGGACCAGCACCATGCCGGTGACGAGGAAGGCGCCGGCCCAGGCCAGCGAGTTCCACGAGTCGTAGGGGCTCATCGCGTACTGGAAGATCACCATGGGCAGGTTGGCCATGGACTGGTTGAGATCCGTGCTCCAGAACTGGTTGTTGAAGGCGGTGAACAGCAGCGGCGCGGTTTCGCCGCTGATGCGCGCCAGCGCCAGCAGGATGCCGGTGACGATGCCCGGCAGCGCCGAACGCATCAGCACCTGGGTGGTGACCTTCCATTGCGGCACGCCCAGCGACAACGCCGCTTCGCGCATCTGCTGCGGCACCAGCCGCAGCATCTCGTCGGTGGTGCGCACGATCACCGGCAGCGCGATGAACGCCAGCGCCACCGCACCGGCCCACGCCGAGTAGTGCCCCATCTGCGCCACCATCACGGTGTAGATGAAGAGGCCCAGCACGATGGACGGCGCCGACAGCAGGATGTCGTTGACGAAGCGGACGGTTTCGCCAAGCCAGTGCTTGTTGGCGTATTCGGCCAGGTAGGTGCCGGCGGCGATGCCGATCGGCGTGCCCAGCAGGATCGCCAGCAGGCTGATGATCACGCTGCCGAACAGCGCGTTGGCCAGGCCGCCGGGTTCGTTCGGCGGCGGCGTCATCTGGGTGAACAGGTCCAGGTTCAGGCTGCCCATGCCCTTGGTGATCGTGGTCCAGAGGATCCAGACCAGCCACATCAGGCCGAACAGCGCGGCTGCGATGGACAGCGACAGCGCGGCGACATTCTTGACCTTGCGCCAGGTGTAGAGCGAAGCGGACATCAGTTGCCCTCCCGCTTGGCGAGCTGGCGCAGCATCAGGCGGGCGATCGCCAGCACGATGAAGGTCAGCACGAACAGGGTGAAGCCGAGCAGCAGCAGCGAGCCCTTGTGCAGCGGGTCGGTGGCTTCGGCGAATTCATTCGCGATCGTCGCGGCGATCGAGGTGCCGGGTTCCAGCAGCGCCAGGCTGATGGCGTAGGCGTTGCCGATGACGAAGGTCACCGCCATCGTTTCGCCGAGCGCGCGGCCCAGGCCGAGGAACACGCCGCCGATCACCGCCGAGCGGGTGTAGGGCAGCACGATGTCCCAGACCACTTCCCACCTGGTCGAGCCCAGCGCGTAGGCGGATTCCTTCAGGCGGCCCGGCACGGTCAGGAAGACCTCGCGCATCACCGACGAGATGAAGGGGATCACCATGATGGCCAGCACCAGGCCGGCGGTCATCATGCCGATGCCCAGCGGCGGGCCCGACAGCAGCACGCCGACCAGCGGCAGCTGGCCGAGGTTGTCGTTGATCCACGGGTAGACGTGTTCGCTCAGCTGCGGCGCCAGCACGAACAGGCCCCACATGCCGTAGATGATCGAGGGGATGCCGGCCAGCAGTTCGATCGCCATGCCGACCGGGCCGCGCATCCAGGCCGGTGCGACTTCGGTCAGGAACACCGCGATGCCGAAGCTCACCGGCACGGCGATCAGCATGGCGATGCCGGCGCTGACCAGGGTGCCGAAGATCGGCACCAGCGCACCGAACTCGCGCGTGCCGACGTTCCAGTTGGTGCTGGTGAAGAAGCCCAGGCCGAAGGTCTGCAGGGCTTCACGGCCGCCCCACAACATCGAGACGGCGGCAGCGATCAGGGAGAACAGGACGAACAGGCCGGCGCCGGTCAGGGTCAGCCGGAACAGCGTGTCGGCGCGTGCGTCTTTCGCAGTGCGCACGTCCGTCAGGGACGCGGGGAGGGCGGTGGCGTTCATGCAACCCGGGAAGTGGGGGAGGGGCGGTTGTCGCGTGAAGAGCTAGTGCACGGTGGTGCGGTTACCGCGTGATGACAGCGGGCCGCCCAGCTGGACGGCCCGCGGATGGCACATGGATCAGAGCTTGATCTCGGTGCTCCAGTACTGCTCGATCTGGCCGACCAGTTCCGGCGGCAGCGGCACGTAGTCCAGCTCGTTGGCCTGCGCCTGGCCCTGCTCGTAGGCCCACTTGAAGAACGCCAGCGTGTGCTTGGCCTTCGTGGCGTCCTTCGGCTGCTTGTAGACCAGGATGAAGTTGGTCGCGGTGATCGGCCACGCCTGCTCGCCCGGGGCGTTGGTGATGACCAGGTTGAAGTCCTTCGCGTTCGCCCAGTCGGCGCTGGCCGCGGCGGCGGCGAAGCTCTCCGGCGTCGGCTTGACGAACTGGCCGGCCGCGTTCTGCAACGAGGCGTACGACATGTTGTTCTGCTCGGCGTAGGCCAGTTCGACGTAGCCGATCGAGCCCTTCAGCTGGCGCACGTAAGCGGCGACGCCTTCGTTGCCCTTGCCGCCGACGCCGCCCGGCCAGTTGACCGAGGTGCCTTCGCCGACCTTGGACTTCCACTCCGTGCTGACCTTGGACAGGTAGTTGACGAAGTTGAAGGTGGTGCCCGACCCGTCGGAACGGTGCACGGTGTTGATCTTGCCGGTCGGCAGGGTGACGCCCGGGTTCAGCGCGACGATCGCCGGGTCGTTCCAGGTGGTGATCTTGTGCAGGAAGATGTCCGCCAGCACGGTGCCGTTGAGCTTCAGCTGGCCCGGCTGCAGGCCTTCGACGTTGATGACCGGCACCACGCCGCCGATGACCGACGGGAACTGCGCCAGGCCGGCCTGGGCCAGTTCCTCGGACGACAGCGGCTTGTCGGACGAGCCGAAATCGACGGTCGCGGCCTTGATCTGCGCGATGCCGCCGCCGGAACCGATCGACTGGTAGTTGATCTTGGCGCCGGTGGTCTTGTTGTAGTCCGTGGACCAGCGGGCCATCAGGGGATAGATGAATGATGCGCCCGCGCCGGTCAGCTCGGCGGAGATCTGCTGCGCGCCGGCGGCGGCCGGGGCGGCGGCGTCGGCGCCGGTAGTCGCGGCCGGGGCGTCGGTCTTGCCGCCGCACGCGGCGGCGAAGAAGGCGGTCGCCAGGGCCAGCGTGGCCAGGCGTGCATTACGGACGGGCATGGGGTCTCCAGACGGGTCGTGTGTGATCCACGCTATGAAATGATGTTTTTGTTACAGCGTGATGACATCGCCATCTCGCGCTGTCATGCGACGACAAGCGGAGCAATACCCAACAAAAAGGCGGGCCCGAAGGCCCGCCCGGTGATGCCGGCGTGGGAGGGACGCCGCATCGGGCCGGCACGGGGAGAGACCGTGCCGGCGGGGTGCATCAGTACTTCAGGTTGGCCTTCCAGTAGGTCTCGATCTGCTGGACCAGGGCCGGCGGCAGCGGCACGTAGTCGAGCGACTTGGCCTGCGCGTCGCCGTTGGCGTAGACCCAGCGGAAGAAGTCGCGGGCATCCTTGTTGCCCTTCTTCGGCGCCTTGTACATCAGGATGAAGTTGGTGGCGGTGATCGGCCAGGAGTTCGCGCCCGGGGCGTTGGTCATGACTAGGTAAAAGTCCTTCGACTTGCCCCACTCGGCGCTGGCGGCCGCGGCGGCGAAGGTTTCATCGCTCGGCTGCACGTAGGCACCTGCGGCGTTCTTCAGGCTGGCATAGGACATCTTGTTCTGCAGCGCGTAGGACAGCTCGACGTATCCGATGCCGCCCTTGATCTGCTTCACGTATGCGGCGACGCCTTCGTTGCCCTTGCCGCCCACGCCGGTCGGCCACTGCACGGTGGTGCCTTCACCGACCTTGCTCTTCCACTCCGGGCTGACCTTGGACAGGTAGTTGACGAAGTTGAAGGTGGTGCCCGAACCGTCCGAACGACGGACCACGGTGATGCGCTGCGACGGCAGGGTCACGCCCGGGTTCAGCGCGGCGATGGCCGGGTCGTTCCAGGTCTTGATCGTGCCCAGGAAGATGTTGGCCAGGGTGGGGCCGTCCAGCTTCAGCTGGCCCGGCTTCAGGCCGGCCACGTTCAGCACCGGCACCACGCCGCCGATCACCGACGGGAACTGCGCCAGGCCGTACTTGGCCAGCTCTTCCGGCTTCAGCGGGGCGTCGGACGAACCGAAGTCCACCGTGCCGGCCTTGATCTGCGCGATACCGCCGCCCGAACCGATCGACTGGTAGTTGACGCGGTTGTTGGTGGCCTTGGCGTAGTCGGCGGACCACTTGGTCATCACCGGATACACGAACGACGCACCGGCGCCGGTCACGTCGGCGGCGAACGCCTGCGCCGAGAAGGCCGAGGCGAGCGCGAGCAGCGCGACGCGGGATTTGATCGAGTTGAGCACGGAAATCTCCTGGGAGAAGGCAGGGTGGAAGGACGGGGCATGCCCGTTGGGTGGCCATTCCACGACGTTTGTGTGACAGCGCCGTGTCGGCATTGCGACAGTCCGGTGACGTCGGATGTGCGCCGGCCGGAGGCTGGCGCGTGTTTGCCACGGGTGAGGTCGGGTGCGGGCGGGCTGAGCGGATGGATGCCAACAGTCCGGTCGTGTGCCGGATACTTATATAGAAGTGGCGGTGTGGGAGCGCGCGGAGGCAGACGGGTCTGCTTGCGCCTTGTCACATCACGGTCACGAAACTCACATGTGACTGCAAGATTTCACTCCCATCCTTTAGCGCATCTTTGACGGGCGCTTAATGATTTCCGAAGGTGATCTCGGAAGCGAAGCAGGGCGCCCACGAAGCCTGCGCTCTTACTTCACCTTCCACTCGGAGAGTCACCATGCGTTATTCCCTCCTGGCCGCCGCGCTTGCCGTCGCCATGGGCAGCACCAGCTTCTCGGCCGCCGCCGCCGACACCCGTGACCAGCAGATCGCCGAACTGAAGGCGCAGCTGGAAGCCATGCAGACCAAACTGCTGGAACTGGAAGAGCGCACCGACGCGCAGTCCGACGTGAACCTGGACACCGCCGCGCAGCTGGACAAGCTCAACACCGGCTCGCCGAAGATCGACACCAAGGGTGGCGTCAAGGTGACCTCGGCCGACGGCAAGTTCGAAGCCAGCATCGGCGGCCGCATCCACTTCGACACCTACGCCTTCGACCGCGACCTGGCCAGCACCACCGGCACCACCGAATTCCGCCGCGCGCGCCTGACCCTGTCGGGCAAGGCCTACGGCTGGGAATACAAGATGGAGAACGATTTCGGCGCCGGCGGCGGCCTCGACGGCTTCCGCGACGTCTACATCGCCAAGTCCGCGCTGGGCGGCAAGTTCACCATCGGTCACTTCAAGCCGTACCGCGCGATGGAGGAACTGACCAGCTCCAACGAACTGCTGACCATGGAGCGTCCGTTCGCGTCCGCGACCGGCCTGTTCAACGGCCGCCAGTTCCAGCAGGGCGTGGGCTACCTGCGCGCCGGCGAGAACTACACCGCCGGCCTGAGCGTGTTCAACCTGCGCAGCGCCTCCGGCACGCGCAACGAGGGCATGGGCGCCGCCGGCCGCGTGACGTTCGCGCCGATCAACACCGACAACAGCACGCTGCATTTCGGCGGCTGGTACAGCTTCGAAGACAACAACCTGGGTTCGGCCGACCTGGTAGCCACCTCGAACTACGCCGGCCGCCGCGGTCCGTCGCAGGTCATCGCCACCACCACCGGCGCCAGCCGCAACACCGTCGACGTCATGGCGGTGGAAGCCGCCGGTTCGTTCGGCCCGGCCTTCTTCCAGGCCGAATACGCCGACGCCACCTACGGCCAGCCACTCGGCCGCGACCAGGACGTCAAGACGTACTACGTGCAGGGCAGCTTCATGCTCAACGGCGGCCACAAGCCGTACAAGGCCGCCACCGGCGTGTTCGGTTCGCCGAAGGTCGCCGACAAGGGCCTGTGGGAGCTGACCGGCCGCTACGATTATGTCGAGAACGAAACGCTGAACCGCGAGGTCACCAGCTGGATCCTCGGCATGAACTACTACGTCAACCCGAACCTGCGCTTCATGTTCAACTACACGCAGGGCGACAACGAAGTCACCGGCGACGAAACCGCCCAGTACGCGCTGCGCACGCAGTTCAGCTGGTAAGCGACGCGCGGCACCCCGCCGCACGCACCGCGAACGCAGGGCCCGGGATCGTTTCCCGGGCCCTGTCGTTTCCGGCATCCGGATCCCGGCGACCATGACCATTGGCAGGGGTCGGTCGCGCGCTGCGTGGAGACACTGGGGGACAGCATCCGGGGCAGCCCGATGCCAGGGGATGGGGATCCTTCCAGAAACCAGGGGGCGTGGTGAAGCGATTGGCGTGTGTGGCCGGTGTGGCGTTGTGGGTGGGGATGTCGACGGTGGGGCCTGCGCAGGCCGCCGAACCCGTCGACCTCGACATGGTGGCGAAGATCCGCAGCGAGGCGTTCCACCGCTCGCAGGCGGCCGCCAATCTCAAGGAGCTGACCGAAACCATCGGTCCGCGGCTGACCAATTCGCCCAACTACACGCAGGCCAGCGCCTGGGCGCGCGGCAAGCTGTCCGGCTGGGGCCTGTCCAACGTCCATGACGAGGTCTACGACCCGGCGTTCGGTCGCGGCTGGGCGTTCCGTGCATCGCGCGTGGAAATGCTGTCGCCGCGCCAGCTGCCGGTGCATGCGCTGCCGAAGGCATGGACGCGCGGCACCGGCGGCCCGGTCGAAGGCGAGGTGGTGCTGGCCTCGTTCAAGACGCTGGAAGACATCGAGAAGCAGCGCGGCAAGCTGCGTGGCCGCATCGTGCTGGTGGACGAGGCGCGCGCGTACAAGCCCTCCGACAAGAACGACTTCCGCCGCTACACCACCGCCGAGCTGGGCGAACTGCAGACGTTCCCGATGCCGGAAGACGCCGCGCCCGACGCGCAGCAGAAGCGCCTGGACGAGTACCGCAAGCGCATCGCCCTGAGCAGGGCGCTGAATACCTTCCTCGCCGAGGAGGGCGTGCTGGCCACGCTGTCGATCAGTTCGTGGGACAACGGCATCATCCGCGCGACCGGCGGCGGCGCGCGCAAGGCCGGCGAACCCGTCGGCGTGACCGAGCTGGTCCTGCCCGCCGAGCACTACAACCCGCTGGTGCGCGCCGTGCAGGGCAAGCAGCCGGTGCGCCTGCGCATCGACGTGGATTCCGCGTTCACCAGCGAGCAGGACCTGGCCGCCACCAACACGTTTGCCGAGATCCCGGGCAGCGGCAAGGCGGACGACGTGGTCATCATCGGTGCGCACCTGGATTCGTGGCATACCGGCACCGGCGCGAGCGACAACGGCGCCGGCGTGGTCGTGATGATGGAAGCCATGCGCATCCTCAAGGCGATCGGTGCGAAGCCTCGGCGCACGATCCGCCTCGCCCTGTGGGGCGGCGAGGAACAGGGCCTGCATGGATCGGCGGGCTACGTCGCGAAGCACCTGGCCGACTATCCGGAACCTACCGATCCCGAGCAGAAGGCGTTGCCGCGCGCGTACCAGCGCGGGACCGGCCCGCTGCAGCGCCAGCGCGGCTACGACCGCTTCTCGACCTATTTCAACTTCGACAACGGCACCGGCCGCATCCGCGGCATCTATGCGCAGGAGAACCACGCCGCCGTGCCGATCTTCAAGGCGTGGCTGGAGCCGTTCAGCGACATCGGCGCCAGCATCGTCACCACGCGCAACACCGGCAGCACCGACCACATCTCGTTCGACCGCGTCGGCCTGCCCGGCTTCCAGTTCGTGCAGGACCCGGCGGACTACTTCACCCATGTCCACCACACCCACCTGGACACCTACGACCACGTGGTGCCGGAAGACCTGAAGCAGGCCGCGGCGATCATCGCCTCGTTCGCGTACCACGCCGCGATGCGCGAGGAGCGGCTGCCGCGCAAACCGTTCGTGGAGCGCGACGCACAGTAGCGTGCGCCGCGCGCACGACCCCAGAATTCCGCCCAGGCGAAGTCGTGCGCATGGCGCACGCTACGTCAGGCGGCTGTCTTTTCCTTGAACCTGCAGATATCGCGGATCACGCATTGCGGGCAATCCGGTTTACGGGCCTTGCAGACGTAACGCCCGTGCAGGATCAACCAGTGATGCGCGTCCTGCATGAACTCCGCCGGCACCACCTTCAGCAGCCGGTCCTCCACCGCGCGCACATCGTTGCCCGGCGCCAGGCCGGTGCGGTTGGCGACGCGGAAGATATGCGTATCCACGGCGATCGTGGGTTCGCCGAACGCGGTGTTCAGCACCACGTTCGCCGTCTTGCGGCCCACGCCCGGCAGGGCTTCGAGCGCGTCGCGCGAACGCGGCACCTCGCCGCCGTGTTCCTCGATCAGGATCCGGCAGGTGGCGATGACGTTCTTCGCCTTCGCGTTGAACAGGCCGATGGTCGCGATGTACTTCTTCAGCCCGTCCTCGCCCAGCGCCAGGATCGCGGCCGGTGTATTCGCCACAGGGAACAACCGCCGCGTCGCCTTGTTGACGCCGACGTCGGTCGCCTGCGCCGACAGCGTCACCGCGACCAGCAGTTCGAACGGCGTGCTGTATTCCAGCTCGGTGGTCGGCTTCGGGTTGAGCTCGCGCAGGCGCGAGAACAGCTCGACGACCTCGGCGCGCGTCAGCGTGGCGCTGCGCCTGGGTGCTGCCGTCATCGCCTCATCCTCTCGGCCGCCTTGGCCTTCGCGCGCGCGAGGATCGCGGCGGCGCCGGTCGGCAGGGCGGGGCGTGCGGGCTGCGCGCTTTCCGCAACCTCGGTGATCTTCAGTCGGCGCGCTTCCCGCTCCGCCGCACGGCGCGCCAGCCGGGCCTCGCGCTGCCGGTAGCGTTCGCGCGCGTCCCATGCCGTGCGCAGGCGTTGCTGGGCCTGCATCACCACGATGATGCTGTCGTCCGCGCAACCACAGACCTGGAAACTCATCAGCCCCGCTTCGATCGCAGCATCGACGTCGCCGGCCACGAGCTGCGCGTGTAACGCGCGTGCCTGGTCGCAAGCGGGGCAGGGAGTAGACACGTGTGCTGTCGCGGCTCAGCGGCCCGTGAAGGCAGGCTTGCGGCGTTCGACGAACGCGCGCGTGCCTTCGCGCATGTCGTCGGTCGCGAACATCAGGCCGAACTGCGCGCTCTCATACTGCAGCCCTTCCTCGATGCCGCATTCGCCGCCGACGTTGATGACGTCGAGCGTTGCCCGCATCGCCAGCGGCGCCGAGGCGGCCAGTTGCGTGGCGATCTTCAGCGTCTCGGCTTCCAGGTCCGCCGCCGGCACTACGCGGGTGACGATGCCCAGCTGGAGCGCACGCTCGGCCGTGACCGGCGCGCCGAGCAGGCACAGTTCCAGCGTGGCCGAACGCCCGGCCAGGCGCAGCAGGCGCTGGCTGCCACCGAAGCCAGGGATCAGGCCCAGGTTGATTTCCGGCTGGCCGACCTTGGCACTGTCCGCGGCGATGCGCAGGTGGCAGCCCATGGCCAGCTCCAGCCCGCCACCGAGCGCGAAGCCGTTGACCATGGCGATCACCGGCTTGGGCAGCGTCTCGATGGTACGCATCAGCTTCTGACCGCGGAGCGAGAAGTCACGGCCTTCGGTGGCGCGCAGGTGGGCCATCTCGGCGATGTCGGCGCCCGCCACGAAGGCCTTCGGGCCGGCTCCGGTGAGGACCACGACGCGGACGGAGGCATCGGCGGCGGCCTCGTCGAACGCCACCTGCAAGGCGTCGAGCGTGGCCGCATTGAGGGCATTCAGTTTGTCGGGACGATTGACGGTAAGGCGGCGGATGCCGGCGTCGTCGGCGACGAGGACCAGGGATTCGGACATGGGTTTTTCGCGGGTTTTTGTAAATTCTGGGTGAAATCGGAACTCTGCCGGCATGAGCCGGTCAGAGCAGCCTGTCGTCAGTGGCGGTTAAGCGCCCCGGCGGCTATCCTAGCGCGTCCATTCCAGACGGTATGCCGCCGTCGCCCTATCTTCGGAGAGTGTGTTGATGAAGTTGCGTTCGATTGCGGTCGCTGTTGCGGCATTCGCCATGGCCGGTAGCGCCTTGGCCCAGGACGTCTCGTCCGAGAAAGGCAAGCTGAGCTACTACTTCGGTTACGACTACGGCAACAACCTTGCCGAACTGACCGGGCGTGGCGAGCAGCTGGACATCAATTCCGTGGTGAAGGGCCTGCAGGACGCCTACGCCAAGAAGCAGCCGGCGCTGACCGCCGACCAGTTGAAGCCGGCGCTGGAAGCCTTCCAGAAGCGCGAGCAGGCCCGTGCCCAGCAGGCCAAGGCCGAGTACGACAAGGTTGCCGGCGAAAACAAGACCAAGAGCGACCAGTTCATCGCCCAGTACAAGGGCCAGGCAGGCGTGAAGACGCTGGCCAGCGGCGTGCCGTACAAGGTGGTGGAGAACGGCACCGGTGCCAAGCCGACGCAGGCGAGCACGGTCGAACTGTTGGTGTCGGGTCCGTACCCGTTCGGCCAGCGCCCGGCGGAAGCCCGTCCGCCGCAGGCGATGAAGGACCTGAAGATCAGCGCCGTCGAGATGCCGGCGATGCGTGAGGCGCTGCTGCAGATGCCGGCCGGTGCCAAGTGGGAAGTCGCGCTGCCGCCGGACAAGGCCTACGGCGCCGACCCGCGCACCGGCTTCCCGCCGAACGTGGCCGTCGTGTTCGAGATCAAGCTGGTCAGCGTCAAGTGATGCAATGACGCGTCCGCGCATCGCGCGGACGCCTTGGTCATTGCGTCATCCCCGCGAAAGCGGGGATCGGCGGACCAATCAATCGCTCCATCCTCTGCGCCGGCCTAGTGCCGGCGCAGTGCTTTTCGGCGTAGGGCGACGTTCCGCGCTACCCTCCGCAGGTGCCTGAAGACATGAATACCGCATTCCGCGCCGTGCTCAGCCCGTGCATCGGCGTCTGCGCGCTGGATGACGACGGGCTGTGCGAAGGCTGCCTCCGCACCACCTCCGAGATCGCACGCTGGTCGCAGATGAACGATGACGAACGCCTGCGTCTGATGGAGCATGTGCTGCCCGCACGCGAACGCGCGCGGGCGCCTGCGCCCCTTGAGCCGCGCCTGCGCGAAGGCGGTGCGCTGCGCCGTGCCCTGCACCCGTTGGGGACTGTGCCGGGCGCGGCGGGCTGGAACCACGACGACCTGGTCGACCTGCTGCCGCCCGGTCCGCTGGCCGAAGCCGCGGTGCTGGCGGGCTTCGTGCCGCGCGAGGAAGGCACGCAGGTGCTGCTGACGCGACGCACCGACGGCCTGCGCCATCACGGCGGACAGGTGAGTTTTCCCGGCGGCCGCATCGAGCCTTCCGATGCCGATGCGGTCGCGGCGGCGCTGCGCGAGAGCCGTGAGGAAATCGCGCTGCCGGCATCGCAGGTGACGCCGCTGGGCTTCCTCGACCCCTTCACCACGATCAGCGGATTCCGCGTGGTGCCGGTCGTCGCGCTGATCGATCCGGCGTTCGTGCCCGTGCCCGAGCCGAACGAAGTGGCCGACGTCTTCGAGGTGCCGCTCGATTACCTGCTGTCGCCGGACAACCTGCGCCGGGTCGAAGTCGACTACCGCGGGCGCCCGCGCGTGGTGCTCGAGTACGCATGGCCGGGCCAGCGCATCTGGGGCGCGACGGCGGCCATCCTGTTCAACCTGCGGCAACGGCTGGAGCAACTGGCATGAACTGGACGACCCTCGTCGATACCGCCGCACTGTCCGCTGCGCTCGGCGATCCCGGATTGCGGCTGGTCGATGCGCGGTTCGTGATGCTCAATGCCGCGCCGGATGCCGGTCGCGAAGCCTACGCGGCATCGCACCTGCCCGGCGCTGTCTACGCGGACCTCAATCTCGACCTGTCCGACCTGTCGAAGGTCGGCGAAGGCCGGCATCCACTGCCGGACAGCGATGTGTTCGCGCGCGAGCTGGGCGAGTGGGGCATCGGGCCGTCGCACCAGGTGGTGGTCTACGACGCCGGCGACGGCAGCATGGCGGCCGCGCGCCTGTGGTGGCTGTTGAAGCTGATGGGGCATGCCCGCGTGGCCGTGCTCGACGGTGGCCTGGCCGCGTGGCGTGAGGAGAATGGGCAGGAAACCGCCGAGGATTCCACACCAGCACCGGTCGCGGCATATCCGTCGCAGTTCGATGCCGGCCAGTTCGTCGATGCGCCAGGCATCCTCGCACGGCTGGACGCGGACAGCGGCTGGCTTGTCGATGCGCGCGCCGCCGAGCGTTTCCGCGGCGACGTCGAGCCCATCGACCCGGTCGCCGGGCACGTTCCCGGCGCACTCAATCGCCCGTTCGGGCAGAACCTGCGCGATGGTCGCTTCAAGCCGGCCGACGAGCTGCGCGCCGAGTTGTCGGCGCTGCTGCGGAACCGCTCGCCGACGGACACCGTGCTGATGTGCGGTTCCGGCGTGACGGCGTGCCATCTGCTGCTCGCCTTCGAACATGCGGGCCTGCACGGCGCACGCATCTATCCCGGCTCCTGGAGCGGCTGGATCGCCGATCCGTCGCACCCGGTCGCGCGCGGCGACTGACGAAGCGCCACCTACTTCTTCAGTTTGTCCACCAGCGCCCGCAACGCCACCTGCGTATCGGGCGCGTGCCAGGCATCGACGAAGCGCTCCAGCTGGATCAGCGTCGGGTCCAGCGCTTCGACCAGGTCGCGACGGGCGAGGGCGCGCGTCTGCAGCATGGGATGGTGCGGCAGGCGCAGCAGTTGTTGCAGCCAGGCGACGGAGCGCGCGGTGACGTTCTCCTGGTCGACGAGCTCGTCGACCAGACCGATCTCGAGGGCCCGCTCGGCCGGCACCATTTCGCCGGCGACCAGTAGGCGTTCTGCGCGATAGGGGCCGACGACGCGCCGCATCAGGCGCTGGATGCCTTCCGGCACCACCAAGCCCACCTGGGTCTCGTTGAGACCGAGCGCGAACGGGCGGGCCGGATCCGCACTGCGCGCCATCACCCGGTAGTCGCAGCACAGCGCCAGCACGCAGCCGCCTGCGGGTGCGTGGCCGGTGAGTGCGGCCACCACCGGCACGCGCGATTCGGCCAGCGTGCGTGCCGCGCCGAAGAAGGCCTGCCAGGCATCGAGCAGGGCGTGGCGGTTGTCGCCGAGCGACAGCAGGTAGGGTACGTCCATGCCGGCGGAGAAGATCTTCGGATTGCCCGCGAGCACGATGCCGCGCGAGCCGTGGTCCAGCGCGGCGTTGAGCGCATCGATCAGGGCGCGGCACAGCTCGGTATTGAGGGCGTTGACCGGCGCGCGCGCCAGGCGGATCTCGCGGATGTCGCCGTGGTCGGTAGTTTCGATGAGCCCGGTCATTCATCCTCTCCCTGAAGTCAGGCCGGTATCATAGGCGCATGAACCGTCGCATCGAAACGTTCTGCCTGTCCGTCCTGCTGCTGTCGTCTGCGGGCGTTGTCCATGCCGCCGAATGCCTGCCCGTCGTCGGGGCTGCGTGGGTGCGCCTTCCCCCAGTCGCCATGCCGATGATGGCCGGATTTGCCCGTATCGAGAATCCGTGCAAAGCCACGGTGAGTGTTGTCGGTGCTGAAAGTCTCGCCTTCGAGGAGGTGTCGTTGCACGAGACGCGCGAGGAGAATGGCGTCAGCCGCATGCGCGAAGTGGCGAACCTGCCCATCGCGTCCGGCAAGGCCGTCGAACTGAAGCCGGGTGGCTTGCACCTGATGCTGCATGGGCCCTACCAGCCGCTGGTCGTGGGCGAAAAGCCCGTGATCACGCTGAAGCTGGCCGACGGCCGTTCGTTGCCGGTGATGTTCGAGGTGCGCAAGTCGGGTCCCTGAGCCGGCAGCTTCTGTGTAGCAGCGATGTCAGTCGCGACCGTCAAGCCTCACCGGTTCGGACGCGCCGCTAGCGCGGATGAATGGCCTGCCCAGCGGAAGTCATCTTGGTCATCCCAGTCGGTTTTCGGAATGGCCGCAGGCTTGGCATTCTCCCGGTCGCGACTGACGTCGCTCCTACAGAGGAGCGGAGTGCGCTGTTACTCCGACACCGCCCGTATCGCCGCCGGCAACGGCGCGCTGTGGCCGGTCTGGGTGTCCATCCAGACCACCACGACATTGCCGTCGGAGTACAGCACGCCGTCGTCCTTGGCCGACACGATGCGGTGGCCGATGGTGACGCTGCTGGTGCCCAGCCGGTCGACGTAGAGCTCCACCACGACGTCGTTAGGCCAAGTCAGCGGCCGCTTGTAGTTGATGTTGTTGGCGGCCACGACCGGAGCGATGCGGTCGGTCATCGACACGTCCGGCACGGTCAGCATCCAGCGCACGCGCGCTTCCTCCAGGTACGAGATGTACTTGGCGTTGTTGACGTGGCCCATGCTGTCCATGTCGCGCCAGCGCACGCTGATCGGGATCTTCGCCAGCAGCTTGCGGCCGGTGTCGTGGGCGTCGCTCATCGTGCGGCCTTCTTCGTCGTGGTCTTGGTGGTCTTGCTGGCTTTCGTGGCGGACTTGCGCGGCGGCAGCACGTCGGGCTTGGCGACGGCCGCCGGCTTGGTCGGCTTCGGCGCCTTGGCGGTGGGCAGCAGCTTGGCGAGGAAGCGGCCGGTGTGCGAGTCCGGATGCGCCGCGATGTCTTCAGGGGTACCGGTCGCGAGGATCTGTCCGCCGCGATGGCCGCCTTCAGGGCCTAGGTCGACGACCCAGTCCGCCGTCTTGATGACGTCCAGGTTGTGCTCGATCACCACGATGGTATTGCCGTCGTCGCGCAGCTTGTGCAGTACGGCCAGCAAGTGCTCGATGTCGTGGAAGTGCAGGCCGGTGGTGGGTTCGTCCAGGATGTACAGCGTGCGGCCGGTGTCGCGGCGCGACAGTTCCTTCGACAGCTTGACGCGCTGCGCCTCGCCCCCCGACAACGTGGTCGCGCTCTGGCCCAGTTTGACGTAGCTCAGGCCTACGTCCACCAGCGTTTCCAGCTTGCGTGCGATCGACGGCACCGGCTCGAACAGGGCCAGCGCATCCTCGACCGTCATCTCCAGTACGTCGTTGATGTTGTAGCCCTTGTAGAGGATCTCGAGCGTCTCGCGGTTGTAGCGCTTGCCGTGGCAGACGTCGCAGGGCACATACACGTCCGGCAGGAAGTGCATCTCCACCTTGATCAGACCGTCGCCCTGGCAGGCCTCGCAACGGCCGCCGCGCACGTTGAAGCTGAAACGGCCCGGCGAATAGCCGCGCGCACGCGCTTCCGGTACCTGCGCGTACAGCTCGCGCAGGGGCGTGAAGAGGCCGGTATAGGTCGCGGGATTCGAACGCGGCGTGCGACCGATCGGCGACTGGTCGATATCGACGACCTTGTCGAACAGATCCAGGCCGGTCACTTCGCGATACGGCGCGGGCTTGTGCGAGGCGCCGTTGATCTCGTTGGCGGCCAGCGAATACAGCGTGTCGTTGATCAGCGTCGACTTGCCCGAGCCCGACACGCCGGTGATGCAGGTGAACAGTCCGGACGGAATGTCCAGGTCCACGTCCTTCAGATTGTTGCCGGTGGCGCCGCGCAGATGCAGCGTCATCTTCGGGTTGGCCTTGTGGCGTGCCTTCGGCACTTCGATCTGGCGCTTGCCGGACAGGTACTGGCCGGTCAGCGAACGCGGTGCGTCCAGCAAGTCCTGCAGCGTGCCCTGGCCGACGATCTCGCCGCCGTGCACGCCGGCGCCGGGGCCGATGTCGAGCACGTAATCCGCCAGGCGGATCGCGTCCTCGTCGTGCTCGACGACGATCACCGTGTTGCCGAGATCGCGCAGGCGCGTCAGGGTGCCGAGCAGGCGCTCGTTGTCGCGCTGGTGCAGGCCGATGCTCGGTTCGTCGAGCACGTACATCACGCCGACCAGGCCCGCACCGATCTGCGAGGCCAGGCGGATGCGCTGCGCTTCGCCGCCGGACAGGGTGTCGGCCTTGCGCTCCAGCGTCAGGTAGTCCAGGCCGACATCGACGAGGAAACCCAGACGCTCCGCGATCTCCTTGACGATCTTCGCCGCGATCTCACCACGCCAGCCCGGCAGGTCCAGGCCACGGAAGAACGCCAGCGCTTCGTCGACCGGCAGCACGACCAGCGACGGCAGCGGCCGGTCGGCGACGAACACGTTGCGCGCCGACTTGTTGAGACGCGCGCCCAGGCAGTCAGGACAGGGGCGATCACTGATGTACTTCGCCAGTTCCTCGCGCACCGCCGGCGATTCGGTCTCGCGGTAGCGGCGCTCCAGGTTGGGCACGATGCCCTCGAAGCGATGCTTGCGCTGCGTGCGGCCACCCGACTCGGTGAGGTAGGTGAACGTGATGACGTCCTCGCCACTGCCGTACAGCACGGCCTGCTGCACCTTCTCCGGCAGCGATTGCCACGGCGCATCGGTGTCGAACTGGTAGTGCTTCGCGAGCGAGGCGATCAGCTGGAAGTAGTACGCGTTGCGGCGATCCCAGCCGCGCACGGCGCCGGCGGCCAGCGACAGTTCCGGATGCACCACCACGCGTGACGGATCGAAGAACTGCGCCACGCCAAGGCCATCGCAGGTCGGGCAGGCGCCGACCGGCGAGTTGAACGAGAACAGGCGCGGTTCCAGTTCCGGCAGCGAGTAATCGCAGACGGGGCACGAATACTTCGACGAGAACAGCAGCGGCGCGGATTCGGGCTGATCCAGCGACATCACCTGGGCCATGCCGTCGCCCAGCTTCAAGGCGGTCTCGAAGCTTTCGGCGAGGCGCTGCTTGAGATCCTCGCGCGGACGGAAGCGGTCGATCACCGCCTCGATGGTGTGCTTCTGGCGCAGCGCCAGCGGCGGCACCGCGTCGATCTCGTACAGCTCGCCATCGACGCGCACGCGGACGAAGCCCTGCGCGCGCAACTGGTCGAAGACCTGCGCATGCACGCCCTTGCGCTCGCGGATCACCGGCGCCAGCAGCATGTAGCGCTGTTCGCCATCGAGCGCCAGCACCTGGTCGACCATCTGGCTGACGGTCTGCGCTTCCAGCGGGTAACCGTGGTCCGGACAGCGCGGCAGGCCGACGCGGGCGTAAAGCAGGCGCAGGTAGTCGTAGATCTCGGTGATCGTGCCGACGGTCGAACGCGGGTTGTGGCTGGTCGACTTCTGTTCGATCGAGATGGCCGGCGACAGGCCTTCGATGTGGTCCACATCGGGCTTTTCCATCACCGACAGGAACTGCCGCGCGTACGCCGACAGCGATTCCACGTAGCGGCGCTGGCCTTCGGCGTAGATGGTGTCGAACGCCAGCGACGACTTGCCGGAGCCGGACAGGCCGGTGATCACGATCAGCTTGTCGCGCGGCAGGTCGAGATCGATGTTCTTGAGATTGTGGGTACGGGCTCCGCGGATGCGGATGAAGTCCATGGCCATCGGGTGGGGGATCCGGAAAGCGAACAAGGAAGCGTAGCGGTCTGCCTAGGTGGGGGCAAATACCGCCATTCCCAGTGAGGCAGCGGGGTCGGGTGGGGCAGCGGTCAGCCCAGCAGAGAGGCGTTTTCTCTGTCCGGGCGATTGATAAGGTATTGATTTGCAAGGCTTGGGAGGCTCGGTTCGCGGAACATCCCATCGCCACCGACGCCAGTCTGCCTTGCCTTGCGGACAGGAAATGTCCGCAAAGGTCACTTCCCTGGCGCGGGATAGTGACGCCTGGTCAGGTGCGGGTTGACCGTAACTCCATGAATCCACTAAAATTCCGCTTCTGTCCGCCCTCGATGGCAGGCAGGCTCCAGAAAATAACTACAGAAACCAAGGAATCCACATGTACGCAGTCGTAGTCACGGGCGGTAAGCAATACCGCGTGATGAAGGGCGAGACGCTCCGCGTCGAGAAGCTCGAAGCCGAAGCCGGCAACGAGATCACCTTCGACAACATCCTGATGCTGGGCGATGGCGAGACCATCAGCCTGGGCGACGCCCTGAAGAGCGCCAGCGTCACCGCGAAGGTCGTCGGCCATGGCCGCGCCGACAAGGTGCGCATCATCAAGTTCCGCCGCCGCAAGCACCACATGAAGCGCCAGGGTCACCGGCAGCACTACACCGAAATCGAAATCACCGGCATCACCAAGTAAGGAGAAGCAGTCATGGCACACAAAAAAGGCGTAGGTTCCTCGCGCAACGGCCGCGACTCCAATCCGAAGATGCTGGGCGTCAAGGTCTTTGGTGGTCAGGCGATCGATGCGGGCAACATCATCATCCGCCAGCGCGGCACCCAGTTCCATCCGGGTCCGGGCGTCGGCCTGGGCCGCGACCACACGCTGTTCGCGCTGGTCGACGGCAAGGTCGAGTTCTCGGTCAAGGGCGCCAAGAAGCGTCGTACCGTGAGCGTGGTCGCGGAAGCCTGAGGCTTCCCCACACGCCGAGCGAAGGGCCCCGCCGCGTGCGGGGCTTTTCGTTTGCGGGGCCTGTTTCGCTATCCCGCGTCCGTTCCATCCTTCCTCATCACCCCAGTCCAATCCCATGAAACTCGTAGACGAAGCAGAAATCCAGGTCGGCGCCGGCAATGGCGGCAACGGTTGCGTGGGGTTCCGCCGCGAGAAGTTCATTCCGCTGGGCGGGCCGGATGGTGGTGACGGCGGCAACGGCGGCAGTGTCTGGCTGCAGGCCGACGAGAACCTCAACACGCTGGTCGACTTCCGCCACCAGACCCAGTTCCGTGCCCAGCGCGGCGAGAACGGCATGGGCCGCCAGATGTACGGCAAAGCGGGCGAAGACCTGACCATCACGGTGCCGGTCGGCACGGTGGTGACCAACGTCAGTACCGACGAAGTGATCGGCGACCTCACGCAGCATGGCGACCGCCTGCTGGTAGCCAAGGGCGGCAAGGGCGGCCTGGGCAACATGCACTTCAAGAGCTCGATCACCCGTGCGCCGCGCAAGGCGACGCCGGGTGAAGAGGGCGAAGAGCGCCTGCTGAAGCTGGAACTGAAGCTGTTGGCCGACGTCGGCCTGCTCGGCTTCCCGAACGCGGGCAAGAGCACCTTCATCCGTGCGGTGTCGGCAGCGACGCCGAAGGTGGCCGACTACCCGTTCACCACGCTGTATCCGAATCTCGGCGTGGTCAGCGTGGAGGCGCACCGCAGCTTCGTCATCGCCGACATTCCGGGTCTTATCGAGGGTGCCGCCGATGGCGCCGGCCTCGGCGCGACCTTCCTGCGCCACCTGCAGCGCACGCGCATCCTGCTGCACCTGGTGGACATGGCGCCGATGGAGGGCGGTGTGGACGGCATCGACCCGGTCGAGCAGGTGCGTGCCATCGAACGCGAACTGGAGAAGCACGATCCGGAGCTGCTGCAGAAGCCGCGCTGGCTGGTGCTCAACAAGGCCGACCTGATGTTCGAGGACGAAGCGAAAGAGCGTGCCGAGCAGATCATCGCCAGCCTGGGCTGGACCCAGCCGTGGTTCCAGGTGTCCGCCATCTCGCGCGAAGGCACCTGGCCGATCATGAAGGACGTCATGGCGTTCTTCGATCGGCAGAAGGAAGACGCCGAAGAGGCGGCCCGGGAAGGCTGAGACGAGAAACCCGCCGAAAGGCGGGTTTTTTCTGCAGCGAACGACAGTGGGCTTCCCGCCCGCTTTCCACGAGGCAAAAAGAAACCCGCCTTTCGGCGGGTTCCAGTGTCTTCGCGTTGCGTGCCGCCGTGAATCAGGCCGCTTGCAGGGCCTTGATACGGGCGTTCAGGCGGCTCTTGTGGCGGGCTGCCTTGTTCTTGTGGATCAGGCCGCGCGAGCTCAGGCGGTCGAGGATCGGCTGGGCCGACACGAACGCGGCCTGGGCGCCGGCGGCGTCATTGGCGTCGAGCGCCTTCAGGACTTTCTTGACAGCGGTGCGCAGCATCGAACGCTGACCGGCATTGCGCGCATTGCGCACGACGGTCTGCTTGGCGCGCTTCTTGGCGGACTTGATATTGGCCACGGTGGGATTCCTGGTGAATACCTGAGAGAATTCAGGCGGTGAACGGAAGACGGGTAATTGAGCCGGAAATTATGGGGCATTCAATAAGTTGCGTCAACCTGGGTCCGGCCCGGGCAAAGGGGTGGCGATGAGCGGCAGGCTGCTGCGGTCCGCCGCGGTATTCAGCTCCATGACCTTCCTGTCCCGGCTCTCCGGGCTGGTCCGGGACCAAGTCTACGCCCACGTCTTTGGCGCCGGCGGCATGATGGACGCCTTCTTCGTGGCGTTCCGCATCCCCAACTTCATGCGGCGGCTGTCGGCCGAGGGCTCCTTCTCGATGGCCTTCGTCCCGGTCCTGGCCGAATACAAGGCCACCCGCAGCGCCGGGGAGGTCAAGGCGCTGATCGACCGGGTCGCCGGTACCCTGGCCGCCGTGCTGACGCTGCTGACGGCGATCGTCATCCTGCTGGCGCCGCAGATCGCCCGCCTGATCGCGCCGAACTTCGATGACGCGCAGATGGCCATGCTGACCGATCTGCTGCGGGTCACCTTCCCCTACGCGTTGTTCATTTCGCTGGCGTCGCTGGTCGGTGCCGTCCTCAACAGCTACCAGCGCTTCGCGATCCCGGCGCTGTCGCCGGTGCTGATGAACGTGGCCATGATCTCGGCCGCGCTGGCGGCCAAGGAATGGTTCGGCAGTTCGGTGATGGTGCTCGGCTGGGGCGTGTTCATCGCCGGCGTGCTGCAACTGGGGTTCCAGCTGCCGTCGCTGTTCCGGCTGGGCCTGCTGCCCCGGCCCAAGCTGGATGCCGCCCACGCCGGCGTGCGCAAGATCCTCACCCTGATGGTGCCGACGCTGTTCGGCTCCTCGGTGGCGCAGTTCAACCTGTTGTTGAACACCTGGGTGGCCGCGCTGCTGATCAGTGGCAGCGTCAGCTGGCTGTACTACAGCGACCGGCTGCTGGAGTTCCCGCTCGGCATGTTCGGTGTCGCCATCGGCACGGTGATCCTGCCGCACCTGTCCAGCCGTCATGCCGAAACCGATCCCGAAGGCTATTCGAAGGGCCTGGACTGGGGTTTCCGGCTCTGCCTGCTGATCGGCCTGCCGGCCTGCGCAGGGCTGATTCTGTGCGCCCAGCCGCTGCTGTCGACGCTGTTCCAGTACGGCCGTTTCGATGCGAACGACGTGCGGATGGCCAGTTGGAGCTTGATGGCGCAATCGATCGCGGTGCCCGCCTTCCTGCTGGTGAAGGTGCTCGCGCCGGCCTTCTATTCGCGCCAGGACACCCGCACGCCGGTCAAGGCGGCGGTGGTGGCGGTGCTGACCAATGCGCTGTGCACGCTGCTGTTCTTCGCCGCGATGCTCTACGGCACCGAGCCCGGCCGGCAGGCCCTGCAGGCCACCGGCGGCGACCTGAAGGCCGCGCTCGGCCAGGTCCAAGGCGCCCATGCGCTGCTCGCCCTGGCGATCGCCATCGCGGGATGGGTCAATGCCGTGCAACTGGCCTGGCTGCTGCGCAAGGCCGGCGTCTACCGTCGCCAGCCGGGCTGGGCCCGGTTCCTGCGCCAGATCGTCCTCGCCACCGTGGCGATGACGCTGGTGGTGGTGGCCTTCCGCTTCGTCTGGGTCGACTGGACCCCATGGGCGTGGTGGGAGCGTGGCTGGCGGCTGGGGGTGATGGTCGGTGCCGGCGGCGGGCTGTATGCGGGGCTGCTGTACCTGCAGGGCATCCGCCCACGTGACCTGCGTGGGCATTGAGGACGTGCGGGGCCGGCTATACTTCAAGGTCTTGCACCATTCCGGATCCGCCGCCTGGCGCATCCGTCCTGACAGGAATCCATGAGCAGGCTGTTCCGTGACGTCGATGGCGGGCCTCTGTGCCCGCACGGTAGCGTGGTCTGCATCGGCGCCTTCGATGGCCTGCACCTGGGCCACCGTGCGCTGGTGCGGCATGCCGTCACCCGTGCCCGCGCGCTGGGCGTGCCGGCCGTGGTGGTGACGTTCGAGCCGCTGCCGCGCGAGTTCTTTGCCAAGGACAACCCGCCGCCGCGCCTGACCCTGGCGCGGGCCAAGGTGGAAGGCCTGCTCGACCTGGGCGCCGACCATGTCGGCCTGCTGCGCTTCGACGCCAAGCTCTCCGCCATGACGGCGGAGGATTTTGCCCGCATCCTGCTGGCGCGCCGCCTGGGGGCGAAGGAAGTCTGGATCGGTCCCGAGTTCCGCTTCGGCCATCGCCGGGATGGCGATCTCGCGCTGCTGCAGGCACTGGGCGGCCAGCTCGGCTTCATCGCCGGCGAGATCGAACCCGTGCACGCGCATGGCAACCGCGTCTCCAGCACCCGTATCCGCGAAGCGCTGAAAGGCGGCGACTTCGACACCGCCGCGCGCCTGCTCGGCCGGCCGTACGCCATCGGCGGCCGTGTCGTGCGCGGCAAGCAGCTCGGCCGCACGCTCGGGTTTCCCACCGCCAACCTGCGCTTCCCCAAGACGCCCGCGCTGTCCGGCATCTACGCCACCTGGGTACACGGCGTGGGCGACCAGCCGTGGCCGTCGGTGTCCAGCTTCGGTACGCGGCCGACGGTGGAGGGTGTGGAGCCGTTGCTGGAAGCGCACCTGTTCGATTTCGCCGGCGACCTCTACGGGCGCCACCTCGATGTCGAATTCGTCGCCAAGCTGCGCGACGAACTGAAATTCCCCGATCTGCCCAGCCTCACCGTGCAGATGCACCGCGACGCCGACGACGCGCGCGCGATCCTTTCCGAACATCAACGACGAGCGACGGCGTGAGCCAGGACTACAAAGCGACCCTCCATCTGCCCGCCACGGATTTCCCGATGCGCGGCGACCTGCCCAAGCGCGAGCCGGACACGCTGGCCCGCTGGGAAAGCCAGGGCCTGTACGCGCAGCTGCGCGACAACGCCAAGGGCCGCCCGCTGTTCGTGCTGCACGACGGCCCGCCGTACGCCAACGGCGCGATCCACCTCGGCCATGCGGTCAACAAGATCCTCAAGGACATCATCGTCAAGTCGCGCTACCTGGCCGGCTTCGATGCGCCGTACGTCCCGGGCTGGGACTGCCATGGCCTGCCGATCGAGATCGCCATCGAGAAGAAGTTCGGCAAGGTCGGCGTGAAGCTGGACGCGGTCGAGTTCCGGCAGAAGTGCCGCGAATACGCCGAGTCGCAGATCGACATCCAGCGCAAGGACTTCAAGCGCCTGGGCGTGATCGGCGACTGGGACAACCCGTACAAGACGCTCGATTTCCGCTTCGAAGCCAACGAGATGCGTGCACTGGCGAAGATCGTCGCCAACGGCCACCTGACGCGCGGCGTGAAGCCGGTGCACTGGTGCTTCGATTGCGGCTCGGCGCTGGCCGAAGCGGAAATCGAGTACGCCGACAAGGTCTCGCCGGCCGTCGATGTCGCCTATGCGGCGCGCGATGCACAGGCGCTGGCGAAGGCGTTCGGCGTCGACGTGCCTGCCGATGTCGAGGTCGCGCTGCCGATCTGGACCACCACGCCCTGGACGCTGCCCGCCTCACTGGCCATCTCGGTCGGCGGCGAGCTCGAGTACGCCCTGGTCGAAGGTCCCGCGCACGACGGCAAGCGCCGCTGGCTGGTGCTGGCCGATGCGCTGGCCGCGCGCGCGCTGCAGAGGTACGGCGTCACCGACCTGGTCGTGCATGCGCGCGCCAAAGGCGCCGTGCTGGAGGGTGCGCTGTTCGCGCATCCGTTCTACGACACGCGCGACATCCCCGTGCTGCTCGGCGACCACGTGTCGGCCGAAGACGGTACCGGCGCCGTGCATACCGCGCCCGGCCATGGCCAGGAAGACTATGTCGTCAGCAAGCAGTACGGTCTGCTCGACATGTACACCGCGGCGCAGCTCAATCCGGTCGACGGCCGCGGCGTGTACCTGCCGTCCACGCCGGCCGCGCATGGCGTGGAACTGGCCGGCCTGCACATCTGGAAGGCGAACGACACCCTCATCGAGGTGCTGAAGCAGAGCGGCGCGCTGCTCGCTTTCAGCAAGCTGGAGCACAGCTACCCGCACTGCTGGCGCCACAAGACGCCCATCGCGTTCCGCGCCACGCCGCAGTGGTTCATCTCGATGGAGCAGGCCAACCTGCGCGCCGACGCGCTCGAGGCGATCAAGCACGTCGGCTGGTTCCCGCAATGGGGCGAAGCGCGCATCGCCGGCATGGTCGACGGCCGTCCGGACTGGACGATCTCGCGCCAGCGCACCTGGGGCGTGCCGATCGCGCTGTTCGTGCACCGCGAAACCGGCGAGCCGCACCCGCGCAGCGTCGAGTTGATGCGCGCGGTCGCCGACAAGGTGGAGCAGGGGGGCGTCGACGTCTGGTACACGCTGGACGCGGCCGACCTGCTGGGCGACGAGTCGAAGGACTACGACAAGATCACCGACATCCTCGATGTCTGGTTCGATTCCGGCGTCACCCACGAAGGCGTGCTGCTGGAGCGTGGCCTGGGCAAGCCGGCCGATCTCTATCTGGAAGGCTCGGACCAGCATCGTGGCTGGTTCCAGTCCTCGCTGCTGACCGGCGTGGCCATCGACAAGGTCGCGCCGTACAAGCAGTGCCTCACCCACGGCTTCACCGTGGACGAGCACGGTCGGAAGATGTCCAAGTCGCTGGGCAACGGCATCGAGCCGCAGGACATCATGAAGACGCTCGGTGCGGACATCCTGCGCCTGTGGATCGCCAGCGCCGACTACAGCAACGAGATGTCGCTGTCTCAGGAAATCCTGAAGCGCAATGCAGACGCCTACCGCCGGCTGCGCAACACCGCGCGCTTCCTGCTGAGCAACCTCAACGGTTTCGATCCGGCGCGCGATTTGCTGGCGCCGGCCGACATGGTCGCGCTGGACCGCTGGATCGTGCATCGCGCCTACGAGGTACAGGAGAAGATCAAGGCCGCCTACGACCGTTACGACTTCGCCGAGATCGTGCAGGCGCTGCTGAACTTCTGCAGCGTCGACCTCGGTTCGCTGTACCTCGACGTCACCAAGGACCGCCTGTACACGATGCGCGAGGATTCGCGCGGCCGTCGCAGCGCGCAGAGCGCGATGTTCCATATCGCCGAAGCCTTCGTGCGCTGGATCGCGCCGGTGCTCAGCTTCACCGCTGATGAGATGTGGGGCTACTTGCCGGGCGAGCGCACGGGCAACGTGCTGTTCGCCACCTGGTACGACGGCCTGGCGCCGTTGCCGGAAGGCGCCGCGCTGAACGCCGCCGATTTCGACCAGCTGCTGGCCCTGCGCGAGCAGGTCGCCAAGGTACTGGAGCCGATGCGCGCCAATGGCCTGATCGGTGCCGCGCTGGAAGCGGAGATCGCGGTGTCGGTGAATGCCGTCACCGCCGCCAAGTGGCAGCCGCTGGCCGAGGAGCTGCGCTTCTTCTTCATCAGCGGCGACGTCACCGTCAGCGAAGTCAGCGCCGACGAGATCTTCGTGCTGGCCACGCCGACCACCAAGAGCAAGTGCGTGCGCTGCTGGCACCATCGCGCCGATGTCGGCCAGCACGCCGCGCATCCTGAGTTGTGCGGCCGCTGCGTGACCAACATCGATGGCGCCGGCGAAGACCGGGTGTGGTTCTGATGGTCGCCAAGCCGAAACCCAACGCCCTGGTCTGGCTGCTGCTGTCCGCGGTCGTGATCGGCCTGGACCAGTGGAGCAAGGCCTGGGTGCTGGCCTCGCTGCCGGAATACACGGCCATCCCGGTGATCGACGGCTTCTGGAACTGGTTCCGCACCTACAACACCGGCGCCGCCTTCAGCTTCCTGGCCGACGCGGGTGGCTGGCAGCTGTGGTTCTTCACCGTGCTGGCCGTGGGCATCAGTGGCCTGCTGGGCTTCTGGCTGTCGCGCACCGCGCGCGCCGACTGGCGCCAGGCGCTGCCGTATGCGCTGGTCATCGGCGGTGCGCTGGGTAACGTCATCGACCGCCAGATCCACGGGCACGTGATCGACTTCATCCAGTGGCATTGGCGCGATTACTACTGGCCGGCGTTCAACATCGCGGACTGCGCGGTGGTGGGCGGCGCCATCGGGATTGCGCTGTTCGGGTTGTTCGACGGCAAGAAGAAAGCCGGCTGAGGTCGGGCAGGGTTGACCGGCTGTTCGTGACGCATCAACACGGCGGGCCTGGGCCCGCCCTACGGGGCATCGCCGCGGTTTGCCCTCACCCCGTTCCCCTCTCCCGCGGACGGGAGAGGGGCGTTCGTGCCAAGCGGGACCGGCGCCGGCAACACGTTTAGCTTTTCATTTCCTCGTCTTCGGTAATATCGGTTTTATGGACGTCCTGCTCGCCAATCCCCGTGGTTTCTGTGCCGGTGTCGACCGTGCCATCGAGATCGTCAAGCGCGCCATCGAAACGCTGGGCGCGCCGATCTACGTGCGCCACGAGGTGGTGCACAACCGCTTCGTGGTCGACGACCTGAAACAGCGCGGCGCGGTGTTCGTGGAGGAACTGGACGAGGTGCCGGATGGCGCCACCGTCATCTTCAGCGCGCATGGCGTGTCCAAGGCGGTGCGCAACGAAGCCGACCGCCGTGGCCTGAAGGTGTTCGATGCGACATGCCCGCTGGTCACCAAGGTGCATTTCGAAGTGGCGCGCCACTGCCGCGCCGGTCGCGACGTGGTCCTGATCGGCCATGCCGGCCATCCGGAAGTGGAAGGCACGATGGGCCAGTGGAACCGCGAAGGCGGGGCAGGGCACATCTACCTGGTGGAGGACATCGACGGTGTGGATACGCTGGAGGTGAGCCAGCCGGAGAACCTGTTCTACACCACCCAGACCACGCTGTCGGTCGACGATACGGTGGGCATCATCCAGGCCCTGCAGGTGCGCTTCCCCGCCATCCAGGGGCCGAAGAACGACGACATCTGCTACGCCACGCAGAACCGCCAGGACGCCGTGCGCGACCTCGCCAGGCAGTGCGACCTGGTGCTGGTGGTCGGCTCGCCGAACAGCTCCAACTCCAACCGCCTGCGCGAGCTGGCCGAGCGCGACGGCGTGGAGTCGTACCTGATCGATGGCGCGCGCGAGATCGACCCGCGCTGGATCGACGGCAAGCAGCGCGTCGGCGTCACCGCCGGCGCCTCCGCACCGGACGTGCTGATCGAAGGCGTCATCCAACGCCTGCGCGACCTCGGCGCCGGCGGCGTCAGCGAACTCGACGGCGAGCCCGAGAGCATGGTCTTCGCGTTGCCCAAGGAACTGCGGCTGCAGCTGGTCAGCTGAGCGGGCGCGTCGGCGTACAGCGCGGGCGCACCCGTCATGGCGACTGGTATGGCATTGGCAGACTTGCCTGCGTACGCGTTGCGCGCCTAGTGTCGTCGCCTGGTTTTCCAGGGCGACTCATCGATGACACTCCTGTTCCGCGTCCGGCATCTCGCTGCAGGCCTTTCGCTCGTTGCTGCGATCGCGGGCTGCACTCCCGCACCTTCTGCCGACACGGCGACGGATGCCGTCGATGACTCCGTTCCGCCGGTATCCACGCCTGCGTCGGTCGCGACCGCATCGACGGCCTCTGCAGAAGCCACCGCCTCGCTGGGGACTTACACGGTCGGCGATACCCGGGTGACGCTGGTCGATGCCCTCGTGATTCCGGCAGGCACAGGCGAATTGAAGATCCTCTACACGCCGACGGTGCTGTCGGACAAGGAGCGCGAAGGCGTCCTCGCCAAGCCGGAGTGGCCCGGCATGGCGCTGATGCAGAAGACCGGCGGAGCATTCCCCGACCGTTATCCGTATGTCGTCGCCACGTTCCGCCACGAGGGCACGCCCGAGTTGAAGAACATGCGCAGCTTCCACCTGCTCGCCTATGGCATCCACGAGGCGAACTACACCGACAACGTCAATGGTCCGGTCAATGACTTCGGCTATCGGCTTGAACGCCTGAAGGTGGAGGGCGACCGCGTCTCGCTGACCTTCAACGGCAAGACGACGTTCGGCGACATCGAACGTACGTGGTCTCTCGACACGCCGTACTGATCCTGTTGCGTCCCCCGCGAGGCACACGCGCCCAGGGCGGTTCGTTGGGGCAGCCCGGCCATGCGCCCGCCATGCCATGCAGTACCGGCAGTGCACCGTGTTCCCGGGCGGCTTGCCTTGTCCGGCGTTCCTCCCTGATGGCGGTGCATGAGGCACTCAACGTGTCCGCAGCGCCTGCCCGGTGAGTCCATGTCCTGATTCGGCCATCAATGCCGATTGATGCTCAGTCGGGATGTGACACATCCGCGGCGCCTGCCCGCGCGTGGTCGGATCGATCCTCGCGCGGCAGGGGTCCTTGAACTCACCGGATGCAGGGGAAACCATGAATGCCATTGCACGGCGCCTGTGCGCCACCGCGATCATTGTCGGCCTGTCGCTGCTGGCGACGACGCCTGCCTGGTCGCAGACCTGCCCGACCGGCAGCATCAATCCGTTGGCGGCATATGACGGCCAGTCCCCCAGCCAGTCGAGCATCAATCCCAACAATGTCTACGTCGGCAACTCACGCCTGCAGGTGACGCATTCCACCACCGGCAGCGCCAGCATCAGCACCAATACGATCGACGACAACCATATCACCGGTGATGTCGGTGTTCGCATCGGGCATTCCGGAAGCGCCGATTCGTCCAGCGACACCATCCGCTCCGTGTACGACTTCCGCAATCCCTCCAATCTCGCCGTGTTTCTGCCTGTCTCCGGATTGACGTTCCGTATCCACGACATCGACGCGGGCGACAACGTCATCGTCAATGCCTACGATCAGTCCGGTGCGCTGATCCCGCTCACCACATCCATCTACACACTGGATACGAGCGATGGCGCCAGCGGCGTCAGCGTGGCCGCCCCGAACCGTTTTTTCCGCACTGGTACCGACATCGATGATCGGCGGGGGTCGGTGAACTTCAACTTCGGCGGCCTGCGGGTCCGGCAGCTCGAACTTGTCTACTACGATGGTAGTAGCTCCGGCACTTATACGCTCGCGGGCCTGCTGGCCTGCAATCCCACACTGACGCTCTACAAGACCACGCAGCTGATCGGAGGCGGTCCGTTCGGCTTCGCACTCACCGGTACCACGCGCACCTCGGCGACCGTCAGCACCAGCGCCGCCAACGTGCCGGAACAGGTGGATGGCAACGCAGCCACGGCGGGCACCCAGGTGTTCGGCATCACGCCGAACCTGCAGGTCACGATCAACGAGAGCAGCCTGCCGACGAACTGGTCGATCGTCGCCGCATCCACCACCTGCACCAATGCCGGCGGCACGACGATCGGCAGCCTTTCCGGTACCACTTACACCATCCCGGCGGCGAACACGTTCGCCGGTGCCGCCATTACCTGCACCTTCACCAACCTGCCGCCGCGGTCCGACGTGCAGGCCACCAAGACGGCGACGCCGAATCCGGTGAACACCGGGCAGGTGGTCAGCTATTCCATCGTGGTCCGCAACAACGGCCCGAATGCGGTCAGCAACGTCCTGCTGACCGACAACGTCGGGGTGGGCCAGAACTGCAGCGTGCCCAGCACCACCGCCACCTGTACCGCCACCACCGGCGCCACCTGTCCGGCGTCCATCCCGGTCGCCACCCTGCTGGGCGGCGGCATCACCGTGCCGACGTTGGCCGTGAACTCCCAGGTCACGGTGACGGTGCAGTGCACCGTGACGGCCAGCGGACTGCCCTGACGTACCGCCGCGCCGACCTGCCGCTCCGTTGAGCGCGGGGCCGCCCCTCGGCCGCCACGCACACCACATCGGCCGATGTCCTGCCTCACCTTCGTAAGGTGATATGAAGCCGAGCCCTGTCACATTCGACCGGGCACGGAGGGAGCCGGAGCTCCCGGAGGCAGGAACCGATGAAACGAAAGGCACGTTACCGCCCCGACGCGCCACACTGCGTCGCCGGTCGTCACATTGGCGTCGCGGCAAGGCCCGGACAGGCGGGTAGCACCGCTTTTCCGATCCGCACCCGTCCATGTCGGGGAGTGGGCGTATGAGCAGCAAGGTCGGTCGTTTCCACCGCTGGGCGCTGTGCGCGGTCTGGCTGCTGCTCGCGGTAGCGCGGCCGGCGGCGGCAGAAGGCTGCCTGGCCGGCGAGTTCAATCCGTTCACGCCGTACACCGGCACTGCCGCGCTCACCACGGTGGCCAACAATCCCATCTTCATCGGCAATGCGCGCCTGCAACTGAGCAGTGGCGGCACGGCGGGTGGCACCATGACGATCGGCAGCCACTTCGCCACCGACATCGGCGTGCGCACGGCGCAGGCAGGGGCGGTGTCGCCCACGCTGTACCACGACTCGACCTACGACTTCCGCGATCCGGCGAACCTGGCGCAGTACCTGCCGGTAAGCGACCTGACCTTCGTGCTCTACGACATCGACGCCGGCGACAACGTCACCGTCAATGCCTACGACCAGAACGGCACGCTGATCGCGCTGGCGGCCTCCAACTACAACTTCGTGACCTCGAGCGGCACGCCGGTCGTCTCCTATGCCGGCGCCAACCGCTTCACGTCCTCCCTGTCCGACGTCGGCGACCAGCGCGGTACCGTGCTGCTCAACTTCACCGGCCTGCAGGTGAGGCGCGTGGTGCTGCGCTACTGGGACGTGAGTGCCGCCGGTACCTACACGGCGGCGAGCTGGGGCGGCTGCAACGCCTCGCTGGTGCTCAACAAGGTCACCCAGACCTTCGCCGGCGGGCCGTTCGGTTTCACCCTGACCAACACTTCGCGCAACACCGGCGCCACGGTGTCCACCAGCGCCGCGAACGTACCGGTGCAGGTGGACGGCAACGTGGCGACCGCGGGCGTGCAGGCGTTCGGCATCACCACCGCCGGCACGGCGGTGACGATCCAGGAAAGCAGTGTGCCCACGGGGTGGACGCTCAGCGGCGTGGTCTGCACGAACGTGTCAGGCACGTCCGTCGGGTCGCTCAGCGGCACGACGTACACGCTGCCCGCCGCTGCAACCACCGCAGGTGCCCTGCTGACATGCACGTTCACCAACGCACCACCGCAGGCGGACGTGCAGGTGAACAAGAGTCCGTCGGTGCCCACGGTAGCCACGGGGCAGGTCGTGAGCTACACGCTGATCGCACGCAACAACGGACCGGCGGCCGCCAACGGCTCGGTGCTGACGGATCTGGCAGGCCCGGGCCAGACCTGCAGCACGCCGAGCACCACGGCAACCTGTACCGCCACCGGCGGCGCGGTGTGTCCGGGCGCCACCGTGCCCGTCGCCACCTTGCTCGGCGGTGGCGTGACGTTGGCGACGTTCCCGGCCAACTCGCAGGTGAGCTTCGTCATCCAGTGCACGGTAACGGCGAGCGGATTCACGCCATAGAAGTCTTCGGTGACCGTAGGGCGGCGCCACCTCGCCTCGCGCCAGCGACCGCCTTCGCCGTATCGTCGCCATCACATGACACGCACACGATGACATTCCGACCTCCATCGATGGTGCTCCGGGCGCGCCTGATCGCCGTGCGAGCGCCATCGATGGCACGCGGCGCTCCATCCGTCCCGCTCGGATTGCCACGCGCAAGGCAGTGGAACCCCATCCATGACGTTCAGAAAGCGATCGATGGCTTCGCGAATCCCATCGATGGCACTTTTCGCTCCACCGCGCTCGCATCGGAAGCCATCGATGGCGTTGCGAGCTCCAGCGATGGAGCAAAAAGATCCCGTGCCATCGCTTTTCGAGCCCCATCGATCGGGCTCCGAGCCTCGCACCTCACATGCCGAGTCCCATCGATGGCATTCCGAGCCCGGCGAATGACATTCCGAGCGCCATCTGGCGCGCGCGGTCGCCGATGAGTCACATCTGTCCTGAACTGTGACGATGTGCCGAATTTCTGCCGTGTGCATGCGCGCTGGGCGCCTGCCGCGGACAGGGGTTTGCGTTAGATGAGAAACACAAGGAACGGCGCCGTCGCGCATGCACGGCGCCTGGCAAGGATGGCTATCGCGATCCTGTGCACGAGTCTCGCATTGCCGGCCAGCGCCCAGTTCAAGATCTCCGATTCGTTCCAGGGCACCACCCAGGCTGGCTGGACCATCGCCGGCACCAACAATGCCGGTACCAACGACAGCGGCATCCTCACCGCCGGCCGCGGCGCGCTGCCGGTCAACGTCAACGACACCGCCGGCAATGGCTGGCTGCGCCTGACCACCAACCTCGGCAACCAGGACGGCGGCGCGCTGTACACCTCGTCCTCGTTCTCGCCGGCCAACGGCGTGGTGGTGGAATTCGAGTACGTCGCGTGGGGCGGCACCGGTGCCGACGGCATTTCCTTCTTCCTGTACGACGCCAACGACACCATGGCCGGCGCCCTGAACGGCGCGTCGCTGCGCTACTGCTGGGGCGCGGGCGGCTATCTCGGTGTGGGGCTTGATGCGTTCGGCAACTTTTCCAGCAATGGCGCGCTGGGACGCTGCCCGAACAACGACGGTCCAGGCAACCGGCCCGACAGCGTGGTGGTGCGTGGCCCCCGGTCGTCCAACAATCCTTATGTCGGCGGCGCGACGATCGCCGCGGGCATCGACGTGCCCAGCGTCACCGCGCGGCCCACGCCGAACCGCGTGCGTTACTTCCTGGTGCCGAACGGCAGTGGCGGCTATCGCGTCAGCGTCGCGCACGGGGTCAACGGCGCCGCGCCGGCCACCGTGCTGAACAATCTCAACTTCCCGTACACCGCCCCGGCGCTGCTGCGCTTCGGCATCGCCGCGACCACCGGTGGCTCCAACAACATCCATGAAGTGCGCAACGTGGTGGCGTCGTCGCCGGCCGATATCGGCGTGACCAAGACGGTGTCCGCCACGCGCTTCTATCCGGGGCAGACGGTCGGCTACACCGTCGTGGTGACCAACAAGGACATCAACCCGTCCGATCCCGGCAACCAGGCGCCGCCGATCAGCGCGATCAACGCACCCGATCTCACCGACACGCTGCCCGCGCAACTCACCGGCGCGACCTGGACGTGCACGGCCTCGGCGGGGTCCACCTGTCCGGCGGCCAGTGGCAGCGGCAACCTCGCGGCGGCGGGTGGCTACACGATGGCGGCCGGCGGCACGCTGACCTTCACCTTCAGCGCGACGCTGGCGACGACGGCCACCTGCGGCGCCACCATCACCAACACCGCCACGGCCCTGTTCTCCGGCACCGACGGCTACTCCGACACCACGCCTTCGGACAACAGCGCGAGCGCCAGCTTCACGGTGAACTGCGACGACGTGGCGGTGAGCAAGACCAACGGACAGGCCGAATACCGTCAGGGTCAAGCGATCTCGTACACCGTCGTCGCCAGCAATCCCGGCCCCAACGCGGTGGCGAGCGCGGTGTTCACCGATCCGGCGGTCGCCAACTTCACCGCCGCGTCGGTGACCTGCGGCAGCGCCACCGGCGGCGCCACCTGTCCGACGGTAGCGAACACGACCGTCGCGCTGATGCAGGGCAGTGGCATCGTCATTCCGGGTCTTCCTGCCGCCGGCAGCGTGACGTTCACCATCACCGGCACCACGGCAGCGGCAGCGACCGGCAATCTGGTCAACACCGCCTCACTTGCGCTGCCGGCCAACCGCACCGAAAGCAATCCGGCCAACAACACCGCCACCGATACCGACACGCTGGCGACGGCGGCGGTTTCGGTGACCAAGACGCGAGCGGCCAGTGGTGCCGTGCGCCCGGGCAATGCAGTGACTTTCAGTCTGCTGGTCGCCAATACCGGTCCCAGCGCAGCCGATGGCACGACGATCTCCGATCCTGCGGTCGCCGGTCTGAACTGCACCGCGATCTCGTCGTGCTCTGCCACCGGCGGCGCGGTATGCCCGGCCACGAATGCAGCGGCCTTGACCGCATTGAAGACGCCGGCCGGTCTGGCGATTCCCACGCTGCCGAACGGCGGCACGGTGACGCTGGGCCTGACCTGCGCGGTGACGGCGACAGGCTTCTGACCTTCGCCCTGGCGACGCGGTGCGTCGCCCTTCCCGTCGTGCGATCACACAGCCCCACTGAGCAACGCATCGCCGCAATGGCGTGCATCACGTGCGGGCAGTCGCGACCCGTCCCCGCATGAACCGTCCTTTCGGACGGCGCATCTGCTTGCGGAAAACGCGAGCGTTGCGCGGCAGGCATTGCGTGCCGGTGTAGCGCCTCCCCGCTGCATCGCTACCTCTCCCAGCGATGCTCACATCCGCACGTGATGCCTGCGTTCCTGCATATGTGCGGTGCATCGAAGTTCAGGCATCGCGCCGACCGGATCGCTGGAAACGTGTCCCGCCATCCGTCGTGTCGCCGAGCTGTCAGGGCAGGTGGCTCCAACGGGTGCGATGGACACGGCAAAGCGCGCGGCATGTGCTGACCCGCATGCGCTGCATGACGGCTCGCGAATCGCGGCGCGCGGGCAGAGAACGGATGAGCGCGTGTCGTGGTTGACCTGACTGGATGCGTGCAGCGATCAGGTGGAACGAGGGTACGAGGACGAGGATATGGGGCAGGGGGACGACGCACGGGTGAACACGCACGGCAGGGCGACGTGCGCGACCGTGGTGATGGAAGCGGCGCGATGCCGGCAGCGGCTGACGCGTTACGCACGCCACGCCATACGCGGCAAACGCCTGCTGGCGCGCATGGCGCTGCTTCTGCTCGCTACCTGGTGCGCGCAGGCCGATGCCATCCAGATCCCGACCGCCTCTACCGGGGGAACGCTCGCGTCCGACACGTCGGTGACCAAGACCTATCCGTCGGGCCTGACGTACACGCTGACGTTGTCCGGCGGCAACGGCATCCCCTTCATGTTCGATGGGCAGGGCGGGTTGAATGAGGCGGGCGCTGCCACGACGGACTACTACATGCCCGCCATGGACGTGGCCGCCCTCAACTCGGCGTCGCGGATGCGCGTCTACGGTCCGTGCACGCCCAGCGGTGGCGTCTGCCTCAACCGCGGCACGCTGACCATCGCGTTCAACCAGCCGGTGACCAATCCCATCCTGCATGTCGCGGGCCTTGGAGGCTCAAGCAGCGGGACCAGTCACGCGCCGGCGTTCCGGCTGATCTCGCCGTCAGCCGGTGCGAGGCTGATAAACGCGAGTTTTGCCAGCAGCAACATGAACGTGACGAGCACCTCGTTCTCGAGCAACGCATTGAATGGCGAGAGCGATTGCAATGTCTCGAGTACGGGCGCGGGTTGCGGCAGTATCGAAATCCGCGGAACGGTCACGTCGGTAACGTTCGCGGTGGATCTGCGCAGCGAAGGAAACCTGACCTCGGCCCACTTCGATACGTTCAGCATGAGCATCACCGTGGATGAAGACTTCGGCGATGCGCCCGTCACCGGTTTCAACTCGGCGCAGGCCCCGTCCCACATCCTGGGTGATCTGCGCCTCGGCGCGTCGATCGATGCGGACGGCATCTACGAGATGGCGGCGACCACCAGCCCGGTGGCGGTGGGTGCTGGTACCGACAATACGGGCAGCAGGGGCGATGGCGACGACGAAGACGCCATCACCAGTTTCCCCGTCCTGACCACCGCTCATGCCAGCTACAGCCTGGCCGTGCCAATCAGCGGTGCGAGCAAGGCGGGGATGGCCTGCGGCTGGATCGACTTCAACCGCAACAACGCGTTCGTCGCGAGCGAGCGGGCCTGCACGAGCTTTGCTGCGGGTGCCACCAGCGTCACCCTGGTCTGGAACAGTGGCAACGGCAATGCACCGGGCGGGTTGTCGGTGGGGAACAACTACGTGCGCCTGCGTGCCGGGTACACCAGTGCCCAGATCCAGACCGCCGACGGCAAGGGCCGCGCCGACAGCGGCGAGGTGGAAGACTACCGGATGGCAATCACCACGGCCCCGACGTTGACGTTGGCCAAGACCTGGTCCGGCGCGGCGGTCGGCAACGTCGCCTGGCTCGACGCCGAGGGGACGAACGGCGCGATCTCGTTCGACTCGGTGGCCGACAGCGCCAACGAGACCGATACCAACACGCCCTGGGCCGTGATGCCGGGCGGCAGTTACACGATTGAAGAGAGCATCGCCGTCGGCGTGTCGGCCGCGTACGAGAAGGCCCTCAGCTGCACGGGCAACACCGGCACCGGGGCCGCGTTGTCGTATACGCCCAACGCGACGAGCGGTACGTTGACGGTGGGAAGTACCGCCACCGCCATTGTCTGTACCTTCACCAACACACGCCGCGTGGCCGATGTGCGCATCGAGAAGACGGCCAACCCGAGTCCCGTCGTGGCGAACACCAACGTGCAATTCACGCTGGTGATCTCCAACCTCGGGCCGTCCGCAGCCGACGGTGCGGTCGTGCGGGACCCCGCGGCGGCGGGGCTGGATTGCACGGCGGCGGGGCTGCCGGTGATGACGTGCTCGGCCGCGTCCGGCGCCTCGTGTCCGGGTTCGCTGACGGTGGCCGGATTGCAGTCCCCCGGGTTGACCATTCCCGCGTTGCCCAACGGCGGCGCCGTGACGCTGGGGCTGACGTGCCGGGCGACGGCGAGCGGTCTTCCCTGAAGCACACAGGTTGTCCGGCGGATGATCAAGCCGCCGCGACGATTTCCGCGATGCATGGCGGGCGCTCATCGATCAAGGGGCTGGAGCCTCCAGCGGCACGCGCGATCCGGCGAGGCAGCGGCCAGGCGGTCCAAGGACACCCCATATGTCCTGTTCCACGTCCGTCGGCCGACTCCCTTTCCTGTCACACTGGTAGCGGGAGCAGTGCCGGCCGGATGGCCAATCTGCTGGGCGGCGCCAGCGCGCAGCTTTTCGCTTGGAATCCGGCCATGGCGCCACGGCAATCTCCACCTCCCCCTGCAGCCTCGACGCAGCACCGGTCCCCCTACGATCGTGCCCTGGCGATGTTCGACGAGGTCATTGCGCTGGCGCCCGACCAGCGCGCTGAGATGCTGTCGATGCTGGGCCGCGACGATCCCGCGACCCGTGATGCGTTGCAACGCCTGCTGGCGACCGACGATGCGCTGACAGAACAGGACACGTCCGGCCATGCCTTCAGCGGACTGACGGATGTGCTGTTCCAGGAGGGCGGCGCCGGCATCGGCGAGGATGCACGCCTGGGCAGGCGCCTCGGACCGTGGCGGCTCGATGCGGTCGTCGGTACCGGCGGCATGGGGACCGTCTACGAAGCCTGGCGCGACGATGGCCACTATCGGCAACGGGTCGCACTGAAGTGCATGCGCCACGAACTGTCCTCGCCGCATCTGGTGGACAGCTTCCTGCGCGAGCGGGAGGCGCTCGCGGCGCTCGACCATCCCGGCATCGCCACCCTGATCGATGGCGGCATCGACGATGCCGGACGCCCCTGGTTCGCCATGCGCTATGTCGACGGCCTGCCGATCGACGTCTGGTGCGAACGGCAGCGCGCCGGCGCGGAGCAGCGCGTGGATCTGCTGGTGCAAGCGTGCGACGCGCTGGCCTACGCCCATGCGCGCATGGTCCTGCACCAGGACATCAAGCCGGCCAACCTGCTGGTGACGCCCGATGCCCAGGTCCAGCTGGTGGACTTCGGTCTCACCGCCTCGCTGGCCGCCGACACCGTGCCGCCGCGGGTGGCGATCTCCGAGGGCTACGCGCCGCCGGAGGCCCTGGGCGGCGAACGTCCCACCGTCGCTTCCGACCTGTGGTCGCTCGGCATGGTGATGTACCGGCTGCTGTGCGATCGCCTGCCGCTCACGTCCTCGTGGTGGAGCTTGAACGCGGGCGCGCCTTCGGCGGAGCCGATGTCGACGATAGCGGTCGCCCTGCCACAGGATGCCGCCCATGCACGCAGCCTGCGCACGGCGCGCGCGCTGTCACGCCGCCTCTCCGGCGATCTCGACGCCATCGCGAAACGCTGCATCGCCACCGATCCCGCACAACGCTATGGCTCGGCGACCGCGCTGCGCGACGATCTGGTGGCCTGGCGCCGCCGACGTCCTGTGCAGGCACGGAACGGCGGCGTGCTGTATCGCGGCGGGCGCTTCATTGCGCGGCACCGCGTCGCGGCGGGGCTCGCGGGGCTGGCCCTGCTGACGCTGATGTTCGGCGGAGGTGTCGCAGCGTGGCAGGCTCACCGTGCCGCGCGCGAAACGGCAGCGACGATCGCGCTGTCGCAGGTCTTCGAACAGACCCTGGGGGTGGCCACGCTGTCGGGTCTGGGCGATACCGCCCTGTCCTCGCATGAACTGCTGCAGCAGACGGAGCGGCGCGTGCGTGAGGTCGTGGGCGACCGGCATCCGGCAGCGCTGTCGCGCGGCCTGGCCATTCTTGCACGCAACTACACCGTGCTAGGCGACTACCCGCGCGCCACCGCGCTCGCGCGCGAGGCGGCATCGCTCGGCGACGATGATCCGGTCACGCAGGCGCAGGACCAGGCCACCCTGGCTTCCCTGCTGAATCTGCAGAGCAGGCACGCCGAAGCGCATCGCGTCGCGGCTGTCGCGCTGGCAGGGCTTGGCGAGGAGGCGCCATCGGTCCGGCTGCAGCTGATGACGGAAATCGCCCGCAGCCAATGGAACGAGCTGGAGCGTCCGCAGGCCTGGACGACGCTCGGGCAGGCCATGGCGTTCGCACAGCGTGCTGGCGACCGGGTGGCGCTGGCAGAGCTGCATCGCCAGCGCGGGTCGTGGCACGGCCGATTGCGCCACTTCCGTCAGTCCGAGAGCGACCTCAGGCAGGCCATCGCGCTGGCGGGCGACGATGCGCCGCTGGTGGCCAACGAGGCGCGCCACGTGTTGTCCGGCATGCTGCTGCTCGAGGACCGCAACGCCGAAGCGATACGCATGGCGGAGGCGCAATTGCAGGAGGCGCGCAGGCGGCTCGGCGAGTCGCACCCGCTGGTCGGCCGGGCGTGGTGGCGACTCGCCAATACGCAATGCGTCAGCGCGCAACTCGATGCGTGCGCCGCCTCGATCGGACGCGCCGACGTGATCATCCGCGATTCCTTCGGCGAGATGCATCCGGACTATGGGGATGTGCTGCGGGTGCGATCGCTGCTGGGCGCGTCAGGCCAGACCGATCCCGGCGGTGACATCCTGCTGTTGCGGCGCGCCTACGCGATCATGCGGGCGGCGTATCCGCTCGACAACGAGAACACCCAGAAGATGCAGACGGATCTGGGCCGGCGCCTGCTGTCGACCCCGGCCGCCTCTCCGGACATCCGTTCGCGCAACGTCGACGAGGCCATCGCGCTGCTGGAGGCGCCGCTGGCACGCGCGAGCACCACCGGCGTACCGCTCAGGCCGTCCCACCGGTCCGCGCTGGCGCAGGCCCTGATGGAGCGCGAGGGTCCCGGCGACCTCGCGCGTGCGCGCACCGTGCTGGCGGAAAACCGGCGTGTGATGGAGCCGTATCCGCACCGCTACAGCTATCGCTACAGCGACCGTCTGCGCGAGGCGCAGCTGCTGCTCCGCGAGGGCGACGCCGCGGGCGCGGAGGCGCTGCTGGTCGCGCTGCTGCCGGAACTGCAGCGTTACCAGACCGTCACCAACAACCGCTTCTCCCTGCGCGACGCATGGCTGATGCGCGCGCACATCGCCGCCGGGCGTGGCGATCGCCGGCAGGCACGCGACTTCCTGGCCGACGCCTTGCGCCACATGACGTCGGCATTCGGTGCGCAGCACGCGGCAACGCAGCGCCTGCGCAGCGAGATCGAGGCATTCGATCGCTCCGGAACGCTGCCGGCCGTGTCGTAGTGCGGCAACGTGTCCGCACTGCGGCCACGCCATCGGCGGATCACTTCGTAGGCACATCTTGCGAGGGCCGGTGCGCCGGGCGATCTCGCAGCGCGAGGCCTGCTTCGTAATGTCTATCGCGCGTCGATCTCGACGTGGACCTTGCCATCGACGACGGCGACGCGCAGTGCGTCCAGTCCGGCGATGTTGATCACTTGCTCCGGCTGTCCGTCGAAGCGCGGGCCCACGCTGAGCACGCGCGCGCCGGCGGCGGCACCGGCCTGGATGCCGGCCGGGGCGTCTTCCAGCACGCCGCAGGCGGCGATCGGTACGCCCAGGCGCTGTGCACCCAGCCGGTAGCAGGCGGGGTCGGGCTTGCCGACGGCGACGTCTTCGCCGTACACGCCGAACTCGGGAAGCGCGAAGCCGGCCGCCTGCATCCGCCGGCGGGCGAGGTCGCGTCCGGCCGAGGTGACCAGCGACCACGCGGTCGCGGGCAGGGCGGCCAGCACGGCAGCCGCGCCGGTGCAGGCGACGATGCCGTCGGTCGCGTCGGTCTCCTGCGCTTCCAGCTCGCGCGCGATGCGGCGGCTGGACGGACTGTCGCCCAGCGCGTCGATCACGCTGTCCATCGTGCGCCGGCCGTGCGAGCCGGCGATGAAGGCGGCGAAGTCCAGGCCGTGCTCACGGCAGAACTGGGCCCACACCTGTTCCACCCGCGCCGTCGAGTCCACCAGCGTGCCGTCCATGTCAATCAGCAAGGCGTCGAAGACGAGGTGCATGCGGGTGCGGTCCGGCAGGGGAGGGCGTGCGATTCTAAGGGCCGGGCGTTGCGGCGACTTTGCCGCCGCCGTCGGCTGCGTATCAGCCTGTGCGACGGCATCGGGCGATCTTCTCCGCCATCGAATCGAGGGGATGACCGATGACGTACCTGCACCGGATGGCCTTCAGGATGTACCTGCCGACGCTGGCCTGCCTGCTGCTGGCGTTCGCGTCGACGTGGCTGCTCACCGACGCGGCGCCATCGACGTTCGCGCACCCGCTCGGCGATGCGCTGCGCTGGATGCCGTACGGACTGTTGGCGCTGGCCGCGCTGCTGGGCGTCATCGCCAGCGTGCGCTTGCTGCGCTGGGAGACGGGCGATGCGCTGATCTGCGGGTGCGGGGGATTGCTGGGCGGGGAACACGCGGGACGCTGGGGAACGTACCGGACCTGCGCTGCGTGCGGGCGTCGGCAGGGCGTGATGCGCAACAAGTAGGCATGCCGGCGGTGCGGTCGAGACGATTTTCCTCGATGCCAAGGCCATCGAGCATCGAGCGCGCACCTCGGTGGTGCGGTGCCGTCCGATGGATTCTCGCCGCCGAACCGAAGATCCTCGACGGCGAGGACATCTGCTTCGATACCTCGAGCCGAAAAGACTCGGCGCCAAGGTGGAGTTCCTCGTTGTCGGGCGTTGAAGGTTCGCGTGCGAGTAAATACGCCTCGTCGTGTCACAGGGATGCCTCGCGAAGCGAGAAAAATTTCCTTGCCATCGTACTTTGACGGGATGCGCGTGCACCTTCCTGGGTCGCGCTCTCACATGGAGACGGTGACGGCAACGCTTCACGTATCACGTACGTACGAATACGTGTCTATTGTTAGTCATTTCCCCTCGTCGGCTCTTGGATGGAGACCTGCGACGGGATAGCGTGAACCTGCCGTCGGATGAGGCGGCATTACCTGACACGACATCAAGGAGAGACCATGAGTCAGAACCTCGTAGACCTGCAGATCGACAACACCATCCTCGATCCGCTGGATATCGCCATCATGCAGATGGAGAGCAGCCTGACCGGCCTGGTCTCGCTGACGCCGGAACAGCGGCGTGGGTTGATGAAGATGGGCGAGAAGTCCGAAGCGTTCTGCCGCGCCGCGTTGAACGTGGCGCAGCAGCACAGCGGCGTCCTGGCGCGCGACTTCGACATCGCCGCCTTCCAGCGCGATCAGCAGACCCTCGACGCGTTGCGCCCGCGCATCCTGCGTATCGCGCACCTGTACCAGCGGTTGATGGACACCGAGATGGCGCTGGGCAGCGACCAGATGGTCGCCTCGCTGGAGGTGTACGGCGCGCTGCGAGTGGCCGGCAAGGGCAAAAGCCTGGACGAAGCGCGGCGCAACCTGGGCGCGCGTTGGCGGGTCAGCGCGCAGGAGTCGGAGAAACCGCCGGCGGGCGAGGGTAACGGCGAGTAGTCGCCCGACGCTCTCGATGGAACAGGACGGCCCCGCGATGCGGGGCCGTTGTCTTTTCTGGGCAGCCTGTGAGGTTGATGGAGCGGCGCATTGCTGATGCGCCGCTCCCCGATGTGACACCAACGCGGAAGATCCGCGTTGCGGGGCGTGGAAGTCCTAGAACGGTGCCGAGAACACTGTCCGAGCGCGCCGAAGTGGAGAACAAGGTGGAAGTGCGCCATAAAGACGTCCCGCTTTATGGGTATCACTACCGATATACACACGCTTACCTGTGCTCCGGACTTCCCAAAACGGATCGGCTAGGAGTAGCGTTCGCTGCAAGGGGTGTACCGCCGGGGTGGCGGACGCATGGACTCTGGCCTGCAAGGGGCTGGAATGGAGCGAGCTTATGATAGCTATGGCTGAACGTCTGGACCCACTTAACAAGCAAAGTCTTTCTGGGAGAAATTTATTACGTAATCCCAGCTTAAAGTTATGTCTATGCCTCCTGATCTTGATGCTTATTTCCCAAGCGGGTATCGAGAAGGCCTACGCTGGAATTTATTATGTCTGTATGCCGACGTCGGTAATGGGCCAAAGGCAGACCACTTGCTGGGTAGAGAACAATGGCTTTTTGGATCGACTAGGTCCAAGGCAGTACTCCGATCGTGGTGAAGGAAGATCTCCAAATAGAGGGACACGAGATCTGCTTAAAGATCCCAGCTCCAACGATAAGGTGAATCGCCCCGGGTTTCATAGACAACTACAAGCCTGATAGTCCCGCCTGCCGTTCGAACTCTACCGGAGAGACGCCTCCATTGGAGCCGTGCCGGCGTTTTGGGTTGTAGAACATCTCGATGTAGTCGAACACGTCGCTACGTGCCGCATCCCGGGTCAGGTAGATCTTTCGCCTGATCCGCTCTCGCTTGAGCAACTGGAAGAAGCTCTCGGCTACGGCGTTGTCGTGGCAGTTGCCGCGCCGGCTC
>NZ_JBGFFI010000008.1:0-53800 GCF_056175725.1 Pseudoxanthomonas sp. LjRoot206
AGCGCGGACCGGCAGCATCAGCCGCTCAAGCAGCTTCTGATACAGGCCAGGCAGCGCCTCGAGATCCGTCACGCGGATATTTTCGTCGACCTTGTGGATGCTGGCGTTGACCGGTCCAACCTCGATGCATTCCGCACCCAGCGGTGCGATGAAGCGCGCATCGGACGTACCGCCGGCCGTGCTCTCCTCCGCCGGCGCACCGGCGAATTCACCGAGCACCGCGCGTGCGGTGGCGCGCAGATGGCCTTCGGGCGTGTAGAACGGCTCGCCACCGCGCAGCCACTGGATGCTGTATTCCAGGCCGTGCTTGCGGAAAATACCTTCGATCTCCTGCTCCAGCCGTTCCGCTGTCCAGCTCGGATTGAAGCGCAGGTTGAACACCAGTTGCAGTTCGCCGGGGATGACGTTGCTCGCGCCGGTGCCGGCATTGATGTTGGAGATCTGCAGGCTGGTCGGCGGGAAGGTCTCGTAGCCCTCGTCCCATTGGCGCGCGGCCAGTTCGTCCAGCGCAGGCAGCGCCTTGTGGATGGGGTTGAGCGCCTTGTGCGGATAGGCCACGTGACCCTGCACGCCGTGCACCTGCAAGGTGCCGGTCAGCGTGCCGCGGCGACCCACGCGCAACAGGTCACCCAGTGCTTCCTTCGAGGACGGCTCGCCGGTGATGCACCAGTCGATCTTCTGCCCACGCTCGCGGAACAGTTCGGCGACCTTCTTCACGCCATCGTGCGCAGGCCCTTCCTCGTCCGACGTGACCAGCAGCGCGACCGTGCCAGGATGATCCGGATACGCATCGACGAAGCGCTCCAGCGCGATCGTGCACGCGGCCACGCTGCACTTCATGTCGGCGGTGCCGCGCCCGTACAACACGCCATCGCGCACGGTGGGCACGAACGGATCGCTGGTCCAGGCGGACAGCGGTCCCGGCGGCACCACGTCGGTGTGACCGAGCAACACCAGCACCGGCGAGCCTGACCCATGCGTCGCCCACAGATTGTCGGTGTCGCCGAAGCGCAGGTGTTCGCACTGGAAGCCCCACTGGGCCAGCCGCGTCGCCAGCACCTGCTGGCAGCCCGCATCGTCCGGCGTCACCGAATGACGGCGGATCAGCTCGCTGGAGAGTTCGACGACATCGCTCACGACCCGGCTCCGAACTGCTTCTTGAAGCCATTGTCGCTGAAGCCCTGTGAAAAGCCCGCCACGCCGCCGATGACGACAGGACGGCGGATCAGCTGCGGATACTCCTTCAGCAGCAATTTCCACTCTGCATCGGAGCCCGGCGTCTTGCGGTTCTCCGGCAACTGCCGCCAGGTCGTCGACGACTTGTTGATCAGCGTGTCCCAGCCGCCCGCCTTGTCCGCCCACTCCTTCAGCGTCTCCGGTGTCTGCCGGTTGTCGCGGTAGTCGACGAATTCGTACGCGACACCGAAGCGGTCCAGCCACTTCGTCGCTTTCTTGCAGGTGTCGCAGTTCTTCAGGCCATACAACGTGGTCGTCATGATGCTCCAGAGATTTGTAGGAGCGCGCCATGCGCGCGATGCTTTTCCGACGTGAGCCGGACATGCCGCAGGAGCATCGCGTGCATGGCGCGCTCCTACAAGACGCACGGACTCGACCCGCCGGTCAGTCCGCCAGACCGCGCAGCAGCTCGTTGACGCTGGTCTTGCTGCGGGTCTTCTCGTCGACCTGCTTGACGATCACCGCGCAGTACAGCGAGTGCGAGCCGTCGGCGGCCGGCAGCGAGCCCGACACTACCACGCTGCCCGGCGGCACGTAGCCGTAGGTGATTTCCTTGGTCATGCGGTTGTAGATACGCGTGGACTGGCCGATGAACACGCCCATGCCGATCACGCTGTGGTGGCCAACCACGACGCCTTCGACGACTTCCGAGCGCGCACCGATGAAGCAGTGGTCCTCGATGATGGTCGGGCTGGCCTGCAGCGGTTCCAGCACGCCGCCGATGCCGGCGCCGCCGGACAGGTGGCAATGCTTGCCGATCTGCGCGCACGAACCGACCGTCGCCCAGGTGTCGACCATCGTGCCTTCACCGACATACGCACCGATATTGACGAAGCTCGGCATCAGCACCACGTCCTTGCCGAAGTACGTGCCACGGCGCGCGATGGCGCCCGGGACGACGCGCACGCCGAGCTTGCGGAAATCGTTCTCGTCGAACGCGCCGAAGCGCGCTTCCACCTTGTCCCAGAACGGCGCGGGATAGGCTTCGACCAGTTCCATCTCGTTGACGCGGAAGTACAGCAACACGGCTTTCTTCAGCCACTCGTTGACCTTCCAGCCGCCCTTGCCGTCGGGCTCGGCGACGCGCAGCTTGCCGCTCTCCAGGCCGTCGATGGCCAGTTCGACGGCGGTGCGGGTGGAGCCTTCGATCTCCGCCGGCGTCAGCTCGGCGCGGCGCTCGAACGCGCTCTCGATGGTGGACTTCAGTTCTTCGGTCTTGCTGGCTTTGCGGGTCATCAAACGGTCTGCCGGATCGGATCAGGGGGGAGTGTCGAGGCCGGCGCGCAGCGCATCGCGCAGCGCGTCCTGCTGGGAAGTGTCGGTGAGCGGCTGGTCGTGCTCGTCGGTGATCTGGAACACGTCCTCCGCGCGCTCGCCGAAGGTCGCGATGCGCGCGTCGTGCACGCGCAATCCCTGCCGGCGCAGCACCTGGGCCACGTCCGACAGCAGGCCGGGACGGTCGGGCGCGACCAGGCCGAGGACGGTGCGACGCCCATCAGGCGTCGTGCCGAACTCGATGCGCGGTGCGAACCGGAAATGCTTAAGCTGCCGCGGCACGGCACGGCGCGAGGTGCGCACGCTGTCGAGCGGACGCGCCAGCGCCTCACCCAGCGTGCGCTCGACGTCATCGGGGTCGCGCGGCGCATACGCATCGGCCGGCAGCACTTCGAACGTATCGAAGATCGCGCCTTGCGGCCCCACCAGCACGCGTGCCTGGTGGATGGCGAAGCCCATGCGGTCGAGCGTGGCGAGGATGGCGGCGAACAGGCCGTCACGGTCGGGCGAATGCACGAACACTTCCATGGCGTCCGCATCGTCGGCGATGCGGCGCGCGCGCACCCGCGTCTCGCCGGTGGTCGCGCCGCGGATGGCATGCGTCTGCCAGGCCAGCTGTTCGGGACGGAAACGCAGGAAGCTCTCTTCCGGCATGGTAGTGAACAACGCATCCGCCTGCGCCGCCGACAGCCCCTGCAGTTCCAGCATGGCGCGCACGCTGCCGCGCGCCTCGTCCAGCCGTTCGTCCACCGCCACCGGATTTTCCAGGCCCTCGCGCAGCACGCGGCGCGCGGCGAAATACAGGTCCGCCAGCAACCGGTCCTTCCACGCGTTCCACAGCTTGGGACTGGTGCCGGCGATGTCGGCGCAGGTCAGCAGGTACAGGTAGTCGAGGCGCTCGCGGTCCTCGACCAGCGCGGCGAAAGCATGGATGACGTCGGGATCGGAAATGTCCTGCTTCTGCGCCGTCACCGACATGCGCAGGTGTTGCTCTACCAGCCAGGCCACGAGCGCGGTGTCGGCCTCGCTGAGCGCATGTGCCGCGCAGAACTCGCGCGCATCCACCGCGCCCAGTTCCGAATGGTCACCGCCGCGACCTTTGGCGATGTCGTGGAACAGGCCCGCCAGCAGCAGCAGCTCCGGCTTGCGCAGGCGCGGCCAGACCTCGTGCGCGATGGAGAAGCGCTCGTCCGCACGGCCCGCGGCGAAGGCGGCGATGTTCCGCAGCACCATCAGCGTGTGCTGGTCGACCGTGTAAACATGGAACAGGTCGAACTGCATGCGCCCGGACACGCGCGCGAACGCCGGGATCCACTGCCCCAGCACGCCGAGCCGGGCCATGCGGGTGAGGGTTTCCACCGCGCGCGGACCGCGCAGCAGGGCCATGAAGGCATCGCGCTGCGCACGCGTGGCATCGGGATAGGCGGACAGCTTCGGCAGCGACTCCGCCAGCGCGCGTGCGGTGCGCGAATGCAGGCCGCGTACCTGCGGATGCGCTGCCCATGCAGCGAACAGCGCGAATACCTGGCCGACGTCGTTCGCCGGCCAGCCCTCCCGGCGCGCGGCGAGGTAGCCGCGGCGCAGTGCGAACTGCTCGTCCAGCGGCTCGGGCAGCGCCTCGCCGTCGAACTGTTCCTCGAAGCGTTGCAGCAGGCGGTCGCTGATCCGCCGCACGATGGCGGCGCTGCGGTAGAAACCCTGCATCATCTTCTCGACGCCCAGGCTCTCCGCGTCGTCGACGAAGCCGAGCCGCTGCGCCAGCATCTTCTGGTAGTCGAAACGCAGGCGTTCTTCCGGGCGTCCCGCGACCCGGTGCAGGCCGTAGCGCAGGCGACCCAGTGCGCGGCGCTCGCGCGCCAGTGCGATCGCTTCGTCGGGACCCAGATGGCCCAGCCCTACCAGGGCTTCCAGGTCGCGCACGCCGAACGTACGCAACGCCATCCAGCCCAGCGTATGCAGGTCGCGCAGGCCGCCAGGGCCTTCCTTGATGTTGGGTTCGAGGTTGTCGGACGTGTCGCCGAACCGCGCGTGGCGGATGCGCTGCTCCTCGCGCTTGGCGACGAAGAAATCGCGCGGCGGCCAGACCCGTGCCGGGCCGATGGCGTCGATCAGCAGGCCTTCGTCGACCGGCTCGCCGACGATCAGCCGCTCCTCGATGAGCGCGGTCGTCACACTCTGGTCGGCGGCGGCCGCAGCCGTGCATTCGCCTGCGGAGCGCACACTGTGGCTGATCGGCAGCCCGGCATCCCACAGCAGCGCGAACAGGCGCGCGACCGCACCGTGGTGCGCCTGCTGGACGTCCGCCGCAGCCAGCACCAGCACGTCGACGTCGGAATGCGGGAACAGCTCGCCGCGACCGTAGCCGCCGACCGCGAACAGCGCCATCGGCGCATCTGCCGGAATACACCGCAGCCACGCGTCCTTCAGCAGGTGGTCGACCGCCCGCGCGCGCAGCGCGAGGATGCGGTCCATGCCGTCGTCTTGGTCGAAACGCTTGTCCAGCCGCGCATCGGTATGGCCGAGCGACGCGCGCGCAGCGGCCGACCAGGCCACATCCGGGCCGATGTCCGGAAGCCGCGTCGCCTGTCCGTTCGCGGCTGCAGGGGTGCTCACAGGTCGTTGTCGTCGCCGGGCACGCGGGTCAGGATCTCGACGCCGTCCTCGGTCACGGCCACCGTGTGTTCCCACTGGGCCGACAGCTTGCGGTCCTTGGTCACCACGGTCCAGCCGTCGGGCAGCACCTTCGTGTGCCGCGCGCCCTCGTTGATCATCGGTTCGATGGTGAAGGTCATGCCGGGCTTCAGCACCACGCCTTCGCCGGGGCGGCCGTAGTGCAGCACCTGCGGCTCGTCGTGGTAGACCTTGCCGATGCCGTGGCCGCAGTACTCCCGGACCACGCTGAAACGCTCGCCTTCGGCGTATTGCTGGATCGCGTGACCCACGTCGCCCAAGGTGGCGCCCGGCTTTACCGCCCGGATGCCGCGGAACATGGCCTCGCGGGTCGTATCCACCAGCCGCTTCGCCATCACCGACGGCGTGCCGACCAGGTACATCCGGCTGGTGTCGCCATGCCAGCCGTCCTTGATGACGGTAACGTCGATATTGAGGATGTCGCCGTCCTTCAGCACCTTACCCTCGCTGGGAATGCCGTGGCAGATGACGTTGTTGACCGAGGTGCAGACGGTCGCGGGGAAGCCCTTGTAGCCCACGTTCGCCGGGATCGCCTTCTGCACGTTAACGATGTGATCGTGGCAGATGCGGTCCAGTTCGGCGGTGGTCACGCCCGGCTTCACGTGCGGGGCGACTACCTGCAGCACCTCCGCGGCCAGGCGGCCGGCGATGCGCATCTGGGCGAGGTCTTCTTGGGTCTTGAGCTGGATGGCCATTGGCCGATTATCCCCCATTTGGCGCGGCAGCTGAACGCCCCGGGGCAGTTCCACCCGGCCCGAGCGACCCCACGGTTTGCGGCGGCCCGCCCTGACCGGCTATACTCCCGCGGCTTCGCGCCCGGGCCTGCCCGGCCGGACCGCCCACGTCGGGCGACACCGACGAATCCACACCTGCTGCCCCAACCCGTGCCGGGGTGCCCTTCGCTGAAGGGTTCGGACACGGAAGCCGCAGGGAGGCCCAACCCCGGAACCCCGCCTTCACCGGCGCCGTCCTCCATTGAACCGGACGGTGGGTTCCCCTTCGATGGAGTCACTTCAATGCCCCAAGTCACCATGCGCCAGATGCTGGAAGCCGGCGTCCATTTCGGCCACCAGACCCGCTACTGGAACCCCAAGATGGCACCGTACATCTTCGGTGCCCGCGGCAAGATCCACATCATCAACCTCGAGAAGACCGTTCCGCTGTTCAACGACGCGATGAACTTCATCTCGGGCGTCGCGCAGAAGCGCGGCACCATCCTGTTCCTGGGCACCAAGCGCAGCGCGCGCGAAGCTGTGAAGGAAGAAGCCGAGCGTTGCGGCATGCCGTTCATGACCCAGCGCTGGCTGGGCGGCACGCTGACCAACTTCGCCACCGTGAAGAAGTCGGTCGCCCGCCTGAAGGAACTGGAAGCCGCTGAAACCGACGGCACGTTCGACAAGCTGGTCAAGCACGAAGTGCTGGGCCTGCGCCGCGAGCGCGAGAAGCTGCTGGCCTCGCTGGGCGGCATCAAGGAAATGAACCGCCTGCCGGACGCCCTGTTCGTCATCGACATCGGCCATGAAGACATCGCCATCAAGGAAGCCAAGAAGCTCGGCATCCCGGTGATCGCGGTGGTCGACTCGAACTACGACCCGGCCCTGGTCGACTACGCCATCCCCGGCAACGATGACGCTATTCGCGCCGTGCAGCTGTACGCCCGTGCCGCCGCCGACGCCGTGCTGGAAGGCAAGGCTGCCTCGCCGAACGCCGCCACCGTGCGCGAGGAAGAGTTCGCCGAAGGCGGCGACGACAAGGGTGCGCGTCGCGCCCCGGCCAAGAAGGCCGCCGGCAAGAAGTCCGACGAAGCCGCTGCCGAGTAATCCGGCTGCAATGCCGCCGCGCCATGCTGCGCGGCGGCCCATGTTCTTCCTTCTCCCCCCGGGAGAAGGTGCCCGAAGGGCGGATGAGGGTACGGCAAGCACGCTGGCGTTCAACGCGTCACGACTCCACCGGACCCTCACCCCAACCCCTCTCCCGACGGGAGAGGGGCTTTGCCAATCCAAACAGAGGTAATCCCGTGGAAATCACCGCTTCCCTGGTCAAGGAACTGCGCGAGCGCACCGGCGCCGGCATGATGGAGTGCAAGAAGGCGCTCACCGAGAACAACGCCGACATCGACGCCGCGGCCGAGTGGCTGCGCAAGTCGGGCCTGGCCAAGGCCGACAAGAAGGCTGACCGCGTCACCGCCGAAGGCCGCGTGGCCGTGGCCCAGGACGGCGGCAAGGCCGTGCTGGTCGAGATCAACTCCGAGACCGACTTCGTCGCCAAGGACGCCAACTTCATCGCCTTCACCGACGCCATCGCGCAGGCCGCGCTGACCTCCGGCGCCGCCGACGTGGAAGCGCTGAAGAGCGCCAAGCTGGCCTCGGGCGAGACCGTCGAGGAAGCCCGCGCCGCCGCCATCGCCAAGCTGGGCGAGAACATGCAGATCCGTCGCCTGGTCGCCATCGACAGCGCCAACAACGTCGCGGCCTACGTGCACGGCGGCAAGATCGGCGTGCTGGTCGAGGTCAAGGGCGGCGACGCCGAGCTGGCCCGCGGCCTGGCGATGCACATCGCCGCGATGAACCCCCCGCACAACAAGGCCGCCGACGTGCCGGCCGAGTTCGTGGCGAAGGAGAAGGAAATCGAGCTGGCCAAGATGTCGGACAAGGACAAGGCCAAGCCGGCCGACATCCTGGAGAAGATCATCTCCGGCAAGATCAACAAGATCGTCAACGAAGTGACCCTGTACGGCCAGCCGTACGTGCTGGACAGCGACAAGTCGGTCGAGCAGGTGGTCAAGGCCGCTGGCGCCGACGTGATCGGCTTCCAGCGCCTGGTGGTCGGCGAAGGCATCGAGAAGGTGGTGGAAGACTACGCCGCCGAAGTGATGAAGCAGGCCGGCCTGGCGTAAGCCAAGCGCTCTCCGCTTCACCGGAAAAGCCGCGGGAAACCGCGGCTTTTTCTGTTCCTGCGATGCGCCAGACCTGCGTCGTCGCGTCGCACGACCGCTCGTCGCCCGCGACTAAAGTTTGCCGTTCCTGCGCCGAAATTGTTTACAAAGCTGACATTCCGTCACGCTTTGCTGGCATGCTGCCCGCCACTTTTCTTCTGCGTAGTGCGCACCCGGATGCGTCCCGAACTCGAATCCCAGCTCTCGAACTGCCGCAACCTGCCTAGCCCGCCGGGCGTGGCGTTGCGCATCATCGAACTGGCGCAGGATCCCGAGGTGGTGATGGCGACGGCGGCCGATGCGATCGGCCTGGATGCCGCACTGAGCGCGCGCATGCTGCGCATCGCCAACTCTCCGCTCTACGCCAGCCGTCGCCGGGTGGAGAACCTGTCGCAGGCGCTGACGGTGCTGGGCCTCAACGCGACGTTGACGCTGGCGCTGGGCTTCTCGCTGGCGCGCTGCGGCAGCGGCACGCATCCGGTCGCGCAGGAACGCGTCTGGCGCCGCAGCGTGATCGCCGCACTGGCGTGCCGCCTGCTGGGCCAGCACGCCGGCATGCGCAAGGCCGAGGAACTGATGCTCGCCGGCCTGCTGCAGGACATCGGCGTGCTCGCCCTGCTGGAAGTGCTGGGCGACGACTATGCACGACTCGTCGAGCGGGCCGAAGGCAACACGGCCCTGCTGGCGGCCGAGCGCGAACTGCTCGGCTGCGACCACGCTATCGTCGGCGGCTGGCTGGCGCGGCAGTGGAACCTGCCGGCGCTGCTGCGCGAAGCGATCATGGAGAGCGAAACGCCCGCCTCCGATACGACCTTCAATGCCTGCGTCGCGGTGTCGGGGTACGTCGCCGACATCTGGATCGCAGGTACGGACGAAGCGCGCACCGAAGAGGCACACCGCCAGGCCGCACTGCAGGCGGCCACGCGCCTGGGTCTGGACTATGCCGCGTTCCTCGCACTGACCGAGGACATGATCGCCGCCCTGCCGGAGGTCTGCGCGATGTTCGACGTCCCGCCCGCGCCGCCCGCCCGCATCCAGGCCCTGCTGGACCAGGCGCGCGAGCTGCTGGTGGTACGCAACCTGCGCGAGATCCAGGAAGCCGCGCGTGCGCGCAAGGAAGCCGACGAGCACGAGGACCGTGCCCGCCGCCTGGCCGAGGAAGTCCGCCGCGATCCGCTGACCGGCGCCTACAACCGCAGCCAGCTAGAAGAAGTACTCGAGAAGGAGTTCGACGCCGCCACGCGCCATGGGTGGCCGCTGTCGATCGCCTTCATCGACCTGGACGACTTCAAGCAGGTCAACGACCGCTGGGGCCATCTGGTCGGCGACGAGGTGCTGCGCAACTTCGCCAGGTCGCTGATGCGCCACGTGCGCAGCAGCGACATCGTCGCCCGCTACGGCGGCGAGGAGTTCCTGGTGGTGCTGCCCGGCATCAACGAGGACGCGGCCGCCCACGTGGTACGCCGCATCCTGTCCGAGGTCTCCGGCGCGGCCATGGCGCACGTCAACGGCCAGCCGCTGCACATCACCTTCTCCGCCGGCCTGGCCACGCAGGGCGCGCTGGAACAGTTCCGCCACGTCGACGACCTGCTGCGTGCTGCCGACGAAGCGCTGTACGGCGCCAAGCGCCAAGGCCGCAACCGCGTCTCGGTGGGCGCCGGCGCCTGACGCGCCGACGCGGGGCTGCGGTTACTGCCGCGGCTGCAGCGCCACTTCCTCGTAAGGCTGCACGACCACCCAACCGTCACCCGCGAAGCGCAGTTGGATGCTCTCGCCCGAGCCGCGACCCAGCAGCGTGCCGAACGAAATGTCGGTGATGATTTCCGGTGTCAGGCCGCCCGACCAGGCCACCGTCGCATTGGGATCGGTGAACACCGGCCCGGTCTGCGCATTCACCGGCAGCGTCAGCGGCTCGTAGTGCGAGGTGATGGCCACGATGCCATGTCCGCTCAGGCGCACGTTGAACAGGCCGCCCGACAGCATGCCAGCGACCTTGCGCATCATGGTGATGCGGCTCTCGACGCCCGACTCCACCGCCAGTACGTCGTTGCCGTTGACGAAGATGGATTCGCCGGCCAGCCGCAGCAGGGTGATCCGCTTGCCGGCATCGGCCAGGTAGACGCGCCCCTCGCCCTCGATCTTCATCAGCTGCATGCCCTCGCCGCTGACCGCCTTCTTCAGCAGGTTGCCCAGGCCCTGCTCCAGCACGCCCTGGCGGGTGAATTTCACCGCGCCCTTGCGCGCGACCATGGCGCCGGCCTTGGCCCAGACCAGACCGTTCAGCCGCACCTCGAGCAGATGGGGGCTTTCCAGTTCGAAGGCCTCCGGACTGGCGTCCTTCTCCCGCGACGAGGCGATGAATTCCTGCAGGGTGCGCACGCTCATGGTCGTTCCTTGATGGCTGCCGAAAGGGAAGGTCATGATAACGGCCCCGATCCCAGGTGCCGCCCATGCCCCGCATCGTTGCCGTATCGCACACGCCGGATGAAACCAGCCGCGCCCCGGTCGCCGCCGACCGGCTGGTGGCAGGCCAGCCGCAGCAGGCCGTCGGCAATGCCTACTCGTCGCAGGACGAGCGGTTCCACTGCGGCGTCTGGGAGGGCGACGTGGGCGCCTGGCGCGTGCAGTACACCGAGCACGAGTTCTGCCACCTGCTCAGCGGTCGTGTGCGCCTGCGTGGCGACGGCGGTGAAGAGGTGGTGACACTGGAGGCCGGCCAGAGTTTCGTCGTGCCGGCGGGCTTCTCCGGCGTCTGGGAAGTGCTGGAAACGGCGCGCAAGCTCTACGCGATCTACGAACCCGGCGACTGAGGGACGCTCACTCGGCTAGAATTGCGCCGTTTGCCCCCACGCCGAGATCTCCCATGCCCGCACCGCTCGTCTATCGCCGCATCCTGCTCAAACTGTCCGGCGAAGCGCTGATGGGGTCCGAGGACTACGGCATCGACCCCAAGGTCATCACCCGCATCGCCCGCGAGATCATCGAGGCGCGCGACGCCGGGGCGGAAGTGGGCCTGGTGATCGGCGGCGGCAACATCTTCCGCGGCGCCGGACTGGCGGCCGGCGGCATGGACCGCGTCACCGGCGACCAGATGGGCATGCTGGCCACGGTCATCAACGCCCTGGCCATGCAGGATGCGCTGGAGAAGCTCGGCGCCAAGTGCCGCGTGATGAGCGCCATCAAGATCAACGACGTGTGCGAGGACTACATCCGCCGCCGCGCGATCCGCCACCTGGAAAAGGGCCGCATCGCGATCTTCGCGGCCGGCACCGGCAACCCGTTCTTCACCACCGACTCCGGCGCCGCGCTGCGCGCGATCGAGATCGGCGCGGACCTGCTGCTGAAGGCCACCAAGGTGGACGGCGTCTACGACAAGGACCCCAGCAAGCACGCCGATGCGGTGCGTTACGACCAGCTGACCTACGACGACGTGATCGCCCGCGACCTGCAGGTGATGGACACGGCCGCGTTCGCGCTGTGCCGCGACAGCGACGTGCCGCTGCGCATCTACGACCTGTCGGTGCCCGGCAACCTGATGCGCATCCTGCGCGGCGAACACGTTGGCACGCTGGTGAAGGGCCGCAACTGACGGCGCCGTCCCTCTGGAGCGCTCCAAAGGCGCGATGCTTCTCCGGCAACGCCGAGCAGAGCATCGCGGGCCTGGCCCGCTCCTGCAGAGCGTTCATGGGCGTCGGGGGTTTCGTGCGCCCGCTTTAGCCCTGTAATAGTGTCCGGCCGCGCCCGGCCGGCACCCTTCCGCCATGGGACACGGACACCATCACGGACACGGGGCGCACGCCCATCCACAGGCGTCGGCGACACGCGCCTTCGCGTGGGTCACCCTGATCAATCTCGCTTACACCGCCATCGAAGCGGGTTACGGTTTCCATACCAACTCGCTGGCGCTGCTGTCGGATGCGTTGCACAACCTAGGTGACGTGCTGGGACTGGCGCTGGCCTGGGGCGCCGCCGCCCTCGCCGGCCGCCGGCCACGCGGCCGACATACCTACGGCTGGCGCCGCGCGACCCTGCTTTCGCCGCTCGCCAACGCGGTCCTGCTGGTGGTGTTCTCGGGCGCGCTCGGGTGGGAAGCCTTCCGGCGGTTCAGCGCGCCACCTGAGATTCCCGCCACGCCCGTCATCGTGGTCGCCTCGCTCGGCATCCTGGTCAATCTCGGTGCCGCCTGGCTCGTGAAGGACGGCCACGCGCACGACCTGAACAAGCGCGGCGCCTTCCTGCACCTGATGGCCGATGCCGCGGTCTCGCTCGCAGCCGTGTTGGCGGGTGTCGGCATGGCCACCTTGGGCTGGGCCTGGCTCGATCCGGCCACGGCGCTGCTGATCGCGGTGGTGGTCGCGGTCGGGTCGTGGGGATTGCTGCGTGCCAGCTTCGACGCCGCGATGGACGCTGTACCGGGCCACGTGGATCCGGACGAGGTCCGCACGTTCCTGCAGGAGCAGCCCGGCGTATCGGCCGTGCACCACCTGCATATCTGGTCGCTCGGCGCCAACGAGATCGCGTTGACCGCGCATCTGGTACGGGCGCGGGAGGACGACCACGACGCCTTCATCGATGCCACCGTGCACGCGCTGGACGACCGGTTCGGCATCAACCACGCGACCCTGCAGATCGAACGCGGCGCCGGATGCGGCCACGACCTGCATGATGCGGCACCGCATCATTCGCACTGAACAGCCCGCAGGCGGTCGGCAACGGCCGCGAATCGCCCTATAATCGGTCGTTTACAGGCTTTGCAACGGAAAGGGCGATGCTCAACGACATCAAGAAAGACGCGCAGGCGCGCATGACCAAGAGCATCGAAGCGCTCCGCCACACGCTGGTGAAGGTCCGTACCGGTCGCGCGTCGACGGCCCTGGTCGAGCACCTGAAGGTCAACTACTACGGCTCGGACATGCCGCTGAGCCAGGTCGCCACGGTGACCATCTCCGATTCCCGCTCGCTGACGATCACCCCGTGGGAGAAGCAGATGGTCGGCGCGGTCGAGAAGGCCATCCTGGCCTCCGACCTGGGCCTGACCCCCAACACCGCCGGCACCACCATCCGCCTGAACCTGCCCGCCCTGACCGAGGAGCGCCGCAAGGAGCTGTCCAAGGTGGTCCATGGCGAAGGCGAAGACGCCAAGGTCGCGATCCGCAACATCCGCCGCGATGCCAACCAACAGGTCAAGGACCTGCTGAAGGACAAGCAGATCACCGAGGACGAAGAGCGCAAGACGGAAGACGAGATCCAGAAGCTCACCGACAAGTCCATCAAGGACGTCGATGACGTCGTCAAGGCCAAGGAACAGGAACTGATGGCGGTCTGAGGACTGCCATGTCCCCTGCCGTCCCCGCGTCCGTGCCCCGCCACCTGGCCGTCATCATGGACGGCAACGGGCGCTGGGCGGAACGCCGACGCCGCCCGCGCGTGATCGGCCACCGTGCCGGCGCCCGCGCGGTCAATGTCTGCATCGACTTCTGCCTGGAACGCGGTATCGGCGCGCTGACGCTGTTCGCGTTCTCCAGCGAGAACTGGGGCAGGCCGGAAGAAGAAGTCGGCGCGCTGATGAAGCTGTTCCTCAACGCGCTCGACCGTGAGGTCGACGAACTGCACCGGCGCGAGGTGCGCGTGCGCTTCATCGGCGACCGCGCGCGGTTCTCCGCCGACATCCGCTCGAGGATGGACGCCGCCGAGGCGCTGACCCGCGGCAACCAGCGCCTGCACTTGGTCATCGCCGCAAGCTACGGCGGGCGCCAGGACATCGCGCACGCGGCGCGCGCGCTGGCCGCCGATGTCGCGGCCGGCCGGCTGCGACCGGAGGACATCGACGAAGCCGCGCTCGGCGCGCACGTCGCCCTGGCCGACCTGCCGCCCCCCGACCTCTTCATCCGTACCGGCGGCGACCACCGCATCAGCAACTTCCTGCTGTGGCAGCTGGCCTACACCGAACTCTGGTTCACCGACGTGCTGTGGCCCGACCTGGACGCCGCGCTGCTGCAGCGCGCGCTGGACGAGTTCGCGCAGCGCGAGCGCCGCTTCGGCCTGACCAGCGCCCAGGTCGCCGGCAGCGCCACCGAGCAGAGCCCTGCATGAGAGCGAATCCCGCATGAGCGCGACCCGTACCCGTGTCATCGCCGCACTGGTGATGGCGCCCTTCGCCATCGGCGCGATCCTGCTGCTGCCCACCTCCTGGCTGGCCATGCTGGCCGCATTGGTATTCCTCGTCGGCCTGTGGGAATGGTTCAAGCTCGCCGAGATCGACGACACCCTGCAGCGCACGGTGCTACTGACCGCCAACCTGCTGGTGATGGTCGCCCTGGTGTGGGCGTCGCGCGGGTCGGGCGACGCCACCGACCTGGTGCCGCTGCGCCTGATGGCCCTCGTCGGCGTGGTCTGGTGGCTGCTGGCGCTGCTGTGGCTGCGTTTCTTCACCTTCGCCTCCGACCACGAGACTTGGGCGCGCGTGTTCAAGCTGGCGGCAGGCACGCTCGCCGTGGTGCCGGCCTGGTGCGCACTGGGCCTGATCCACTCGTCGCAGCCGAACGGGCATATCTGGCTGTTCGTCGCGCTGGCCATCGTGTGGGCCGCCGACAGCGGCGCCTACTTCGCGGGCCGTCACTTCGGTGGCCGCTGGTTCGGCGGCCGCAAGCTGGCGCCGCGCATCAGCCCCAACAAGACGCTCGAAGGCCTGCTTGGCGGCCTCGCCGCCGGCATGCTGGTGGCGGCGGTGGGCGCCCTGATTGCGGGTGCGGGCGTCGGCCACCTGGCCGGGGTTCTGGTCGTGGCGATCTTCACCGTGCTGTTCTCGGTGGTCGGCGACCTGTTCGAAAGCCTGCTCAAGCGGCATGTCGGCGCCAAGGATTCGGGCGACCTGATCCCCGGCCATGGCGGCGTGCTGGACCGCATCGACGGCGTGCTGGCCGCCCTGCCCATCTTCGTGCTGGGCAAGGAAGTCTTCGGATTCTGAGCATGACCGCGCATGCCCCCTGCAACGTGGCGGTCCTGGGCGCGACGGGCTCGATCGGCGCGTCCGCGCTCGACGTCATCGCACGCCATCCGGACCGCTACCGCGCCAGCGTGCTGGCCGCGGGCTGCAACGTGGACGCCCTGCTTGCCTTGTGCGTCGCGCACCGGCCCGAGCATGCGGTGATCGCCGAGGAAGGCCTGCACGCGCGCCTGCGCGATGGCTTGGCCGACGCGGGCCTCGCCACGCAGCCGCACGCCGGCATGGCAGCGCTAGATACGCTGGTCGCCGACCCCGACTGCGACGTCGTGGTGGCGGCCATCGTCGGTGCGGCCGGGCTGTCGTCGACGCTGGCCGCGGCCCGCGCCGGCAAGCGCTTGTTGCTGGCCAACAAGGAGTCGCTGGTGCTCGCCGGCGAACTGGTGACCGCCGCTGCCGACGCCGCAGGCGCCGAGATCATCCCGATCGACAGCGAGCACAACGCAATCTTCCAGTGCCTGCGTTCACGACAGGCTCAGGCCGAGGTCAGCCGCATCGTGCTGACGGCGTCGGGCGGTCCGTTCCGCGGACGCCGTCGCGCCGAGCTGGCGCAGGTCACGCGCGAGCAGGCCGTGGCCCACCCGAAGTGGTCGATGGGGCCGAAGATCTCGGTCGATTCGGCCACGTTGATGAACAAGGGCCTCGAGCTGATCGAGGCACACCACCTGTTCGGCGTCGGCCGCGAACGGCTCGACGTGCTGGTGCATCCGCAGAGTCTGGTGCACTCGCTGGTGGAATTCGTCGACGGCTCGACGCTGGCGCAGCTTGGCCTGCCCGACATGCGCACGTCGCTCGCCGTCGGCCTGGGCTGGCCCGAGCGGATTACATCCGGCGTGGGCGGGCTCGACCTGCTGAAGCATCCGCGGCTGGAATTCGAGGCGCCCGATACCGACGCCTTCCCTTGCCTGCGGCTGGCCTGGGAAGCCATGGCGGCGGGCGGCACGGCGCCGGCCGTGCTGAACGCTGCGAACGAAGTCGCAGTTTCAGCCTTTCTTCAGGGCCAAATCGGTTTCCTATCCATCCCCGCGCTGGTCGAGGACGCCCTCGCTGCGCTGCCTGCGGCGCCGGCGGATTCGCTGGAGGTCCTGCTGGCGGCGGATGCGCAGGCCCGCCGACTCACCGAACGCAACCTCGCAGGCCACCTCTCCCCATGAGCGCCGACATCCGATGAGTGAAGTGCTGGGCTCAATCTGGTGGATGATCGTGGCGCTGGGCGTGCTGGTCACGTTCCACGAGTTCGGCCACTACTGGGTGGCGCGCCGCTGCGGCGTGAAGGTGCTGCGCTTCTCGGTGGGCTTCGGCAAGCCGCTGTGGTCGCGCCGCGACCGCCACGGCACCGAGTTCGCGGTCGCCTCGATTCCGCTGGGCGGCTATGTGAAGATGCTGGACGAAGCCGAGGGCGACGTTCCCGCCTCGCAGCTCGACCAGGCCTTCAATCGCAAGTCCGTCTGGCAGCGCATCGCCGTGGTCGCCGCGGGTCCGCTGGCCAATCTCGTCCTCTGCGTGGCGTTGTTATGGGTCATGTTCGTCATCGGTCGCCCGGACTACTCGGCCACCGTGGGTCGGGCCACGGGCCTGGCGGCTCAGGCGGAACTGCAACGCGGCGACCGCATCGCCGCCATCGACGGGGCCCAGGTCCACACGGCGCTCGAAGCGCTGCAGACGCTGACCATCGCGGCCATTGACCGCCGGGACATCGCCCTGGACCTTGTCGGCAGTGACGGCGGCGAGCGCCAACGTACGCTGGCCCTTTCACGGCTGCCTGCGGACTTCAATCAGGAGAACGTCGGGGGCGCTATCGGCTTGGCGTGGGCCCACCAGACCCTTCCCGCGACGATCGGCAAGATCCGCCCCGGCACCGCAGCAAGCGGGCTCCTGGAAGTCGGCGATACGGTCACCGCCATCGACGGCCAGCCTGTCCACAGCTTTGGCGACATCAGTCCGCTCGTACAGGAATGGGGCGATCGGGGAGGCCTGGCGATGGTGGAGGTCGATCGCAAGGGAGAACGCCGCGCCCTTGAGCTGACGCCCCAGCGTCAGCGCGACGAGGCCACGGGTCAGGTGTACTGGGCGCTCGGACTTGAACCGGTGCGCAACGGAGCCCCCGCCGCATTCGACGCGACCCAGCAGCTCGGCCCTATCGCAGCCATTCCGGCCGCCTTCCGGCAAACCGGCAAGATGGTCACCGATTCCCTGGGGATGATACGGCGCATGCTGACCCGGGACGCCTCCAGCAAGAACATCTCGGGCCCCCTGACCATTGCCCAGGTCGCCAATGACAGCGCCAAGCAGGGGGTCGCCTGGTTCCTGTTCTTCTTGGCCTTGATGTCCCTCAGCCTGGCCATCATCAACCTGCTGCCGATCCCCGTCTTGGACGGTGGCCACCTGCTGTATTACCTTATTGAATTGGTCAAGGGCAGCCCCTTGAGCGAGCGCCACATGGTGGCCGGACAATATGTGGGCCTGGCGGCACTGGCGGGCCTGATGGGACTGGCGTTCTACAACGACATCCTGCGTCTCATGACGCGTCTGGTGACCTGATGCCCCTGAACTTCCACGGGCCGGCCCGCTCCAAGGTGGCCGCTCCTCTCCTTGCTGCACCCCGGACCGCTGCCCCGCAGTCCACTCCTGCCCCGCAGGAACCACCCCAACCGGATGTAATGATGACGCGACTGCCTTCCCGCCGCCTGCTTGCCCTCGCCCTGGCTTCGGCCATCGCCATGCCGGCACTGGCCCAGACGACGGAACCCGCTGCCGCGCCCGTGGCCGCCGCGCCGCTGAGCAATGGCTCGTTCACCGCGACCGACATCCGCATCGATGGCCTGCAGCGCATCTCGACCGGCACCGCGCTGACCTACCTGCCGATCGAGCGCGGCGACGTCGTCACGCCGACCAACGTCGGCGAATCGATCCGCAAGCTGTACAAGACCGGCTTCTTCGAAGACGTGAAGCTCGACCGCCAGGGCGACATCCTGGTCGTCACCGTCACCGAGCGTCCGGCCATCAACAAGCTGACGCTGACCGGCAACAAGGACATCAAGACCGAGGACCTGACCTCCGGCCTGAAGGACATCGGCCTGGCGGAGGGCGAGACCTTCGACCGCCTGAGCCTGGACCGCGTGACCCAGGAACTGGTGCGCCAGTACAACAACCGCGGCAAGTACAACGTCGAGATCACGCCGACCGTCAGCCCGCTGGACCGCAACCGCGTGGACGTCACCATCGCGGTCAAGGAAGGCAAGGCCGCCAAGATCAAGCACGTCAATGTCGTCGGCGCCGAGAAGTTCGAGACCGAAGACCTGCTGGAGAACTGGGAGTCCAAGGAATCCAGCTGGCTGTCGTGGTACCGCCGCGACGACCAGTACTCGAAGGAGAAGCTGTCCGGCGACATGGAGCGCCTGAATTCCTGGTACCTGGACCGCGGCTACGTGGACTTCAACATCGACTCCACCCAGGTGTCGATCAGTCCCGACAAGCGCGACATGTTCATCACCGCCGGCATCACCGAAGGCGAGCAGTACAAGATCTCCGACGTGAAAGTCACCGGCGACACGGTGCTGCCGAAGGAAGAGATCGAGAAGCTGGTGATCGTGAAGCCGGAGCAGACGTTCTCGCGCATCCTGCTGGAAATGACCGCGGACTCCATCACCGCCACGCTCGGCAACATCGGCCACGCGTTCGCGCAGGTCAACCCGATCCCGACCGTCGACCGCGAAAACCGCACCGTCGCGATCAATCTGCAGGTCGTGCCGGGCCCGCGCGTCAACGTGCGCCGCATCGTGTTCAAGGGCAATACGCGTACGTCCGACGAAGTCATGCGCCGCGAGATGCGCCAGTTCGAGGGCAGCTGGTTCTCGCAGGTCGCCGTCGACCGCTCGCGCGTGCGCCTGCGCCGCCTGGGCTACTTCGAGACGGTGGACGTGGAGACCACGCCGGTCCCCGGCACCAACGACCAGGTCGACGTGGTCTACACGGTGAAGGAAACCACGTCGGGCAGCTTCGTGTTCGGCCTCGGCTACTCGCAGCTGTCCGGCCTGACCACCTCGATCCAGCTGTCGCAGAACAACTTCCTCGGCGGCGGCAACCGCGTGGCCGTCGAAGCGCAGCGCAGCGACTACCTGCAGCGCTACTCTTTCTCGTACACCAATCCGTTCTTCACCGACGAAGGCATGTCGCTGGGCTACAACCTGTGGTGGCGCGAGTTCGACTACTCGGACTTCAACACCGCGCAGTACTCGACCACCAGCGCTGCGGCCCAGGGCGTGCTGGGCCTGCCGATCACCGAGAACGACACCGTCTCGCTGCTGTTCGGCATCGACAGCAACGAGATCCTGACCTTCGGCGGCTCCACCCCGCAGTCGATCATCGACTACATCGACGCCGTGGGCCAGCGCACCTTCCATGCCTGGCGCGCGGAGCTGGGCTGGGCGCGCGACACGCGCAACGACTATTTCATGCCCACCGGCGGCACCTACCAGCGCGTCTCCGCCGAGGTGGCGCTGCCCGGCTCCACCGTGCAGTACTACAAGCTCAACTACGAGTTCTCCAAGTACTGGTCGCTCAGCCCGTCGTTCGTGCTGAACACCCGCGCGGAAGTCGGTTACGGCGACAGCTACGGCTCGGACCTCTACCGCTATATCTGCCGCGTGGGCGGCTCTGACCCGCAGATCCCGGGCCAGGCGCCCTCCACCCCCTCGGCGGACGGTACCTGCGCCGATGGCGGCACGCTCGACAGGACGCTGGTCGCGAGCGGCCTGCCGTTCTTCGAGAACTTCTACGCCGGCGGTACGCGTTCGGTGCGTGGCTTCCGCGACAACACGCTGGGTCCGCGCTCGGAGGTCATCTCGGGCTACCGCGGCCAGCCGCTGGGCGGTTCACTGAAGACCACCGGCTCGGTCGAGCTGATCTTCCCGAAACTGTTCGACTCCAACGCGGCGCGCGTCTCGGCGTTCTTCGACTTCGGCAACGTGTTCGACGGCGTGGACAACTTCGACGCCGGACAGCTGCGCGCCTCCACCGGTGTCGCCCTGCTGTGGCGTGCGCCGGTCGGCCCGATCTCGATCAGCTACGCCTTCCCGATCAAGAAGGAAGACGGCGACGAACTGGAACGCCTGCAGTTCACGTTCGGCGGCGGGTTCTGACGGCGGCGCCACGCGATCCGCAGACGATGAAGGGGGGCACGAGCCCCCCTTCTGCCGTCTACCATACGCCCCCGTGGAAGCGGTTCTGGGGCGGCAGGGGCTAAACTACGCGGCCTATGACCCCTCCTTCCTTCACCTCCGGCGAGCTGGCCGATCGTTTCGGCCTGGAGCTGCGCGGCGATGCCGGCCTGCGCATCGACGGCGTGGCCACGCTCGCGCGGGCCGAAGCGGGGCAGCTCGCCTTCCTGGCCAACAGCCGCTACCGCGCCCAGCTGGCGGACAGTCGCGCCAGCCTGGTGGTGCTGCGTGCCGACGACGCCGATGAGGCCGCCGGTACCGTACTGGTCGCCAAGGATCCCTATACCGCGTTCGCCAAGATGGCCGCGCTGTTCGAGCGCAAGGCGGCCCGCGAGCCCGGCATCCACCCGAGCGCCGTCATCGATCCTACAGCCCGCGTCGCGGAGGGTGCCCATGTCGGCCCGTTCGTCGTGGTGGGCGCACGCAGCGTCGTCGGTGCAGGCAGCGTCGTCGGTCCTGGCTGCGTCATCGGCGACGACTGCGTGGTCGGCGACGGCTGCGAACTGATCGCGCGCGTCACCCTGGTCACGCGCGTCCGCCTTGGCCAGCGCGTGCTGGTCCATCCGGGCGCGGTGATCGGCGCCGACGGATTCGGTCTGGCGATGGACAGCGGGCACTGGATCAAGGTGCCGCAACTCGGCGGCGTGGTGATCGGCGACGATTGCGAGATCGGCGCCAACACCACCATCGACCGCGGTGCGCTCGACGACACGGTGCTCGAGGAAGATGTACGCCTCGATAACCAGATCCAGATCGGCCACAACGTCCGCATCGGCGCGCACACCGCGATGGCGGGCTGCAGTGCTGCGGCAGGCAGCGCGCGCATCGGCCGCTACTGCCTGATCGGCGGTGCGGCCGGCGTCCTCGGACATCTGGAGATCTGCGACCGCGTGGTGGTCACCGCCATGTCGCTGGTGACCAGTTCCATCACCGAACCCGGCGAATACTCCAGCGGCACGCCGCTCACAGACAACCGTACCTGGCGCAAGAACGCCGCCCGCTTCAAGCAACTGGACGCCCTCGCACGACGGGTGCTGGCAGCCGACAAGGAATCCTGATGACCCTAGACCTGCAACTACCGATCGACGCCACCACCATCCGCAAGCTGCTGCCGCACCGCTACCCGTTCCTGCTGGTGGACCGCGTGGTCGAGTTCGAGAAGGACAAGCGCGTGCTGGCCTACAAGAACATCACCCAGAACGAGCCGTTCTTCACCGGCCATTTCCCGGACCGCCCGATCATGCCGGGCGTGCTGATCATCGAGGCGCTGGCGCAGGCCGGTGGCCTGCTGACCCAGCTGTCGCACCAGGGCGATACCGCCGGCCGCATGTTCTACATGGTGAAGGTGGAAAACGCCCGCTTCACCCGCATGGTCGTCCCCGGCGACCGCCTGGACCTGGACGTCACCCTGAAGCGGCTGATCCGCAACATGGCTTTCTACACCGGCGTAGCCTCGGTCAACGGCGAACAGGTCGCCTGCGCCGACGTGCTGTGCGCCGAGGACACCCGCTGAGATGAGCGCCCCCACCGCCATCCATCCCAGCGCGGTCGTCGATCCTGGCGCGACGCTGGGCGAAGGCGTACGCATCGGCCCGTTCGCCTACGTCGGGCCCGAGGTGGAGATCGGCGACGGCACCGTCATCGGCCCGCACTGCACGGTCACCGGTCCGACCCGCATCGGTCGCGACAACGTGTTCACCGGCCATGCCGCCATCGGCGGCGATCCGCAGGACAAGAAGTTCAAGGGCGAGCGCGTCGAGCTGGTGATCGGCGATCGTAACCAGGTGCGAGAGTTCGTCACCCTGAATCGTGGCACCGGCACCGGTGGCGGCATCACCCGCGTCGGCAACGACAACATGCTGCTCGCCTATACGCACGTGGCGCACGACTGCATCGTGGGCAACCACTGCGTGTTCTCCAACAATTCCACGCTGGCCGGCCACGTGACCGTCGAGGACTGGGTGATCATGAGCGGCTTCGCGGGCGTGCACCAGTTCTGCCGCGTCGGCGCGCATGCCTTCATCGGCATGGGCGTGCTGCTGAGCGGCGACGTGCCCCCATTCACCATGGTCGCCGGTGACGCCGCCGGCCGGCCGCGAGGCATCAACAGCGAAGGCCTGAAACGGCGCGGCTTCGATGCCGACCGCATCGCGGCGATCAAGCGTGCCTACCGCACACTGTACGTGGCCGGCCTGCCGCTGGCAGAAGCCAAGCAGCAATTGGCCGAGCAGGCGCAGGCCAGCGACGACGTGAATGCGCTGCTGCAGTTCATCGAAAGCGGCGACCGGCCGCTGCAGCGCTGATGGACACCGTGCGGGAGACGCACAACGCGACTCCCGCGTCCGCGCCGCTGCGCATCGCGCTGTGCGCGGGCGAAGCCTCCGGTGACGGCCTGGGCGCCGGACTGATCGCCGCGCTGAAGGTTCGCTTCCCCCACGCCGAATTCGCCGGCATCGGCGGCGATGCCATGCGCGCCGCCGGTTGCGATACCTGGTTAGACGCGAACGAACTGGCGGTGATGGGGCTGGCCGAAGTGTTGCGCCACCTGCCGCGGCTGCTGCGCCTGCGCAAGGCGTTCCGCCAGCGCGTGCTGGACTGGAAACCCGACGTCTACGTCGGCATCGATGCACCGGACTTCAATCTCGGCATCGAGCGCTGGCTGAAGGAGCGCGGTGTCCGCACCGTGCATTACGTCAGTCCTTCCGTCTGGGCGTGGCGCGAGAAACGCGCCGAGAAGATCGGCCACAGCGCGGACCGCGTGCTCTGCCTGTTCCCGATGGAGCCGCCGATCTACGCGAAGCACGGCGTGGATGCGCGCTTCGTCGGCCATCCGATGGCGGACGATATCCCGCTGCAGCCGGACCGGGCCGCCGCGCGTACCGCACTCGGCCTGTCCGCCGACGCGCCGGTGCTGGCGGTGCTTCCCGGAAGCCGGCTCGGCGAGATCGGGCGGCTGGCGCCGGCTTTCTTCGACGCGGCGCGTCTGGTCGCTGCGCAGACGCCCGGGCTGCAGATCGTCGTGCCGGCCGCCAATGCCGCGTGCCGGCAGGCGCTGGAAACGCACTTCGCCGCACACGGTGCCGATGCTGCCTGGCGCCTGCTCGACGGCCGCGCGCGAGAAGCGATGATCGCCAGCGATGTCGTCCTGCTCGCCTCCGGCACCGCGACGCTGGAAGCGATGCTGTGCAAGCGGCCGATGGTGGTCGGTTACCGCATCGCACCGCTGACCTACCGCATCGTGAAAGGACTCGGCCTGCTGAAGGTGGAGCGCTACGCGCTTCCGAACGTATTGGCGGGCGAAGACATCGCGCCCGAACTGATGCAGGACGACTGCACGCCGGACAAGTTGTCTTCGGCCGTCCTGCGCTGGTTACGCGAGCCGGAGGCCGTCGACGGCCTTCAGCCCGTCTACCAGCGGCTGCATGCGCAGCTGCGCCAGGACGCCTCGGCGAGCGCGGCCAAGGCGGTGGCGGAGTTGATCGCTCCCTCTGTAGGAGCGACGTAAGTCGCGACCGCACGCCATGACTGCCGCCACTTCATCATCGCCCGCCAAACAACGCTTCTGTGCATGCAATCATGCCTGGATGGGAATCTCCATGGATGTCATTTCCGCGGTCGCGACTGACGTCGCTCCTACAGGATGCATCGCGCGATGACGTCGGCCTCACTGTTCCCGATGCCCGTCGTCCGCCTAGTCGCCGGCGTGGATGAAGCCGGTCGCGGGCCCCTGGCCGGGCCGGTCGCCGTCGCGGCAGTGATACTCGACGACGCACGTCCGATCGAAGGATTGAACGATTCCAAGCAGCTCAGCGAGGCCAAGCGTGAAGCGCTGTTCCCGTTGATCCAGGAGCGCGCCCTCGCGTGGCACGTGACCTTCGTCGAGCCCGACGAGATCGACCGGCTCAACATCCTGCAGGCGACGATGGAAGGCATGCGGCGTGCCGTCGCCGCATTGAAGACGAGGCCCGAGCTGGTCCGCATCGATGGCAACCGCGCGCCGAAGGGCCTGGACTGCATGGCGGAAACGCTGGTCGGCGGCGACGCGATCGAGCCGGCGATCATGGCGGCGTCGATCCTGGCGAAAGTGTCGCGGGACCGCCTGATGGTGCAGCTGCATGCGACGTTCCCGCAGTACGGCTTCGACGTCCACAAGGGCTATCCGACGCCCGCGCACCTGTCCGCACTGGTGCAGCATGGTCCGTGCGCGCACCACCGGCGCAGCTTCGCGCCCGTGCGCCAAGCGCTCGACCGGCGCTGACGACACGCGTCACGCCACGCGTGACCATCGGCATGGTGCCCATGGTCACGATGGCTTCCAGCAGGCGCGCACGCGCTCGCGCATGGGCACCATGGCCCTGCATCCCGCGCTCCACCACGCACGGGAGCCCTCTTCCCCCACGAGGTGCGCCATGACCCTGCTGAATGCCGTTGCTCCTTCCTCCTCCCCGCCCCACCCCGTCGACGATGCGCGCGTGCAGCTGCTGCGCAGCCTGTTGGCGGATCGCGGCTGGTCGCAGGCGTCCGCGCTGCGTACCCGCCTGCAGCAGGCGCTGGCGCTGCTGCGTGCTCCCGGCGCAGCCTCGCTGGACGAGGCCATCTGGCTGCTCGTCGCCGACGAGACCGCGCGTTACCTGGACTTCCGCCGCCTGCGTAACCTCGAAGCGCAGCTGCGCGGATGCCCACCGGACGCACTCGACTACACGCGCGCCGACTGGGAAGCCGCGCGTACGGCCGAAGCGGCGCTGGAATCGCATCTGCGGCATGTGCGCCTCGGCAGCTACGCCCCCGACCCGGTCCCGATGTTCCGCATCCACTGATCCGTCTCCATCGAATCCGGGCGCGACCCCATAGAGAGCCGCACCGACCCCACCCCGAGCCCTCGGGTTTCCCCTAGGCCGCCTTTCCCCGGGCGGCCTCTTTTTTGTCGTTTGCGGCCCGTTCCGCGACGCCGGAAAGTCAAGCCTTGCCCCACCCCACCCCCGCCGGTACGCTGCCCCGACAGCACTCCGAGCCGGCATGTCTTCCCGTTTCGTCCACCTCCACCTGCACACCGAGTTCTCGCTCGCGGATTCGATCATCCGCGTGCCCGAGAAACCGGATCACGCCGACCCGAAGAAGGCCAAACAGGCCAACCTGCTGAGCCGGGCGGTGGAACTGGGCATGCCCGCGCTGGCGGTCACCGACCGCAACAACCTGTTCGCGCTGGTGAAGTTCTACAAGGCGGCCGAAGGCGTGGGCATCAAGCCCATCGCCGGTGCCGACCTGCTGGTCGCGGATGGCAGCGACGCGCCGTGGCCGGTGACGCTGCTGTGCCGCGACCGCGACGGCTATCTGTCGCTGTCGCGCCTGCTGTCGCGTGCGTGGATGGAAGGCCATCGCACCGACGGCGTCGCCATCGACCCGGACTGGCTGCGCGCCGACCACCAGGGCCTGTTCGCGATCATGGGCCGGCAGAGCATGGCCGGCCGGCTGGCGCTGACCGGACGGCACGATCTGGCCGAACAGCATCTCGCCGACTGGCAGCGCGCCTTCGGCGACGACCTGCACCTGGAGCTGACGCGCACGCAGCGCGACGGCGAAGAAGCCTTCAACGCCTTCGCCCTGCATGCCGCCGGTACGCGCGGCCTGCCGGTGATCGCCAGCAACGATGTGCGCTTCCTGTCGCCGGACGATTTCGACGCGCACGAAGCGCGCGTCTGCATCGCGTCCGGCCGCGTGCTGGACGACCCCAAGCGCCCGCGCGACTACAGCGCCGAGCAGTACATGAAGTCGGCCGACCAGATGGCAGAGCTGTTCGCCGACGTGCCCGACGCCATCGACAACACGCTGGCGCTGGCGCAGCGCTGCAACATCGAGATGCGGCTGGGCACCTACTTCCTTCCCGCGTATCCGGTGCCGGACGAGGAGACGCTGGACAGCTGGATCCGCAGCCAGTCGCACGACGGTCTGAAGGCGCGACTGGAGAAGAATCCGCTGGCGCCCGGCCATACGCGCGAGGACTACGAGAAGCGGCTCGACTTCGAGCTCGACACCATCTGCAAGATGGGCTTCCCCGGCTACTTCCTGATCGTGGCCGACTTCATCCAGTGGGGAAAGAACCACGGCATCCCGATCGGCCCCGGCCGCGGCTCGGGCGCGGGTTCGCTGGTGGCGTGGGCGCTGCAGATCACCGATCTGGACCCGCTGCCGTACGGGCTGCTGTTCGAACGCTTCCTCAATCCGGAACGCGTATCGATGCCCGACTTCGACATCGACTTCTGCATGGACCGGCGCGATGAAGTCATCGACTACGTCGCGCGCAAGTACGGCCGCGACCGCGTCAGCCAGATCATCACCTACGGCACGATGGCGGCGAAGGCCGTGGTGCGCGACGCCGGCCGCGTGCTCGGATTCCCGTACGGCCTGGTCGACGGCGTCGCCAAGCTGATCCCGAACATCCTCGGCGTGTCGCTGAAGGACGCGATGGGCGAAGGCAGTAGCGAGGCCGCGTCACAGGAGTTGATCGACCGCTACCGCGACGAGGACGACGTCCGCGACCTGATCGACCTGGCGCGCCAGCTGGAAGACCTCACCCGCAATGCCGGCAAGCACGCCGGCGGCGTGGTGATCGCGCCGTCGCCGCTGTCGGACTTCTGCCCCCTGTTCGCCGAACACGACGAAGGCGGCCGCGGCAAGAATCCGGTCACCCAGTTCGACAAGGACGACGTCGAAGCCGTCGGCCTGGTGAAGTTCGACTTCCTGGGCCTGCGCACGCTGACGATCATCGACTGGGCGGTGAAGGCGATCAACCTGCGCCATGCGCGCGCGGGCGTGCCGCCGGTGGACATCACCACCATTCCGCTCGACGACGCCAGCGTCTACCGCGACGTGTTCGCCAACGGCAATACCGGCTCGGTGTTCCAGTTCGAATCCACCGGCATGCGGCGCGCGCTGAAGGAAGCCAAGCCCGACCGCTTCGAGGACCTGATCGCGCTGAACGCGCTGTACCGCCCGGGTCCGATGGACATGATCCCCTCGTTCGTCGAGCGCAAGCACGGCCGCGAGGAGTTCGAGTATCCCGACCCGCGCACGCGGACCATGCTGGAGGAGACCTACGGCATCATGGTCTACCAGGAGCAGGTCATGCAGATGGCGCAGATCGTCGGCGGTTACTCGCTGGGAGGCGCCGACCTGCTGCGCCGCGCGATGGGCAAGAAGGTGCCGGCCGAAATGGCCAAGCACCGCGAGATCTTCCGCGAAGGCGCCGCCAAGGGCGGCGTGGAAGAGCGCAAGGCCGACGAAATCTTCGACCTGATGGAGAAGTTCGCAGGATACGGCTTCAACAAGTCGCACGCCGCCGCGTACTCGCTGGTCGCCTACCAGACCGCGTGGCTGAAGAAGCACTACCCGTCCGAGTTCATGGCCGCCACGCTGTCGTCGGACATGGACAAGACCGAGAAGGTGGTCGGCTTCCTCGACGAAGCACGCGGACTCGGCCTGAACGTGCTGCCGCCCGACGTGAACCATTCCGATTTCATGTTCGTGGCGACCGACGCGAACACCGTGCGCTACGGCCTGGGCGCGGTGAAGGGTGTCGGCCAGGGCGTGTGCGAGAGCATCGTCGAAGCGCGCCGCGACGGTGGCGGGTTCCGCGACCTGTTCGATTTCTGCAAGCGTGTCGACTCCTCCAAGCTCAACAAGCGCGCGCTGGAAGCCCTGATCAACGCCGGCGCGCTGGATGCGCTCGGCCGCAACCGTGCATCGCTGGCGATGCAGTTGCCGGAAGTGCTGAAGGCGATCGACCAGATCAGCAAGAACCGCAGTGCCGGCATCGTCGACATGTTCGGCTCCAGCAGCGGCGGCGACGACATCCACGTGGAACTGTCGAACACCGACGAATGGCCGCTGATGCAGGTGCTGCACGGCGAGCGCGAGACGCTGGGGCACTACCTCAGCGGCCATCCGATGGACCCCTACCGTGACGACCTGCGTTCGCTGGTCGGCAGCGACCTCAGCGAACTGGACCGCATCTGGTCCAGTTCGTCCGGCGGCGACAAGAAAGGCTGGCGACCCGAGGTCAATGCGATCGTCGCGGGCCAGGTGGTCGCCATCCGTCGCAAGGGCGACAGCCAGGTCTTCGTGCAACTGGAAGACGGCCGCGGCCGCATCGAATGCAGCGCGTTTTCCGATGCGCTGGCCGAGTTCGGCGCCCTGATGACGCGCGACCGCGTGCTGGTGATCAAGGGTGGCCTGCGCGAGGACGAATTCAGCGGCGGCTACAGCCTGCGCATCCGCCAAGTGTGGGACTACACCCAGTTGTGCCAGCAGCATGCGCAACGGCTGCAACTGCGCCTGGACCTGCGCGTGCCGGGCCTGTGGGAGCGCGTCGACGCGCTGCTCGCCCGCCATCGCCCGGGCGGCACGCCGCTGCGCCTGGACCTGCTGATGGCCACGGACAGTGCGGCGATCGCCGGCATGCTGGACCTCAATGGCCAGAAGGCCGTGCGCGTGGATGCGGAACTGCTGGATGCCCTGCGCTCCATGCCCGGCGTGCGCGCGGCCAAGCCCGCGTTCAACCGGCCCTGGGCGAACTGACGCGCCGCGTGCGCGCCATCACGGCCCTACCCCCCCGTACGTGACCGCCGGACCGCTTCGGCTACACTTCCCCCCTTTCCGGCCCATGGCCCGCAGATGAATCCGAACTACCTCGATTTCGAACAGCCCATCGCCGATCTGGAAGCCAAGATCCAGGATCTGCGCGCCGCCAGCACCGGGCCGGCGGTGAATGTCGATGCCGAGGTCCATGCGCTGCAGGACAAGCTGCGCGTGCGTACGGCGCAGATCTTCCGCGACCTGTCGCCGTGGCAGGTCTCGCAGCTGGCGCGCCACCCGGCGCGGCCGTATACGCTGGACTACATCAAGGTGTTCTGCGACGAGTTCCAGGAACTGGCCGGCGACCGCGCGTTCGCCGACGACGCCGCCATCGTCGGCGGCCTGGGCCGCATCGACGGCCGCAGCGTGATGATCATCGGCCACCAGAAGGGCCGCGACACCAAGAGCAAGATCGCGCGCAACTTCGGCATGCCGCGCCCCGAGGGATACCGCAAGGCGCTGCGGCTGATGAAGATGGCCGAGCGCTTCAAGCTGCCGCTGCTGACCTTCATCGATACGCCGGGCGCGTATCCGGGCGTGGGCGCGGAAGAGCGCGGCCAGTCGGAAGCGATCGCGCGCAACCTGATGGAAATGGCCGAGCTCAAGATCCCGATCATCTGCACGGTGATCGGCGAAGGCGGCAGCGGCGGCGCGCTGGCGATCGGTGTCGGCGACCGCACGCTGATGCTGGAGTACGGCACCTACTCGGTGATCTCGCCGGAAGGCTGCGCCTCGATCCTGTGGAAGGACGCCGCCAAGGCCAAGGACGCCGCCGAACAGCTCGGCCTGACCGCCAAGCGCCTGAGCGCGTTGGGCCTGGTCGACAAGGTCGTGCGCGAACCGATCGGTGGCGCGCACCGCAATCCGCGCCAGATGGCCGTGCGCCTGAAGGCCGTGTTGCTCAACGAACTGGACGCGCTGGAACAGCTCCCGATCGAGCAACTGCTGCAAAAGCGCTACGAGCGCCTGCGCGGCTACGGCGCGTACGAAGCCGCCTGAGTCGCCACCGGGGATGGCCTGGATCAGAGCCTTCCTCGGAACCCTGATGGTCATCGTCGCACTCGTCGTGGGCCTGTGCTTCGGCCTGCATGCCTACGGCGCGTCCGGACTCCCCGACGACCTCGAACCGACCCGCTATCGCGCCACGCCCGCGCTGCGCGCGCTCTACCTGGATGTCGAGGCCGGCGGCATCGACGAGGTGCCGCGTCTGAATCCGGTCAGTGTCTGGGGCTATTGGTCTTGGCACCTCTCGGGCCGGCAACGCGAACCCCTCGGCTCCCGGCTGCGACTGCTCGGCCACGCAGGACGCGCCCTGGTGGTCCGACAGACACCGCCGGCAAACGCCGCGCGCTGGCACCTCACCAACCTGGCCGCCGCCGTCCATGTCAGCCGCCACTGGGGCCTGGAAAGGATGGTCGATACGGTGCTGGCGGAAGGCGGGTTCGGCCGCGACGCCAGGGGCATCGAACAGGCCGCGCAGGCCTGGTATGGGCGGCCGCTGGCCAACCTCGTGTCCGAGGAACACCTGCTGCTTATCGCGCTGATGAAGGGACCTTCTTACTACGACCCCTGCCGCAACCCGGAACGGTTCGCGCAGCGCTATCGCGACGTCGCTGCGCGAGCCAAAGGATTGGATCCCGACACCGCACTCCAACGCGCGCTTGTGCGGCTGCAGGCGGATCCCCCGTCCTGCGGCAGGACACGTGCGGCCGGTAGTCGAGGAACAGGCGAGGCGAGTGCCGGCAGCGCAAGGTGACCTTACTCGTCCCGAAATGCGGATTTCACTCGAATATGTGACGCAGAGCGTCATTCCTGTTCGCGCGACATCACTGTTGCTTCGACGTGGCATATAGCCCATCCGAGCCTCCCATTTGGCACGGTTCCTGCTGGAGCAGGTGCCAACAGGAGAGTTCGCCTTGCATACCGCCACCGTAGAGAAGGTTCTCAGCGTCATGGGTGACAGAAGCCGCGAGGTGCCGCAGATCGACAAGGCGCTGCTTCAACAGGAGTTCCTGCGGGCCAAGGAGCGCACGCCCGGCATCTCGATGCTGCTGCTGACCACGGCCGACGGCCGTGCCCTGGCCGAGCTCGACGAACGCGGCAGCGATCCGCGCCGGCTGGCCGCCATGACCAACTCCTTCCTCACCCTGGGCGAAACCGTGGCCAAGGAACTGGGGCTGGCATCGGCGGACTACGCCACCATCGCCACCCGCCAGGGAAACATGGTGCTGATCCGCATGGACCACGCCAAACCCATGACGCTGGCTGCGCTGGGCACCTTCGACACCAACGTCGCGGTGCTGCTGTTCGCTGCGCGCGAGTGCGCCACGCGCATCGCCGCACTGCTGCCGAAGTAGGCCGTCTTCACCCGCATATCCCTCCGGTACGCCGGAGCATCCACTCACCACCCCTAAGGAAATAAGAAGATGTCGAAGTTGAATCTAGACGGTCTGAGCCAGATCACCGGTTTCGTCGGCGTCGCCCTCGTGGACAGCGACAGCGGCATGGCGATGGCGACGCTCGGTGGCGGCAACCTCAACCTGGAAGTCGCCGCCGCCGGCAACAGCGACGTGGTGCGCAGCAAGCGCCGCGTCGCCGAACAGCTGGCCCTGGACGACACCATCGAAGACATCCTGATCTCGCTGAGCAAGCAGTACCACATCATCCGTCCGCTGGAGAGCAATCCCACGCTGTTCCTCTACGTCGTCCTGGACCGCGCACGCGCGAACCTGGCCATGGCGCGCCACGAATTGAAGAGCTTCGAGAAGACGCTGGACTTCAGCTGATCCACTCTTGTCCCCCGGCCACCACGGCGACCGGGGGACTCTCGCACCGCCTCCCTGCCATCTTCCCCCCATGCCGTCCCCACTTCCTACTGACGTCACCGTTGCGATGGCCGGCCTGGAACTGCTGCCCGCCACGCGCCTGAAAGTCGCCTGTTCGCTGCTTGCGGCGGACCGGTTGACCGTCCGCTTGATCGAATGGGGAGCCGAGCCCGCGTCGCTGCTGGTGGCGGACGAGACCAGCGATGCCGGCCGCCACGCGATCCAGTCGGCACGGAAGACCCGCCTTCCCGCAATCCGCCTCATCGGCGCGCAAAGTACCTCGGGCACAATGCACGTATTGCCCAGGCTGGCAACCGTGCGCGAGTTCGTCGATGCGCTCAAGTTCGGCCTGCAAGACCCCCCGCCATCCTCGACCGAAACGGAGCCGGACTGGGACGCTCCCTTGCGCCAGCCCTTGCTCGAACACCTGCGCCTGGATCGTCGGCGCGACTCACGGGTGTTGCTGGAGCAGGGCTTGTTCCGGGTCGTCAGCGATACCCGCAGCGGCAAGTTGCACATGCTCCGCCGAATGCCCCTGGACGAACTGCTCGAGCGCGCACTCCGGCAGGATTGGCGGGTGACGGAGATCTCCGACGGTGAGTGGCAATCGATCTATCGGCCCGACGTCACTCGTACCCATGCGATCGAGACGCTGTGGTGGCGCCTCCTTCCCCATCTTTCCCGTGATGACCTGCCGCGTGTCTCGGACACGGTGCGGTTGCGGACGTGGCCGGATCTCGACGCAGGCGCCACGCCTGCTTCATGGCCGTTGGTGCTGGCCTACTTTTCCAGCCGGTCCTGGCGCGCCGATGTGCTGGCCGCGACCAGCGATGTACCGGAGGACGACGTGCAGCAGGTGATGGCGCTGGTGCGCCTGAGCGGCCTGGAAGCCTCGCTTTCCGATCCCGCCGCCAATGTACGCACGTCGGCCGCACGCCACGCAGGTACCCTGTTTAGGATGGCCAAGCGCTTCGGCCTGAGACTGTTTGGAAAGGCTCATGGATAACTACGGAAACAAGCTCGTGTTCGTTGGTGGCATGGGCGCCGGCAAGACCACCGCGATCCGTGCGATCTCCGACACGGAACCGGTGAGTACCGACATGCCGCTCAGCAGCGATGCCACCGAGGAAAAGTCTTTCACCACCGTGGCGCTGGACTACAGCAGCGTCGACCTGGACGAGGGCGAGTTGCTGCACGTTTATGGTGTTCCTGGCCAGAGGTATCTGAATTTCATGTGGCCGATGGTCTGCACGGGTGCGATCGGCATCATCGTGCTGGCCAATGCTTGCCAGGACGATGCGGTCGACAGCACGGCCGAGCTCTTGAAGGACTTCGGCGTGCTCGCTCCCGATGCGAGCTTTGTGGTCGGCGTGACCAAGAGCGATCTGGCGCCCGACTTCCAGCTCACCTCATTCCGCGACGCGCTCAACGCGAGCGGCTACCACGTGCCGGTCATGAAGGTGGATGCCCGCGTGACCATTCAGATCGAGTTCCTGATCAAGACGCTGCTGTCCTATCAGCATGCGGGATCCCAACTGGGCCAAACGCACGCCCCTTGACGACGACGGTAGCCGGATCCGCCGCGATCGAGGACGCGCCGACACTCACAGCGACCTGAGGAAATCCACCAGCGCGCGCCGGTCCTCGGCGCTCATCGCCTCGAACCGCTGCTTCGCTGCGGTGCCCTGCCCGCCATGCCACAGCACTGCCTCTTCCAGCGTGGCCGCGCGGCCATCGTGCAGGTAGCGCACATTGGGATCGATCGATGCGGCCAGGCCGAGGCCCCACAGCGGCGGCGTGCGCCATTCGCGCGCGGTGGCACGACCTTCGACGTAGGTGTCGGCCAGGTCCGGCCCCATGTCGTGCAGCAGCAGGTCGCTGTACGGACGGATGGTCTGGTAGCGCAGCTCGACGAAGCGGTGGTGGCCCGTGCGCAGTTCGGGCACATGGCATGTGCTGCAGCGCGCCGCCTCGAACAACTGCGCGCCGCGCTTGACGCGCAACTGGCGCGCCCGCGCCTGCGCATCCTGTTCGAGCGGATTGTCGAAGTCGCGTCGCGGCGGCACGCCCAGCAGGCTCAGGTAGAGCGTGGTCTGGTGGATGTCGGCGGCGGTCAGCTTCGCACTGCCAGTGTCGACCTGGGCGCAGGCCGTACCCTGGCTGCCGCGCGCGCATTCCAGCGATGGCATCAGCGGCGAGGTCACGCCCATGTCGGTGTTGAACGCCAGCGAGGCCTGCTGTTCCAGCGTCGCGGCCGCCGCCTTCCAGCCGAACCGACCGACGCGGCTGGCACCGGCATCGCGCGCATCGGCGACGATCTGCAGCCGCCCGGCCACGCCATCCGGATCCCCCTGCTGTGCCAGCGCCAGGCGCTCCAGTTGCTGCTCGGGCACCGCTTCCAGCAGGCCCAGGCCGATCAGCGACGGCGCCACGCGCACGGACAATGCCGTCGGCAATGCCAGCGGCTGGCCGGCACGATCGCGCAGTGCGTAGTTCGGACGGCGCAAGGTGTAGCCGGTGCCGTCCGCGTAGCGGCCCGGCAGTTCGGTATAGCCGGTGAGGACCAGTTCGGCCTCGCGTCCGTCGATGTTCGCACCGGCTTCGCGATAGGTGCCCTGTTGCAGGCGCAGGCCGAAGCGCGCATCCGCCGCCTGCGCGCCCGCACCGGCCACGCCGACGAACACGCCCAGGCGATTGAGCGGCGCACCGACCACGGGGGAGCTGCGTCCGTTGCCTGTATGGCAGTCGACGCAGCGGGTCTGCGAGAAGCGCGGCGCCGCCTTGCCCGCATGCGCGGTGAAGACGGTATTGCTCTCCTCCGAATGGCGGCCGCTGGCGAAGGACGTATGGATCAGCCGGCGGCCTTCCGCCCAGGGCTGCATGTTGTAGCCGGCGATGTTGTGCGAGGCCTGTTGCAGCATGCGGAATGGTTCGCTGGACGTGTCCTCGTGCAGCGTCATCCACGGGCCCGCGGACAGCGCCTCACCCGGCATCGCCAGCGAGTCCAGCGGGCGCTGCACGCCATAGCCGGGACCGCGGTACCACGAGACGATGCCGTGCGACCCCGCGCGATAGACCAGCGCTTCGGCGTAGTAGTTGAAGCGGCCGATGACGTCAGGATTGCCGGCCAGGAAAATGCCCAGCTCGAACTCCACCAGGTCGCCCTTGCGCAGCGGGCGATGGGCTTCGTTGGCGGCGGTGCGGATTTCCTTCACCAGCACGAAGGCATTGCCCGGCGCACCGGCCGGCGGCGTGTAGTTGCCGTTGGGGTCCTGGCCCAGCTGCGCGTAGTTGGCGACCGGCGTCTGCGCCGCCACGCCGCCCGGCAGCACCTTCATGCCGCCGTTGTCGGCGTACAACGCCACCGAGGTCGGCTCCAGCGGATCCTCGCTGCGCCGGCCGATGTAGCCGTGACGGAAGTTGGTGCCGTACCAGTAATGCTGCGGCTTCACCACGACGGTCAGGATGCGCTGCTCGCCGGAGGTGCCGGCCACCGCATCGTCGTAGATCAGGATCTCGTGTGTGCGCCGCTCGAAGTAGTGCGGCGGAAACACCTGGTAGCTGTCGTCGACGATGGGCTCGCGCGCATGGCGGTCGCGCACGCGGCCGCCGACGTGGGTCACCAGCGTGCCGTCGTCCTGCGTGTACTGGATCGGTGCGGCATCGTCCGGCCACAGCAGCGGCTGATAGGTCGCCGACGGTGGCACCGGCGGTGGCGGCGGCAGCAGCGGCTGCGAACCATTCTGCCGGACCGGTTGCGGCTCGCCCGCACCCAGCTGGAACTGCTGCGCCGGCACCGCGGCGCAAGCGATCTGTTCGACCGAAGCGCCCGCTGCCGTCGCCGCACCGACGATGCCCAGGCACCTGCCGCTGTTGACGTTGACGATGCGGTAGCGGTCGCTGGTGTCGATGCGCTGCAGGCGGAACCGCTGCGCGCCGCTGCCGTTGTCTTCCCACTGCTGCACGATCACGTGGTCGGCATTGGACGCAGCGGGGATGTCGGCCGACTTCTGCGTGGCCAGGTTGCGCAGCCGGTACTGCCCCGTCGTGGTCTCGATCACGTCGAAGAACTGCCGGTGCAGCGTGGCGTCGCAGGCCGATTGCACCAGCGGAGTGCCGTTGGCGGTGCTGCCATCGCGGATCTCGAGGCACAGGCCGCTCAGTGCGCTGGCGATGCGGTAGCGACCCGGCGGCACCGGGTCTACGTTGATGTTCTGCGGTGGCGCACCCTGCGGTTCGCTGGCCGCTGCCGTCGCGCCGCCGGCCATCGCCGGCGTGGAGGCGGACGCGGGACGCACCTGGCCCCAGAACGGTGCATCGCCCGACTCGTCCGAATCTCCGGACGGGGCAGAGCAGGCGGCCAGCGACATCGCGGCCAGCAAGGACAGCACCGGCACGCGAAGGCGCCGGACGAACGCGGGGGAATACATCGGGCACCGACTCCGTGGGGACGCGTGGGGAACGCCGGGCAGCACTCCCGCTTCTTTCCCCGAAGCGGGAGCGCGCCATCCGATGGCAGGACACGGCATCGTCGCAGAGCCGCCGCCCGTACGGCTGTGACCGTCGCCGCACATCGCAGCGGGGCGCACGCGCGTACCGCGCGCGTCCCCGCGCTGGCGCCGATCATGCGGATCGACGATGCTTGGCGCTCCGCCGGCACCCTACCTCCCCATGAGCCCACTCCTGCTGCTGACCTACGCCGTACAGATCGCATGCTGCGTGCACGTGGTGCGTACGGGGCGTCCGCTCTACTGGGTCTTCATCCTGCTGGTGTTTCCGTTCCTCTCGGCCATCGTCTACTTCATCGCTGAGGTTCTGCCCGAACTGCGTCACCACCCGTCGGCACGCCGCACGGTGCGCAACGTGCGTAATCGCATCGACCCGGACCGCGACCGCCGCGATGCGGCCAAGCTGCTGAAGGCCGCGGATACGCCGGAGAACCGCCGGCGCCTGGCCGAGGAAAGCCTGCGCAGCGGCGACTACGCGCATGCGTCGGAGCTTTACGAGCAGGCGTTGAAAGGCCTGTATGCGACCGACCCCGACCTGATGTTGGGGCTGGCAAAGGCGCAGTTCGGGCTGGGCGACTCCGCTCAGGCGCGCGCGACGCTGGATGCGCTGATCGCCGCGAATCCGGGCTTCCGCTCCGCCGACGGCCACCTGCTGTACGCACGCGCGGTCGAGGATACCGCCGACGCGGCGGCGGCCATCCACGAATACGAAGCCGTGGTGCAGGGCTATCCGGGCGAAGAGGCACGCGCCCGTTTCGGTCTGCTGTTGAAGCGCCAGGGCGAGCATGCCCGCGCACGCAGTGTGTTCCAGGAAATCCTCGACCGCTCCGACGCCGCGCCGCGCTACTACCAGCGCGAGCAACGCGACTGGATCGACGTGGCGAAGCGGGAACTGGCGGCGTTGCCGCAGGCCTAGGCCGGGTCAGAACAGCCGGCCGACGACCTTGCCGGTGATGTCCTCGCGCTTCGTCATCGGCTGGAACCGGCTGTCCATGCTGTTGTCGCGGTTGTCGCCCATCATGAAGTAATGCCCTGCCGGCACCCGGGTCGGTGGGAAGGCCAGCGAATACTCCATGCTGACGTTCCCGGCGGCGACGTAGGGCTCATCCAGCGCGACACCGTCGATATGCACCCTGCCATCGACGATGCTCAGCGTTTCGCCCGGCAGGCCGACGATACGCTGCAACCACACCTGGCCTTCATGCTCGGGCACGAACAGCGTGACCACGTCGCCGCGCAGCGGCGCATGCTTCGTGTAATAGCCCGCACGGGTCAGCAGGACCTGCTACGGCACGATGCCGGGCAGCATGCTGGACGAGGGCACGCGATACAGGCCGTGCCCCAGGATGCGTTGTCGGGGATCCAGCGAGCGGGCGCCGAAGGGATTGAATGCGTACATCGCCAGTGAAACTGCGGGGATGAGCACCAGCGACACCACCAACACACGCACGATGCAACGACGCAGGCGAGACATGCTGCTCCCATGACGGACCGGTCAGACGGCGAGCATGCCGCAGTTCGCGGCACTGCGCACGCGCGCCTGCTGCCCGCCATCGCTGATCGCCATGGAGGCTCTCCCGTGGCCGCGGGAGCGACGCCTCAAGCCGCAGCGCGGTCGCTCGCCGCGGCGTCCTTCTGCAGGCTCAGGTCGTCCTCGGCCCGCAGGTAGACCAGGTGCATGGCCTCGCCCGGTGTCGCGGTCGCGGTGCCGACCAGCAAGGACAGACCTTCGCGCCGACCCGCCTTCTGCGCGGCCTGTCGCAACGCCTGCACGCGGGCATCCAGTCCATCACCATGCAGCAGCGCGACGTACTCGGGGCTGTCGGTGACACGGTCGACATGATCGCCCTGCCCGGACGCCAAGCAGGCTTCGAACTCGGGCGCCAGTCCCTGCAGCTTCCGCTCCAGCGCGCGGTCGCCGAGCCGGCGTGCCGCTTCGGCCATCCCTTGCAGCTCGATGATCGCCACGGCGTAGGCGGAACCAGTCGCCGTCGCCGTGCCCGAAACATCGGGGACGGCGGCGGAATCGTGCTTCAGCGCGGCCAAGACCTGCGCTTCGTGTTGCGCGCGGTGCGCATCCAGCAGTGCCATCGTCACCCGCGCCAGCGAGCGCAACGACGCCTTCTGCTGCCCACTGAGCCGGCGCGGCTGCGTGTCGACGACGCACACCGTGCCGAGGGCTTCGCCCTGTCCGGTCACGAGCGGCATGCCGGCGTAGAAGCGCGCCTTGACCTCGCCGGTGACGATCGGAAAACCATTGAAGCGCGCGTCCTCGCTGAGGTCCTGGATTTCCAGCAGCTCGTCCGGCTGGCGGATCGCGTGGTCGCAGACGGCGGTATCGCGCGTGGTCTCATGCCCATCCAGTCCGACGCGCGCCTTGAACCACTGGCGGTCGCGGTCGATCAGCGACACCACGGCGATCGGCGTGCCGCATAGCGTGGCGGCGACATTCACCAAGTCGTCGTAGACCGTGGCCGGCAGGCTGTCGACCATGTGGTAGCGATCGAGTGCGTGCTGGCGCCGGGTTTCCTGCACAGCGGGGGTGGCGGTCGAAGCCGTCATGCGTTCTCCTTCGTATCGGTAGCTCCGGTATCGTCGCCGGATACCGGTTCAGACACCGTCAACGCGTCGTGGCTCGCAGGGTGTGACCGGCTGCACATCGCGCGCATCGCCGCTAGCATGGGCGCATGCCTCATCCGGATATCCCCGCCCTGGATTTCTCCGCCTCCCCCGTTACGGGACGCGTGTGGGTGGCGTTGAGCGGCGGTATGGATTCCACGGTGCTATTGCACCGGCTCGCACACGACCCCGTCATCCGCGTCCACGGCTTGTGCGCGGTCCACGTGCATCATGGTCTGCAGGTGGACGCGGATGCGTGGGCCAGCCATTGCGAAGCGCTGTGCGCGACGCTTGAGGTGCCCTTGCAGGTGCGACGCGTACGGGTGGACACCACGCGCGGGGAGGGCCTCGAAGCGGCCGCGCGGCACGCGCGGCGACAGGCCTTCATCGACGTGATGCAGGCAGGCGACATCATCGCCCTCGCCCATCACCGCGATGACCAGGCGGAAACGTTCCTGCTGCGCGCACTGCGCGCCTCGGGTCCGGATGGACTGGCCGCGATGCGGCCGTGGCGATCGTTCGGTCCCGGATGGCTGTGGCGCCCCTTGCTGGACACCGCACGCGCTGCCGTGCGGGACTACGCGGAGGCGCACGCGCTGCAGTGGGTGGAAGACCCAAGCAACGGGCGCACGGAGGCCGACCGCAACTTCCTGCGACTCGACGTGCTGCCGTTGCTGCGACAGCGCTGGCCGCACACGGATGCGGCGTTCGCGCGCAGTGCCTCGCTGAGCGACGAAGCCAGCGGCCTGCTGGCGCGACAGGACCATCAACTGCTGGCCAGTGCTGCGACCGCCGATCCCGCTGCCCTCCAGGTCGCGCCGTTGCGCGATGCGGGCGCTGCTCGGTGTGCACGTGCGCTGCGCAGCTGGATCAGGACGCTGTCGTTGCCCCCGTTGCCCGCAGAGGGCGTGGTGCAGATCGACACGCAGCTGCTGGACGCGCGCAGCGACGCGCAGGCCGAATTCGCGTGGCAAGGTGCGGTCATCCGGCGCTGGCGCGGACTGCTGCACGCCGAGCGGCTTCGTCCGGCCTTGCCGGAGAGCTGGCAGACGGACTGGGACGGCGCCGCGCCGTGCCTGCTGCCCGATGGCGGCACGCTGGAGTTGCAGGGCGACGGCGCACGTTTCGATCCGCCATTGCGCCTCGCTGCGCGCCACGGCGGCGAGCGTGTCGTCCTGCCTGGGCGCGACCACCGCCACGCGCTGAAGGACGTACTGCAGTCGCTGGGCGTGCCCCCATGGGAACGTCGACAGCTGCCGCTGCTCTGGCAAGGCGACACGCTGTGGGCGGCAGGCGACCTGGTCCTGTCGGCCGCTGCCGATGCCTGGTTGCGCCAACGGGACGCCCGCCTGATTTGGCGCCGCGGCTGAACACGCACCGCGTTTGACCTGGCCGCGGGCGATCCCCACACTTGCCGCATGGCAAAGAAGACCCCCGCAGACGCCTCACCCGTCGCCCATTTCGAACAGTCGCTGGACGAGCTCGAGCACCTGGTCGAGAAGATGGAACACGGCGACCTGAGCCTGGAAGCCTCCCTCGCCGCGTACGAACGCGGCGTCGGCCTGTACCGGCAATGCCAGACGGCGTTGGAACAGGCCGAACTGCGCGTCCGCCTGCTCAGCGATCCGGAACAGCCCGGGAACGGCGAAGCCTTCGCACCCGCACCCGATGGCCGCTGATCCGCGTTTCGCCGCCTGGGCGGCGGCGCTGGAAGATCGCCTGGATTGCGCCCTGCCGCCGGCAGAGGACGCACCGCAGCGCCTGCATGCCGCCATGCGCCACGCCGTGCTCGGCGGCGGCAAGCGCATGCGTGCCCTGCTGGTGTACGCCAGCGGTGCGCTGCTGGACGCGGACGAAGCCTCTCTGCATGCGCCCGCCCTCGCGGTCGAACTGGTCCATGCCTATTCGCTGGTGCACGACGACCTGCCGGCGATGGACGACGACGATCTCCGCCGGGGCAAGCCGACCGTGCACATCGCCTTCGACGAAGCCACCGCCATCCTCGCAGGAGATGCGCTGCAGACGCTCGCGTTCGAACAGCTGGCCACGGCCGAGGTCGACGCGACGTTGCGCGTGGACTGGCTGGCCGCACTGGCGCAGGCCTCCGGCGCCGCCGGCATGTGCGGCGGCCAGGCCCTCGACATCGATGCCACCGGGTCGCAGCAGTCGCTGGACGATCTTCAGCGGATGCATGCGCTGAAGACCGGCGCCCTGATCCGCGCGGCGGTGCGCATGGGCGCGCTGGCCGGCGGCGCGGATATCGCCACGCAGGCGCGGCTGGACGATTTCGCCACCGCGCTGGGCCTGGCCTTCCAGGTGCGCGACGACATCCTCGATATCGAGGGCAGTTCGGACCAGTTGGGCAAGACCGCCGGCAAGGACGTGGCGCAGGCCAAGTCGACGTATCCGGCACTGCTGGGCATGGAGGGTGCGAAAGCGAAGCTCGCGGAACTGGATGTGCGCATGCGCGAGGCGCTGGCACCCTACGACAGTCGCGCCGACGCGCTGCGCGCGCTCGGCGACCTGGCGATCCATCGCAGCCACTGAACGACGGCAAGAAAAAAGCCCGGCGATGCCGGGCTTTTTCCTTCCACGCGACGATCGCTTACTTGATCAGGCGCAGGGCGAACGGATAGCGGTAGGACTCGCCGTTGTTGGCCTTGATGCCGGCGATGATGCACAGCACGAGGTTGGCGATGCCGACCAGCGGCATCAGCAGCAGGCCGATCAGCACGAAGGCGAGGATCCAGGAGATGACGATCGCGATGAATACCGTGATCTGGAAGTTCAGCGCTTCCTTGGACTGGTCGACGACGAAACCCTTGGAGGCATCGTCCTTGCTGACCAGCCAGATGATCAGCGCACCGATCGGACCGGTGATGATGCCCAGCAGGTGCGCCAGCAGCGACATCGTGCGCTGATCCTGAGGTGCGTCGCCCGCGGTCGGCGGCGGCGGTGCGGTGACGTTATCGAATTCGCTCATGCAGGGTTCCCCGAGAATGGTTGGTAGGGCTGTCGAGTACCACGGCTCCGCCGCAGACTCCGCGCGCCAAGCATAACGGGAATCGATGTCGCGACGGGTCACATGACCGCGACGCATGACGGCTGCTACTCGCCCGCGACCGTCATCCGCCCGACCAGGATGGACCCGACCCCGACATGGGAGCGGCGATCGACATCGCGGCCCACGGCTTCGATACCCGAGAAAATGGCCTTGAGGTTACCGGCGACGGTGATGCCGTCCACCGGGTAGGCCAGCACGCCGTCCTCGACCCAGAACCCGGCCGCACCCCGCGAATAGTCGCCGGTCACGCCGTTCACGCCCTGCCCCATCAGCTCGGTGACCAGCAGGCCGGTGCGCATGCCCGCCAGCAACTCCTCCAGACCACCCGCATTGGCCTTGACCTGCAGGTTGTGGACGCCGCCTGCATTGCCGGTGCTCTGCAGGCCGAGCTTGCGCGCCGAATAGCTGCCCAGCACGTAACGTTCCAGCACGCCGTCGCGGATCAGGTGGGAGCGTTTCGTCGCCACGCCCTCGGCATCGAAGGCGGCCGAGCGCAAGCCGTGCGGCAGCAACGGCAGCTCCTCGATGGCGAACCAGTCCGGGAAGATGCGCTGGCCGACGTGGTCGAGCAGGAAGCTGGCCTTCCGGTACAGCGCGCCGCCGGAGACTGCCCCGAGCAGATGGCCGACCAGCGAGCGCGCGATTTCCGCCGAGAACAGCACGCGGTACTCGCCCGTCGCCAGCGAGCGCGGCTGCAGGCGCGACACCGTGCGCTCGGCGGCCTTGCGGCCGATCGATGCCGGATCGTCCAGTTCCAGGTGCGACAACGCCGTGCTGTACCAGCCATCGCGCTGCATGCCGTCGCCCTGGCCGGCGATGAGCGCGCAGCCGATGGTGTGCTGGGTCTCGCGCTCGCGGCCGATGAACCCGTGCGAGTTGGCGTACACCGACAGGCTTTCGCCACTGCCGACGGAGGCGCCGTCGGAGTTCTCGATGCGCGCATCGGCATCGCGTCCCGCCGCTTCACAGGCCAGCGCCAGGTCGACCGCGTGGTCCATCTCCAGCGCCCACGGATGCCATACGTCGAGATCGGGGAAATCGGACGCCATCAGCGCCGCGTCGGCCAGGCCGGAGGCGTCGTCGTCCTCGGTGTAGCGCGCGATGGCGCAGGCCTGCACCACCGTGGCCTCCAGGCTCTCTTCGCGCAGGTCGGCGGTGCTCGCGCTGCCCTTGCGCTGGCCGAAGTAGACGGTGACGCCGATCCCGCGATCGCGGGTGGACTCCACCGTCTCCACGTCGCCCAGACGCACGTTGACGTTGAGGCCGGTTTCCTCGCTGCAGCTTACTTCGGCCTGGGTGGCGCCATGGACGCGCGCGCGCTCCAGCAGGCGCCGGGACAGCGCCTCCAGGCGGTCGAGCCGGGCGAGGCTGTCGTCGGAAGAAGTCAGGGCGGTGGCGTTCAATGCTTTATCCTTGTGTCCTGTGATCCGCGCCCAGGCGCAGGATCGGTATTAGTCCAGGCCCCCGCGCGACGCAGCGGGAGCGAGAAAGAGGCTTCACCATGCGCGGACGCGACCCCGAAACCGGCGAATTCTTCAGTCCCAGCCGTACCCAGCAACGGGGCGAAGCGCTGGAGATCCGCAGCCTGGCCGAGAAACTGGTCGCGCTGCCGGCCGCACAGCTGGCGCGCCTGCCGATTCCCGAGGACCTGATGCCGCATATCGTCGAAACGCAGCGCATCACCTCGCACATCGCGCACAAACGCCAGCTGCAGTTCCTCGCCAAGCAGATGCGGCGCGAGGAAGACGAGGTGCTGGAAGCGATCCGCGATGCGATGGACGAAGGCGGCGAAGCGGCGCGCCGCGAGACCGCCCTGCTGCACCAGGCCGAACAGTGGCGCGACCGCCTGCTGGCCGATGGCGACCAGGCGCTGGCCGACCTGCTGGACGCGTTTCCCACCGCCGACCGCCAGAAGCTCCGCCAACTGGTGCGCAACGCGATCGACGAAAAAGCGAAGAACAAGCCGCCGCGTGCCTTCCGCGACCTGTTCCGGGAGCTGCGCGAGCTGCTGCTCTCGTCCGATGCCAGGGACGCTGACGAAGACGACGCACACTAGCCCCTCTCCCACCGGGAGAGGGGTTGGGGTGAGGGTGCGGCGGAGTCCATGATGCGCCTGCCGCGTGGACTCCGCCGCACCCTCATCCGCCCTGCGGGCACCTTCTCCCGGAGTGAGAAGGAGAGCACTGGGCGGCTCACGCCTTCGTGCCGCCCACCGTCAGGCCTTCGATCAGCAACGACGGCTGGCCCACGCCGACCGGCACGCTCTGGCCGTCCTTGCCGCACACGCCGACACCCTGGTCGAGCGCCAGGTCGTGGCCGACCATCTTCACCTTCTGCATGGTCTCCGGGCCGTTGCCGATCAGCGTGGCGCCCCTGACCGGCGCGGTGATGCGACCGTCCTCGATCAGGTAAGCCTCGGTGGCGGAGAACACGTACTTGCCGCTGGTGATGTCGACCTGCCCGCCGCCGAAGTTCACCGCGTACAGGCCTTTCTTCACCGAGCGGATCATGTCTTGCGGGTCGTGCTGGCCGGAGAGCATGTAGGTGTTGGTCATGCGCGGCATCGGCAGGTGGGCGAACGATTCGCGGCGACCGTTGCCGGTGGGCGCCACGCCCATCAGACGCGCGTTGTGGGTGTCCTGCATGTAACCGACCAGCACGCCATCCTCGATCAGCGTGGTGCAGTTGGTCGGCGTGCCTTCGTCGTCGATGTTGAGCGAGCCGCGGCGACCCGGCAGCGTGCCGTCGTCGACGATGGTGACGCCCTTCGACGCGACCTGCTGGCCGATGCGACCCGCATACACGCTGGTGCCCTTGCGGTTGAAGTCGCCTTCCAGCCCGTGGCCGACGGCCTCGTGCAGCAGCACGCCCGGCCAGCCGCTGCCGAGCACCACCGGCATCACGCCGGCCGGCGCATCGATCGCCTCCAGGTTCACCAGCGCCTGGCGCAAGGCTTCGCGTGCGAGGTCTTCCGGCTTGCCGTCGGCGAACAGCTCGGCATAGCCGTAGCGTCCACCCATGCCGGCATACCCCGATTCGCGGCGGCCGTTCTGCTCGACGATCACCTGCACGTTCAAGCGCACCAGCGGGCGCACGTCGGAGGCGAGCACGCCGTCGCTGCGCGCGACCAGCACGGTGTCGATACCGCCGGACAGGCTGACGGTGACCTGCTGCACGCGCGCATCGGCCGCACGCAGGAAGCGGTCGACCGCACGCAGCGCGTCGACCTTGGCGTCGTTGCCCATCGCGTCGATGGGATCGTCGCCGGCATACAGGGCGCGACCGCCGCTGCGCACCAGCGCGCGCGGCGCATGCGCCGCGCCGTCGCGGGCGATCGCACGTGCGGATTTCGCCGCACCCAGCAGCGCTTGTGCATTGATGTCGTCGGAGTAGGCGAACCCGGTCTTCTCGCCGGAGATCGCGCGCACGCCTACGCCTTGCTCGATCGAGTGCGCACCGTCCTTGACGATGCCGTCCTCGACCGTCCAGCTCTCGCGGCGGGCGTGCTGGAAGTACAGGTCGCCGAAATCGATGCCCGGACCCAGCAGCGTGCCGAAGGCGCGGTCGAGACCGGACGGATCGAGGCCGGCAGGCAGGAGGAGGCGGGTTTCGGCGAGCGAGATGGGCAGGGTCATGTCATTACCATGGGGGCGGAACCGGGTCGCGGCAAGCGCCGCCCCGGGCCCGCGCGCGTCAGGGGGCGCCGGCGCGGCCGGTGTGGTCTTCGTCGTTGCGTGCACGCGACTGCTCGCGCCCCACCACTTCGACCTTGGGCGATTTCCAGGGGCCGGTAACGCGGTAGGTCTTGGCGCCCATTTCCGCCAGCGGCTTCTTCAGCACGGCATTGGCCACCGCGCCCACCGCGGCGCCGATGGGACCGCCGGCGACCGCGCCGACGGCCGTGAGCACGTTGGCGGATTTCGGCTTGACGTCGACGGTCTGGTCGAACTGCTCGCTGCGCAGGTCGGTGTCGCCGCGGATCGCGATCTCGGCCGCGGGGCCATCGATCAGCAGGTTGTCGCTGCGTGCCAGTCCGGCGCCGACGCGGATATCGCCGTCGATGCGGTTGAACGCGAAGCCCTTCGAGAAGAAATCGCTGAAATCGAGCATCAGCCGGCGCCGCACCTCGGCCACGCTGAGCAGGCCGAGTACGCGCCCTGCACCCGGCTCGACCTCGAGCAGATGGCCGTCGCGTACGGCGAGTTTCATGCTGCCCTCCAGCGCGGCCAAGCGGAAGGCCGCCGGGCTGCCTGCCCAGCCTGCATCGGCGGAAACCTGGCCGTGGCCGCCGCCGACGCGGTCGCCCAGTCCCAGATCGTCGAACAGCACGCCGAAGTTCTCGCTCTTCACCTCGGCCGCGAAACGCGTGCGCGCCGCAGTGCCGGTGCCGGTCCATTGGCCGTGTACATCGATCTGCTGGCCGGGCGAACGCAGCTGCAACTGGTCCACATACAGGCCGTCGGACTGCTGCCGCGTGCGCAGCTTGGCCGTGCCCAGCCGCGCATCGCCGAAGCGCAGGTCCTCGACGTCCAGCGACAGCGGCGGCACCGCCGCCGGATCGATGTCGTCGGTGGCGCTCCGCGCGCCCGCATCGCCGGCCGCGACGCCACCTGACGGCGCCTTGCGCCAATGCACGCGCGCCAGCTTGCCGGCGATCGGCGCGCCCTTCGCATCGGGCACGAGCAGGGCCCCGGACAATGCCTCGCCGTCCAGCGACACCGCCAGCGCCTGCTGTGCGGGCGCAAGTTGCAGGCGCGTATCGGGAAACACGGAGCCGATCATCAGCAGCCGCTCGGCCGTGACGTCGATATGGCGCAGCGACAGGCCGTCGCCTTCACCGCCACCACCGCGCGCGACGGCAATCCATTCCATCGCATCCAGTGCACCGGTACGGCCGGTGGCGACCAGGCCCGACGGCGGCGGCGCGCTCTTCACTTCGTCGCTGCCCAGCACCACGCGCACGCCGGTCTCGCCGTTGGCATTGCGCGCGCGCAGCGCCAGCAGATCGCCGAACGCGACGTCGATCTCGCCGCTCCCCATCGGCAACGGTGCACGCACCGTGGTCGCCAGCGGTGTCGCCGCGGCCTTGCGCATCGGCGCCGGCAGGCTCATTGCGGTGCCCACCAGGTCCGACGTCAGGCTGAGCTGCGTGGGCGGTGCCACCGCGCCGGCCGGCGTGCGCGGAATCGTGACGCCCACGGTCCAGGACGAACGACCGTCCATATAGGGTTTCAACCACGCCATCTCGGGCGCACGGTCGAGCAGGCGGTCCGCGTCCACGACCGCGGCCAGGTCGGCTTCGAAGGCCTGGTTGCGATCGCGCACGCCGCTGCCGGCGCGCAGCCCCAGCACGCCCGGCTGGCCGTCGTGCACGACCTGGAGCGGCGCGGATGCGAAACCGCCATCGTCGTACTTCGCCTTGCCGCGCACGTTGTCGAACACCAGGTCCCAGCGCGTCTCGGACAGCTGCGTGCCTTTCAGATCCACGGTGCCGGACAGTTTCTTGCGCGCCTGCTCGTCGGCATGCAACGGCTGCAGCAGGTCGAAGGTCGCCGCGACCGGCCCCTTGGCCTGCAGGTGGTCCAGCGTGTCGCCGTAGGTCTTGTGCAGCGGGCTCTGCCGCAACAGTGCGAGCAGGCGGCCGGCATCGGTGTCGGTGCGCGCGGTGATCTTCAGGTCGCCGTCGCCGAAGTCGGCGATGCCGGCCTGGAATGCGGGAATCGCCACCCCGGCGAGCGCACCACGCCCCTTCAGCCCGAAACCGTTGCCGATGAAGGCGATGTCGGCGTCGACCTGTTCCAACTGCGGCCATTCCGGCTGGAACTTGAACTGTCCGTGTTCGATGCGCGCCACCGCTTCGAAGCGACCGTTGTGGTCGGTGAACGGCCAGTCGTCCAGATCGCCGCTGACGATCGCGCGCCCGTTGCGCACGGTGCCGCCGATCAGTGCGCCGTTGAGCCAGTCGACCGCCGCCTTCGGCATCTTGTGGTGGATCCAGAAGCCTTTCGCCACCGGCACCGGCGCGTCCGCCAGATCCGCCGCCAGGTCGATCCACGGCCGCGTACCGTCGCCCTGGAACCACATGCCACCACGCACGTCGGCGGCGTATCCCTTGCCTTGCACATGCAGCGCGCTGGTACCTACCCGCCAGCCAGCGCCCTCACGCCAACCCAGCACGTCGCCCTGCAGGCGCACGTCATGCACCACGGCGAAGCCGCTGGGCCAGTCGAAGCGCATTGCGGACGCGGGATCCAGCTTCAGCCGGAAGCCATCGGCATCGCCATCGAAGTCACCGGCCAGACCACTGAGCCCGGGCGCATCGCCCACGGCCCGGAACGAGATGTCGCGCAGCTGTCCTTCCGCGTGCAGCCCACCGTCCTTGCGCCCGGCCAGCTCCAGCCGCGCCAGGCGCGCGCCCGGCCGTGCCTGCACCAGCCAGCGCCGCAGGCCGGCATCGACCTTGTCGCTGAGGCCCAGCACGGCGAACAGCGGCGCCGCATCCACCTGATCGGCCAGCAGGGCGTAGCGCTCGCCACCCGCGATCACCAGGCCATCGAGCGTCGGCACGGCCGGCGCCGTGCCGACGCGCAGGTGGGGCGCATCGAGCCGCCAGCCGCCCGACACCAGTCGCCAGCGCAGGCGGCCTTCCATCTGTTCGAACGCGATGCGCGTCGGCGCCGCGGACTCCGGCAACGGCGCTCCCTGGAGCCCGACGTGGCGCAGCCGAGCATCGGCGGTCACCAGCACCACCCGGTGCTGGCGCAGTTCCGTCCATGCCTGCACGCGCCCGTTGCCGCGCTCGGCCACCACGCCGGCATAGCGCAGCAGCGGCGACCACACGCCGATGTCGTCCGCCGATACGTCGAGGTAGGCGCGTCCGTCGCCGGCCTTGCGGTCGAAGTCGACCGCCACGTTCAGCGGCGCGGCGTCCTTGCGGATCCACGCACGCGTGCCCGCACGGACACGGTCGCCATCGACGCGCAGGCGCAGGTCGATCTCGGGCAGTCGGATATCCCAGCCCAGCGACGGCGCGACGATCGCCAGCTTGCCATCGATCACCTGCAGTTCGCCCAGGCCCTCCAGGCTCCGCAGCGGATCTTCCGTGGACTGCTGCTGCCCGGGCAGGCCGCGCACCGCCCACTTGCCGTCGTCGCCGCGCTGCAGCGTCAGCGACAGGCCACGCAATCGCAACTCGGTGAACGAGCGGCCGGGCAGCAGGCCACCATACATCGACACCAGCACCTCGGCCTGGCCGATGCGCACGCCATTGTCGCCCTCGCCCAGGCGCAGGCCATCGAGTTGCAGCAGCGGCCCGCGACGCGTCCATTGCGTCTTCACCGCATCGAAGGCGACCGGCCGGCCCGCGCGCTCGCTGAGCCACGCCGCGACGCGGTCCGGATGCCGCTCGGCCAGCGGCAGCACCTGGCTGGCGATGCCGAGCACCACGGCCATGCACACCAGCACCACCGCGATGCCATAGACGGCACCCCGGCGGGCCAGGCGCAGGCGGCGGCGCAGCGGCGTGGGCATCAGCTCGCTGCGCTCGCCGGGATCGGGGATTGGGGATGGGGGATTCGGAAAAGCAGGCCGCGGCGGAGCCTACGAATCCCGAATCCCCAATCTCCTATCCCGGCCTCAAAGCAGCACGACATCGAACTGCTCCTGCAGGTATTGCTCGTCCGCCTGGAAACGGATCGACTTGCCCAGGAACTCCTCCAGCTCGGCCACTGCCGTCGACTCCTCGTCGGTGATGCGCGCGACCACTTTCGGCGAGGCGATCACCAGCAGGCGCGCGGCTTCGAACTGGCGCACGGCGCGGGTGATCTCGCGGAAGATCTCGTAGGTCACGGTTTCGGTGGTCTTGATGCTGCCGCGGCCGCTGCATTCCGGGCACGGCTCGGACAACTGGCGGGCCAGGCTTTCCACCGTGCGCTTGCGGGTCATCTCCACCAGGCCGAGCGGCGAGAACTCGTACACCGTGGTCTTGGCGTGGTCCTTCGCCAGCGATTTCTCCAGCGTGCGCAGCACCTGGCGGCGATGCTCGGGATCATCCATGTCGATGAAGTCGATGATGATGATGCCGCCGAGGTTGCGCAGCCGCAGTTGGCGCGCCACTGCCTGCGCCGCTTCCAGGTTGGTGCGGTAGACCGTCTCTTCGAGGTTGCGCTGGCCCAGGAACGAGCCGGTATTCACGTCGACCGTGGTCATCGCCTCGGTCTGGTCGATCACCAGGTAGCCGCCGGACTTCAGCGGCACCTGCTTGTCCAGCGCGCGGCCGATCTCGTCCTCGACGCCGTACAGGTCGAAGATCGGCCGCTCGCCGCCGTACAGCTCGATGCGTTCGGCCAGCACCGGCATGTACTTGGCGACGAAGGCCTGCAGGCGTTCGTGGGTTTCCTTGGAGTCGACCTTGACCTTCTCCACGTCCTTGCGGATCAGGTCGCGCACCGCACGCAGCGGCAGGCTGAGGTCTTCGTACAGGATGCTGCACGAGGGCGATTCGCGGCCACGCCGCTCGACCACGTTCCACACGCGCGACAGGTAGGCGATGTCCTCGGCCAGCGCCTCGGCCGGCTGGCCTTCGGCGTTGGTGCGGATGATGTAGCCGTGGCCGCCATGCAGGCCGGCCAGTTCGGTGACGACCTGCTTGAGGCGATGGCGCTCGGCCTCATCCTCGATGCGCGCCGACACGCCGATCACCTTCGACTGCGGCAACAGCACCAGGTAGCGCGATGGAATGCTGATCTGCGTGGTCAGGCGCGCGCCCTTGCTGCCGATCGGGTCCTTCACCACCTGCACCACGATGTCCTGGCCGTCGCGCAGCAGGTCCATGATGGGAGCGGCCGGCGGCGCGGGCAGCGGCGCCTCTTCGCCCTCGACCACCGCGCCCGGCGACGAGCGCACGATGTCGTTCGCATGCAGGAACGCGGCGCGGTCGAGACCGACCTCGACGAAGGCGGCCTGCATGCCGGGCATCACCCGCTGCACCTTGCCCTTGTAGATGTTGCCCACCACGCCGCGACGCCAGCCGCGCTCGATGTGCAGTTCCTGCAGCATGCCGTTTTCGATCACCGCGACGCGCGTTTCGCGCGGAGTGACGTTGACCAGGATTTCTTCCGACATGGGGTCCTTCCCTCAGGCTGACGCGGTGGCGGCGGATGCCGATGGATGGATGCCGAAGTCGCGCAGCAGCTTCGAGGTTTCGTGCAGCGGCAGGCCCATCACCGCCGAGTAGCTGCCGGCCAGGCGGGTGACGAACTGTTCGGCGCGTCCCTGGATGCCATAGGCGCCCGCCTTGCCCATCGCCTCGCCGCTGGCGACGTAGGCGGCGATCTCGTCCTCGTCCAGGTCGGCGAAGCTGACGTCGGTGACCACCAGCGCCTGTGCTTCGCGCGAGGCACTGACCACCGAGACGGCGGAGACGGCCTGGTGCGTGCGCCCGGACAGGCGGCGCAGCATGGCGGCGGCATCGGCGGCATCCACGGGCTTGCCGAAGACCTCGTCCTCCAGGATCACCTCGGTGTCGGCCCCCAGCACCACGGCGCCCGGGGTGGCGACGACCTTCAGCAGGCCGGCACCCGCCTTCTCGCGGGCGACGCGGCGGACGTAGTCGGTGGCGGGCTCGTCGGGCTGGCGGTGCTCGGGGATGTCGAGATCGATACGCCCGAAGGTCAGGCCCAGGCGGGTCAGCAGTTCGGCGCGGCGCGGGGATTGGGAAGCCAGATAGAGCATCGCGGAAGAATAACCCGCGGCGCCTGACTGAATGATCGCTGATGCCGGCCGGGTCCACCCAACCCTGCGCCAGATCACGGCGCGTTCATGTCATCGTGAACACCCTGCGCGTCGTCGACGACCGGGTGCCGCATCACCCAACACGAAAAGGAGATCCCATGCGCCTGCCCCTGCTCCGCCCCTTGCTGCTCGCCCTGACCCTGTCCCTCGGAACCACTGCCGCCATGACCTCCTCCGCCCAGACCCTCGCCAGCGTTGGTGCCGCCCTGCCGGAAGGCACTCTGCTCAACGTGTCGGCGCAGGCCGAGGCTTCGCGCGTGCCGGACATCGCCTCGATCTCCGCCGGCGTCGTCACCCAGGCGGTCGACGGCAACACCGCGATGCGCCAGAACAGCGAGCAGATGGCCAAGGTCGTGGCCGCCATCAAGGCGGCCGGCATCGCCGACAAGGACGTGCAGACCAGCGGGATCAGCCTCAATCCTCAGTACCGCTACGCCGAGAACGAAGCCCCCAAGATCACGGGCTACCAGGCCAACAACACCGTCAGCATCAAGGTCCGCGACATCGCCAAGCTGGGCAAGGTGCTGGATGCGCTGGCGGGCGTGGGCGCCAACCAGATCAACGGCCCCAGCTTCGAGATCGACAACCCGGAGCCGGTCTATGACGAAGCCCGCTTGGCCGCGCTGAAGAAGGCCCAGGCCCGTGCCGAGACCTATGCCAAGTCACTGGGCCTGAAGGTGCGCCGCATCGTCAGCATCTCCGAGGGCAACGGTGGCTTCCGCCCGATGCCGATGATGGCGATGGCCAAGATGGAAGCCCGCGACGCCTCGGGCGCCCCGCCGGTCTCGCCGGGCGAAACCACCGTCTCGATCAACCTGGACGTGGTGTTCGAACTGGGCAAGTAAGGTCCACGCCGACGTCATGAAGACGGCGCCCTCCGGGGCGCCGTTTTTCGTTCCGAGGCGGGATCCCAGGACTACGCCGAAGGTCGAAGCCCACCCCCTCTTGCGCGCGCCATCCGCCGGAGTACAGTCTGGAACTGCGGCGCGGGGACGTTGCAACCCCACTTCCTGCGGCCGAGCGTTGTTCCGTTCACAGCCCCCAAGGAGGTGGATCATGGTTCGCGCACTACCCCACGGTTCCGATACCCGCATCGACATCGGCCGCATCGCCGCCATCGCGGCCGCCATCGCAGTCCACGCCGCCGCCCTGCTCATGCTGCTGATGCCGATGGCGGCACCACCTCTCGCCCTGCCTGCAAAGCAGAAGACCATCATCGAGTGGTACGAGAAGGAAAAGATCGAACCCAAGCCCGTCGAAGCCGAAATCGTAGAAAAGCTGAAGCCCAAGCCGGTCGAGCCGAGCCCGGTGGTGCGACCCGTCGAGGACAAGCAGATCGTCGACGTTCCGATCATCGTGGACATGGGCAGCGAACGCGCGGTCGATACCCCTGCGCCCGTGATCGACGATGGCGGCCTGGACGGCACGACGCTGGGCACCGGACCGCTGCCATCGGCAACGCTCGAATACGTCCGCGCGACATCCCCGCGCTATCCGATCAATGAACTGCGCAGCGGCATCGAAGGAACGGTCGTCCTGCGGGTACTGGTGGACATCGACGGCAAGCCCGCCGACGTGACGATCGAAACCAGCAGCGGCAACCGCAATCTGGACAGGGCCGCCCTTCAGCACGTGCTGAAGACATGGCGCTTCAAGCCGGCCATGCAGAACGGACAGGTCGTGCAGGCCTATGGCCTGGTGCCGGTCGCTTTCAGCCTGCAGTAACCGCCGCGACGCGCGAAACGCAGAAGCCCGCGGCAGTTCCTACGAAAAAGTGGACACCAATTCTCTAGCGGCACTGCTCGAACTCCACCGGTGATCGATAGCCAAGCGCCGAGTGCAGGCGCTGGTGGTTGTAGAACTGGATGTAGTCGTTGACGGCCATGCGCAGCGAACGATCACTGTCGAAGCGGTGGCGGTGATACATGTCCGACTTCATCGACTTGTTCCATGACTCCATGTGTGCGTTGTCGTTCATGCGGCGCGGCCGGTTGACCGACTG
>NZ_JBGFFI010000009.1:0-39129 GCF_056175725.1 Pseudoxanthomonas sp. LjRoot206
CGCGCGACGCTCTTGCATTTCAGGGAGAAGCATCGCGCCCGAGGGCGCTCCTACAAAGCTGGCTATGCCGTCGCGCGCGATCCGTCGACATCGAGGATCAACGCCATGCGGCCGTCGCCGATCAACGTGGCGCCGGAATGGCCGGGCAGGCCGCGCRCGGCCCGTGGCAATGAGGGGCGAGCGGGATCACCCACAGCCCACATCATCYGTAGGAGCGCCCTCGGGCGCGAYGCTCTTGCATTTCAGGGAGAAGCATCGCGCCCGAGGGCGCTCCTACAAAGCTGGCTATGCSGTCGCGCGAAGCCCGTCGACATCGAGGATCAGCGCCATGCGGCCGTCGCCGATCAGGGTGGCGCCGGCATAGCCGGGCAGGCCGCGCACCGCGCGCGGCAGGGGCTTGATGACGACTTCCTCGCGACCGCGGACCTGGTCGACGACCAGGCCGAAGCGCTGTTCGCCCATCTGCAGCACCACGATGGTGAGCAGCGGTGCCATCACCGGATCCACGCGCAGCCACTGGCGCAGGTCGACCAGCGGCAGGGTATGGGTCTGGCGATCGAGCACGGCCTGGCCGTCGAACCAGCGCAGGCTTTCGGACGGCGCATGCAGCACCTCCATTACGCGTGCCAGCGGCAGCGCGTAGACCGGATCCCCGGCCTGCACCAGCAGCGTGGGCAGGATGGCCAGCGTCAGCGGCACGCGGATGACGAAGCGGCTGCCGCGGCCGACATCGGAATGGATGGTGATCTGCCCGCTCAGCTCGCGGATGCGCGACTGCACCACGTCCATGCCGACGCCGCGGCCGGAGATGTCGGTGACCTCGGCCTTGGTGGAGAAGCCGGGCAGGAAGATCAGCTGCAGGCATTCGTCGTGGGTCAGGCGGGCTGCGGCTTCGGGATCGATCAGGCCTTTCTCGAGCGCCTTCACGCGCAGCCGTTCCGGGTCGATGCCGGCGCCGTCGTCGCGGATCTCGATGGTGACGAAGTCGCCTTCCTGCTGCGCCGACAGGCGCACGTGGCCCGCCCGCGGCTTGCTGCAGGCCTCGCGCAGCGACGGCACTTCGATGCCGTGGTCGATCGCGTTGCGCACCAGGTGCACCAGCGGATCGGCCAAGGCCTCCACCAGGTTGCGGTCCAGTTCGGTATCGGCGCCGACCAGTTCCAGGTCGACTTCCTTCTGCAGTTGGCGGGCGACGTCGCGGGCGACCTTGGGGAAGCGCGAGAACACTTTGCCGACCGGTTGCATGCGCGTGCGCATGACGGCGGTCTGCAGGCGGGCGGTGGCGATGTCGAGACTGCTGACCGCGCGGTCGAGCTCTTCGTCGCGGATGCGCGTGCGCAGCGTCTTCAGGCGGTTGCGCGACAGCACCAGCTCACCGACGAGGTTGACGATGGCGTCCAGCCGCTTCGTATCCACGCGGATGGTCTGCTCGGCTTCGCCCCCGGCCTTGGCCGCCGGTTTCGGCGTCGCGGGCTTCGCAGGGGAGGGCGCAGGCACGGCGCGCGGCGGCGCGGACGGGGCGACGCTGGTCGGCGCGCCACCGCCATGCAACTGGTCGAGCAAGGCCTCGAATTCGTCGTCGCCGATCAGGTCGCCCGCCGGCGCGGCGGCAACGGATGCTGCGGCGACGGGCTTCTGCACCGGCGCGCTGCCGTGCACGTCGAACTGCTCGATCAGCGTCTGCGGCGCGTGCGGCGGGTCGTCGCCCGCACCGACGGCGTCCAGCATCTGCTGCAGCCAGTCCAGCGACTGCTGGGCGGCGTCGAAGTGCTGCGATTCCAGCGCGGCCTGGCCGGCGCGCACCAGCCCCAGGGTTTCTTCCGCCGCATGGCAGAGGTTGACCATGGCCTGGATGCCGAGGAAGCCGGCGCCGCCCTTCAGCGTGTGGAAGCCGCGGAACACCGCGTTGAGCTGGCCGCTGTCGGACGGATCCTGTTCCAGCGTGACCAGCTGTTCGCCGAGCCGGTCGAGGATCTCCTGCGCTTCGATCAGAAAGTCGGCGGCGATTTCAGGCGTGACGGCGGACATGGGCGGGTCGGTTACCGGGCAGGCGATCAGCGGGAGGAATCGAGCAGGCGCATCGCGTGGGCGTGGCGGCGGCGCAGGAAGCGCCCCACCACGACATCGCAGACCAGCAGCAATCCCACGAACAGCAGGACGACGGGGTGGCGGGAACGGCGGGCAGCAGCGGACATGACGGGTCTCCGGTTCCGCAGCGCGCGTCCCCCGGGGCTACAACCCCAGGCCGGACAGCAGGTCGTCGGCGTCGTCCTGCGAAAACGCATTGCGGTCAAGACCAGCAACGGCCGGGCCGGCGAGTTCTGAACCCTTGTCCTGCTTTTTTTCCGGCGGCGGCAGGCCGAGCGCGCCGAAACCCTCGTGCACGCGGCGCACGATGCCGGCCACGCGACGGATGATCTGGCCCGTCAGGTCCTGGTAGCTCTGCGCCAGCGCCATCTCGGACAGCCCCTTGCCGATGCTGTCGACCAGTGCGGCCTGGTCGGCCGACAGGTCGGTGGCTTTCAGCCGCGTGGCGTAGCCGCGGCACTGTTCGGCCAGGTCCAGCGTCTTGTGGCTGGCCTGTTCGGTCATCTCGACCACATGGTCGAGGCGGGAGCAGGCATCGTCGAGTTCGCCGGCGTCGGTCGGCGGCAGTTCGCCCAGCGTCTGCGCCAGCTCGCGGGCCAGGCGACCCAGGCCCTGCATCATCGGCTGCGTGCGCCAGGCGGCGATGGCGTCCAGTTCGCGGCGCCAGCCGGCTTCGTCGCCCTGTTCCAGGGCATCGAGCGCGGTCTGCAGTTTTTCCACCAGCGCCGCACGGGCGCCGGTGGCGTCGGCGACGGCGTTCATCAGGCGGCCGCTCCCAGGCGTTCGAAGATCTTTCCGAGCTTCTCTTCCAGCGTCTGCGCCGTGAACGGCTTGATGATGTAGCCGTTCACGCCGTTCTGCGCGGCTTCGATGATCTGCTCGCGCTTGGCCTCGGCGGTCACCATCAGCACCGGCAGGGTCTTGAAGCGGTCGTCGGCGCGGATCGACTTGAGCAGTTCGATGCCGGTCATGCCGGGCATGTTCCAGTCGGTGACCACGAAATCGAAGCTGCCCTGGGCCAGCGCGACCAGCGCGGTGTTGCCGTCGTCGGCCTCGGCCGTGTTCGTGTAGCCCAGGTCGTTGAGCAGGTTCTTGATGATGCGGCGCATCGTGGAGAAGTCATCCACGATGAGGATGCGCATGTTCTTGTTGGTCACGGGTGCTCCGGTGTTGCGTGGACGGTGGGACTGGTGGGGATATCGGCCGGGGGCGGGAAAGATTTAGGCGAACGCTAAAGCTGCTCTTGTAGGAGCGCCCTCGGGCGCGATGCTTTTGCTCGCATCGACCGAAACGCATCGCGCCCCAGGGCGCTCCTACAGGGTCATGGGGTTGCCTGGGTCACTCGTCGTCTTCCAGTCCCGCATCGGCCTTCTCGAAGACCTGCAGGCGTCCACGCAGGCGCACCATCGCCTGGCCGTGGATCTGGCAGACGCGGGATTCGCTCACGCCGAGCACCGCGCCGATTTCCTTCAGGTTGAGTTCCTGTTCGTAGTACATCGACAGCACCAGCTGCTCGCGTTCGGGCAGCTGGCCGATGCACTTGACCAGTTGCTGGCGGAACTCGCTGCGCTCCAGGTTCTGCTGCGGCGACGGACCGCCGGTGCGCGTGGTGTTGGGCTCGCCGTGGTCGTCGATGTGCGATTCCAGACTCAACACCTGGCCGCGCGCGGCGTCTTCCATCAGGCGCAGGTATTCGGGCAACGGCATCTCCATCGCGCTCGCCACTTCGGTGGCGATGGCGGCACGGCCGGTGCGCTGCTCGATCTCGCGCACGGTGGCCGCGGCCTGGCGGGCGCGGCGGTGGACCGAGCGCGGTACCCAGTCGCCGCGACGGATCTCGTCGATCATCGAGCCGCGGATGCGGATCGAGGCGTAGGTCTCGAACGAGGCGCCCTGTTCGGCGTCGTAGCTGCGCGAGGCTTCCAGCAGGCCGATCATGCCGGCCTGCACCAGGTCGTCGATCTCCACGCTGGCCGGCAGCCGAGCCGCCAGGTGGTGGGCGATGCGGCGCACCAGGTCGGCGTGCTGGGTGACGAAGTCGTTGGCATTGCCGCGCTGGACGGCGCGGTACTGGGCGGCGGCGGTGTTCATGCGGCCACCCCGCGCTGGATCAGGCGTTCGACGAAGAACTCCACGTTGCCGCGCGCGCCGACCGGCGGCTGCCAACGCGCGGTGGTGCGGGCGATATCGGTGATGGCGCGGGCGGACGGGCTGCCCGGGTAGGCCTTCACCACTGGCTGCTGGCGCTGCACCGCACGGCGCAGCCAGTCGTCCTGCGGTACGGCGCCCAGGTAGTGCAGGGCGACATCGCCGAGGAAACGTTCGCAGACGCGGGCGAGCTTTTCGTACAGCTTGCGGCCCTCGTTGGGGTCGCGGACCATGTTCGCGACGACGTGGACACGGTCCAGGCCGCGTTCGCGCGCCAGTACCTTGATCAGTGCGTAGGCGTCGGTGATCGAGGCCGGTTCGTCGCAGACCACCACCACGGTGTCCTGCGCGGCCTGGCAGAAGGTCAGCACGCTGTCGCTGATGCCGGCGGCCGTATCGACCACCATGAAGTCGAGGGCGCGCTGCAGTTCGGAGAACACGTTGACCAGGCCGACATGCTCGGCCGGCGTCAGTTCGGCCATGTGGCGGAAACCCGACGAGGCCGGTACCACCAGCACGCCTTCGGGACCTTCCAGCAGTACGTCTTCCAGCCCACAACGGCCGGCGATCAGGTCGGCCAGGGTGAACTTGGGCGACAGGCCGAGCAGTACGTCGACGTTGGCCAGGCCGAGGTCGGCGTCCATCAGCAGCGTGCGCTTGCCCATTTCGGCCAGCGACACGGCGAGGTTGACCGACACATTGGTCTTGCCCACGCCGCCCTTGCCGCCGGTGACGGCGACGACACGCACGGGATGGAAGGCGCCGGGCAACGGCGGGGTGCTGCGGGGGTTGGTCTGCAGCGGGTGATCAGGCGACATGGGTGGCCTCGGTCGAGCAGGGTTCATCGGCTTCGCGGCGCAGCTGGTCCAGCCGCAGCACGAGGTGGGCGCTGTTGGCGCGGTGGAGGTCGTCGGGGACGCGCTGGCCGTCGGTCACCCAGGTCATCGGCAACTGGTGGTCGACGACCACGCTCAGTGCGCTGCCCAGGCGGCCGGTCTCGTCCAGCTTGGTGAGCACCACGCCTTGCGGCTGCACGGTGCTGAAGCGGCGGACCACTTCGTCCAGGTCGGAGAAGTGCGAATTGGCCGGCAGGCACAGCAGGGTCTTGACCTGGCCGGAGGCGCGCAGCCAGTTGAGCTGGCCGACCAGGTTGCGGTCGCGCTGGCCGAGGCCGGCGGTGTCGATCAGCACCAGCTTGTAGTCGCGCAGGCGTTCCAGCACCAGCGCCAGGGTCTGCGCGCTGTCGGCCTCGTGCACGGCGATGCCGAGCTGGCGACCGTAGCCGTGCAGCTGTTCGCGGCCGCCGACGCGCACGGTGTCGGTGGTGACCAGCGCCACGTCGCGGGCGTTGTGGCGCTGCGCGAAGCAGGCCGCCAGCTTGGCGATGGTCGTGGTCTTGCCGGCACCGGTGGGACCGACCAGGGCGATGACGCCGCCGGTGTCCAGCAGGTCGGTGTCGAGCACCGGCAGCTTCTTCGACAGCAGGCCCAGCATCAGGCCGCGGCCGCGGTGCAGTTCGGTGTCGGCGGGGATCTGCAGGGCGATGTCGCGGGTGATGCCGGCGTCGAAGCCGTAGTCTTCCATCAGCTCCATCGCCTGCATGCGCACCGGCGAGCCGCGCAGGCGCTCGTCGGTGAGGCGGTGCATCTCGCGCTCGATCATCTCGCGCATGGCGGACAGTTCGCCGCGCATCTGCACCAGTTGTTCGTCGCTTTCGCGGGCCTGCGCGGCATCGTCGGTGACGACGGTCAGCGTCGGCACGGTGACGGCAGCGGGTACCGGCGCGGGGGTGGCCGCGGTGATGCGGCTGGCGTGCAGGGCCGCGACAGGTGCCGGCTCCGGGTCGGGCAGCGACACCGGCGGCGCAATGGACGGCAGCAGCGTGTCCAGGTCCAGGGTGTCGTCGGCCTCGACGCGCGGTGCGACCGGACGGCGCGGCGGCGCGATGGGCTCGATCGCGGCGACCGGTTCGTTGGCGGGCGCGGCGGGGAGGCAGGCAGCCAGCTTGGCGGCGAAGGATTCGGGTTCGATCAGCAGCGGCGCGAGGTCGCGCACGACCGGCGCCGGAGTCTCGGCGGCCGGTGCGCGCGGCGCCACGATCGGTGCGATCGCGGCGACCGGAGCAGGCGCGGGGGCGACAGGCTTCGTCGTCTCGGCACGCGGTGCGGCCGGAGCGGCGGGCGCGGCCGACTGGCGACGGGAGAAGTAGCTGGCGGCGGCTTCGGCGGGCGACAGGGTCGGCGCGTTCGCGGCCGGTCCCTGCGGCGCAGGGTCGAGCAGCGGATGCAACGGAGCGGCGGGCGTGGCCGGGCGCATCGCGTCCAGGGTGTGCTTCACCAGCGCTTCGTCGTAATTGCTGGCGGCGACGATTTCCACGCCGTCCTCGGTGACGCGGTTGGACAGGATCACCGCGTCCGGACCGTGTTCCTGCCGCACCATCGCGAAGGCGGTGCGCATGTCGGGAGCAACGAAGCGTTTGATTTTCATGTCAGGAGCCGGGATTCGGGATTGGGGATTCGGCATTCGCAGGAGCAGGAGCAGAGCATCGTTTTCGGCGATGCAGATGGATTCGAGTTGTCGTTTTCATTCGATCGCTCTCCGATAACAGGGAGCCGCTTGTGGCGAATCCCGAATCCCCATTCCCCAATCCCGGCTTTCAACTGATCGTGCCGACCAGCTTCAACCGCTTGTCCTCGGGAACCTCGCTGTAGGCCAGCACCGACAGCGAGGGGACGCTGTGGCGGACCAGGCGGGCGAGGGCGGCGCGGACCGTTCCCGGTACCAGCACCACCGCAGGCTCGCTGCGGGATTCCTGCTTGGTCACCACGTCGGCGAGGCTCTGGTGCAGGCGTTCCGCCAGTCCCGGTTCCAGCGCCGCGCCGGTTCCCTGGGTGCTGTCCTGCAAGACGCGTTCCAGATTCGGCGCCAAGGTATAGACGGGCAGTTCCGGCGCCATCCCGGAGATCTCCTGCACGATGAAACGGCCCAGCGAGGTGCGCACGGCGGCGGTGAGCGCGGCCGGATCGGTGTTCTGCGGGGCGAACTCGACCAGCGACTCGGCGATGCGGCGCAGTTGGCGGATCGGCACGCGCTCGATCAGCAGGTTCTGCAGCACGCGCACCACGGTGGCCAGCGGCAGCGCCTTCGGGGTGAGGTCCTCGACCAGCTTCGGCGCGCTGCGGCCCAGCTGCGCCAGCAGCTGCTGCACTTCCTCGTGGCCCAGCAGTTCCGGCGCGTGTTCGCGCACCAGGTGCGAGAGGTGGGTGGCCATCACCGTGGCCGGATCGACCACGGTATAGCCCAGCGATTCGGCGGTGGCCTTCTGGTGCGACTGGATCCACACCGCGTCCAGGCCGAACGCCGGATCCTTGCCGGGAATGCCGTCGATGGTGCCGAAGGCGCCGCCCGGGTCGAGCGCGAGTTCGCGGTCGGGGTGGATCTCCGCCGACGCGACCGGCACGCCGTGCACCAGCAGGCGGTAGCCGTTGGACGGCAGCTCCAGGTTGTCGCGGATATGCACCGGCGGCACCAGGAAGCCGAGGTCCTGGGTCAGCTTGCGGCGCACCGCCTTGATGCGCGACATCAGTTCGCCGCCCTGATTCTTGTCGACCAGCGGGATCAGCCGGTAACCGACCTCCAGGCCCAGCGGATCGACCGGGCGCAGCTCGTCCCAGGTCAGTTCGGCATTGCGGTCGGGCGCCGCGCCCGGGCCGGTCAGTGCAGGCACGTCGCCGGCGGCGGCCTCGGGCCCCTCCTGGGTCCGCTTCCACATCTTCCAGGCCAGGTAGCCGATGCCGGCGGCCAGCGTCAAAAAGGCGACGTTGGGCATGCCGGGCACCAGCCCGACCAGGCCCAGCACGCCGGCGGCCACCGCCAGCGCCTTGTGCTGGCCGAAGGCCTGGCCCATGACGGCCTGGCCCATGTCTTCCGAGCGCGAGGCGCGGGTGACCAGCATGGCCACCGCCGACGACACCAGCAGGGCGGGCAGCTGGGCGACCAGGCCGTCGCCGATCGACAGGAGCGTATAGGTCGAGGCCGCCTCGGCCGCCGGCATGCCGTGCTGGAACATGCCCACGGCGAATCCGCCGATGAGGTTGATGAACAGGATCAGGATCCCGGCGATGGCGTCGCCGCGGATGAACTTGTTGGCACCGTCCATCGAGCCGTAGAAGTCGGCTTCCGCGCGGACTTCCTCGCGGCGCGCCTTGGCTTCCTCGCGGGTCAGCACGCCGGCGTTGAGGTCGGCGTCGATGGCCATCTGCTTGCCGGGCATCGCGTCCAGGATGAAGCGGGCCGACACTTCGGCGATGCGGCCCGCGCCCTTGGTGATGACCACGAAGTTGATGATGGTCAGGATGGCGAACACCACGATGCCGACGGCGTAATTGCCGCCCACCACGAATTCGCCGAACGCGGCGATGACCTTGCCGGCAGCGTCATGGCCGTCCTGGCCGTTGAGCAGGATCACGCGGGTGGACGCCACGTTCAGCGCCAGCCGCAGCATGGTGGTCATCAGCAGGATGATCGGGAAGATCGTGAAGTCCAGCGGGCGCTTCACGTAGATCACCGCCAGCAGCACCACCAGCGAAATGGCGATGTTGAAGCTGAAGAGCGCGTCCAGCACCGGCGGTGCCAGCGGCACCACGATCATGGCCAGCAGCGCCAGTACCACCAGCGGCGCGCCCAGGCCGTTCTTCAGCATGTCCATCCAGCGCAGGCCGCCGGCCGGTTGCGCACTCATGCCTTGCCTCCGTGCTCATCCACGTCGAGGGACGGCAGGTCGGGCAGGGGGGCCTCGCCCACGCGCCAGGCACGCAGCTGGTACACGTAGGACAGGATCTGGGCGACGGCGGCGTACAGTCTCACGGGTATCTCCCGGCCAAGCTGACCTTCGCGATACAAGGCGCGTGCCAAAGGCGGCGCGGAGACGATGGCGATGCGATGGGCGTCGGCGACCTCGCGGATGCGCAGGGCCAGCTCGTCCACGCCCTTGGCGACCACGGTGGGGGCGCCCATCTGGCCGGCCTGGTACTTCAGCGCCACGGCGTAGTGGGTCGGGTTGACCACGATCACGTCGGCCTTCGGCACGTCTTCCATCATCCGGCGCTGCGACATCTGGTGCTGCATCTGGCGGATGCGGCCCTTCACCTCCGGGCTGCCCTCGCTCTCCTTCATCTCCTTGCGCAGCTCTTCGCGGGTCATCTTCAGCTTCCGCAGCCAGTTCCACTTCTGGTACGGGGCATCGATGGCGGCGAGCAGGATCAGCCCTCCGGTGGTCGCCAGCAGCAGGGTGCTGGTGAACTTCAGGCCGCTGCGCACCGCCTGCTCCAGCGGCATGGTCAGCAGCTCGCGCAACGGATTCAGGCCCAGCTTCAGGCAGATCACCGCCGCGCCGCCGATCAGGGCCACGCGCAGCAGGGATTTGAGCAGTTCGGCCACGCTCTCGGCGCCGTACAGGCGCTTGAGGCCGGAGGCGGGGTTCAGGCGCTTGAAATCGGGCATCAGCGACTTCTGCGAAAACCGAAGGCCGCTCATCGCCACCGGCGCGGCCAGGCCGGCCAGCACGCAGATGCCGGCTACTGGCGCGATCGCGACCAGCAGCTTCAGCATCATCAGCCCGACATAGCCGAACAGCTGGTCCGGCTGGCGCATCAGCATGGGATCGGGGGTCAGCGCGATCTTCATCCAGCCCAGCGCGTTGCGCGCCAGGCCGGGGCCCATGCCGATGATCGCCAGCACGCCCGCACCGAACACCGCCGCCGTCGCCAGCTCGCGCGAACGCGGGATGTTGCCCTGCTCACGGGCTTCGCGAAGTCGTTTCTCGGTGGGTAATTCGGTGCGTTCGCCGCTTTCGTCCTGCTCAGACATGGCGTGTTTCCGACGGGGTCGCGGCGGTCTCTGCAAGACCCGTTCCATTCCGACGCGGAATCCCGGCGTGAAATTGCCTAACGTCACGGGGGGCGACTACGATGCCTGCCGATGCTCCGCTTCCTCCGCCAACGCCGCTTCGCCCTGCTGCGCCTGCCCGCGCTGGCGGTGCTGTTGCTGGCGGTACTTGCCAATCCCGTGCTGGCGTCGCTCGGCGACCTGCACGAACTTGGCAGCGGCAACGAGCACCTGCACGCCGTCAACGAACATGCCGGCGCGGCCGGCGGCCACGCGCATGCCGATGGCGATGACGGCGAACGCGACCTGCTGCATGCGCTGATGCATGCCAGCCATTGCTGCGGCCACCTGACGGCCATCATGCCGGCACCGATGCGCGTGCCGGCCATGGTCCTGCCCGTCGCGGTCCCCGTCATGGCGACGGTGCCGGTGGCGCACGCGCCGCGCGCCTCGCTGCTGCGTCCTCCGATCTCCGCGTGATGCCGCGGCCGGCCTGACCTCGCGTCGCGCCGGCGTTCCATCACCGATTCCGGAGACTTCCCATGTGGTTGCGACTGGCGGCATTGGCCGCCTTCGCGATCGCGCCGTGCGTGCACGCACAGGCGCCATCGCTTGCTGTTCCCTCTGAGACCCTGACACTGGACGATGCCATCGCGCGGGTCGCCCGTGTCCATCCCGACCTGCGCCTGTTCGGTGCGCGTACCGAAACCCTGCTCGCCGAGCGCGAGGCCGCATTGCTGCGGCCAGCGCTGCGGGCCGGCCTGGACGTGGAAAACGTCCTCGGCAGCGGTGCCGCGAGCGGCGTCCGCCAGGCCGAAGCCACGCTGACGCTCGCCGGCGTGCTCGAGCGCGGCGGCAAGCTCGATGCACGCCGCGCGCTGGCGCAGTCGCGCATCGACGCACTCGCGATGCAGCGCGAAACCCAGCGCCTGGACCTGCTCGCCGATGTCGCGCGCCGCTACCTCGCCGTCGCCGGCGCACGGGCACAGCAGCGCATCGCCGAGCAGGACATCGCGCAGCGGCGGCGTACCGTCGCCGGCGCGCGGCAGCGTCTGCAGGCCGGCGCATCGCCGGAATCGGTCGTGCTGACCGCGCAGGCGGCGCTGGCGCGCGCCGAACTGGCCCTGATGCGTGCCGACCAGCAGCAGGCCGCCGCGCGCCAGCACCTGGCGGCGCTGTGGGGCGAGCGGGCACCGCGCTTCGAGGTCGCCGCCGGCGATCCGCTGGCGTTGCCCGTGGTCACCGACGTGGCCGACCTGGCAGCCCTGCTGGAAGGCACGCCGGAACTGGCCCAGTTCGCCGACGAGCGCCGCATCCGTGAAGCACGGGTCCGGTTGGCACGGACCGCTTCCACTCCCGATCTCGACTGGCAGGTGGGTGTCCGCCGGATACAGGACAGCGGCGATAGCGCGCTGGTCGGTGGCGTATCGCTGGCCTTGGGCGGCGCCCGCCGCGCCGCACCCGAGATCCGCGCCGCCGAAGCGGACCTCGCGGCGCTGGAGATCGAGCGCGAATCGCGCGACATCGCGCTCTATTCCACGCTGACCGACGCGCATGGCCGCTACCGCGTGGCGCAGATCGACGTGCAGCGCACGCGCGACGACGTGCTCCCGCGCCTGCTGCACGCGGAACAGGCGGCCGAACGCGCTTATCGAGGTGGCGCCATCAGCTACCTGGAATGGGCGCAGCTGCAGTCCGAGACCACGGCGACGCGTCGCCAGCAACTGGACGCCGCACTCGATGCGCAGGCGGCCCTGATCGAAATCCAGCGGCTTACCGGGCAGGCGTTCGTCGCCGCTCCCGCCGCCCCAGAAGAAGGAACGATCCCATGACATTACGTCTCCTGATGAGCGCATTGGTGCTTTCGCTGATGCTGGCCGCCTGCGGCGGCAAGGATGACCACGCCGAAGACGGTCATGGCCACGACGGTGAGGAGCACGGGGCGGAAGAAGCCGCGCGCGGCAAGCATGGTGGCCGCCTGCTGGTGCAGGACGGCTATCGCGTCGAACTGGCCATCGCCGAGTCCGGTACGCCGCCCACCTACCAGGCCTGGCTGTACCGCGACGGCAAACCGCTGCCGGCGACCGCGGGCAGCGTGGAGGTCCGGCTTGTCCGCCTCGGCAACGTGCGCGAGAACCATGTATTGCTGCCGCAGGCCGATGGCAGCCTGCTGGCGAAGAGCGTGGTCGGCGAACCGCATTCCTTCGATGTCGAGGTGCTGGCCAAGGTCGAAGGCAATTCGCTGCGCTGGACCTACGACAGCTACGAAGGCCGCACCACCATCGGTGCGAAGATCGCCGGCGACTCCGGCATCCGCGTCGCGCCGGTGCAGGCCGGCACGATCGCCGACGAGCACGAGGTGCAGGGCCTGCTGACGCCGGTCGAAGGACGCGTGGCCAATGTGGCCGCGCGCTTCCCGGGCCCGATCCGCCGCCTTGCCGTCAACGTCGGCGACCGTGTACAGGCCGGCCAGACGCTGGCGACGGTCGAAAGCAACCTCAGCCTGACCACGTATGCCGTCACGTCGCCGATCAGCGGCGTGGTGCTGGCGCGCAACGCCAGTGTCGGCAGCGTGGCGGGCGAGGGCGCCACCCTGTTCGAAGTCGCGGACCTGTCCTCGCTATGGGTGGACCTGCACATCTTCGGCTCGGACGCACAGCACATCGTGCCTGGCGTGCCGGTGACGGTGACACGGCTGAGCGATGGCGTCACCGCGCAGACCACGTTGGAGCGCGTGCTGCCCGGCACCGCCACCGCCAGCCAGAGCACGGTGGCGCGGGCGACGCTGGAGAACGCTGACGGCCTGTGGCGTCCCGGCTCCGCGGTGAAGGCGCGCATCACCGTCGAGCAGCAGCCGGCGGCGATGGTCGTGCCGCTCGCCTCGTTGCAGACGTTCCGCGATTGGGACGTGGTGTTCGTGCGCGTCGGTGATACCTACGAGATCCGCCCGGTCGAACTGGGCAAGCGCGATGCGCAGCAGGTCGAAGTCCTGTCCGGGCTCAAGGCCGGCGACCACGTCGTGGTGGAACAGAGCTACCTGGTGAAAGCCGACATCGAGAAATCGGGGGCTTCGCATGACCATTGAGTACGACGCCCGGGAACCCCGCGGAGTGCTGGAGCGCATCCTGCGCTTCGCCCTCGCGCACCGCTGGCTGATGCTGGCGTTGACGCTGGCGCTGGTCGCGGTGGGCGTGTGGAGCTTCGGCAAGTTGCCGATCGACGTCACCCCCGACATCACCAACGTGCAGGTGCAGGTCAACACCGAAGCACCCGGCTACTCGCCGCTGGAAGCGGAACAGCGCGTGACCTTTACCCTGGAAACCGCGCTCGCCGGCCTGCCGGGCCTGGACTACACCCGCTCGATCTCGCGCTACGGCCTGTCGCAGGTCACGGTGGTGTTCAAGGACGGCACCGACGTCTACTTCGCCCGCCAGCAGGTGGGCGAGCGCATCCAGCAGGTGAAGTCGCAGCTGCCCGCAGGCCTGGAACCGGAAATGGGTCCCATCGCCACCGGCATGGGCGAGATCTTCATGTACACGGTGGAGGCGGACGCGAAGGCGCGCAAGGACGACGGCACGCCATACACCGCCACCGACCTGCGCACGCTGCAGGACTGGGTGGTACGGCCGCAGCTGCGCAACGTGCCGGGCGTGACCGAGGTCAACACCATCGGCGGGTTCGCGCGGCAGATCCACATCACCCCGGATCCCGCGCGCTTGGTCGCACTCGGCTTCACCCTGCACGACGTGGTGCAGGCGGTGGCGCGCAACAACCAGAACGTCGGGGCCGGCTACATCGAGCGCAATGGCCAGCAGTTCCTGGTGCGTGCGCCGGGGCAGGTCGCCGACCTCGACGGCATCCGCGACATCGTGCTGGACCGCCGCGATGGCGTGCCGATCCGCGTGCGCGATGTGGCGCAGGTCGGCGAGGGACCGGAACTGCGCACCGGCGCGGCGACGCTGGACGGCAAGGAGGTCGTGCTGGGCACCACCTTCATGCTGATCGGCGCCAACAGCCGCGAGGTCTCGCAGGCGGTCGCCGCAAGGCTCGCCGAAGCCAACCGCAGCCTGCCTGCGGGCGTGCGTGCGGAGCCGACCTACGACCGCACCTCGCTGGTCGACCGCACCATCCGCACCGTGGCCAAGAACCTGGTGGAAGGCGCGATCCTGGTCGTCGTCGTGCTGTTCCTGCTGCTGGGCAACGTGCGCGCGGCGTTGATCACCGCGGCGGTGATCCCGCTGTCGATGCTGTTCACCCTCACCGGCATGGTGCGCGGCGGTGTGTCCGGCAACCTGATGAGCCTGGGCGCGCTCGACTTCGGCCTGATCGTCGATGGCGCGGTCATCATCATCGAGAACTGCCTGCGCCGCTTCGGCGAACTGCAGCACCGGCTCGGCCGCCTGCTGACGGACGAGGAACGCCTGGACGCGACGGCGTCCGCGACGGCCGAGGTCATCCGGCCCAGCCTGTTCGGCCTCGGCATCATCACCGCCGTGTACTTGCCGATCTTCGCGCTCACCGGCGTGGAGGGAAAGATGTTCCATCCCATGGCGATCACCGTGGTGCTGGCGCTCAGCGGCGCGATGCTGCTGTCGCTGACCTTCGTGCCGGCCGCCATCGCGCTGTTCCTGCGCGGTCGCGTGCAGGAGAAGGAAACGCGGGTGATGGGCTGGGCGCGCCGCGCCTATGCGCCGGTGCTGGCGTGGGCGCTGCGCGCACGACTCGTCGTGGCGGGTGGTGCGTTCGCGCTGGTCGTGCTGTGCGGTCTGCTGGCCACGCGGCTGGGCACGGAGTTCGTCCCCAGCCTGGACGAAGGCGATATCGCCATGCACGCCATGCGCATTCCCGGCACCAGCCTGGACCAGGCCGTGCGCATGCAGTCCACGCTGGAGGCGCGGATCACGCAGTTCCCGGAGGTGCATCGCGTGTTCGGCAAGCTGGGCACAGCAGAAGTGGCGACCGATCCGATGCCGCCGTCGGTGGCGGACACCTTCGTCATGCTCAAGCCGCGCAGCGAGTGGCCGGACCCGCGCAAGCCGAAGGCGACGCTGGTGGCCGAGATCGAGAAGGCGGTCGCCGAGATCCCCGGCAACAACTACGAGTTCACCCAGCCCATCCAGATGCGCATGAACGAGCTGATCTCCGGCGTGCGCGCGGACGTCGCGATCAAGCTCTATGGCGACGATCTCGACACACTGGTGGAGGTGGGCGAGCGCATCGAAGCGGTCGCCAAGTCCGTCGACGGGGCAGCGGACGTGCGCATGGAGCAGGCCACGGGCCTGCCACTGCTCACCATCACGCCGGATCGCCAGGCGCTGATCCGTTACGGCCTGAATCCGGGCGATGTGCAGGACACCGTGGCGACGGCGGTCGGTGGCGAGGTGGCCGGGCAGCTGTTCGAAGGCGACCGGCGTTTCGACATCGTCGTGCGCCTGCCCGAGGCGATGCGGCAGGATCCCGCAGCACTGCACGATCTGCCCATTCCACTGGGCGGTGCCGGCAACGAGGACGAGTCCACGCGTTCGGCCAGCTGGAACTCGGGAACGCCGGGCACGGTGCCGTTGCGCGAGGTGGCGAAGATCGAGACCACGCTGGGGCCGAACCAGGTCAACCGCGAGAACGGCAAGCGCCGCGTGGTGGTGACAGCCAACGTGCGCGGCCGCGACCTGGGCGGCTTCGTCGACGATCTGCGCACACGCGTCGGCGCCGAGGTGACGCTGCCCGCCGGCTACTGGATCGACTACGGCGGCACGTTCGAGCAGCTGATCTCCGCCAGCCAGCGGCTGGCGGTGGTGGTGCCGGCGACGCTGGTGGTGATCTTCGCACTGCTGTTCTGGGCGTTCGGATCGGCGAAGGACGCAACCATCGTCTTCACCGGCGTACCGCTGGCGCTGACCGGGGGCGTGGTCGCGCTGGCGCTGCGCGGCATTCCGTTGTCGATTTCCGCAGGCGTGGGCTTCATCGCGCTGTCGGGCGTGGCCGTGCTCAACGGGCTGGTGATGATCACCTTCATCCGCAAGCTGCGCGAGCAGGGCATGCCGCTGGACCGGGCGGTGGTCGACGGCGCGCTCGGCCGGCTGCGGCCGGTACTGATGACGGCGCTCGTGGCCTCGCTGGGCTTCCTGCCGATGGCGTTCAACGTCGGTGCCGGCTCGGAGGTGCAGCGGCCGCTGGCAACGGTGGTGATCGGGGGCATCGTGTCGTCGACGTTGCTGACGCTGGTGGTACTGCCCGTGCTGTACCGATGGTGGTGGGCCCGAAGCACGGAGTAAGGCGCGCCACGACCGCCGGCCGGGCCAGCGGGTCTGGCCGGCATCGTCATTCCAGCGAATGCTGGAATCCATTGGCTACGAGGGCTCGGACCTCAGATCAAGAACCGATGGGTCCCAGCGTTCGCTGGGACGACGGCAACTGGGAAATGCCAAGAACTAGAACAGGTCGTCCGCGATGACATAGCTGTCGCGGCCGGCCGACTTGGCGCGGTAGAGCGCGGCGTCCGCGCGCGAGAACCAGTCGTGCCAGGTCTTTTCCTGTTCGCGCAGCAAAGCCGCGCCCAGCGAGATGGTGATGCGGCCGCCGGGACCGCGCAGCGAACCGCGCACGGCCTTGCGCAACCGTTCCGTTGCCGACTCGAGCGCCTCCCGGCCGTCCAGTTCCAGCAGCGCCACGAATTCTTCGCCACCGAAACGGAACACCTGGTCGTTGCGGCGCATCTCGAAGCGCAGGATCGAGGCCAGGTCGGCGATGGCGGCGTCCCCGGCCGCATGACCGTACTGGTCGTTGACGTCCTTGAAGTGGTCCAGGTCCAGGACGACCAGGCCGAAGCAGCACTGGCCGCGCTGGAACCGCTCGACCGCGTCGGCCAGTGCGCGCTCCATGCTGCGACGGTTGGGCACGCCGGTCAGCGCATCCACGGCGGCCAGCCGCTCAAGCTGTGCGCGGTCGTCCTGCGTGCGTGCGGCGAAGATCAGCGAGAACGCTGTCACCAGACCTGCACTGACCGCCATCGACAACGCATGCACGCCTTCGTGGAAGAAGCCAGGCAACACCTGCAGGGCGGCGATCAGCAGCAGGTTGCAGGCCACTGCCGTCCAGCGATGGGCGATGAAGAAGTTGGTGAGCAGCACCAGGTAGGTCCATCCGAGAGCGGTATGGCCGAGCATCACGCAGGCGCCGAACGAGGCCGCCGTGTTCAACACCGCCAGCACGTTGCCCGCGCGAACGTCGCCGGTCCGCCAGGCGTAGACGACCGGCGAGGCCACCGCCAGCACCACGGCCAGATCGAACGTGGCCATGGCCCACTGTCCCTGCCATGCGCGGTAGGCGCCGAACGACGCGATGGTGACCGCCGTGATGGCGCCCAGCAGGACGATGATGTCCAGACGGAAGTCTCGGCGTTTCGCCTTCATGGAAAGGACTGGATGCGTGCGGCGAGGAACGAAGGGTCGGCAATCGATGCAACGGCGGGGAAGCCGCCGCGCAGTGTAGGCGGTTGCCGGATGGCGTGGGTGATGGACATCACGCTTGCCTTGCGTCACAGCGCCGCGTCATACGCGCTCGACCTGCCTGTCCGGGGGCATCCGTCGGGCTGCCGCGGCAGACGCGCGCGCTGCGATGGGCACCAGATTGCCGACAACACGATCCGGCGTCGTCTGCCACGCAGCAACGAAAACGGCCTCCCGGGGGAGGCCGTTGGCGGCGTGCGTCGATGGATGGGGCGCGCTGTCAGGCAGACAGCGCTTCCAGCGTCTTGAACACCTGCGGGACGGCCATCGCCGGCGTGCCGCCATTGACCGACACCGCGCGCAGACCATGCTGGTAGCTCTGCCAGATCATCTCGTCGGCATGCTGGATGTCGACACCGCGGAACTCGCCGGCGCCCATGCCGCGGTTGAGTTCCAGGCGGACCGGTTCGCGCATGCGACGCAGTGCAGCGTTCATTTCGGCTTCCACCGCCGGCGACCAGCGCGCCGACACGCTCCACAGGGCCGGGAAGGCGATGAAATTGGCGGCGTCCTCGCGTGCGGTCCAGAAGTAGAAGTCGAGAATGCGCTGCGCGTGCGTCGATCCCTGCGGACGTTCCACCATCGGCGCCTTGCGCGCGGTGTAGTCGCGGATCAGCAGCGTGGCGATGATGTCGGCCTTGGTCTCGAAGTGCAGGATCACGCCGCGGGCGCTGAGCCCGGTTTCCTCGCCCAGATCCATCAGCGTGGTCTGGTCGAAGCCTTTGGTGAAGAACAGGCGGCGCGCGGCGGCGAGCACGGCTTCCCGGGTTTCCTGGCTGGTGCGTCGCTTCTGGGTCGGACTGTGGTTCACAGGCAATCTCCGGTGTGCGGGGGCAGCGCTTCCACGTCGGACGGACGGTGTATCCGGTCCGTGCGCTGGCGTATGTTGCAGCTCCCTCGTCCCCATTCTGCACAAATTCATGCATTTAGTGGAACCGGCGACGCATTCTGATGTGACATGGGCCTGTGGAGACCCCCCAACTGTGCGTTTCCGCACTGTTTGCCAGCGGTAATCACGGTTTCGTCAGGCGGTGATTTGCCGCGCTGCGTCAAAAGACAGGTCGAAGACCCGTTGCACGGGCGGGCCCAGCTCGCCGGCCAGCAGCGCCAGCAGGAACAGCCCCAGCAGCAGCGCCGTGGGCAGGCCGAGCTGGATCGGATTGAGTGCGGGCGCGGCCCTGCCCAGCACACCGAAGGCCAGGTTCACCGCCAGCATCGCCACCATGACCGGCAGCGCCAGCCCGACGGCGGCACGCAGGATGTGGGTGAACAGCATCGGTGCGACCTCGAGCACCTGCTGCACGTCGGGTAACGCGGTGCCGATCGGCAGCGAGCGGTAGCTGTCCACCAGCAGCGACACCAGTGCGAGGTGGCCGTTGACGGTGAAGAACAGCAGGCCGAAGGCGAGGTAGAACCATTGGCCGACGACGCCCGAGTTCACGCCGCGCAGGGGATCGGACATCTGCGCGAACGCCAGGCCGGTGCCCTGCGAGATCAGTTCGCCCGCCATCGCGCCGGCTTCGAATGCGAGCCGCAGCATGAAGCCCATGCTGGCGCCGACCGCGAGTTCGCGCGCGACGTTGAGTACGGTGCTGGCGTCGAAGGCGATGCGGTCGGGCGTGCCCGGCAGCAGCGGGGCCAGCGCCATCGCCAGCGCACCGGCGATGATGACGCGCACGCGCACCGACACCGCGCGCGTACCGATCAGTGGCGCCGCCATCAGCAGCGCGCCGGTGCGCAGCATCGTCCACAGGATGGCGTTGATCATGCCGAAGGCCTGCTGGCCGTCGATCACCATCTGGGTGGCGGCATCCATGGCGTCGCGTCCGCGTCGTCAGCCGATCAGGTGCGGCAATCGCTGGAACAGCGTCGTCGTGTATTCCACGAGCACGCCGAGCAGGTAGCTGCCGGTGGCGAACAGCGCGGCGGTCAGCGCGATCGCCTTCGCCACGAAGGCGATGGTGGGTTCGTTGAGCTGGGTGGCCGCCTGGATCACGCCGATGACCACACCGACGACCAGGACGACGAGCAGCAGCGGGCCACCGACCCAGAGGGCGATTTCCAGGCCACCGCGCAGTTCGGTGAGAGCGGTTTCGGGACTCATGTCGTGCTCCTCAGACGCCGTTGAAGCTGGCGGCCAGCGACCCGACGATCAGTACCCAGCCGTCCACCAGCACGAACAGCAGGATCTTGAACGGCGCGGAGACCAGCATCGGCGACAGCATCATCATGCCCATCGACATCAGCACGCTGGCGACCACCAGGTCGATGATCACGAAGGGGATGAAGATCAGGAAGCCGATCTCGAACGCGGTCTTCAGTTCGCTGGTGATGAACGAGGCGACGACGATCGGGAACGGCACGGCGTCCGGGCCGGTGTAGCTGCCGTGGCCGGCCAGGCCGGCGAACGTCATCAGGTCGGTCTCGCGCACCTGCGCCAGCATGAAGTCGCGCAGCGGGCCGGTGGTCAGCGTCCACGCGGTGGAGAAATCGATCTGGCCGTTGAGATACGGCGCCATGCCTTCGGCCCACGCCTTCTCGCCGACCGGCATCATCACCAGCATGGTGAGGAACAGTGCCAGGCCCACCAGCACCTGGTTGGACGGCGTCTGGCCGGTGCCGAGTGCCTGCCGCAGCAGGCCGAGCACGATGATGATGCGGGTGAACGCGGTCATCGCCAGCAGCGCGGACGGGATCAGCGTGATCGCCGTCATCAGCAGCAGCGTCTGCAGCGGCAGGCTGACGGTGTTGTCGCCAACCTGGCCGACGTTGACCTTCGGCATCGTCGGCAGTGTCGGCGCCGAAGGGGCGGCGGGGGCCGCAGCGGCCGGTGCCGCGGCAGGCGCGGTCGCGGCCTGCGCGAACGCCAGCGTCGGCGCGGTCAGCCACAGCAGGCAGATCAGGGAGAGGATGAAGCGACGCATCTCAGGACTCTTTGCGCAGGCGCTTGGCCAGCAGTTCGGCGAAGTTGGGCATCGTCGGCGCGGGCGCGACGACCAGGGGTTCGGGCAGGGTGTGCAGCGCGGTGATGCCGCCGGCGCTCACGCCGATCAGCAGCTGTTCCTTGCCGACTTCGATCACCATCACGCGCTCCTTGGCGCCGACCGACAGCATCGACACCACGCGCAGCTGTTCGCTGGGGCGGATGCCGAGACCGGCGCCGGGCAGCCGCTTCAGCAGCCAGGCCAGGCCGAGGATCAGGCCGAGCACCAGGATCAGGCCGACCAGCGCGCCGCCGATGCCGGGCGTGGATGGCGCGTGCTGGCCGATCTTCTGCGCGGGCGCGGCGGCGGTGGCGAGCAGGGCGAAGGCGTGCATGGCGATCGGCTCAGCGCAGGCGGCGGATGCGTTCGCTGGGGCTGACCACGTCGGTCAGGCGCACGCCGAAGCGGTCGTTGACCACCACGACTTCGCCGTGCGCGATCAGCGTGCCGTTGACGAACACGTCCAGCGGTTCGCCCGCGCCGCGCTCCAGTTCCACCACCGAGCCCTGGTTGAGCTGCAGCAGATTGCGGATCGGCATGCGCGTGCGGCCGACTTCCAACGACAGCGTCACCGGCACGTCGAGGATGACGTCCAGGCTCATGTCCGCCTCGTGCGCGGCGGATGCGCCGGCGGTGGCGAGGTCGGTGTCGCCGAAGGCGGTGGCGAGGGCTTCTTCGTTCTCGGGAATCATGGCGTGGCGTCCTGGAAGGCGACGGGTGAAAGCGTGGGGCGGTGGTGGGCGGACTGCTGGTGGCGGCCACCCGGCGGGTGGTGCGCGGTGATCTTCACGGCGTTGTGGCCGTTGGAAATGCCGAACTCGCCGGTGAACACCGGCACCTGCTCCACGCAAACGGGCACCGACTTGGGCATCTCGATGGGCAGGATGTCGCCGACTTTCAGGCGGGTCAGTTCGCGCAGGTTGATGCGCTTCTCCGCCAGCACGCTGGAGACGGTGACTTCGGCCGTGCGCAGCTGTTCGTGCATGGTCACGCGGAAGCTGTCGTCGTCGTGCACGCGGTCGGACTGGATGCCGGCATCGAGCAGTTCGCGGATCGGCTCCAGCATGGAGTAGGGCAGGGTGACGTGCAGGTCGCCGCCGCCACCGTCCAGCTCCACGTGGAAGCGGCTGACCACCACGTATTCGCGCGGGCTGACGATGTTGGCGAAGTGCGGATTGACTTCGCTGGTGATGTATTCGAAATCGACCGGCATCACCGGCGCCCAGGCGTCGACAAGGTCGGCGAAGGTCTGCTTCAGCAGCAACTGGATCACGCGCATTTCGGTGGCGGTGAATTCGCGGCCTTCGATCTTGGCCGGGTAGCGGCCGTCGCCGCCGAAGAAGTTGTCCACCATGGTGAACACCAGCTTCGGTTCGAACACGATCAGGCCCACGCCGCGCAGCGGCTTGAACTTGACCAGGTTGAGGTTGGTGGGCACGTACAGCGAATGCAGGTAGTCGCTGAACTTGATGGTCTCGATGCCGCGCACCGACAGTTCGGCCGAGCGGCGCAGCAGGTTGAACAGGCCGATGCGCCAGGTGCGCACGAAGCGCTCGTTGATCATCTCCAGCGTCGGCAGCCGGCCGCGCACGATGCGGTCCTGGCTGGCGAAATCGTAAGTGCGCGCCACGGTCGGATCGTGCGGCGGCTCCTCGGTCTCGATCGCGCCGGTGTCGACGCCGTTGAGCAGGGCGTCGATCTCGTCTTGCGACAGCAGGTCACTGGTCATCATGGCGGCGGGGTTCCGTCACTGCATCACGAAGCTGGTGAACAACAGCGATTCGGCGGCGGGCTTGCCGGTCTCGGCGACGAGCAGCGCCTTCACTTCGCCGAGCGCGGCGTTCTGCAGCCGCTCCTTGCCTTCGCGCGACATCAGGCCGGCGGCGTCCTGCTGGGCGAACAGCATCAGCAGGCGCGCGCGGATGGCCGGCGCATGCAGCTGGATGGCGGTCAGCGCCTCGGGATCGCGCGTCATCAGCTGCACTTCCACCTGCAGGTAGCGCGCGCCGCCGGTCTCGCCGACGAGGTTGACGACGAAGGGCGGTTCCAGCGCGAAGTACTGGGCGGGCGCAGGCACTTCGCCCGGCTTCTTGGCGGCGGGTGCGTCGGCTTTCTCGTCCTTCGCACCATGGCGCATGAAGTACCAGGCGCCGCCGCCGGCGGCACCGGCCGCGATGACGGCCACCAGGCCGATGGTCAGCAGCGACTTGCCGCCCTTGGGCTTGTCGCCCTTGTCGGTCTTGGACTTGCTAGCGTTCTTGTCGGCTGCCACGGCGGTGCATCTCCTGAGGGGTCAGCCCGGGTGATGCAAGCGGTGTGCCGTGGCGGGGGCGATGGCCCGTCGGGGTTTTGACGGGTGGAAGGCAGTTGTAGGAGCGACGTCAGTCGCGACCGCACGCCATCTAGGCCAGGAGACTTTGCTCCGACAGGGTGTCGACCGTCGCCGGGGCTACTGGGGAAGAAGATCTGCGGTCGCGACTCACGTCGCTCCTACAGGAAAGGCAGCCCGTCAGGCGTAGGCGTCGACCAGTCCGCGGGCGGTCATGCGGACGGTACGGGGCGCCTCGACGGCCGGTTCGGCGGTGTGGTCGCCGCCTTCGCCGGTGCCGGTACCGCCGCCCTGCGACGGCGGCGCATGCTGCTGGCCGACGTCGGCGTGGGCCAGCTGGAAGCCGTGCTGGCCCAGCATCTCGCGCAGGCGGGGCAGGCTGCTTTCCAGCGCCTGGCGGACGTCGGCCTGGGCGCTGGCGAAATCGGCATGGATGCGGTCGCCTTCCAGGCGCAGGCGGATCTCCACCGTGCCCAGGTCGTGCGGGGTGACCTTGATGTGGGCATGGCCGATCTTCTGGTCGGCCATCCAGCGCACGGCATCGCCGATGTCCTCGTCGAAGTGGCCGCCCTGCAGGTCGGCGCTCGGCGCTTCCATCGCGTTGACGGTCTCGGTGCGCGACAGGCCCAGCGCCTGGTTCGAGGCGCCGACGCCGGCCAGCAGGTTGCCGGCTGGTGCGGGCGCGTCGCTGTCTTCGCTACGGAAGGCATCGACGAGGTCGCGACCCAGGATGATCGCGTCCGGCACCGCCGCTGCGACCTGGCCGGTGGCCAGATGCGTCGCGAAGGACAGCAGGTTCTGCAGGGGGGCTTTGGTGTCGGCGGCGGCCGCGGCTGGCGTCGCTGTCGTCCCGGTGGCGACGGTCTGGCCGGCATCGGCCGCCGTGTCCACCGCCGTGTCGGTCGCTGTGCCGGTCGCCGTGCCGGTCGCGATCGCGCCCGGCCACGTGGCCGGGATCGCGGTGCGAGCGCCGGCCAGCAGGGCATCGGCGGGGAGCGGCGTGTTGGCCGCGGGCTGCGCGCCGGCGAGCAGGGGATTGCCGGGCGGATCGGTCGGTACGGGCACCGTCGCATCCGCAGGCATCGCCGCCTGGAGCGGCGGCAGGTCCATCAGGATGGGCGGCACCGCGGACGCGACAATCGCGTCCTCGGGCGTGTCGTCTTCGCTGGCGGCAGGTGCCGCTTCGTCCTGCTTGCCGGCGAGCGCCTTGTCGGGGCGCGGCCGAACGGGCTCGTTCGCTTCGGTGGTGCGCGCGTTCGGTGCGCGGGCTGCGTCATCGCGTTTGGCAGGGCGACGCACCAGGTCGTCGAACGCCGGCTTCGTCGCGGACGTGTCGTTCGTGTCGATCTGGTTGGCCGGTGCCGTCGATGGCGTCGGCGACTTCACGGCGAAGTTCAGCGCAGTCGGCGACGGCATCAGGCGTCCTCGTTCTCGCGGGCGGTGGCGGCGAGGCGGGCGCGGCGCGCGCCGACGTCGTCCATCTCTCGCTGGTCGCGGCGGTCGACGATGAGCTTTTCCTGCACGCGGTAGCTGGCGGCCAGCTGTTCCAGCACCTGCTTGTCGCGGCTGGCCAGCAGCAGGCGGTCGCGTTCGATGTCGACGCTGGCGCGGCTGCGGTCGACGTTCTGCAACTGCTGCTTCAATGCCTGGTCGATGCGCTCGAGGAAGGCGCGGCGGTTGGCCAGCTGCGCCGGGCTGGTCGCGGCCATCTGGCTGTTGGCGTAGTCCTCTGCGTACTGGCGCAGTTCTTCCAGCCGGGATTCGTGCTGGGCCAGCGTGTTCTGGCGTTCGGCCAGGTCGCGGGCGACGGAATCCTCGTGTTCCTGCGCGCGGCGCAGCAGCGGGTCGATTCGGCGGGACTGCATCATCGTGGGGGTTCCTTGGCGTTACTGCAGGCCGGGCGGCAGCGGAATGCCGGCGGCGAGGTTGCGTTGGATCAGGGATTCCAGGGCGGCACGGCTGCTCGGCAGGTCGGCGGCGTGCGCCACGTCCTGGCCGAGGAACTCGACGATCTCCGGCCAGCGTGCCAGCGCTTCGTCCACGGTGGGATCGTTGCCGCGCTGGTAGGCGCCGATGGCGATCAGGTCGCGGTTGCTGTTGTAGGCCGACAGCAGGCGCTTGAGCTTGCGGATGCGGTCGCGCCAGGTCTCGTCGGCGATCTCGGTGACCACGCGGCTGACCGACGATTCCACGTCGATCGCCGGGTACAGGCCTGCATCGGCGACACGGCGCGAGAGCAGGATGTGGCCGTCGAGGATGGCGCGCGCAGCGTCGGCGATCGGGTCCTGCGGATCGTCGCCTTCGGTCAGCACGGTGTAGAAGGCGGTGATCGACCCGCGCCCCTTGGCGCCGTTGCCGGCACGCTCGACCAGCGCCGGCAGGCGCGCGAACACCGATGGCGGGTAACCGCGGGTGGTCGGCGGCTCGCCGACCGACAGGCCGATCTCGCGCTGCGCCTGCGCGAAGCGGGTCAGCGAATCCATCAGCAGCAGCACGTTGAGGCCCTGGTCGCGGAACCATTCGGCGATGGCGGTGGCGCGGTAGGCGCCCTGCAGGCGCGCCAGCGGCGGACGGTCGGCGGGACTGGCGACGACCACGGCGCGGGCCAGGCCGGCCGGGCCCAGCGTGGTCTCGACGAAATCGCGCACTTCGCGGCCACGTTCGCCGATCAGGCCGACGACGATGACGTCGGCGGCGGTGTACTTGGTCATCATGCCCAGCAGGGTCGATTTGCCGACGCCGGAGCCGGCGAACAGGCCGACGCGCTGCCCGCGGCCGATCGGCAGCAGCGCATTGATCGCGCGTACGCCGACGTCCAGGGGCTGGGTGATGGGTTCGCGGGACAGCGGGTTGATCGCCACGCCGGCCAGGCTGACGCTGCCCTCGGCGCGGATCGGGCCGCGGCCGTCGAGCGGGATGCCATCGCTGTCGATCACGCGGCCCAGCAGGCCTTCGCCGACTTCCACGCCGCCACGGCGGCGCGAGGGAACCACGCGTGCGTTCGGCAGCAGGCCGTGCAGTTCGGCGCTCGGCATCAGGTAGGTGCGCTCGCCGGAGAAGCCGACGACTTCGGCATCCACCCAGCCGCCGTCGACCACCTCCACCTTGCAGCTGGCGCCCATCGGCGCTTCGCAGCCGATGGCTTCCAGGGTCAGGCCGACGGCCCGGCGCAGGATGCCTTCGCGGATCAGGCCGCGGCCGCCGAGGTCGGGATTGATCTGCGACAGGCGTGCCGACAGGCGCAGGTCGCGCGCGGTCAGCCACTCCAGCGGTTGGGCGCTCATGCGCGCGCTCCGCGGTTGAGCACGGTTTCCAGGGCGCCGCGCAGGCGCGCTTCCAGGGTGCCGTCGATGCGCACGCTCTCGGCGTGCACGCGCAGGTCGCCGCGGCTCAGCGAGGTGTCGGCGATCAGGCGGGTATGTGCGGTCATCGCCAGCACCGGGGTCAGCGCGGCGATGTCGTCCGGATGCAGGCGCAGTTCGACCTCGCGCTGCGAGCCGCCGACGGCGTCGAGTGCGCTGGTCGCCAGTTCCTGCAGCAGGACCGGATCGGTCTGGTAGGCGCGGCCGACCAGCGCGCCGGCGATGCGCACGGCGAGCTCGGACAGCGCCGCCACGACTTCGTTCTCCAGCCGGTCGAGCGGGCGCGAGAAATTGTCGAGGATGCCTTCCATCTGTGCGGCGAGCCGGCGCACGTCGGACTGGCCTTGCGCGAAACCTTCGGCATGGCCGTCGGCGAGGCCGCGTTCCAGGCCTTCGCGGTAGGCGGCGTCCTGGATCGCCTGGATCTCTTCCAGCGTCGGCGGCACCAGCGGCGGTGCGTCCTGCTCGGCGGCGGCCTCGGAGACGACGACGTCCAGCGGTGCCGGCATCCAGCGCAGCGGCGACGGCACGCTCATACCATCTCCTCGGCGCTGGCGGTGAGGGCGATGACGCCCTGGTCAGCGAGGCGGCGCACGATGGCGAGGATTTCCTTCTGCGCGCCTTCGACGTCGGACAGGCGCACGGGGCCGCGCGCTTCCATGTCCTCGAGCAGGATCTGCGCGGCGCGCTGCGACATGTTGCGGGTGATCTTTTCCTTCACCTTGGCGTCGGCACCGCGCAGCGCCAGGCCCAGACGGTCGTTCGGCACTTCGCGCAGCAGCGCCTGCAGCTCGCGGTCGCCGAGGTCGGCCAGGTTGTCGAACACGAACATCAGGTCCTGGATGCGCGAGCCCAGGTCAGCGTCGACCTGGGTGATGCTGCCAAGAATCACCTGGTCCTGGCCCGAGTCCATGAAGTTGAGGATGTTGGCGGCGACCTTCACGCCGCCGATGCTCGACGCCTTCATGTTCTGGTTGCCGGCGAACTGGCGCTCCATGATCTCGTTGAGTTCGTTCAGCGCGTTGGGCGGGATGCCGTCCAGCGTGGCGATGCGCAGCAGCACGTCGGTGCGGGTGCGCTCGGGCAGCAGCTTCAGCGTGTCGGCCGCCTGGTCGCTGTCCAGGTGGGCCAGCACGATGGCGATGATCTGCGGATGCTCGTTGCGCACCAGGTCGGCGATGGCGCGCGGATCCATCCATTTCAGCGTGTCCAGGCCGGTGGTGTTGCGGCCGAGCAGGATGCGGTCGATCAGGCCGCCGGCCTTGTCCTCGCCCAGCGCCTGCACCAGCACCTTGCGCACGTAGTCGTCGGCGCCCATGCCCAGCGAGGTCTGCTTGTCCAGCGCTTCGCCGAAGGTGGCCATGACCTGCATCACCTGCTCGCGGCTGATGCCGGAGATGGTCGCCATGGCGATGCCGAGCTTCTGCACCTCCTTCGCGTTCATGTGCTTCAGCACTTCGGCGGCGTCTTCCTCGCCCAGGGAGAGCAGCAGCACGGCGGCGCGCTGCACGCCGGTGAGGGAGGTGTCCGGTGCGTTATTCATCGTTGGCCACCCAGTCCTTGACCACTTGCGCGACCTGCTTGGAGTCGCTCTTCACTGCTTCGCGCGCCTGGCGCAGGCGATCTTCGTAGGCGTCGGAGGGCAGGGCGCGCATCGGCGGGAGATGCTCGTGCGACAAGGTGGCGACCACGCCGTTCTCGTCCTCCTCCTCCACGACGTTGACGTCGATGCCGTCGTCCTCGTCGCGCTTGTGCCTGGCGGCCGGGCTGATGATCTGGCGCATGGCCGGGCGCAGCACGCCGAACAGCAGCACGATCACCACCAGCGCGCCCAGGCCGTAGCGCGCGATGTCGCGCACCATCGGGTTGTGCAGCCACGGGCTTTCCCAGAACGGCACGTCGGCCGGCGCCTCGGTCTCGCGCACGAACGGCGCGTTCATCACCGACACCGAGTCGCCGCGGGCGGCATCGAAGCCGACGGCTTCCTTCACCAGCGCTTCGATGCGGGCCAGCGTGGCGGCGTCCAGGGCGGTCATCACGACCTTGCCGTTCTCGCCGGTGCGCGGCACATGGTCGACCAGCACGGCGGCGGTGACGCGGCGCACGCGACCGGCAGGCTGGCGGGTGTGCTGCAGCGTGCGATCCATCTCGAAGTTGCGGGTCGCGCTGCTCGAGGTCTCGACCGGTGCGGCAGGATTGGGCGCGGCGGCCGCCGCGTTGGGGCCCGGCGGCGTGTTGCTGGTCGCGCCGGGCACGCCCTGGGGGCCGGAGCCGTCCGTCGTGGTGTTCTGGCTGACCTGCTCGCTGCGGATCTTGGCCGGATCGTTGGCGAAGGTCTCGCGGGCTTCCTCGGTGACCGAGAAGTCCATGTCGACGGCGACCTCGGCGTTGACGCGGCCGGCGCCGGTCAGCGGCTCCAGCAGTTCGCGGATGCGGTCGTTGAACGAGGTCTCGAGCTTGCGCACGCGTTCGAACTGGGCGGCGTTCAGCGCGGCCTCGCTGTTGGGATCGCTGATGGTCAGCATGCGGCCGCTCTGGTCGACCACGGTGACGCGTTCCGGCGCCAGGTCGGGGATCGACGACGACACCAGGTGCACGATGGCGTCCACCTGATTGCGTTCCAGCATCGCGCCCGAGCGCAGGTCCAGCACGACCGACGCGCTGGCGACTTCGCGCTGGCGGGTGAAGGCGCTGGGTTTGGGGATGGCCAGGTGCACGCGCGCGTCACGGACCGGGCGCAGCGTGGTGATGGTGCGGACCAGTTCGGTTTCCAGCGCGTGCTGGTAGCGCGCGTTCTCGACGAACTGGCTGACGCCGAAGCCGGGGTCGCGCTCCATCATTTCGAAACCGAGGCGGCCGCTCTCGGCCAGGCCGGCGCCGGCCAGCTTCAGGCGGGCGTCGTGCAGGTTTTCTTCCGGCACGGAAATCGCGCCGGTGCCCTGGTCCAGCTGGAACGGGATCTGCGCGGCGCGCAGCATGTCGGTGGCTTCGGCCGTCGCCTTGGCGTCCAGCCCGGTGTAGAGCGGGGTGTAGGCCGGCTTCTGCGACCAGAAGAACACCATCATGCCCACGGCCACCGCGCCGGCGATCAGCAGCAGCGTGCCCATCTGCCTGAACACGCGCGCATCCTGGATCTTGGTCAGCGCCGCGCCGGCCTTGTCGGCGGTCAGCGATTCCTTCAGGGCTTCCTTGGACAGCGTGAGGGCCATGGCGACGGGTCGGTTCTAGGGAAGAGGTGGGAGGGGCGCCGCCTTACAGCGGCATGTTCATGACGTCCTGGTAGGCCTGCACCAGGCGGTTGCGCACTTCCACGGTGGCGCGGAAGGCGACCTGCGACTGCTGCGCGGCCACCATCACCCGCGCCAGGTCGGCGCGCGGATCGCCCAGTTCGAAGGCCTGTGCCAGCGCGCCGGAGGTCTTCTGCGCGTTGTTCACGCCTTCCAGCGCGTTCTGCAGCGTGTCGCCGAAGCTCGGCGCCTTGATCCCCGGTTGCTCCAGGCCCACCCGGCCGGGCGAGATGGCGCCCGGGTTCGGCATCGGCTCGAGTGCGCGCGTACCGACCTGGTGCTGGTAACTGCGGATCTGCGAGAGGATGGAGGTGACGTCGGACATGGGCGGGTGCTTCGGTCGTCGGAGTGTCTTGCCTGATCAGTTGCAAGACCCGTGCCGGAAACCGCGCCCGTGCCCAGTCAGTTTTCCGTCGCCAGCGCGACGTCCTCGCGCTCGATGCCGTACTTGCGCAGCTTTTCCACCAGCGTGGTGCGGCGCAGGCCGAGCAACTGGGCGGCATGCGCCACCACGCCGCCGGCGCGGTCCAGCGCGTCGCGGATCAGGTTCAGTTCGATCTGGGCGATGTGCTCACGCAGGTCGATGCCGGCTTCCGGCAGGCGGTCGGCCGGGGTCACCGCGGCGGCCACGACGGCCGACGGGGCCGGCGCGGACACCGCAGGCGCAGGTGCCGCGGCGACCGGCGCCGCGGTGTCCACGGCCAGCGCGTTCCCGCCTTCCGGCTGGTAGCGCTTGGGCAGGTCGGCCACGCGGACCAGGCCGCCCGGGTGCAGCACGGCGAGGCGCTCGACCAGGTTGGTCAGTTCGCGCACGTTGCCTGGCCAGGCGTAGGAACGCAGGGCCTGCAGGGTGTCGCTGGCGAAACGCACTTCGCCGCGGCCGGTGCGGGACAGCTGCGCGGCGATGGTCATGACCAGGTCGGGCAGGTCCTCCGCGCGCTCGCGCAGCGCCGGCATCTCGATCGGGAACACGTTGAGGCGGTAGAACAGGTCTTCGCGGAAGTGGCCGTCGGCGATCCGCGTTTCCAGGTTGCGGTGGGTGGCGGCGATCACGCGCACGTTGCAGCGGATGGTCTGGTTGCCGCCGACGCGCTCGAAGCTGCGCTCCTGCAGCACGCGCAGCAGCTTGACCTGCATCGGCAGGCTCATGTCGCCGATCTCGTCCAGCAGCAGGGTGCCTCCCTCCGCCATCTCGAAACGGCCCTTGCGCGCACTCAGCGCGCCGGTGAAGGCGCCCTTCTCGTGGCCGAACAGCTCGCTTTCCAGCAGGTCCGGCGGAATGGCGCCGCAGTTGATGGCGACGAACGGCCCGTCGCGGCGCGGCGACTGGTCGTGGATGGCGCGCGAGACGACTTCCTTGCCGGTGCCGGATTCGCCCAGCACCAGCACGGTGGTGTCGAAGCTGGCGACCTGCTCGATCATGCGGCGCAGGCGGACGACGGCCGGGCTGTTGCCGGTCGGGCCGCTGGTGGTGACCTGCTGCGCCTGGTGTTCGGTATCCAGCCGCTTGAGGCTGGCGCGGCGCAGGCAGGCTTCCAGTTGCGCGTGGCGGATCGGGCTTTCCAGCGCCCACACGCCGGCCTCGTGCAGGCCGTGGGCGGCGGCGAAGCCGGCGGTGTCGCCCTCCAGCAGCAGCACCGGCGGCGGCAACTGGGCCTTGCCCAGCCAGGCGAAGAAGGTGTCGGCGGCCTTCTGGTCGTCGAGCGAGCCGACCACCACCGCCAGCCAGTCGTGCTGACGGGCGCGGCGGACATCCACGTCACCGGCGCTGGAGACCCAGCGGGGTGTCAGGTCCATGAACTCGAGCAGTCCGGCCAGGCGTTCGGCACGGGTGGCGTCGGCGTCGATGACGAGGATGCGGGATTCACTCATGGCGGCGGTCTTTGAATGTTTCGAGGATGGGCAAGACTTCCTGGATGTAGGAAAGCTTGCTGACGAAGTCGTCGGCACCGGCGCGCATCGCGTGTTCGCGGTGCTCGGCGTCGTCGAAGTGGCTGGCGATCACGATGAACGGCGGTGCGTCCTGTGTCTTGATCAGGCGGGTGGCCTGCAGGCCGCCCATCTCCGGCATGGCCAGGTCCATCAGCACCACGTCCGGACGCAGGGTTTCGGAGCGTTCGATGGCTTCCAGGCCGTTGCTGGCACGGCCCACGACGTCCAGCCACTCCACCTTGCGCAGGTGGCGCAGGGCGGCGTTGATGAAACCTTCGTGGTCGTCCACCAGCAGTACGGTGATCTTGCTCATTGCGGTCGCGCTCCGTTATCCGGCCTTGGCCAAGACGGATACGGTAGCGCGCCGGCGTTCCCGGGCGGGAGCGATATCGAGCTGTTCCCGGTACTTCGCCACAGTTCGGCGGGCGATGTGGATGCCCTGACGGGCCAGCAGGCCGGCGATGGCCTCGTCGGCCAGCGGCTTGCCGGCCGGCTCGGCGTCGATCAGGCGACGCACCATGGCGCGCACGGCCGGGCCGGACACGTTGGCGCCTTCCAGCCGCACGGCGAAGAAGTGCTTCAGTTCGAAGGTGCCGCGCGGGGTCTGCATGTACTTGCCGGTGGTGATGCGCGAGACGGTGGACTCGTGCATGCCGATGGCGTCGGCGATTTCCTTCAGCGTCAGCGGGGCCATCGCCTCGTCGCCCTGGGTCAGGAAGCCGGCCTGGCGCTCGACGATGGCGCGCGCCGTGCGCAGCAGGGTGTCGTAGCGGATCGACAGGCCGCGGGTCAGCCAGCGGGCTTCCTGCAGCAGTTCACGCAGCTTGCCGGCGCCTTCCGACGGCTCGGCCTGGTCCAGGGCGCGCTCCTGCATGGCATTGACGCGCACGCGCGGGGTGGTGGCCGGGTTCAGCGCCACGCGCCAGGCGCAGTCGGCGTGCCAGGCGACCACGTCCGGCACGATGTAGCCGGTCGGGGCCGGGGCCAGCGAGGCGCCCGGGCGGGCGTCCAGCGACAGCACCAGGCGCACGCCTTCCATCACCTGGTCCAGTTCGAGGTCCAGCAGGCGGGCGAGGGCGTCGTACTCGTGGGCGGCCAGCAGGGCCATGCCATCGGTGACGATGCGGTGGGCGACGTGGCGGCCCGGCACGCGGCCCTGCAGGCAGTCCAGCTGCACCTGCAGGCATTCACGCACGTCGGCGGCGGTCAGGCCGGGGAATTCGCCACGCAGCAGGCGGTCGCGCAGGGCGAGCGCCGCGTCGGTGGTCAGGTCGAAGCGGGCCGAGGCCAGCAGCGCCAGGGTGTCGGGCGCCTGTTCCAGGTAGCCGGCGTCATTGGTGTGTTCCAGCCAGAAGGCGACCACGTCGAGCGCGCGGTCGTCCAGTTCCAGCGCCAGCCGGTCCAGCACGCGCACGTGCGGGTCGCTGGACTCGCCGGCTTCGACGCGCTGCATGCGGTCGTCGTCGCCGTCCTGCCAGCCGGCGCCGGCGACGTCCCACAGGCTGGACTCCGGCAGTTCGTCGAAGGCCGCCGTGTCCAGCGCGGCGGCGTCCTGCGGCGGCAGCACCTCGATCTCGCCGCCCTGGTCGGCGTCGTGGGTTTCCTCGACTTCCAGCAGCGGATTAAGGTCGAGCGCACGGCGCACTTCCAGCTCCAGCTGCAGGCCGTCCAGCTGCAACAGCCGGATCGACTGCAGCAGTTGCGGCGTCAGGTGGAGCTGTTGCCCGAGCTGGGTGGAAAGTCCCGTCTTCATTCCCGTGGTCCCCGATTCGATGGCGTGCCGAGGCGGCTTCACATCGTGTTGACACTGTGCGGGGCGGGTGACGGAAAAAAAATCAGGGCGTTTCTGGTTGTGCTGCGGGCACGCCCCACGCGCCGTCAGGATTTCCCCTACGACGTCGGTTCAATGGCGGGAATGGGCGCCGGGCGGGGCGCTGCGATCACGGAATTCCGTCACGGAAAGGGCGTCGTCCCCGGGGTACTGCAAGGCTCAGGCCAGTTCGTTCTGGTGGCGTGCGGCCAACAGCAGCAGATCGTTGGCGCGACGGCAGCCGAGCGACTCCATCATGCGCGCGCGGTGCGTTTCCACCGTCTTGACGCTGATGCCGAGCTGCGCGGCGATTTCCTTGCTGCTCATGCCGCCGCCGAGCTGGCGCAGGATCTCGCGCTGGCGTGGCGACAGTGCGGCGATGCCGGTGGGGCGCTGCGGATTGAGCATCGGCGCCAGCATCTTCGACGACACCTGCGGGCTCAGGAACACCTGGCCGCTGGCGGCCGCGCGCAGCGCGAGTTCCAGCTCCATCGGCGCCGCTTCCTTGACGACGAAACCGGCGCAGCCGCGATCGAGTGCGACGCGCACCTGGGTGGGATCGTTGTGCATCGACATCATCACCACGCGCGTCTGCGGCAGCGAATCGCGCAGCAGCGGCAGCAGCTCCAGGCCGCTGCGGTCCGGCAGCGACAGGTCGAGCAAGATCACGTCCGGGCGGTGGATGGCCGCCATGTCGAGCGCTTGTTGTGCATTGCACGCTTCGGCCACCACGTCGACATCGGGAAGCGCCTGCAGCAGGCGTCCGATGCCGGCCCGGACCAGGGTGTGGTCGTCGACGATGAGTACACGCACAGGAGAAGTCGCTTGCGGTTGCGTTGCAGGGTCACGTCACGATAGCGGCGCGAAGTCGCCACGCCAATTCACTATCGCGACGGAGGGGTGAAATCCTGACTTGAGTCACAGTTAGCGTCTCCATGTCGGGCTCAGAACCACGAAATCCGCAAGGTGCCACTGTGATCCTCGTACTCCAGCCAGGAAACAGGCGCGTGCAGCTGCGCGAAATGTGTTTACGCGCGACTGGCCTGGCGCGCTTCCGCGACCTGTCGCCGGTGGAGGCGGAACAGATGGCGGTCCATCGCTTCGGCCAGGCCGGCGTTCAGTGCGTCGAACTGCAGCCACAGGTGATGCAGGCCTTGCGAACCTTCCACCTGGTCCATCACGGTCGCAGGCAGCTCGATCTGGTCGCTCAGCCACGTGGCGGGCTGCACGGTGACGATGCCGCGGGTTCCCGCTGCCAGTGGCGCGGGCGCCAGCGCATCCAGCCGCAGGCCACGATGCGACCAGCGCAGGGCGGTGACCGGAAGGGCCTCTTCGTGCCGGCGGGCGAGGCGGCCCAGCAGCGACAGCACGAGGTCGAGCTTGGCTTCGATGCGCTGTTGCGAAGGCGTCGCTTCCTTGCGCTCATCGGGATCGTCGCCGCGCACGTCCTCGGCGATCGCCAGGCCCTTCAAGAGCGCTTCCGAGGGCGCCTGCATCACCGCGCGCGGGCCGCCATCGAACCGCGCCGGCAGCACCACGTCACAGGTCAGCGCGCCGTCGAACAACGCGTGTTCCGCAGGATGCTCCACCAGGATGAGCGACGCGGGCATGGCTCATCCCTCGACGACGGACAGGTAGGCGCGCGCGGCGCGATCGGCGCGCTGCGTCGCGTGCATGCGGACGCGCGCCTGTTCGCGCGCATCCTGCATGCTCTTCTGCAGCTCGAGCTGCGCGCGCAGCAGCACCGCCAGCGCATCGTAGCCGGCCGTGCGCCCGCCATCGGCGTGCAGGAAGGCGCGCACATCGTGGTCGTGGCGGTTGAGCAGGCGCTCCACATCCTCCAGCTCGCCGGCGTGCAGCGCACGCCGCATGCCGTCCAGCTGGGCGAACAGGTCGTCGAGGGCCGGTGCCGTGCTCATCCTGCGGCGGCCATCGCCGGTACCTGGCGCTGTTCGCTGGGGATCGCGTTCCACGCCGATTCGATCTCGCCCAGCAGCTCCAGCGATTCGCGCAGGGCGGCGGGGTCGTTGTGCAGGTTGGCTTCGATCAGGCGCGTCTGCACGTAGTCGTACAGCGCCGACAGACTGCCGGCGATCTCGCCGCCGGCCTCGTGGTCGAGCGAGCCGTTGAGGTGGCCGATGATCGCGCTGACCTCGCCGATGGCCTTGCCCTTTCGCGCCAGGTCGCCGCGCACCACGCAGGCTTCCGCCAGGCGCAGGCGCTCGCAGGCACCCGACAGCAGCAGGGCGACCAGGCGGTGCGGATCCGCTTCCATCACGGCGCTGCTGAGGCCGGTGTTGCGGTACTGCGCGGCATAGGACTGAAGTGACATTCCATTCTCCTGAGAATCCGGCCGTGGAACGGTGCGGATCCGCGGTGTTTAGCTGCTCGTCTGAGCGGTGAGCGACGCCAACTGCTGGGCAAGGGCGGAACTGGTGGTGTTCATCTGCGAGATCATGCTGTCCAGCGCCACGAACTGCGCCTTGTAGCGGTTGCCGACGGCTTCCATGCGCGCATCCAGTGCGGTGCGCTGCGCGGTGACGTCCTTGATCTGCGCGTTGAGGCCATTGGTGCGCAGGGTGAAGGCGCCATTGGTACCCACGTAGCTGCCGACGGCGGTCTGCAGGCGGCCCGCGAACGCGGTCTCGCCGGTGAAGGCGGTGCGGATTTTTTCCGGATCGGCGGTGAGCGCGGCGGTGAACTTGCTGCTGTCGAACACCAGCGTGCCGTCCGAGGTCGGGTAGCCCTTGGTCTGCAGGCCCAGCGTCTTCGCATCCAGGCCCTGTGCGGCCAGGCCGCCGAGCAGGTCGCCCATGAGGGCGCGCAACTGGCCCGAGGCGCTGCGCATCTGTGCGTCGCCGGTCAGCGCCGAGGGTTCGTTGCTCTCGGCGTTGTACTTGGTGCTGCTGTTGATCGCGGTGATCGCGGCGTTGTACGCGGTCACGAAATCCTGGATCAGCTTGCTGGCCGCCGCCGTATCGGTGGATACGGTGACCGTGCTGGTGCCCTTGGTCTTCAGGTCCAGGGTCAGACCGGGAACGGCTTCGGTGATCTTGTTGGTGCTGGCGGTGACGGTCAGGCCGTCGATCAGCACTTCGGCGTCGGCGGCCGGGACGCGCTCCTGCAGGCTGGTGGCCAGCGCCTGCAGGTCGCTGCCGCCGGAGGTGAAGGTGAGGGTGAGGCCGTTCGCCGCACCGGTCTTGTCCGACGACACCGACAGGTACTGGCCGTCGTTGGAGGTCAGCACGCTGGCCTGCACGCCCTTGCTGCGCGCGACGTCGTTGATCGCGCTGCGCACGTCCTGCAGGGTGGCGCCCTCGGCGATGTCGATGGCGAGCGACTCGCCGCTGACGGTCAGCGTCAATTGACCGGCACCGAAGGTCTGGGTGGCGGCGACGGGCGTGCCGGTGATCCATTTGTTGGCGGTGGCCAGTTCGACCACCTCCACGTTGTAGATGCCGTTGGGCGTGCCGCTGGAGACGCTGGCGCCGGCCACGGTATCGGTGCCCGACTTGACCGTGCGCACGTCGAAGGCGGTGGGGGCCTTGAGCGCCTTGAGCGCCGTGTCCAGCGTGCTGAAGGCGGAGCTGACGGTGCCGATGGCGGAGAGCTTGAACTTCGCCTGGCTCTCGATACGGTTCAGGCGGTTGTCGGCGGGCTTCCGATCGGCCGCGACCAGCTGTTCGACCATGCCGGTGATGTCCAGCCCCGAACCGATGCCGCCGTAGCCCAGCGAATAATCTGCCATTGCCCTGTCTCCTGTCTGGCCCTTTCCGCAAAAAGGGAGGCCGGGCGGGTCTCCATCCGATGACGAATGGGACCCGCCCGTGCAGTACCAATAACGGCCCGGCTGAGCCGTTCTTTAGCCGCATTTCTCCGTCTCCCACCGCCGCCGTGGGTCCGGCGTGCTGGTGAGAAATGCAGGCGAAGGCGGTGATGCAGGGTTTGTGCCAGAACGGCCGTGATTGGTGATTCGTGATTCGTGATTGGTGATTGGTGATTGGTGATTGGTGATGTGGAGAAGGCCCGCTGTTTCCAACCAATCACTAATCACCAATCCCCAATCACCGCTCCAAAAAAAGCCCCCGCCGTTGCCGGCGAGGGCTGGGGTACTGCCAAACGGAGGGAGACGAATCCGTCCGTGACGACAGGGAACTGGCGGAGAGGGCGGATGCCTGCGGCGCGTCAGCGCAGCAGGGACATCACGTTCTGCGGCACCTGGTTGGCCTGGGCCAGCATGGCCGTGCCGGCCTGCTGCAGGATCTGGGTGCGGGTCAGTTCGGCGGTTTCCTTGGCGAAGTCGGTGTCGCGGATGCGGCTGCGCGAGGCGGCCAGGTTCTCGGAGCTGGTCTGCAGGTTGGCCACGACCGAGGTGAAGCGGTTCTGCACCGCACCCAGGTCGGCACGCGCGGAGTTCACGACCGTCAACGCCTTGTCGACGATGGTGACCGCACGCGAGGCGTTGAGGAAGGACGTGACATCGAGATCGGCCAGGCCTTTCACTTCGCCGGCGCCGGGTGCGCCGCCGGTGACGCCGACGCCGGAGGTGATGCCTGCGGCACCGCTGGTGCCGTAGACCACGTTGATGCCGGCCGGCGCGCCGCTGCCGTTGAGCGCAGCGCCCACGGTGGAGTACGAGCCGGTGGTGCCGGTCGACTCGGCGTAGACCCCGTGCTCGCCCAACTTGGCGTTGATGGCGCCCATGATCCTGGCGGTGACCTGTGCGCCGGTGTCGCCGGTCTTCACGTCGACATCGTCGATGGTCACGGTCTTGCCGGCGGGATTGGTGACCGAGATGTTGGTGATCTTGCCGTCGGCGGTGGCGGTGCCGGTCGCTACGTTGACGCCGGAGGTGGAACCGAACTGGACCTTGCCCAGTGCGTTCGCCTTGGCATCGACGGTCTTGTCGATGGCGATGGCCTGGCCGGCATTGGCGCCGACCTGGAACAGCTGACTGGAGAACGAGCCGTCCAGCAGCTTGGTGCCGTTGAACTCCGACTGCTTGGCCACGCGATCGATCTCGGCGATCAATTGCTTGACCTCGGCGTTCAGTGCGGCGCGGTCGGAGGAAGAATTGGTCGCGTTGGACGATTGCACGGCCAGTTCGCGGATGCGTTGCAGGTTGTTGCCGATCTCGGTCAGCGAGCCTTCGGCGACCTGGGCCAGCGAGATGCCGTCGTTGGCATTGCGTACGGCGACGTCGAGGCCGCGGATCTGGGTAGAGAAACGCTCGGAGATGGCCAAGCCGGCGGCGTCGTCCTTCGCGCTGTTGATGCGCAGGCCGGACGAGAGGCGCTGGATGGTGGTGGCGAGCGAGGCGCCGCTGGTGCTCAGGTTGCGCTGGGCATTCAACGACATCGTATTGGTGTTGATGACCTGTGCCATGACGCAGACCTGAGGAAGAAGAGAAGGGGTAGAGCGGAAAAGGAAGGCCCGACGCCCGCCACCAAGCCGGTGCGGGGCGGAGGAAGGGTTGAACCCTTCCTCCCGGCGTCAATCGGAGGGAGACGAATCCATCCGGGGCGCCTGCGCCAGGCAACGCTTCCTGTGAAGCGGCTTAACGCAGCAGGGACATCACGTTCTGCGGCACCTGGTTGGCCTGGGCCAGCATGGCCGTACCGGCCTGCTGCAGGATCTGGGTGCGGGTCAGTTCGGCGGTTTCCTTGGCGAAGTCGGTATCGCGGATGCGGCTGCGCGAGGCGGCCAGGTTCTCGGAGCTGGTCTGCAGGTTGGCGACCACCGAGGTGAAGCGGTTCTGCACCGCACCCAGGTCGGCACGCGCGCCGTTGACCGAGGTC
>NZ_JBGFFI010000010.1:0-17140 GCF_056175725.1 Pseudoxanthomonas sp. LjRoot206
CTTCTGGGTCGGGCGGATACCGACGATCTCGATTTCCTCGCCCACCTTGATCACGCCGCGCTCGATACGGCCGGTCACCACGGTGCCGCGACCCGAGATCGAGAACACGTCTTCCACCGGCATCAGGAACGGCTTGTCGACGTCGCGCTCCGGGGTCGGGATCCAGCTGTCCAGCGCATCGACCAGCTTCAGGATCGCCGGCACGCCGATCTCGCTCTGGTCGCCTTCCAGCGCCAGGCGGGCCGAGCCCGAGATGATCGGGGTGTCGTCGCCCGGGAACTCGTACTTGCTCAGCAGCTCACGGACTTCCATTTCGACCAGCTCGAGCAGCTCGGCGTCGTCGACCATGTCGGCCTTGTTCAGGAACACGACGATGTACGGCACACCGACCTGGCGCGAGAGCAGGATGTGCTCGCGGGTCTGCGGCATCGGGCCGTCGGCGGCCGAGCACACCAGGATCGCGCCGTCCATCTGGGCCGCACCGGTGATCATGTTCTTCACGTAGTCGGCGTGGCCCGGGCAATCCACGTGCGCGTAGTGGCGCGAGGCGGATTCATATTCCACGTGCGCCGTCGAGATCGTGATGCCGCGCGCCTTCTCTTCCGGCGCCGCGTCGATCGCGTCATAGGCCTTGAACTCGCCACCGAAACGCTCCGCGCCGATCTTCGTCAGCGCCGCCGTCAGCGTCGTCTTGCCGTGGTCAACGTGACCAATCGTGCCCACGTTCACGTGGGGCTTGGTGCGTTCGAACTTACCCTTTGCCATTGTCTTCTACCTTGTTATCCGTGATTCGTGACGGGAACGCCGCGCACCGCATCCGCAGCGCGCGACTCCCAACTCTTAGTTCTTCTTGACGACCGCGTCGGCGATGTTGGCCGGCGCTTCCGCATAGTGGTCGAACTCCATCGAGAACGTGGCGCGACCCTGCGACATCGAGCGCAGCGTGGTGGCGTAGCCGAACATTTCGCCCAGCGGCACCATCGCGGCGATCACCTTGCCGGACGGACTGTCGTCCTGACCCTGCAGGATGCCGCGACGACGGCTCACGTCGCCCATCACGTCGCCCAGGTAGTCTTCCGGGGTGACGATCTCGACCTTCATCATCGGCTCCAGCAGGACCGGCTGGGCCTTGCTGAAAGCCTCCTTGAACGCCATCGAGCCGGCGACCTTGAACGCCATTTCGTTGGAGTCGACGTCATGGAACGAGCCGTCGACCGCCTTGATGGCGATATCGACCACCGGGAAGCCGGCCAGCGGACCGCTCTTCATGGCGTCTTCGATGCCCTTGCCCGCGGCAGCCACGTATTCCTTCGGCACAACGCCGCCGACGATGGCGCTCTCGTAGGAGAAGCCCACGCCACGCTCGACCGGCGACATCTCGATGACGATGTGGCCGTACTGGCCGCGACCGCCCGACTGGCGCACGAACTTGCCGTCCTGCTTGACCGACTTGCGGATCGTCTCGCGGTAGGCCACCTGCGGCTTGCCGACGTTGGCTTCCACGTTGAACTCGCGCTTCATGCGATCCACCAGGATTTCCAGGTGCAGCTCGCCCATGCCCGAGATGATCGTCTGGCCGGATTCCTCGTCCGTCTTGACGCGGAACGAGGGGTCTTCCTGCGCCAGGCGGCCCAGGGCCAGACCCATCTTTTCCTGGTCGGACTTGGTCTTCGGCTCCACCGCCATCGAGATGACGGGCTCCGGGAACACCATGCGCTCCAGGGTGATGATGTGGTCGAGCGAGCACAGGGTGTCACCGGTGGTGACGTCCTTCAGGCCCACGGCCGCCGCGATGTCGCCGGCGCGCACTTCCTTGATCTCGTCGCGCTGGTTGGAGTGCATCTGCAGGATACGACCCACGCGCTCCTTCTTCGACTTGACCGGGTTGTACACGGCATCGCCGGAGTTCAACACGCCCGAGTAGACGCGGAAGAACGTCAGCGAACCCACGAACGGGTCCGTCATGATCTTGAACGCCAGCGCCGAGAACGGCTCGTTGTCGCCCGCTTTGCGGCTGTCTTCCTTCTCGTTCTCGTCGATGCCCTGCACCGGCGGACGATCGGTCGGCGACGGCAGCAGCTGGATCACGCCGTCGAGCATGGCCTGCACGCCCTTGTTCTTGAACGCGGAACCGCAGTAGACCGGGATCACTTCCACCTTCAGGGTGCGCTCGCGCAGGCCGGCGATGATCTCGGCCTCGGACAGGTCGCCTTCGTTGAGGTACTTGTCCATCAGCTCTTCGCTGGCTTCCGCGGCCGCTTCGACCATGAAGGCGCGATCCGCCGCAGCCTTGTCGGCCAGCTCGGCGGGAATGTCGCGATACTCGAACTTGGTGCCCTGCGAAGCGACATCCCAGTGAATGTACTTCATCTTCAGCAGGTCGATGACGCCTTCGAAGCCGTCTTCGGCGCCGACCGGCACCTGCATCGGGACCGGGTACGCACCCAAGCGCGTCTTCAGCTGGTCGACGACCTTGAAGAAGTCGGCACCGGTACGGTCCATCTTGTTGACGAACGCGAGGCGCGGCACAGCGTACTTGTTGGCCTGGCGCCACACGGTCTCCGACTGCGGCTGCACGCCGCCGACGGCACACAGCACGAACACCGCGCCGTCGAGCACGCGCAGCGAGCGCTCGACTTCGATGGTGAAGTCGACGTGGCCGGGGGTGTCGATGATGTTGAAGCGGTGCTGCGGCAGGGACTTGTCCATGCCCGTCCAGAACGCCGTGGTGGCGGCGGACGTGATGGTGATGCCGCGCTCCTGCTCCTGCTCCATCCAGTCCATGGTCGCGGCACCGTCGTGCACTTCACCGATCTTGTGGCTGACGCCGGTGTAGAACAGGATGCGCTCGGACGTGGTGGTCTTGCCGGCGTCGATGTGCGCCATGATGCCGAAATTGCGGTAACGCTCGATGGGAGTGGTGCGAGCCACGACAGTCTCTCTTTTCTGATGGAGGGCCAGCGGGATGCAGGGGCCTTCCGGGAGGGCGGATCTTCAGATGGCCGAATGCCGCCTTTCGGCGGCCTTCGGAGCGGGACGCGGGAAGCGTCCCAAGGGCACCTTAGATGGTGCCGAAGGCCCTTGCTTGCAAGGGCCCGGAGGCCGTTACCAGCGGTAGTGCGCGAACGCCTTGTTCGCTTCCGCCATGCGGTGGGTCTCTTCACGCTTCTTGATGGCGCCACCGCGGTTCTCGGAGGCGTCCAGCAGTTCGGCGGCCAGTTTGCGCGGCATGGTGTTCTCGCCACGCTTGCGCGCGGACTCGATCAGCCAGCGCATCGCCAGCGCCATGCGGCGCGACGAACGCACTTCGACCGGCACCTGGTAGGTGGCACCGCCGACGCGGCGCGACTTCACTTCGACGGCCGGGGACACGTTGTCCAGCGCCTTCTCGACCAGCTCGAGGGCGTTGGGGTTCTTCTCGCCGATGACGTCCATGGCGCCGTAGACGATCTTCTCGGCGACCGACTTCTTGCCGCTCAGCATCACCATGTTGATGAAGCGGGCAATCGTCTGGCTGCCGTGCTTGGGGTCCGGCAGGATTTCACGTTGGGGGGCAGAGCCTTTGCGCGACATGATTCTTTTTCCTTAAGCCTTGGGACGCTTGGCGCCGTACTTGGAACGGCCCTGGCGGCGCTTGGCGACGCCCGAGGCGTCCAGCGAACCGCGCACGGTGTGGTAGCGCACGCCCGGCAGGTCCTTCACGCGGCCGCCGCGCACGAGCACCACGGAGTGCTCCTGCAGGTTGTGGCCTTCACCGCCGATGTAGCTGATGATTTCTTCCTGGTTGGTCAGGCGCACCTTGGCGACCTTGCGAAGCGCCGAGTTCGGCTTCTTCGGGGTCGTCGTGTAGACGCGGGTGCACACGCCGCGACGCTGCGGGCAGTTGTCCAGCGCGGGCGACTGGCTCTTGTACGTGGGGGCCTGCCGCGGCTTGCGGACCAGCTGATTGACGGTTGCCATAATGGATTCTTCGTGTGAAGGCCGAAGCCTTGTTTGACATGAAAACGAAGGCAGGCCGTATGACGGCCCACCTAGACGGAAAAGTATAGCCGGCAACCCGCCCGACCGTCAACGCGACGGAGGTGGGTGCCTGCCAACGGACTGCGATCCCGCCCTTCCTGGGCCGAAAACGAGGCGCATCCTGCGCCTCTTTTCGTGGTCTGGGACGGCCCGGAGGCCGTCAGGTAGTACGGTTTAGCTGGCGCTGGACTCCTCGCCGGCTTCGTCGGTGGCGGTCGCCGCGGCAGCAGGAGCGGCCTCGGCGCTGCCACCCGACAGGGCGTTCACTTCCGCCTCGGTCAGGCCCGAGGCATTGCGACGGCGCTGGTTGTGGTACGCCAGGCCGGTGCCGGCCGGGATGAGCCGGCCAACGATGACGTTTTCCTTCAGGCCGCGCAGCGTATCGCGGGTGCCACGGACGGCCGCCTCGGTCAACACGCGGGTGGTCTCCTGGAACGAGGCCGCCGAGATGAACGACTCCGTCGCCAGCGACGCCTTGGTGATGCCCAGCAGCACCGGATCGTACTTCGCAGGCAGCTCGTTGCGGGCCAGCAGCTTCGCGTTCTCTTCGATGAAGCGCTGCCGCTCGACCTGCTCGCCCGCCAGGAACTTGCTGTTGCCGGCGTCGGTGATTTCCACCTTGCGCAGCATCTGGCGGGTGATGACCTCGATGTGCTTGTCGTTGATCTTCACGCCCTGCAGGCGGTAGACGTCCTGGATTTCCTTGACCAGGTAGGCCGCCAGCGGCTCGACACCCAGCAGGCGCAGGATGTCCTGCGGACTCGGCTCGCCGTCCACGATGGTTTCGCCCTTGGCCACGTGCTCGCCTTCGAACACGATGATCTGGCGGAACTTCGGGATCAGCTCCTCGTGCTCCGAACCATCGGTGTCCTTGATGATCAGGCGCTGCTTGCCCTTGGTGTCCTTACCGAAGCTGATGACGCCGGAGCGCTCGGCCAGGATGGCCGGGTCCTTCGGCTTGCGGGCTTCGAACAGGTCGGCCACGCGCGGCAGACCACCGGTGATGTCGCGGGTCTTGGACGCTTCCTGCGGCACCTTGGTGACCACGTCGCCCACGCCGACGGGCGCACCGTCTTGCAGATTGACGATGGAGCGCGGCGGCAGCAGGTACTGCGCCGGCAGGTCGGTACCCGGGATGCTCAGGTCCTTGCCGTCCTTGTCCACGATGCGGACGATCGGACGCAGGTCCTTGCCCTGCGAACCGCGACGCTTCGGATCGGTGATCTCGCGCGAGGCCAGACCGGTCAGGTCGTCGGTCTTCTCGATGACGGTGACGCCGTCGACGAAGTCGACGAAGCGCACGAAACCGGCGACTTCCGACACGATCGGGTGGTTATGCGGATCCCAGTTGGCCACGGCCTGGCCGGCGGTGATCTGCGCACCGTCCTTGACGTTGATGGTCGCGCCATAGGGCAGCTTGTAACGCTCGCGCTCGCGGCCATGGCCATCGAGCACCGACAGTTCGCCCGAGCGCGACACCGCGACCAGGCTGCCGTTCGCGTGTTCGACGAACTTCAGGTTGTTGAACTTGATCGAGCCGGTCGTCTTGACGGTAATGTTGTCGACGGCCGCCGCACGCGACGCCGCACCACCGATGTGGAACGTACGCATGGTCAGCTGCGTGCCAGGCTCGCCGATCGACTGCGCGGCGATGACGCCGACCGCTTCGCCGATGTTCACGATGTGGCCGCGGGCCAGGTCACGGCCGTAGCAGTGCGCGCAGACGCCGAAGTCGGATTCGCAGGTGATGGTGGAACGCACCTTCAACGCCTGCACGCCGGCATCTTCCAGCTTCTGCACCCACGCTTCGTCCAGCAGCGTGTTGCGGGTGACGATCGGGTCCTCGTCGTTGCCCGGCAGGAACACGTCCTCGGCCACGATGCGGCCCAGCACGCGGTCGCGCAGCGGCTCGACCACGTCGCCGCCTTCCACGATCGGGGTCATGGTCAGGCCTTCGGTGCCGCCGCAGTCGACCTCGGTGATCACCACGTCCTGCGCCACGTCGACCAGGCGACGGGTCAGGTAACCGGAGTTCGCCGTCTTCAGCGCGGTATCGGCCAGACCCTTACGGGCACCGTGGGTGGAGTTGAAGTACTCCTGCACGTTCAGGCCTTCGCGGAAGTTCGCCTTGATGGGCGTCTCGATGATCGAACCGTCGGGACGGGCCATCAGGCCGCGCATGCCGGCCAGCTGGCGGATCTGCGCCTGGCTACCACGGGCGCCGGAGTCAGCCATGATGTAGAGCGAGTTCATCGACTTCTCGTTGATGGTCTCGCCCTTGGCGTTCTGCACCTTGTCGGTACCGATGGTGTCCATCATCGCCTTGGCGATGCGCTCGTTGGTGCGCGACCAGATGTCGACCACCTTGTTGTAGCGCTCGCCGGCGGTGACCAGGCCGCTCTGGTACTGCTCCTGGATCTCCAGCACTTCCTGTTCGGCTTCGCCCAGGATGCCCTTCTTCTCGGCCGGGATCAGCATGTCGTCGATGCCGATGGAAACGCCGGCGCGCGTGGCGTACGCGAAACCGGTGTACATCAGCTTGTCGGCGAACACGACCGTGTCCTTCAGGCCCAGCATGCGGTAGCTGGAGTTGATCAGGCGGCTGATGGCCTTCTTGTTCAACTCGGTGTTGACCAGCGCGAACGGCAGGCCTTCCGGCAGGATCTCGGCGAGCAGCGCGCGACCGATCGTGGTGTCCACGATGCTGGTCTGCTGGCTGCGGCCACCTTCCTCGTCGATCACGGTGCCGCTGATGCGGACCTTGACCTTCGCGTGCAGCTCGACGGCGCGGTTGTCGTAGGCGCGCTTGACCTCGGCGATGTTGGCGAACGCCATGCCCTCGCCCTTCTTGTTCTCCAGCGCGCGGGTCATGTAGTACAGGCCCAGCACGACGTCCTGCGACGGCACGATGATCGGCTCGCCGTTGGCCGGCGACAGGATGTTGTTGGACGACATCATCAGCGCGCGCGCTTCCAGCTGGGCTTCCAGCGAGAGCGGCACGTGCACGGCCATCTGGTCACCGTCGAAGTCGGCGTTGAACGCAGTACAGACCAGCGGGTGCAGCTGGATGGCCTTGCCTTCGATCAGCACCGGCTCGAACGCCTGGATGCCCAGGCGGTGCAGCGTCGGCGCGCGGTTCAGCAGCACCGGGTGCTCGCGGATGACCTCTTCCAGGATGTCCCAGACGTCGGCTTCTTCGCGCTCGACCAGCTTCTTGGCGGCCTTGATGGTGGTGGCCAGCCCACGACGCTGCAGCTTGGCGAACACGAACGGCTTGAACAGCTCCAGCGCCATCTTCTTCGGCAGGCCGCACTCGTGCAGGCGCAGGGTCGGGCCGACCACGATGACCGAACGGCCGGAGTAGTCGACGCGCTTGCCCAGCAGGTTCTGGCGGAAGCGGCCCTGCTTGCCCTTGATCATGTCGGCCAGCGACTTCAGCGGGCGCTTGTTGGTGCCGGTGATGGCGCGGCCGCGACGGCCGTTGTCCATCAGGGCGTCAACGGACTCCTGCAGCATGCGCTTTTCGTTGCGCACGATGATGTCCGGCGCGTTGAGCTCCAGCAGGCGGCGCAGGCGGTTGTTGCGGTTGATGACGCGGCGGTACAGGTCGTTCAGGTCGGAGGTCGCGAAGCGGCCGCCGTCCAGCGGCACCAGCGGACGCAGGTCCGGCGGCAGCACCGGCAGCACGGTCATGACCATCCATTCCGGACGGTTGCCCGACTCCAGGAACGCTTCCATCAGCTTGATGCGCTTGGTGAGGCGCTTCAGCTTGGTTTCCGAACCGGTGCTGGCGATGTCCTCGCGCAGGTTCACCATCTCGGCCTGCAGGTCGATCGTGCGCAGCAGGTCGTACACGGCCTCGGCGCCCATGGCGGCATCGAAATCGTCGCCGTGCTCCTGGCGCGCCTGCATGAACTGCTCTTCGGTCAGCAGCTGGCGGCGCTCGAGCGAGGTCAGGCCCGGCTCGGTGACGACGTAGGCTTCGAAGTACAGCACGCGCTCGATGTCGCGCAGGGTCATGTCCAGCATCAGGCCGATGCGCGACGGCAGCGACTTCAGGAACCAGATGTGCGCGACCGGGCTGGCCAGGTCGATGTGGCCCATGCGCTCGCGGCGCACCTTGGCCAGCGTCACTTCCGTGCCGCACTTCTCGCAAACGACGCCGCGGTGCTTCATGCGCTTGTACTTGCCGCACAGGCACTCGTAGTCCTTGATCGGGCCGAAGATGGCCGAGCAGAACAGGCCGTCGCGTTCCGGCTTGAAGGTGCGGTAGTTGATGGTTTCCGGCTTCTTCACTTCGCCGAAGGACCACGAGCGGATCAGGTCCGGCGAAGCCAGCGCGATCTTGATCGCGTCGAAGTCCAGCGTCTGGCGCTGCTGGTTGAAGAGGTTGAGCAGGTCTTTCATGGTGTTTCTCCGTCAGGAGGAATCTTTGTCGATGGCGGGTTGACCGGGGTCGATCGGCGCAGCGGCAGGTCAGTGCCGCCGCGCCACATCGGTCAGTCTTCCAGTTCCATGTTGATGGCGAGCGAGCGGATTTCCTTCACCAGCACGTTGAAGGATTCCGGCATGCCCGCGACCATCTCGTGGGCACCATCGACGATGTTCTTGTACATCTGGTTGCGGCCCTGCACGTCGTCCGACTTGACCGTCAGCATTTCCTGCAGGGTGTGCGCCGCGCCGTAGGCTTCCAGCGCCCAGACTTCCATTTCACCGAAGCGCTGGCCACCGAACTGCGCCTTGCCGCCCAGCGGCTGCTGAGTGACGAGCGAGTACGGACCGGTCGAGCGCGCGTGCATCTTGTCGTCGACCAGGTGGTTCAGCTTCAGCATGTGCATGTAGCCGACCGTGGTGTGGCGATCGAACGCCTCGCCGGTGCGGCCGTCGAACAGCTGCGTCTGGCCGCTGATCGGCAGGTCCGCGAGTTCCAGCATGTGCTTGATCTCGGTTTCCGCCGCACCGTCGAACACCGGGGTGGCCATCGGCACGCCGTCGGTCAGGTTCTTGGCCAGCGCGATCAGTTCCGCATCGCTGAACTGGTCCAGGTCCACGCGGTCCTCGCCCAGCTTCTGATCGTGGTTGTAGATCTGGGTCAGGAACTTGCGCAGGTCGGCGACCTTGGCCTGGGCTTCCAGCATCTCCTGGATCTTGCGACCCAGGCCCTTGGCGGCCCAGCCGAGGTGCACTTCCAGCACCTGGCCGATGTTCATGCGCGACGGCACGCCCAGCGGGTTCAGCACGATGTCCACCGTCTCGCCGGTGGCCATGTACGGCATGTCCTCGACGGGCACGATGGTCGACACGACACCCTTGTTGCCGTGGCGGCCGGCCATCTTGTCGCCCGGCTGGATGCGGCGCTTCACGGCCAGGTAGACCTTGACCATCTTCAGCACGCCCGGGGCGAGGTCGTCGCCGGCGGTGATCTTGCCGCGCTTGTCGGCGAAGCGACGCTCGAACTCCTTCTCGTGCGCCTGGATCTGCATCTGGGCGCGCTCGATGGCGTCGGACGCGTCATCGTCCTTCATGCGCAGGGTGAACCACTCGGACTTCTTCAGGCCGTCGAGGTAGGCGTCGGAAATCGCGTCGCCCTTCTTCAGCGTGCCCGGACCACCGTTGGCGACCTTGCCGACCAGCTGCGAGCGCAGGCGGGCGTAGATGGCGCCTTCGAGGATGCGGAACTGGTCGTCGAAGTCCTTCTTGACGCGCTTGATCTCGTTTTCCTCGATCTGGCGCGCGCGCTTGTCCTTCTCGATGCCGTCGCGGGTGAAGACCTGCACGTCGATGACGGTGCCGTCCATGCCCGGCGGCACGCGCAGCGAGCTGTCCTTCACGTCCGAGGCCTTCTCGCCGAAGATCGCACGCAGCAGCTTCTCTTCCGGGGTCAGCTGGCTCTCGCCCTTCGGCGTGACCTTGCCGACCATGATGTCGCCGGCGCGCACTTCGGCACCGATGTACACCACGCCGCTCTCGTCGAGGCGGTTCAGCGCCTGCTCGGAGACGTTCGGGATGTCGGCGGAGATTTCCTCCGGGCCCAGCTTGGTGTCGCGCGCGACGCAGGTCAGCTCTTCGATGTGGATCGTGGTGTAGCGATCCTCTTCCACCACGCGCTCGGAGAGCAGGATGGAGTCTTCGAAGTTGTAGCCGTTCCACGGCATGAACGCGATCAGCATGTTCTGGCCCAGCGCCAGCTCGCCGATGTCGGTCGAGGGACCGTCGGCCAGCACGTCGCCGCGCGCGACCACGTCGCCCACGTTCACCAGCGGGCGCTGGTTGATGCAGGTGTTCTGGTTGGAGCGCGTGTACTTGATCAGCGAGTAGATGTCGACGCCGGCATCGGTTTCGCCGGAGATCTCGACCTCGTTGACCTTCACCACGATGCGGCCGGCGTCGATCTGCTCGACCACGCCGCCACGGCGGGCGTTCACGGTCACGCCCGAGTCGCGCGCCACGGCGCGCTCGATGCCGGTACCGACCAGCGGCTTCTGCGCACGCAGCGTCGGCACGGCCTGGCGCTGCATGTTGGCGCCCATCAGTGCGCGGTTGGCGTCATCGTGCTCCAGGAACGGCACCAGCGCCGCGGCGACCGACACGGTCTGCATGGGCGAGACGTCCATGTAGTCCACTTCGCTCGGCGGCTTCAGCAGCGACTCGCCCTGGTAACGGCACGGCACGAACTGCTCGGTCAGGCGGCTCTTGGCGTCATGCAGCGCGTTGGCCTGCGCGATGACGTACTCGTTCTCTTCGATCGCCGACAGGTATTCGATCTCGTCGGTGATGGTGCCGTCCACGACCTTGCGGTACGGCGTCTCGAGGAAGCCGTAGCTGTTGGTGCGCGCGTACACGGCCAGCGAGTTGATCAGGCCGATGTTCGGGCCTTCCGGCGTCTCGATGGTGCAGACGCGGCCGTAGTGGGTCGGGTGCACGTCGCGGACTTCGAAGCCGGCGCGCTCGCGGGTCAGACCGCCCGGGCCGAGGGCCGAGACGCGACGCTTGTGCGTGACTTCCGACAGCGGGTTGTTCTGGTCCATGAACTGCGACAGCTGCGAGGAGCCGAAGAACTCCTTGATCGCGGCGGCCACCGGCTTGGCGTTGATCAGTTCCTGCGGGGTCAGGCCTTCGGACTCGGCCATCGACAGGCGCTCCTTCACGGCGCGCTCGACGCGGACCAGGCCCACGCGGAAGACGTTCTCGGCCATTTCGCCGACCGAACGCACGCGGCGGTTGCCCAGATGGTCGATGTCGTCCACGGTGCCGCGACCGTTGCGGATCTCGGTCAGGACCTTGATGACGTCAAGGATGTCCGACGTCTCGCCCAGGCTGGCGACCAGGCGCTTGGCCTCGTCGTCATTGCGCGCGCCGAAGTACTTCTTGTCGTACAGCACGGCTTCGCCGGTGGTTTCCTTGCGGCCCACGCGGCGGTTGAACTTCATGCGGCCGACGTTCGACAGGTCGTAGCGCTCGAACGTGAAGAACAGGTTGTGGAACAGGTTCTGCGCGGCATCCTTGGTCGGCGGCTCGCCGGGACGCATCATGCGGTAGATCTCGACCAGCGCTTCCAGCTGCGTCTTGGTCGGGTCGATGCGCAGGGTATTGGACAGGTACGGACCACGGTCCAGGTCGTTGACCCACAGCGTGCCCACGGCGTCCACGCCGGCCTTGCGGAACTTGGCCAGCTGGTCGTCGGTGATCTCGTCGTTGGCGGCGGCCAGCAGCTCGCCGGTGTTGGCGTCGATCACGTCGTGCGACAGGATGCGGCCGACTAGGTACTCGTCGGGCACGGCCAGCGCGGCGATGCCGGACTGCTCCAGCTGCTTCACGTGGCGCGCGGTGATGCGCTTGCCGGCTTCCACGATGACCTTGTCGCCATCGGCCAGGTCGAAGTTCAGCGTTTCGCCACGCAGGCGCTCGGCGACGAGCTCCAGCTGCACGCCTTCCGGCAGTATGTGGAAGGTGTTGACGTCGAAGAACTCATTGAGCATTTCTTCGTTGTTGTAACCCAGCGCGCGCAGCAGGATCGAGACCGGCAGCTTGCGGCGGCGGTCGATACGCGTGAACAGCGCGTCCTTCGGGTCGAACTCGAAGTCCAGCCAGGAGCCGCGGTAAGGAATGATGCGGGCGCTGTACAGCAACTTGCCCGAGCTGTGGGTCTTGCCGCGGTCGTGGTCGAAGAACACGCCCGGCGAACGGTGCAGCTGCGAGACGATGACGCGCTCGGTGCCGTTGACGATGAAGGTGCCGTTGTCGGTCATGAGCGGGATCTCGCCCAGGTAGACCTCCTGCTCCTTCACGTACTTGATGGCCTTGGTCGACGACTCGCGGTCGTAGATCACCAGGCGCACGGTGACGCGCAGCGGGGCGCCGTAGCTCAGGCCACGGTTGCGGCACTCGCGCTCGTCGAACACGGGCTCGCCGAGCTTGTAGCCGACGTATTCCAGCGCGGCGTTGCCGCTGTAGCTGGCGATCGGGAAGACCGACTTCAGCGCGGCGTGCAGGCCACGGTCCTCGCGCTTGGCGGGATCGGTGTGCTCCTGCAGGAATTCACGGTAGGAATCGACCTGGATGGCGAGCAGGAACGGGACCTCGAGGATCGACCGCTGCTTGCCGAAATCCTTGCGGATGCGCTTCTTTTCGGTGAACGAATATGTCGTCATGTGACTGTGCCTTTGGCAGCGTGGGGCGCGCGTCCGCGACCGCACGGGGGACATTCTTTCGAACGGGGGAATTTCCAGTTGGAAGTCGCTGGTATTGCCGGCACCAGCACGCCTTCTGCCGCTACTTCCAACTACAAACTCGCGTTTACATCGCTACGTCTTGAAACGACCGAAGGCCAGGGGCTTTCGCCCCCGGCCTCGGGTTGTCGCCTGAGTTAACTGGCGACGGATACGACTTACTTGACTTCGACGCTCGCACCAGCGGCTTCGAGATCCTTCTTGAACTTGTCGGCATCTTCCTTCGACACGCCTTCCTTCAGCACGCCGCCGGCCTCGGTGAGGTCCTTGGCTTCCTTCAGGCCCAGGCCGGTGATGGCGCGGACAGCCTTGATGACGTCGACCTTCTTGGCACCGGCGTCCTTCAGGACGATGGTGAACTCGGTCTGCTCTTCGACCGGGGCGGCGGCAGCGGCCGGGCCGGCAGCAGCGGCGACCGGGGCGGCGGCGGAGACGCCGAACTTCTCTTCGATGGCCTTGACCAGCTCCATCACTTCCATCAGGGTCTTGCCGGCAATGGCGTCGACGATCTGTTCGTTGGAAAGGGACATTGTGTTTACCTTTGGAAATTATCTGGGATTAGGGTTCGTAGAACCGTAAAGACGTCGAACTCAGGCTTCGGCCGGGGCTTCGGCAGCGGCTTCCGCCGGCGCTTCGCCACCACCCTGCTGGTCGGCCACGGCCTTGACGGCGCGAGCGAACATCGAGGCGGGTTCGGCCAGCACGCGGGCCAGCATGGCCAGCGCCTGATCACGGGTCGGCAGCGAAGCCAGCACGTCGACATGGCTGGCCGGATACAGCTGGCCACCCACGGAGACGACCTTCGGCTGCAGCTTGTCGTTACCCTTGGCGAATTCCTTGATCAGGCGGCCGGCAGCGCCGGGCTCCTCGGTCGAAAACGCGTACAGCAGCGGACCGACGAGCTTGTCCTGGACAACCTCGAACTCGGTACCGGCGATGGCGCGCACGGCCAGCGTGTTCTTGACAACCTTCAAGTACACGCCGGTCTCGCGGGCCTTCTTGCGCATCGCGGTCATCTGGGTGACCGTGGTGCCTGCGTATTCGGCAGCGACCAGGGAGTGCGCCTTGGCGGCGACGTCTGCCAGTTCGGCGACTACTTCTTGCTTCTGGGACAGATTGAGAGCCATACACTCCTCACTAATTGACTCCGCTTGCGGCTCCTGCCGCTCGCGGTCCTGGACGGCGTCCATCCTGGATGCCGGGGACTTGCGGTCCCGTCGGTGGCCTGTCTGACTGGCCGGCCTTGCGGTCAGCACCAGAAAACTTCCAGAAGGCGGCACCATCTGCGCAGGCGCACTCCCTTGCGGGGGTGGATTAAGCGATCCCGCTAGCCACGACGGCGATTCCCTGCCAACACGAGCCTCCGTGCCCGTCGTCGTTGCGCGCTGACCGCACCTGCGGTCTTTGACGGCTGTCGCTTGCACCGGAAACCGGCCTGGGCGACTGCCCTCAAAATGCTGTTGCGCCCTGCCCCGCGTCGCGGGGCAAGGGTGATGCGATTACTTCAGGGACAGCGAGGACTGGTCCACGGTCACGCCGGGGCCCATGGTCGAGCTGACCGAGATCTTCTGCAGGTACTGGCCCTTGGACGTGGCCGGCTTGGCCTTCACCAGGTCGATCAGCAGCGCCTGCAGGTTCGACTTCAGCGCTTCGTCCTCGAAGCTGGCCTTGCCGATGGTGCAGTGGATGATGCCCGCCTTGTCGGTGCGGTAGCGCACCTGACCCGACTTGGCGTTCTTGACCGCCTCGGCCGGGTTCGGCGACACGGTGCCGACCTTCGGGTTCGGCATCAGGCCGCGCGGGCCCAGCACCGTACCGAGCTTGCCGACCACGCGCATCGCGTCCGGCGTGGCGATGACCACGTCGTAGTTGATGTCGCCAGCCAGCATCTTCTCGGCGAGGTCGTCCATGCCGACGGCTTCGGCACCAGCGGCGGCGGCTTCGTCAGCCTTGGCGCCGGCCGGGGCGAACACCGCCACACGGACCGACTTGCCGGTACCGGCTGGCAGCACGGTCGAACCGCGCACCTGCTGGTCGGACTTCTTGGCATCCACGCCCAGACGCACGGCCACGTCGACGGACTCGACGAACTTGGACTTGACCGCGGTCTTGATGATCTTCAGGGCCTCGTCAATGGCGTACGCCTTGCCGGGGGTCACGGCGGCCAGGATGGCCTTCTGTCGCTTGTTCTGTGCCATCTCTTAACCCTCTACCGTCAGGCCCATGGAGCGGGCGGAACCCGCGATCGTGCGCACCGCTGCGTCCAGGTCGGCCGCGGTCAGGTCGGGTTCCTTCGCCTTGGCGATGTCCTCGAGCTGCTTGCGGGTGACCTTGCCCACCTTCTCGGTGTTCGGGCGCTTGGAGCCGGACGTGATGCCAACGGCCTTCTTCAGCAGGATCGACGCCGGCGGCGTCTTCGTGATGAAGGTGAAGGTACGGTCGGAATAGGCCGTGATGACCACGGGAATCGGCAGACCCGGCTCCAGCTTCTGCGTGGCGGCGTTGAACGCCTTGCAGAATTCCATGATGTTCAGGCCGCGCTGACCCAGCGCAGGACCGACCGGCGGCGAGGGGTTGGCCTGACCGGCCTTCACCTGCAGCTTGATGTAACCGACAACTTTCTTTGCCATGTGAGTACTCTCCGGGTGCAAGCGCCTGGGTTACAGGCTCCCCATCGGACCGGGAAAATCACGCGTCCCGGCATCGCGTTTTCTCGAACGCGCCATGGCCACCCTAGGGCGGCCATGGCTCCTGCCCGGCATCGCCGTCAGGGAGCCGCGCAGTATATCAGGGTTTTACGGCCCCGGCTGAATACGCCGGGCCACCAGATCAGGCCTTCTCGACCTGTCCGAATTCCAGCTCCACCGGGGTAGAACGGCCGAAGATCAGCACTGCGACGCGCAGGCGACTCTTCTCGTAATTGACTTCTTCGACCACGCCATTGAAGTCGTTGAACGGGCCATCGGTGACGCGGACCATCTCGCCCGGCTCGAACAGCACCTTGGGCTTGGGCTTCTCGACCCCTTCCTGCACGCGGTCGAGGATGGCAGCCGCCTCCTCGTCGCGGATCGGCAGCGGACGGTCGGCGGTGCCACCGATGAAGCCGAGCACCTTCGAGGTGTCCTTCACCAAGTGCCAGCTCTCGTTGTCCATGCGCGGGATGCCACCCTCGTCATGGGTCTCGATCTGGACCAGCACGTAACCGGGGAAGAACTTGCGCTCGGAACGGCGCTTCTGGCCGGAGCGCATTTCCACGACCTCTTCAGTCGGGACCAGGACGTCGCCGAACTTTTCCTGCATTTCGTCGCGGACGATGCGGTCGCGGAGGGCCTGGGCCACCGACTTCTCGAAGCCCGAGTAGGCATGGACGACATACCAACGCTTCACTGCGGCACTCTCCTCAACGACCAAAATTCAGGAACAGCTCGATCGCTTTCTGGATGCCGAAATCGAAGGCGGCCAGGATCAGGCTCAGGATGATGACCACGATGACGACCACCCAGGTCGTACGGGTCGCTTCCTCGCGGGTCGGCCACACGACCTTGCGCAGCTCGAAGCGCGACTCGGCGAGGAACTCGCGCGTATCGCGACCCTTGCCCGTCTGCAGGAACACCAGTGCGCCGAGCACCAGACCCGCCACCACCGCCAGCGAACGCACCGGCGTGGCCCACTGGCCATTGAACCACCACCATGCGACCAGACCACCCACGACCAGCGCGAGCGCCAGCACGTACTTGGCGATGTCGGCTGCAGGCGTGCCGGCTTTGGATTGTTCGACCTTGCTGTTCAAGTCAGTTGTCGCTCTTTGCTTTGGGGAGTGCCGGGGACCCGGACTCCGCGGGGAAGGAAGTGGCACGCCAGGAGGGACTCGAACCCCCAACCTGCGGTTTTGGAGACCGCTGCTCTGCCAATTGAGCTACTGGCGTATCGATTTAACGCAACCTTCCCTTAGACGGCGAAGGCGGACCGAGGTTCCGGTCCGCCCTTGTCGCTGTCCGGCGAGTCCTCGCCGGGACCGCAGGGGCTTACTTGATGATCTTGGCCACCACGCCGGCGCCGACCGTACGGCCGCCTTCGCGGATCGCGAAGCGCAGGCCTTCGTCCATCGCCACCGGGTTGATCAGGGTGACCACCATCTTGATGTTGTCGCCCGGCATCACCATCTCCACGCCTTCCGGCAGGGTCACGGCGCCCGTGATGTCGGTGGTGCGGAAGTAGAACTGCGGACGGTAACCCTTGAAGAACGGGGTGTGGCGGCCGCCTTCGTCCTTGCTCAGCACGTAGACTTCGGCTTCGAACTCGGTGTGCGGGGTGATCGAACCCGGCTTGGCCAGCACCTGGCCACGCTCCACGTCGTCACGCTTGGTGCCGCGCAGCAGCAGACCGGCGTT
>NZ_JBGFFI010000011.1:0-15885 GCF_056175725.1 Pseudoxanthomonas sp. LjRoot206
CCACCCTGGTCACCGACATCCAGGTCTACTTCTGCGACCCGCACCATCCCTGGCAGCGCGGCACCAACGAGAACACCAACGGCCTACTGCGGCAGTACTTCCCCAAGGGCATCAATCTGGCCGATGTCTCGCAGGCCAAGCTGGATGCCGTGGCACGCCAACTCAACGAGCGGCCACGCAAGACGCTCGGCTACGAAACACCGGCAGAGCGATATCGACAAACTGTTGCGTCGATCGGTTGAATCCAAGGTCGTTAGCCGACATCATGCTCACGAGCTCGCTTCTCGGGAGCACCTCCCTAGAGGGACTTGACCGGGACCCAAGGGCTGCCCAATACTTTCCGTACCAGGAAAGTATTGGGTTTGCCCTATGCTCACGCTCTATTACCACCCACTTTCGTCGTACTGCTGGAAAGCACTGATTGCGATCAAGGCACTTGGCGCCGACGTCGCCCTGCACGCCCTAAACCTAGGCGACACGGACGAGCGTGCCCTGTTAGCGAAGCTGTCGCCATTCGGGAAGATCCCATTGTTGTTGGATGAGGACCACGCGCTTCCGGAGACCAGCATCCTCATCGAGCACCTGCAATTGCACCATGCTCACGGTGGCGTGCGACTGATCCCCGAGATCGCTTCTAGCGCACTCGATGTCAGGCTCTGGGATCGCTTGATGGATCAGTACGTCATGACGCCGATGCAGACAGTCACCGCGGACTTGCTGAAGCCGGAAGGGCAGCGTGATCCTGCGGCAGTCGACAGGGCACGGAGCCTGTTGATGACTAGCTATGGGGTCATGGACCGACAGCTTGAAGGCCGGACATGGCTGGCGACCGACGAGTTCAGCCTAGCGGACTGCGCGGCCGCGCCAGCGCTGTTCTATGCGATTGCTTACGTGCCGTTCGATGCCACGCATTCCCGAGTTGCCGCCTACTTCGAGCGATTGATGGAGTATCCCCCTATTGCTGACGTCATCCATGACGCCAAGCCCTTCTTCAGGTATTTCCCAGGTCGTGCGGGACTATCACGGCGCTTCTTCGAGCAGGAGGGCTGAAATGGCCTTGAGCGTTGCCTCCCAACAGCTCGATCGCATGTTCTTTGCTCTTGCGGATTCCCATCGTCGCGGCATGTTGGACCGCCTTAGCCGTGGCCCTGCTTCAGCTACGGTGCTCGCGGAGCCTTTTGGGCTTGCCCTGCCATCTGCGGTAAAGCATTTGGCCGTCCTAGAACAGGGGGGGCTTGTGGTGTCCCGGAAGGCCGGTCGTATCAGGACGTATGCCTTGCAACCCAATGCTCTGGAAGCAATGGAAGACTGGGTGTCCAAGCGCAAGCGGGCGCTGCAAGCTCAGTTCGACCGACTCGATGCGTTTCTCGCCACGCAGGAGGTCCACGAATGAACCACGCGCTGACTGCCCACACCGACTTTGTTATCGAGCGTGACTATGGTGCTCCCCCACAAGCCGTGTTCGCCGCATGGGCTGATCCGGCGGCAAAAAGGCGTTGGTCCGACTGCCACGCGGATTACACGACTCACTACCAACTGGACTTCCGTGCCCATGGGCACGAGTCGCACCATGTCGACTACCCCGATGGGCGCCGGCAGCGGATCGAGAAGGTCTTCTTCGACGTTGTGGAAGGACGACGAATCGTCTTCGCTTACGATATCGAGGTTAATGGGCGAAAGCTGTCCATCTCTCTCGTGACCGTCGAATTCCTGACAACGCCCCAAGGGACGAAGATGCTCTACAGCGAGCAGCTCGCCTACCTGGATGGTCACGAGGATCGTGCGGCCCGCATCAAAGGCACCGAGGAAGGCCTTGATCGGCTAGGGCTCGAACTCTCGGCTTGCACCACGCCGAACTAGTCTGAGGACGCTCAGGAGCCGAGGCATTGGAGCACCTGCCGGACCAGTAACGACAGCAACGCATAGCAATCTGTGCCGCCATCCCCCATTCCGGGATAGGAGAAGGTTATGAAGTGCTCCGCCAGGCACTCTGCGGTTAGGCCTGCCTGGAATGTCGGCAAGATCGTCGGCCAGAAGGTGCCGCTCAAGCTCAAGGAAATCTGGTCAATCAGGGTGCGGCTGCAGCTGAACGGAGATCGGCGTCAACTGGCGCTCTTTGATCTCGCAATCGACAGCAAGCTTCGTGCATGCGACCTAGTTGGACTACGCGTTCGTGACGTCGCACACGGCTTACATGTTGGCTCCAGAGGATGCATCATCCAGCGGAAGACGAAGCGGGCGGTCCAGTTTGAGATCACGCCACAGACCAGGGACGCCGTCGCGGCATGGATCCATAGTCAAAACCTCGGTCTAGACGACTATCTTTTTCCGGGCGGGAAGCGTGGCTCTCTTCATTTATCTACGCGCCAGTACGCCCGTATAGTCAAGGCTTGGGTCTGCAGTATAGATCTTGACCCCGTGAACTACGGCACGCACACCATGCGCCGGACCAAGGCATCACTGATCTACCAACGCACCAAGAATCTACGTGCCATTCAGCTGTTGCTGGGACACAGCAAGATTGAGAGCACCGTCCGCTACCTTGGTGTCGAAGTGGATGATGCCCTACTACTAGCCGAGCAAACCGAGGCGTAGCTCTTGCACAAGATCAATCTTCAACGGACCGGGGACGGACGAGGGCGAATCTTGCATCAAGAGCATGCGCAGGCTGAGCTAAGATGACTCATGCGTCCAGACATTTCAGAAGATTTTGTTTCGAAAGGCTACGTCCGCTTAGGAGGCTTTCATCCGCAGGCTAGGGTGGCATCCATAAGGCGTTCCATACAGGAGCAACTTGGGAACCATCGGGATGATGCCGGCATACCAGCCTCGGTACGCAAACTGCCCGTGTTCCAGCAGATCGCTGCTCTCTCCGGACGGGCAAGTGTGACGGGGTTGCACGCCTCGCTGATGACGCGAGAGCTTGCAGATATCGTTGCCGGCTTGGCGGGCAAGAAGCCGCGAAGAGTGCAGGACACGCAGCTTCTTCTGTCGCCTCCCAAGCAAGGATCATGGACGTTGCAGGGTCTCAACTGGCACGTTGACATAGCCGCTGACGCTAGAGCGCCTATCCCGGGCATCCAGGCGTTCTTCCTTATCGATGACGTCGCGCCCCGAGGCGGTGCGACCTTAGCTCTTCCCGGATCTCACCGTCCTGACGTGGACATAGCAGCTTTGCGTCGTACGCTAAAGACATCGGAATGCTTAGAGTTCGACCTTCAGAAAGCCAAGATCCGGATAGCAGAGATGTCGGGGCGGGCCGGAGACGTGTTCCTGATGGATATGCGACTACTGCATACCCCCGCGATCAACGAAAGCCGGAGGCTGCGCATGATGGCTACGACACGCTGCCTCATGAGCGACATGTAGCGGGGGCGGGTAACGCGCGGGGACCGCTCGAGGCTTCCTGTCCGCTACCGGCCAGAAGCAAACATTGGAGCTCTGCTGCTCTCTGGACCAATTGGCCTGACTTTCCAGCCATTCGAGATAGCGATGAATCTACGCTGTTCCGCTATTGAAGTCGATGGGGTGTTGTTGGGGGTTGTAAGCAATCCGCGAAGCTGAAACTCCTGCCCTCCGTGAGCACCATCTCGAATCGACAGCTCTGTCTTGAACAGGCCTGTCAGCTGGCAGGCCTTGTCGCGTAGAGGAATCTCACGTACCCAAGCTCGGCTACATTCTTCATCAGCTCGATGTTGACCCAAGCCACAACATCGCCATAAGGACGCTCTTGGAAGGGCCACCTTGTCCGCTCATCGGACAGTAGGTCCTCATCGGCGATGCTTGATATGAGGCCACGCCATCTATCATTCAATGCGCGCAACATCGAGATAGCGCCATCCGCGCTATCTGGGCAGGCAATCGTGTTCTGATCTAGCGTCGCACTATCAAATGAGTGATCTATGGCCATAGACCACCAAAAGCTGATGTGCCATAGAAGCCACGCGATGCTTGGCGGACCCAGATCATAGCCCTCATGCTCTGGCCACTCCCCGCGCCAATAACCTTCCTCCGGCGACACCACGTGTAGACCCTTGGTGGAGGGGCGCCACAGACACTCTTCATTGCTTAGGCCGTTCAAATGATACGAAGCTAGGCTCCATGCCATTTCGTACTGGCGCAGGAGTAAGCCAGAAGTCCCTCTACTCATCAGTACTCCAACTCCTTCAACTTAGTCATCGACCTTACGCGGCGTTTGCTTCGCTTAGAAAGGGGACGTGGACGGATCATGGAGGTCCAGTCTTACCGCGACCGCGCAGCTTCCCATGCTCAGGTAGGACTCGACTGCTTTCCCACCATTGACTTCGCCCAGAACGCGGAGGCCCACTTGGGTTGATCGGCAAGTGCCTTCGCCATTCCGTCTTCACCGAGCAGCTCCCAAAGCGCTTGGGAAACGGCAGCTACGGCGCAAGGCGGTGAGAAGTTGTGAGCCGTGCGAACGGCACGAACATCTTCAAACCAATCCTCGGTGGTTCCTACAGCCTTGGGAATGTCCGGCACCCACTCGGTCAAGAAGATGGCAGCAACGTGCGGTGGGAGCGCCCTGGAAAAGGAGATCACCTGCGCAATGGTCAGTCGCTTTCGGTACGCATGCAGTACGCCCACGACCATATTCCAAGCCATGTGGGTAGTCTGAAGTCCGGAGTAGTCGCGAGCCATCACCATGAAACGCGTAAATTCCTCACCGGCGCGTTGGAAGACTTGAGGCATTGGCATAGACAATGTAGATGCTAAGCGTAGAACGCATTTACCGATGTTGCGCATGAAGGTTCATGACAAGTTTGACCTGCTGTAAAACCGATAGTGTTCCAAATGGTGAGCCGCATCCTGCAACGTTAAACTGGATAGATAGAACGTCGAATCAAGGTTACGATCGCACGCCCAAAAGCACGGTACTTGGCGACATCTGAACACATACGCGCCCCCTCGACGTCTCAACGCCGAAGATGAGTACGCTTTGTGCGTATGCACAAAGATCCTGAAGCTCGACCAGTTCGTCGATTGGTGGTTGGCATCTTGTCGGAACGAGACATCCACCAGGCTAATGGTCGCTAACGGCTTGGAGTTGGAGGCGCGCGACAAATAGGGGGTCGTCTCCACCGGGGAAGTCAGGAACTACCCCGCGCCTCTCCCAGCTACTGCCTGAAACCACGTTGACTGGTGTCGCGACGGGTATAGAGATGCGAAATCCGGTAGGCAGGGTGATCGGCTCATCAATGAGGCTGGCTGCTCCACCAGTGCGACTTCCAACAATCTTCGCTCTGCCTAGCGATTGCAGGGAGTAGGCGACAAACTCGGCTGCCGAGCCAGTTCTTCTATCTACCAGCACTACCATCGGCTTCGTATAGGCCGGGAGTTCTCGCTTCGGCAAAGGAGTCGCTTCGACGGAAGTGCGCTTCCTAATTTTTTGGACTACTTCTACTTCGTCCTCCAGTACAGCCCGCACCAAGTGCTCTGCCGTGCTCGCATCGCCTCCCCCGTTCTGGCGCAAGTCCAGAATCATTGCTCTGCTGCCTTGCAAGAGATTGAACGCTGATGTCAGCTTCTGCTCTACAAGGTCCCAAGGGTAGAACGTCGAGATACGCATGTAGCCGACATTCCCCTCAAGGACACGCACTTCCCTTATGCCCGCATTGGATGATGCGGCATCTGCGCGCCACGCCATTAGCCAATCTTCCGAACTCGATTTGCTTGTGGGCGCTTCAAAATGGAAGTGGCCATCATAGGCATCCAGATCTTTGTTTAGGAGATCGGCGAACTCTGCCGTGTCATTGCACGACTCAGCGTAACGTCCGCTATCAGCCCATTGGAAGATGGCTGCTGCTATGCGGCGACCTTCATCAATGTCCACGTAGTTCTCTTCAACAGCTTCCGCTGTCGCATAGAGCACTTCGGTCTGAGTCGGGCAACTAAGCGCCATCACCACACTGAGAACTGAGAAGACCTGCATATGCACCCTCTTGATATTATATAAGCGCTTATATATCATGGCTCTTATGGACAAACAAGCAACTCTAGGCACGCTGCTCCGCTCACTGATTGATCAGTTGGATCCAGCAGTGGAACGCGCGTACGAAGATCTAGGATTAGGATACCGGCCGCGTTTCACGCCCGTTGTGCGCATCTTGCGCGAGTCGGGATCGGCTCGAATCAAAGAAGTGGCGCAGCGCTGTGGCCTCAGTCATAGCGCACTCAGTCAGACGGTATCCAAGATGACCGAGGAGGGGTGGATTAGCGTCAGCCCGGGCGAGGACGCAAGGGAACGCGTACTCAAGCTGACGAAAAAGGCAGAGCGGGCGTACCCTGCGCTGGAACGACAGTGGTCAATAACTGCTCTAGCAGCCGACTCGCTCAGTATCGACATTGGCATATCTCTTGAAGAGGTGTTGAAGCGCGCACTTCAAGCTCTAGACGAAAAGTCTTTCGACGCGAGGCTTCTAGAGGCCCGTGAGACGAATCGGTCCACGTAGTGGCGACACGCTATGCTCAAGATCGAAACGCTGAAAGAAGACGTTCGCGCTCTCGGCTTGCGTTCCGGCGGCGTCGTTATGGTTCATTCGTCACTACGGAAACTGGGCCAAGTGGAACAAGGGGCTGCGGGCGTCATACAGGCACTACGCAGCGCCTTAGGTCCCACGGGTACACTGATGGCCATGGTCTCTTGGGACCGTTCTCCTTATGCGGAGACGCTTGATGGACGCACGCTGCCGGATCACCTCAAAGACAGCTGGCCTGCATTCTGTCCCGTAACCTCCTCGGCGTATCCTGGCTACGGGATACTCAATACTGCCTTGCTTCGTGAGCCCGGCGTTCGGCGAAGTCCTCACCCGGATGCTTCGTTCGCCGCCGTGGGACCTGCCGCGGATTTCTTAATGAGAGTACATCCGTTCGACAGCGCATATGGCATTGGTTCCCCACTAGAGCGCTTTGTTGATGTAGATGGGCAAGTTCTAATGCTGGGCGCGCCGCTCGATGCGGTCACGCTTCTTCATTATGCTGAAGCCTTGGCCGCGATCCCTCACAAGCGTCGCGTGACCTATGAAATGCCGGTCCTCCAAGAGAACGGAACGAAGGCTTGGGCTCGTTGCAGTGATTTCGACTCCAATGGAATTCTTGACTGCTATCTCACCGGTCCAGATGCCATTGAGTCAATAGCCAGATGCTACGTGCAGGACAACCATGGCGTGCGGGGGCGCATTGGTGACGCCGTCTGCTATCTCTTTGAAGCCCGACATCTTCTAGATTACGGCGTTTCCTGGCTCGAGTCCCGCCACCCCAGAAGCAAGTAGAAGAGGATGCTCGCAGTGACATGTCAATCAGAAGAAGCCAAAACCAGACAGGATTCCACTGAGCTCGTCGCCAACTTCTTTGAACGTCAATTGGCGAACTATCTCCATTTCGTCCTGAAAGCCTCTGCATGGTTGCGTCACGCGGGCTTTAGCGAGCAATCGGTCCTTGAAGCCAGGCTTGCGCCAGACATGTTCAGTTTTTCCCAACAGGTCGAGATCGCATGCCAGCTCGCCATGGCAACCTTTTCGCGATTGGCGGGGGAGGATCCTCCCTCTCCACCGCAACCACGGATTGTTAGCTTAGATGACGCTAGAAGAGCTATCGAGCATGCGATCAGATTCCTGCCTAATCTAGCAGCGCGGGTTCCATATGGCTGGGAGACGGCTTCGGTGACACTAGAGGTTCCTACAGGCGGACAAGTGCACTTCACGGGCCGCCGCTTCGTGGATGAGTTCTGTATACCAAATTTTATGTTTCATATGACGACTACTTACGCAATCCTCAGAAATCAGGGAGCTCCCTTAGGCAAGCTCGACTTCCATGGCGTCTCAGACGCCAAGCATCGAGAATAACTGTGAAGACGCGCGTCACGGTCTACGACTTCAGGGATGAACTCGCTCCCCACTTCTTGGACATCAATGTCGAGTGGATAACCTCGATGTTCAAGTTAGAGGACGCTGATCGAGATGTACTATTGAATGCTCGCGCGAGAATTATTGATCGCGGAGGAGTTATTTTGTTTGCTGAGGCAGAAGGGCTCGGCATTGTGGGCACATGCGCACTTCAGAAGACGGGACCGAGAAGCTATGAGCTCACCAAGATGGGCGTGCTTTCGCGCGCCAGAGGTCTCAAGATTGGCGAGCGCTTACTGAACGAGATCATCAAGCGAGCATTAGATATTGGTGCCGACCCGTTATACCTTTTGACGAACACTGCCTGTAGCTCTGCGATTCACCTTTACGAGAAGCTAGGGTTCCAGCACGACGCTGGAATCATGCAGCGGTACGGCAACAGGTATGAGCGCTGTAATGTTGCAATGCGGTACGCTTGCAATGATGTGGACCGAGCTTGGAGATGATGCGAGCAATCGACGGCATCAGTATCAACTGTGGCCGGAGGCGCGGCCAACCGGCGATGATCTCTCCTCGCAATGACGCGATGCTGTCACTCTCTTGTCTCAGCCCCCTTAACTTTCTCCCAATCCCGCAGCCCTGATGAGGCGATCGGCAATGGCTTCGGCGATTCCGTGACCACGCGGCAACGATGCGACCACAATATCGAGCTGCAGCGCGTCGGCCTCGTGCAGTCGTTGATAGAGGCTCGCTGCTTGCTGATCCAGTGTCAGTGAAAGGGGGAGCCACCACACACCCGGATGGTGCGACGGTGCAACGGCTAGATGCCCTACTCTGCAACCCTGCGCTGCCAAGCGAGCCGCCATCGCTTCTGCCTGTTCGGGAGCGGCTAGGACGATGCGAGCTTTGGGTGCGTAATGCGAAGGCTTCTGACCTGGTGCGGGTGTGCCATGAGGATTTGCTAGGGAAATGGATGATCCCAGGACATGTTCGAGCATGGCACGAGTGATCGCGCCAGGGCGCAGCAACCGTGGCGTTCCATCCGAGAGATCGACGATGGTCGACTCCAGGCCTATCTCGCACGATCCACCATCCAGGATCAGATCCACCGCGCTTCCGAGCGCCTCGGCCACATGGCTGGCCCGGGTCGGACTGACGCGGCCATAGCGATTGGCCGAAGGTGCGGCAATGCCGTCACCGAAGTGGCGCAGCAGCGCTTGGGCGACCGGATGTGCCGGTGCCCGTACGCCTACGGTGGATGCACCGCCCGTGATCTCATCGGCCACCCCGGGCGCCTTGGGCAGTATCAGCGTCAACGGGCCCGGCCAGAATGCGTCGGCGAGTCGTCGCGCGGCGTCCGGGATGTAACTGGCCCACGCAAGCAGGTGGTGGCTTGCGGCGATATGCACGATCAGCGGATGGTCCGGCGGACGCCCCTTGACGGAGAAGATCCGCCGCAACGCACCAGGATCGCGTGCCGAGGCGCCCAAGCCGTAGACCGTCTCCGTCGGGAACGCCACCAGCCCCCCGTTCGCCAGCACGCGCGCCGCCCGCTCCACTTCCGGAGGGGAGCACGTCGGTCCCCCTCTGCTCATGGATTGCACTCGGGACAATGGGCCGGATCGGCCCAGGCCTCAGCAATACGTTCTTCTGTCTCGTGGCCGCACGCCGCGCATGCCATGACCGCGCCCTTGAATTCGGCGGTCGGCGTGCCGCAGTTTCCACAGAGCAATCCAGGCAAGCGCCGCGCGAGGCCAAACCCCGGGGACCGGCATGCCGGGCAGAGCGTCCGCAGCCTGGCCACCAGATCCAGGCCCGCCTGCCGGATCACCGCCTGACGCGTCGGGTTCAGGTGCGCGCGCGCATCGACTTCCAGGAACACCACGCCGTCGTCCGCGTCGGCCCTGGCGCGCTCGTAGATGCGGCGCAGGCTGTCCGGGTCCTGGATGCCCTTGTAGATGCTGCCGTGGTCGGCATGGCTCGGGCGCGCCACCAGCGCATGCGAGGGAAACCTGTGATGGGCGGCAAAGGCCTGCACTTCCTCCCACGAGGTGACGCGGCGGGACCCTGCGCAGGCACTGGCGTGCGCGCGTCCGACCACCTCCAGCCCGCGATCGGCATCGATCCAGACCAGCACCTCATAGCACCAGGGGATCAGACCTGTCGCCGGATCCATGCCCACACTGCCCTCGCTGCCCAGCCCCAGTCGCAATCCGGCCAGTTCCATGCCCAGCCGGGCCTTCTTGGCTGCGGTTTCGAGTTGGGTCCCGGCACGCGGCACCTCGCGTGTGAAGGTGCCCAGCAGATCGGTGTCGTAGGAGTCCACATGCACCAGATGGCATCCAAGGACCTCCTCCAGGATCGGACCCAACAGCGCTTCCTTGCCGTGCTGGGTCAACAAGGCGGCCGAACAGCCCGCGTAAACCGTCGGCGACGTCTGCAGGCTTGCGAGCACGGCGTTCATTCGCCCTGGGCTTGGGAATAGCCCCGGACGCCATCGAAGGCGTAGAGGTTCTCGGTCTTGACGGCCTCGAAACCTGCCTCGGCCATCCGCAGGAGCAGCGCTGCGATGTGGCTGGGCGTCAGCCGGCGTCCCTCGACGCTCTGGAACCGGCATCGCCAATGGTCGGTGCGGGTGGTCTGCTGCAGACCGCTGGGGTAGACCTTGACGCCGCGATTGGTGATGAGCGCCAACCGGAAATCCGGGCCGGCGATGGCCTGCAACGGGTGGCCCAGCGCGTCGGGATTGCGCTCGGCCTGATCCCAGTGCAGGAAGACGTCCACGCCTTCCAGGGTCTTTTCCCTCGATACCGCGGCAGCTTCCAGCAGGACTGGGGCCGATGACACGGTGCGTTCCGGGTAATCCACGGCCGGGATATCGCGCGGCCGCTGGCCCAGGCGCGTGACGACCGCCTCGGCGAAGGCCTGGGTGCCGACCTGCCGCCGGCTATGAGGGCCGAAGATGTCGGCGGTGTGCAGACCTTCTTCGAGCGTGCGCAGCCAGGCATTGTGGATGGCGGTGGCCGCTCCCGCACGGCCAAGGTGCACCAGCATCATCACCGCGCTTAGCAGCAGTCCCGAGGGGTTGGCCAGATCGCGTCCGGCGATATCCGGCGCCGAGCCGTGGACCGCCTCGAACATCGCGCAATGGCGGCCGATGTTGGACGATGGCGCCAGGCCGATGGAGCCGGCCACTTCGGCCGCCACGTCCGAAATAATGTCGCCGTAGAGGTTCGGCGTGACCACCACGTCGAAGCGCCGGGGATCCACGGCCATTTTCGCAGTGCCAATATCGATGATCATGTGATCGCTGGCGATCTCGGGGTAATCCCTGGCGATCTCGTCGAACACCCGGTGGAACAGCCCATCGGTCAGCTTCATGATGTTGTCCTTCGTCATGCAGGTGACCTTGCGCCGCCCGTGCTGGCGCGCGTACTCGAAGGCATAGCGCACGATCCGCTCGCAGCCCGGACGGGAGACCAGTTTCAGGCACTGCACCACCTCGTCCGTCTGCTGATGCTCGATGCCGGCATAGGTGTCTTCCTCGTTCTCGCGCACGATCACCACGTCCATGCCGGGGTGATGGGTCGCGACGAAGGGGTGGTAAGCCACACAGGGCCGCAGGTTGGCATACAGGCCGAAGGTCTTGCGGAGGGACACGTTCACGCTCTTGTAGCCACCGCCCTGGGGCGTCGTGATGGGACCTTTCAGGAGCACGCCGTGTTCGGTGACCGCGTCGGTGACACGACGGTCGAAGCCCGCCGAGTGCCCCGCCAGATATGCCTGCAGCCCCACTGTCAGCGGCTGGAAGGCCAGGCCCGGGTCGGCTTCGGCGAGTATCCTCAGGACAGCGCGGGTGATTTCCGGTCCGATCCCGTCGCCCTCGGCAACGGCCACGGTCTTGGCGGGCAACAGAACGGCGGCAGGCTTGAGCTGGGCTGACATGCGATCTCCTATACACGATATTGATGTCGTGTATTGTAGATCGTGTAATATCGTTCGCGTCAATAGGCTAGGCTTTTGTCCAGGCATTTCCCGGACGAACGGTATGGACTCCACCTGGACCTTCTTCAGCAATCACAGCCACGTGCTCTTCTGCCTGGCGGCAGAGCCGCAGCAGACATTGCGCGAGGTGGCGGCCAAGGTTGGGATCACCGAACGGGCGGTGCAGCGCATCGTGGCTGAGCTAGAAGCTGCCGGGGTCCTCGAGCGCCACCGAGACGGGCGGCAGAACACTTACAGAATCAATCGTCGCGTGCCCTTGAGGCACCCCTTGGAAGCGCACTGCAGGATCGGCGATCTCATCGATGTGGTGGTGGCGCGATAGCGCATCGTCCCATCTTCCAATCGAAGGGACGGCATCAAGGATCAAGCCTTGGACGCCTAATCTAACCGTCCGTGGAAACGGGGTAGAACCCCAGTAGCAATTTGGAGCGATCCCACTAGCATTAAAGGTTTTGGTGCCAAGGGCGATGACTGAACTCCTCAGCGATCTCGTCCGCGGCGGTGGCACCAACAGCTTGAGGAACTCCACTGCAGGATAGGACAACTCTGTACATGGGGCCCAACTATCTAGTAGCCGGATCCCTGGGTCCGGTTATGCGACCTACCAATAGCGCACCGTATGGTGGGCTATCCCCTTGGCACGGCTCGATCTTAGGGCGGCTTGTAGGCGGCCGAAGCGCTTCATGTTGCGCGCGCTCCACATCTAGAAAAGTACGACAGATCCCCAGAAGATCGCCGTCATGGAGTCTCCCCTTTGGTGACCGATACGGCGGCTTTCTGATTCGTAGACTCCGTCCAAGGGAATGCATCCCGCCAGTTGAGCCACCATGCCTTGGGGGGGCGCGGAATGCGCTCCCACCACAGATTCATCGCATGCATGCTGCCACGTGACCACGCCTCTTGGTGCTTGGCATCCGTCGGCACGCCGAGCAGCGCCGCCAGCTTCGAATAGACCGGCCCGTTAGCCAGTGCTGGATAACGAGTCAGCAGACTGAGCAGGGCGAAGCTGTCCGCTGGCGTCGCCTCGCGGACGACGGCCTCCTCGGCGCCGGACGGGTGTCCTCCTTCCGCCATCGCCAGATCGAGGTGGCGGACGGCCGCGCGGAACGCGGCGCTCGACGTGGTCGCGAGGGGAATGCCACTGCGTGTCGCATCGAAGTCGAGGCTCGATCCCGCCGGCACCAGCGTCTCCTGTCCGTTGACGCGATGCATGATCCAGCCGTTGGTGACGAGGATCGTCCCCTCACCCCGCAGGTTGCGGCTCATCTCGAATTCGCAGCCCAGGTCGACGGTTTCGCTGGTACCCGCCGCGATGCCGAAGTATCCGGGAGGCGCCCAGATGCGCGCACGCACGCGCCCTTCCAGTAGTTCCAGACGATGATGACCAACACGCGTGTCCAGCAGCCGAATCCGCGTTCCCGGCAGCACGTCCATGCGGCCGATGCGCGCCACCCGGACGGTGGCCGACTCTCCGGCACGGGTCGTCAGCGTGCCGCCGACGCCCAGCGAGGCTGGCGCCGGATCGGCATCGGCATCGACCGCCCATTGCCGGCGTTCCTCCCAGTGCAGGCGCCAAGGCACCCAGAGGGCGACGCCGGCCAGGCACGCCGCAAGCGCGACAGTGGCGGCAAGCAAGGCGCGGCGCGCGCGCCGGCGCGGAACGGCCGGCGGCCCGGCCGACCACACCAGCTCGGGCACCGGAACATGCCGGTACCGGCCCAGCAATGACGCGAGATGCGCCAGCGTCTCGTCGCCGGGTTGCTGCGGATCCCACAGTGGATCAGGTCGTTCGATCATCACCCTTCTCCTCGTGCTGCGTGACGATGCCCAGCGCATCGCGTAGCCGGGCCATGCCGCGATGAAGGTTCACGCGGACCGACTCCGGTGTCAGTCCGGTCAGGTTCGCGATCTCCGGACCGCTCAGGCCTTCGACCAGGCGCAGCATCAGGGTTTCGCGGTAGGCTTCGGGCAAGCGCCGGATCGCACGCAGCGCTTCGCTGGCCTGGGCGGCCGCATCGGGACCGGCGCCACGCCACGCGGGATCGTCGACTTCTGCGAGGTCCCGTTCCTCGACCATGGAAGCCGGACGGTTCCTGCGGGCGATCATCGCGATCCACGGGCCGAAGGACGCAGGCTCGCGCAATTGCGCCAATCGCTCGAACGCGATGACGAAGGTTTCCTGCGTCAGCTCTTCTGCTCGCACGCGCGACGTCACGCCCAGGTGGATCGCATGCACCAGCGGCGCAAAGCTGCGGTAGAGCCACGCGAACGCCGACTGCGATCCACGCCGCGCGTCCTGCACCTGCCTGGCGATGTCAGCGGGATCGATCGTGGCCTTCATGGCCCATGGGGTCCGGGGTGGCCTGGAAGTAGAGGGCAGTCCGAGCGGAAGTGTTAACACGCCGGACGCGGTTAACGCAGCGTGGCGACGCCGGCTCTTCCCTTATGGACACTCCGGAGACCGCCCATGCCCCACCCCACGCCCTCGTTCCGCCCCTTCGCTGACCGTGTTGCGCGCGTGCTCCTCGCATCGCTGCTCGCCGCGTGCTCAGCGCCGGGCGCCGCCGCCACGCCCGTCGTCGGGTTGCCCTGCGAGGACTGCGACATGCCCCTGATCGGGCTGCCCGCCGATCCTCCCGCCCTCGTCCGCCTGGCGCCCGATGACGAACCCGGCGAGCGCCTGCGCCTGACCGGACGAGTGACCGACGCGCAAGGCAGGCCGCGCCGCGGCGTGGTCGTATACGCGCACCAGACCGACCGCCAAGGCGTCTACCCGGGCGAAGGCGGCAAAGGCGATGACGGCATTCGCCAGCATGGACGACTGCGCGCCTGGGCCGCGAGCGATGCGGAGGGGAGGTACACCTTCCTGACCATCCGTCCCGGCAGCTATCCGCGCAGCACGATGCCGCAGCACATCCACCTGTACGTCATCGAGCTCGGCTGTGCGCTGTACTACATCGACGACGTGCTGTTCCGCGACGACCCGCACCTGACCGCGTCGGCCGCGCGCAAGGCGGACAAGGGACGCGGTGGCAGCGGGATCGTGACGCCGGTGCGGACCGCGGACGGATGGCTGGCACGCCGAGACATCGTGCTGGGCCAGAACATCCCCGGCTATCCCGGTTGTGCTCCATGAAACCGCAGTCCTTGGACCGCTATCCCTGCATCCTGCGCGTGCTGCATTGGCTGCTCGCCCTGATGCTGGCCGTGCAGTTCGTGCTCGGCTTCGCAGCGGAGTATGGCGCCGCGCGGGTGTCAGAGGCGCTGCTGCCGCTCCATTTCCGGCTCGGCGTAATGATCTTGGGCCTGACGGCACTGCGCCTGTGCCTGCGCCTTGTGATGCCGACGCCAGCGGCCGACCCGGGAGAGCCGCCCGGTCTCCGTCGCGCCCGGTCGGCGGTCCATGGCGTGCTGTACCTGCTGGTGCTGGGGGTGCCGATCAGTGGCCACGTGATCTGGGTATGGATGGGCGCGGACCGGACCTTGTTCGGCACACTTGAAGTGCCGGCGATGTTCGTCCCGCCCGCCGACGAAACCGGCCGTGCCGTCGCCTGGTACGTGCATGTCTACGGCGCCTGGATCCTGCTGGGGCTCGTAGGCCTCCACATACTCGCTGCAGTACTCCGCCAGCGGGCGCGACGGGATGGGTTCATCAACCATCGCATGGGATTCAAGCGGCTTCAGCGGGAAGAACGCGGATCATGAGAATCCACGCGAGAGAGTTCGCAAATCCTCGATACACTAACACCGTGGCGGATGTCCGCTCTCGGCCTTGGATTCAACCGATCGACGCAACAGTTTGTCGATATCGCTCTGCCGGTGTTTCGTAGCCGAGCGTCTTGCGTGGCCGCTCGTTGAGTTGGCGTGCCACGGCATCCAGCTTGGCCTGCGAGACATCGGCCAGATTGATGCCCTTGGGGAAGTACTGCCGCAGTAGGCCGTTGGTGTTCTCGTTGGTGCCGCGCTGCCAGGGATGGTGCGGGTCGCAGAAGTAGACCTGGATGTCGGTGACCAGGGT
>NZ_JBGFFI010000012.1:0-13661 GCF_056175725.1 Pseudoxanthomonas sp. LjRoot206
CTCCGCCACCAACGAGGCATCCGCCTGCCGCGTAGCCGGTGCCTTGCGCTGCTCTCTGACCCACGCGTACAGCGAGTCGATGCTCACTCCCAGCCGGGTCGAGACCTCTCGCACCGAACGCCCCTGATCGATCACCTGCTTCGCCGCCTCGGCCTTGAACTCATCCGAATACCGCTTGCCGCTCATACACACCTCCATGATTGCCGTAATGTACGGCTTGGAGATGTCTACTGAACCCGGGGCGATTCAGCGTCGATCATATGAATCCGCGACCCGAAGCGGACGTGGCCCTGCTCCGCAGTAAACACAACGCTTTGAAAGGGGGCTCGACGGTTATCCAGCATCACCCGAGAATGAGGGTGAAACGTCATTGGTCCGCTCACCTACCCATACCTGCATGTCCACCGTCTGCAGCCAACCGTAGTTGGTCAGGAACGCCACATCGGCCGCATCGCGACCGTAAGCAACCACGATCCGGCCGCCACGGGGCGCGGCTTGCGTCGGGTCGAACGTGTACCAGCGGCCGTCCAGGTAGGCCTCGAACCAAGCGTGCAGGTCCATGGGTTCCAGCTCGTACAGATAGCCCACCACCATGCGTGCGGGAATGCGCAGGCTCCTGCACAGCATGATCCCGATGTGGGCGTAGTCGCGGCAGACGCCCGCCCCTGCTTCCATGGTTCCAAGCGCGTCCGTGCTGGGGTCGCTCACGCCGTACCGGTACGCGATGTGCGTGCGGATCCATTCCACAATGGCGCCGACCTGGCCGGAACGGGAGCCGGCAGCCTCCACGATGGCCTGCGCCTGCTGGAACGCACGGTCGCTCGGGCAGTAGCGGCTCGGCAACAGGTACTGCAGCGCGTAATCGGGCAAGAACGCGGCCGATGCCGGCGCGACCCACGGCGCGATGGCGATGTCGCGCTCGGTCTCGACCTCGAGCTCGGCGCGGATTTTCATGCGTCCGCGCCGCACAACAAAGCGCTGGCAGAGGTTGCCGAACACGTCGACGAACTCCGTCGGCCGGACGTGCGGCTCGAACGAATAGGCTTCACTGATCAGCCACTGCGCTTCACCGCTGCGCGGGCGCAGCATCGCGACCACCGCGCAGTCCTCGATGGATTCGACAACCAATTCGCATCCCGCTTGCAGGCGCATGTTCGACCAGGTGGGAGAATAAGCTCGTCGGGAGGGCGCCGTCGGTCAAGATCTCGCCCCCGACGTAGCAAGGATCGTCTCATATCCTTGGCAGCTCTGGCGTTACGCACCAAAGCAACGCCCTGGATCTGTCGTGGGCGCCGACCATCAAAGGACAGAAACTTGGCAAGGGCAGCCTACGGGTACAGGAGTAAGATCAACCAATTCTCAATCGAGATTCGTCAATGGACGGCCGCTTCCCCCGGATTGTCGATATCGACGTGCCGGCCTTGGAGAACAAGGTGAACAGCAAGGTGGATGAGGCAATTGTCATCAGCCTGGATATCGAGCCTTCAGAAAGTTGGATCCGTCTCTTCCGAGAGGAGGTCGAACAACTTCTGGGCCAGATGAACTTGGCTGAAGTGACCATCGTGGGCCAGAAGATTTCATTCTTCGCCTCGACGGATGACTACAGGCGACTGGGCGATGAGATCAAGCGACTAGTTGCGGGAACTTCCTATCGACTTCAGCGGACTCGCAACGCTGCTGCAGGAAGCTGGAAATCGGAGTACTGATTCCTGAGGTCCGCATGCACGCGTGGATACGCGTGCATGCGTCTGGCTTTCGTCCCGATGCCCATGAGCGTCGCAGCAAGTCCAAGCACTCAATGCTTATGATGGCCAAGCATTTCGTCCCGGCGTTGCTCTGCGCGCGAGGCTCCGATAGCCGTTTCGACCTTCCTGACCTCCTCAGGTGGAGGCAGGACAGGGGGCATACCCAAGGATTTGATCCATAGCTCCCGGCACCAGCCCATCGTGTGGTAAAGATGATGATCCTCATCGTTCTCCACCGCCTTATAGGCCGGTCCAAGCACTTTGGCCAACATTCCTCCTTGCTCGACTACCTTCCCGATCAGCTCCCAGTTCTGGTGATCTTTGGTTTCGGCAAGAACCACGCACTCGGCAGCCACGAGTTGCGCTGCTTCTGGCGTCCCGGTCTTGACTGCCATCTCAATCGCCTTGACGAGTGCCGCTCCCAAGTGCGCGACCACTTTTCGTCCCGCGGACTGCTGTTCGGTGTCGATCTCCAGCTGCTTGAAAACACGGATGAGAACTTCTTCATGGGTGCGGGTCTCGTCCAGATACCCGCTCCACTCCTTCTTGAGATCCTTGTTGACCGCAGCGTTGACGGCAGCGGTGTAGATCAGAATTCCGCCTCGTTCGGTCTCAAGTGCTTGCAACAGAAGTTCGTGAACCTGATCGGATCTGACTTTCGGGGAAGATGCCATGGCTATGTGAATCCTCTGGCTGGGCGGGTCTTCTAGGTACGCCGAACAGTGAGAACTCTGCGTGACGGACGATTTGCGTTCTTCACGAAGAAAATATCTCCGTGGAATCCCATGCGAATCGAGCTTTCGCCAACAGGCCGACCGTGTCGGCCTTGACCCGGCGTGGCGCCAAGCCCAGCTCAATGCGGAGAGTGGGAGACAGCAAGGCTGGCTTGGCAGCGGGCACGACATTGCGCCGCAACGTCTGCACCGTGCGCTTCCCAACGTTACCGCCGCGTGACGCTATAGGCTCAAGAAAAAACGCGGCTCGCTATCCCGACGTGCTAGCTTGGTGACACGCGGAATTCCGAGACTGGCTAACTTCCGCGCCCGCAGTGTGCCGGCTCGCACAAGATCGAGAGCCGCCATGAGCAACAAACCGCATCGCGTCGTCCTGGGTGTCCACGCCTTCCAGCGCCTCGCCCGACTCTTGAACGATCACGCCGTCGAGTGCGCGGAGAATGAAGGATGGCCGATTCCAGCCGATGCAGAACCGCCGCCGCGCGCCATGGCGTGCCACGGCGTCCTACAGCGTGTAGTGGCTCCGTGCCGCCAGCACGCCAGAAGAGCGTGGCAGTTCTGGGGCAGAAGAAGCGAATCGCAGTGCTACACCAAAGATAATGGTGGCATTCCGCGAGCCGCTGCGGAGGCCGCGTCATGAGCAGCATCTCACTGATCATCTCGTCCCTCGGTGTCGAATTCATCGGCAGACGGCTCGATCCCGAGCGGGATACGCGTGTCAATGCGTATCGTCTTGTCCACGAAGAGCAGGGCTCGGGCAGCAACGTACGCTGGTTTTTCTTCGCCAAGGCCGATCTTTCCAGGCCGGAAGCCATGGCGCGTGCGCAACAGTGGTATGAAACGTCGCGGCATCCCGACTGGCCTGGCTTCAAGTACCCGGCCGGCGCACGCGAATGAATGCCGGCCAGGAAAGCGCATGAGGCGCGAACACACGCAGGTCTTCCTCCTGCAGCTGGGTACCCGTCAGTCCATAGGGCCGGACGATCTGCGCTTGCTCTGGGCGACCGCGTGCGAGTCCATGGATATACACGTGAGCCGCCGCGTGCAGCTGGGCGGAACGGATGGTCGCCGACCATGCTACGGCCTATGGGTGCGGCGCACGTTCAACCCGGTTGCCGCCGAGGAGCGCCTGCGCGCGATGCTGGATGCGCGCGGCTACCTGTTCACGCTGACACCGATTCCCGTCTAGACCTTCGTTCCGTGCGCACCGCGGATGCGTGCAGGCTCAACGAACCGTCGTATGCAGCGCTTGCGCCAGCCGCGCTCAGTTGAAGGACTGGCTTGGCCGCGCCCTTCACATCCACCTGCTGATATGCGTGCAAGGATGGGATCCACGTCGGTCAGCCGCCCCACAGGATTTCCGATGCCCCAGGTCTGGAGAGTCTTCAGCCGTTGGTTACGCCTGCGCCGGCGCCTGTGGCGCTGGCGCCGCGCCGCGACCCAGAAGCCGCTGCGCGCGGAATCGCCATTGCGGGCGCAGCTCTTCAACGTCGAGCAGATGGAACTGCATGGCCATGCGCTGGCGCGCGCGCACCGGTTGCGCGCGCATGCAGGGCCGGAGCGCCTGCTGAATAGACTGACCGAGAACGAGGGCCTTCTGGACGATGTCTGCGCGCTGCTGACGCGGATGGTGCAGGACGACATGCGTATCACGCCGGCTGGCGAATGGTTGCTGGACAACTATTATCTGGTGGAAGAACAGATCGTCACTGCGCGGCGGCATCTTCCGACAGGCTACAGCCGGCAACTCCCCTCGCTGAGCCAGGGTCCGTCCAGCGGCCTGCCACGCGTGTATGACCTGTCGCTGGAAGCCATCGCGCACGGCGATGGCCGCATCGACGCGGAAACGCTGCGCCGCTTCTTCGCTTCCTACCAGTCCATCACGCCGCTGAAGCTGGGCGAGCTGTGGGCGATCCCGATCATGCTGCGACTGGCGCTGATCGACAATCTGCGTCGCATGGCCGTGCGTGTAATGCGCGACGGCGACGATCACCGCTTGGCCAGCGAGTGGGCTGCCCGACTCAACCGGACGGCAGCGGAGAATCCCAAGGACGTGGTGCTGGTCGTCGCCGACATGGCGCGTTCGGATCCACCGCTGAGCGGCGCATTCGTTTCCGAGCTGACGCGGGGACTGCAGGGACGTGGCGGCGTGTTCTCCATGCCGATCACCTGGCTGGAGCAATGGGCGGCAGACGGCGGCCTGCGTATCGAGGAACTGGTGCATCTGGAGAGCCAGCAGCAGGCCGCGGACCAGGTATCGATCAGCAACAGCATCGGCAGCCTGCGCTTCCTGGCCAACATGGACTGGCGGGAATTCGTCGAAGACATGAGCGTGGTCGAGCACACGCTCCGGGCGGACCCGGCGCGTACGTACGCGCTGATGGATTTCAGTACCCGCGACAGCTACCGGCACGTGGTGGAAAAGATCGCCCGGCTCGCGAATGTCGGTGAGGACGCGGTGGCGGAGATCGCGCTGCAGTTGGCGCAGGCCGCCGCCACGACAGCGCCGGGCCATCACCGGGCACACGTCGGCTTCTATCTGGTGGACGATGGCGTCAGCCAGACGCAAGCGGCGGTGACGGCCTCATTGCCAGGTGCGCGGCGGGTCCGCTTGCGCCCGCGCCGGATTCCGCTGGCGGTCTATCTGCTCCCGATCGCCACCATCATCGGCCTGTTCACCCACGGCCTGCTGACGGCGGGGTCAGCAGCGCATGCGGTGCCGACGTGGCTGCTGGCAACGCTCGCGCTCCTCGCCTTCAGCGAACTGGGCATAGCGCTCGTGAATTGGATGGCAACCCTGCTGGTGCCGCCCCGCCCCCTGCCCCGGATGGATTTCTCCAAGGGCATTCCGGCGACGGCGCGCACGCTGGTGGTGGTCCCCAGCATGCTCGGCAGCCTGGAGGGTGTGGACAGTCTGGCCGAAGCACTGGAAGTACGCTTCCTGGCCAACCGCGACGCCCACCTGCACTTCGCCCTGCTCACGGATTTCCTGGATGCGGACGACGCGTCGCTGCCTGGCGATGCCGTGCTGCTGGCCCATGCCGTGCACCGGGTCGAACAGCTCAATCGCCGGTACGCGCCGGAACGCGCCGACGAAGGCGGCGGCGACCTGTTCTTCCTCTTCCATCGACCGCGCCTGTGGAATCCGCGCGAACGGCGCTGGATGGGCTACGAACGCAAACGCGGCAAGCTGGCGGCATTGAACCGGCTGCTGCGTGGCGGGCTGGGAGAAGACTTCCTGCAGGTGACCGGCAACATCGGCGTGCTGGCGCAGGTGCGCTACGTGATCACGCTGGACACCGACACCAAACTGCCGCGCGACGCCGCGCGCGAGTTCGCCGGCACGCTGGCGCACCCGCTCAACCAGGCCGTATTCGACCCGCGGCGGCGGCGCGTGGTCCGCGGCTACGGCATCCTCCAGCCCAGCGTAGGCACCAGTCTCAGCGGGCGGCCGAGTTCGCGCTATGCGCGCATGTTCGGCAGCGAGCCTGGCATCGATCCGTACACACGCACGGTGTCGGACGTCTACCAGGACCTGTTCGGCGAAGGATCCTTCGTCGGCAAGGGCATCTACGATGTGGATGCGTTCGAGCATGCGCTCGCCGACCGCTTTCCCGACAACCGTATCCTCAGCCACGACCTGCTGGAGGGGTGCTACACACGTGCCGGCCTGGTCAGCGACGTGCGCCTGTTCGAAGACTATCCGTCGCGCTACGCGGCTGACGTGAAGCGGCGCTACCGGTGGATCCGCGGCGACTGGCAGCTGTTGCCGTGGTTGTTGCCGTGGGTGCCGCGCCGCGGTGGCGGGCTCGAGCGCAATCCATTGTCCTGGCTCTCGCGCGGCAAGCTGCTCGACAACCTGCGTCGCAGCCTGGTGCCGACGGCCACCTTCGCCCTGCTGGTGCTGGGCTGGTTGTTTTCGCCGGAGCCGCTCGCCTGGACCGCGTGGCTGCTGAGCCTGTGGGCCCTGCCCGTGCTGCTTCCGGCGCTGCGGGATGTGGTCGCCCTGCCGGTGGACATGCCGCTGGAAACCCATCTGGTGCAGGTTGGGAAATCCTGTCTGAGGCAATTCTGGCGTGCGGTCGTCAATGTGGCTTGCCTGCCGTACGAGGCTTTTTTCAGCCTGGGCGCGATCGTGCGTACGCTCTGGCGCCTCGTGGTCACACGACGGCACCTGCTGCAGTGGAACCCGTCCAGCGAAGTCGAACGCAGTCTCGGCAGCGGCGTGAGCGCGGAGCTCTACAGCATGGCGCCCGCACCGCTGATCTCGGCCGCCATCGCCGCACTTCTGGTGATGAAGCAGCCGGCCGCACTGTGGGTGGCCACGCCCTTGCTGCTGCTCTGGCTGCTGTCGCCGGTGCTGATGGCGTGGCTTGGCCGCCCCCCGGCCCGACGGACCGACAAGCTGTCCGCGCCGCAGTTGGCATTCCTGGGCAAGCTCTCGCGCCGGACATGGGCCTTCTTCGAAACGTACGTGCGCGCGGAGGATCACTGGCTGCCGCCCGACAACGTGCAGGAGCATCCGGCGCTGGTGGTGGCGCGACGCACGTCACCGACCAACATCGGGTTGTCGCTCTTGGCCAACCTGGCGGCCTACGATTTCGGCTACCTGCAGGCCGGCGGCATGATGGAGCGCACCCGCCTCGCGTTCGACACGCTGGAGATGCTGCCCCGCCATCGTGGGCACTTCTACAACTGGTACGACACCGAGACGTTGCAGCCGCTGCCGCCGGCCTACATTTCCACGGTCGACAGCGGCAACCTCGCCGGACATCTGCTGACCTTGCGACAGGGCCTGCTGGCAATCGCCGATGCACCCATCCTGGCGGCCGACACGTTCAACGGGCTGGCCGACACCCTGGCCGTGCTGGAAGACGTCGTCGAGGACACGCCGTCCGATGACGATGCGTTGTCGTTGGCGGTGATCGAATTCCGCACAGTGCTGACGCAGGCCCAATGGGAGCCGCCATCGACCGCCACCGATGCCGAACGCATGCTGGCGCGCCTGGTGGTGCACGCGGAAGGGATCGTTGCGGCATGGCCGGCTGCCGGTCCCGGCCGGATCCATCCGCATCATTGGCCGACCGCGCTCGTCGAAGGCTGCCGGTCGGCGCATGCGGAGCTGCAGTTCCTGCTGCCCGCTGCCGACGCCTGGGCAGGTGATCACCTGCCCACGTTGCGCGAGCTGCAGGATGGCCCTGCCGGCGCGCTGTCGACCCGGCGCGCGCGGGAACGGATCCACCAACTCGAGCGCCTGGCGCACATCGCCGGTCAGTTCTCGCTGATGGAATACGAGTTCCTCTACGACCGGGCGCGCCACCTGTTGGTGATCGGATACAACGTGGACGAACACCGCCTGGACAACGGGCTCTACGACCTGCTGGCGTCGGAAGCACGCCTGTGCAGCTTCGTGGCGATCGCGCAGGGACAATTGCCGCAGGAGAGCTGGTTCGCGCTGGGCCGTCTGCTGACCGAGGTCAACGGCGACGCGACATTGCTGTCGTGGAGCGGCTCGATGTTCGAGTACCTGATGCCGCAGCTGGTCATGCCCAGCTACCCGGAGACCCTGCTGGACCAGACCTCCCGACATGCGGTGGAAGCCCAGATCCAGCATGGCGAGCGCCATGACGTGCCCTGGGGCATTTCCGAGTCGGGCTACAACACCGTCGACGCGCGCATGAACTACCAGTACCGCGCCTTCGGCGTACCGGGGCTGGGCATGAAGCGCGGGCTGGGCCAGGACCTCGTCATCGCACCCTACGCCACGATGATGGCGTTGATGGTGGCGCCGGAAGCGGCCTGCCAGAATCTGCAGCGACTGACCGCCCTCGGCTTCGGTGGGCACTTCGGCCTGTATGAGGCCATCGACTACACACCGGCCCGCGTTCCACCCGGACAGGATTGCGTGGTGGTGCGCTCCTTCATGGCCCATCACCAGGGCATGGGGTTTCTGTCGCTCCTCCATCTGCTGCGACAGCAACCGATGCAGCGGCGCTTCGTGGCCGATGCGGAGTTCCAGGCGACCCTGCTGCTGCTTCAGGAGCGCATCCCGCATACCGGCGTGTTCCATCCGCACGAGGCCGAGACGCTGGGCACGCGCGCCGCGCCTACCGAGGCCGAAACCCAGTTGCGCATCTTCCGCAACCCGAGCATGTCGCGTCCGGCGGTGCAGCTGCTTTCCAACGGGCGCTACCACGGCCTGGTCACCAGCGCCGGCGGCGGTTACAGCCGCCACCGCGACATGGCGGTCACCCGCTGGCGCGAAGACGGCACGCGCGACCACTGGGGCAACTTCTGCTACCTGCGGGACGTGGAGAGCGGTGAGTTCTGGTCCACGTCGCTGCAGCCGGCGTGCGCGCCCGTGGATCAGTACGAGGCGATCTTCTCCGATGCCAAGGTCGAGTTCCGGGGTCGCAAACGCGGCTACGAGAGCCACCTGGAGATCGCGATATCCGCCGAAGACGACATCGAGCTGCGCCGGCTGCGCCTGAGCAACCGGAGCCGGCGGACACGCACCATCGAGATCACCACCTATGCCGAGGTGGTGCTGGCGCCGGCCATCGCGGACGAACTGCATCCGGCGTTCAGCAATCTGTTCGTGCAGTCGGAGATCCTGCGCGAGAAACAGGCGCTTTTGTGCACGCGCCGACCGCGCGCGCACGACGAGATACCGCCGTGGATGTTCCACCTGGTGGCGGTGCATGACGCGGATATCGGTGCGATCTCGTACGAAACCGATCGCGCGCGCTTCCTCGGTCGGGGCAACACGCCGCGCACGCCGGCGGCATTGGCGGAGCAGGACGCGCTGTCCGACAGCGAAGGCTCCGTACTGGACCCGATCGCGGCCATCCGTTGCCGTATCGAGCTGGCGCCCGGCCAGACGGCGATGATCGACATGGTCCATGGCGTAGGCGTGGACCGCGAAGCCTGCGCCGGACTGATCGAAAAGTACCGCGATCGCCGCCTCGCCGACCGCGTCTTCGACCTGGCCTGGACGCACAGCCAGGTCGTGCGCCGCCAGATCAATGCATCGCAGGCGGATGCGCAACTTTACGAACGGTTGGCCGGGCTGATCGTCTATGCGCACCCGCTGCTGCGCGCCGACGCCGACATCCTGCTGCAGAACCAGCGTGGCCAGTCCGGGCTCTGGGGTCACGCGATCTCGGGCGACCTGCCCATCGCCCTGCTGCAGATCTCGGATGCCGACAACATCGAACTGGTGCGGCAGATGGTGCAGGCGCACGCCTACTGGCGCCTCAAAGGACTGCGCGCGGATCTCGTGATCTGGAACGAGAGCCAGGCTGGTTACCGGCAGCAGTTGCAGGACCTGATCCTGGGCATGATCTCGGCCGATCCGGAGGCGAACGTGCTGGATCGTCCGGGCGGCATCTTCGTGCGCCCGGGACAGCAGATGTCGCAGGAAGACCGCATCCTGCTGCAATCCGTAGCGCGGGTCATCATCAGCGATCAGCAAGGCTCGCTGGCTGCACAGATCGGTCGTCGCGAGCCTGCCGAACGGATCATGCCGCCGCTGTTGACGGAGGGTCCCCATGAGGATCATGTCGAGCTTCCCGCATGGGAGGCATCGACCGGGCTGCCACCGCCGGCGGACGTCGACGAAGAGAACGACCCCTGGCCGTTCGAGGCCGTGGCCAGCGCCTTCGTTCACGACAACGGCACCGGCGCATTCGCCGCCGATGGCCGTGAGTACGTGATCATCATCCGGGAAGGGGCGCCGACACCGGCACCGTGGTCCAACGTACTGGCCAACGACCGGCTGGGCACGGTGGTCAGCGAGAGCATGGCGGGATACACGTGGTTCGAGAATGCGCATGAATTCCGCCTCACGCCCTGGCACAACGACCCGGTTGCCGACAGTGGTGGCGAGGCGTTCTACCTGCGCGACGAAGACACGGGTCATGTATGGTCGCCACTGCCATTGCCGCGTCGCGGCCGTGGGGCGTACCGGACTCGCCATGGCTTCGGCTACAGCGTGTACGAGCACATCGAAGATGGCATCGCCAGCGAGTTGTGGGTGTATGTGGCCGTCGAGGATGCGGTCAAGTATTCGGTACTGAAGCTTCGCAACCTGTCCGGGCGCGCACGCCGTCTCTCTGCCACCGGTTACGTCGAATGGGCACTGGGTGACCTGCGCATGAGATCGCAGATGCACGTCATCACCGCGCAGGATGCCGCCAGCGGCGTACTGACCGCTCGCAACCCTTACAACACCGAGTTCGGCGGTCGCGTCGCGTTCTTCGATACCGATGCCAGCGGCTGCAGCTTCACCGGCGACCGCACGGAATTCCTGGGCCGCAACGGCAGCATGGCCGATCCCGCGGCGCTCCAGCGCGAGGGATTGTCCGGCCGCCTGGGCGTCGGGCTCGATCCGTGCGCCGCCATCCAGGTGCCGATGTCGCTGCTCGATGGCGAGGCGTCGGAAACGGTCTTCCGGCTCGGCATGGGCAAGGACTACGAGGATGCCCTGTATCTGGCACGTCGCGTGCAGGGCGCGCAGCGGGCGCACGACGCACTGGACGCCGTCCGCATCCACTGGCGTGGACTGCTGACATCCTTGCAGGTCAGTACACCGGAGCCCGCCGTCGATGCGTTGGTCAATGGCTGGCTGATGTACCAGACCCTTGCGTGCCGCTATGTGGCACGCAGCGGCTACTACCAGTCCGGTGGCGCATTCGGCTTCCGTGACCAGTTGCAGGACACCATGGCCACGCTGCACGCCAAGCCGGCGTTGACCCGTGCGCACCTGCTGCTGTGTGCGGCCCATCAGTTCCCGCAAGGCGACGTGCTGCACTGGTGGCATCCGCCACAGGGGCGCGGCGTGCGCACGCGTTGCTCGGACGACTACTTGTGGCTGCCACTGGCCGCCTCCCGCTATCTGCAGGTGACCGGCGATGCCAGCGTGCTGGACGAGCAGGTCGGCTTCGTCGACGGTCGCCCGGTGGGTGCCGACGAAGAGTCCTACTACGACATGCCCGCAACGTCCTATCTGCGGCAATCGTTCTACCAGCATTGCGTGCTGGCATTGCGCCGCGGCTGCAGTCTGCTCGGCGAGCGTGGACTCCCCCTGATCTGCACCGGCGACTGGAACGACGGCATGAACCGCGTGGGCGAGGCCGGCCGGGGCGAAAGCGTGTGGCTCGGCTTCTTCCTCTACGACACGCTGCAGCGCTTCATCGGGGTGGCGCGCATGCGTGGCGACGAGGCATTCGCCGAGGAATGCACAGAGAACGCCGAGCGCTTACGGGGGAATCTGGAAGACCATGCCTGGGATGGCCAATGGTATCGGCGCGCCTGGTTCGATGACGGCACGCCGCTGGGCTCCAGCCAGAGCGATGAATGCCGAATCGACTCCATCTCGCAGAGTTGGTCGGTGTTGTCCGGGGCCGCGGATCCGGTGCGCGCTCGGCAGGCGATGGCGTCACTGGATCGCCATCTCGTGAAGCGGGAGGCGGGGCTGATCCAGTTGCTCGACCCTCCCTTCGACAAGACCCCAAAAGATCCCGGCTACATCCGCGGCTACGTTCCGGGTGTGCGCGAGAACGGAGGCCAGTACACGCATGCCGCGGTATGGGCCGCGATGGCATTCGCGCATCAAGGCGACACGGAACGGGCGTGGGAGCTGGCACGCATGATCAACCCGATCAATCACGCGCAGGATCCGGATGCTACCGCGCTCTACAAGGTGGAGCCGTACGTGCTCGCGGCCGATGTCTATGGCGTGGCACCGCACGTCGGCCGTGGCGGCTGGACCTGGTATACCGGCTCCGCCGGTTGGATGTATCGCCTGCTGACCGAGTCGTTGTTGGGCTTGCAGCGCATCGGGGGCGAGCTGGTACTGCATCCCTGCCTGCCACGCGAATGGACGGAATACGAACTGCGCTACCGCTTCGGATCCAGCCTCTACGTCATCTCCGTCAGGCAACAGGATGCCGGCGCTACCACGCTGCAACTGGATGGCGTCGAACAGGCAGGATTGCGTTTCGCACTCGTGGACGACGGCAATGTGCATCGGGTGGAAGCGAGCTGGTCCCGCGCGCCGATATGAAACCTCGTGCGCAGCTCGATGCGGAACTGGATCGACTGGCAACCATGATGCCGTCCTGGCTGCAACATCTCCGACATGAAGCCCAGTTCTGGCCTCAGTTCAATGCGCTCGCGAAAGAGATCCTGGATCAGGCTGCTGATGAAGATATCCCGTACGTGCAGGGACGCCTGGATTTCATGCTCAAGACACATACATGCGGGTTACCAGTAGCCACCATCAACACTGACGCAGATCCGACTGGCTGCCAGCCCCTGTAGACCGGGCCTCCATGTCCGCTTCGGGTCGCGGATTCATATGATCGACGCAACACACGGATAGCTGCATAGGCAGCAGGAGTGTTGCGAATGAAGCGCAGGAAGAGGATCTACTACACCGACACCCAGAAGGCACTGATGTGGGATCGCTGGCAGCAGGGCGAGTCCCTGCATCAGATTGCGTCCCTGTTCGATCAGCACCACAGCTCCGTCCGGAACATCCTGGCCGAGCACGGCGGCATTCGTCCGCCAGTGAGGCGTCGATCTCCGAGGGTGCTGAGCCTGGCCGAGCGCGAGGAGGTCTCCCGCGGCCTGGCGGCGGGACGATCGATCCGCACGATTGCCGCGTTGCTGGGGCGGGCGCCATCCACGATCAGCCGCGAGATCGGTCGCAACGAAGGCGCTGAAGGCTACCGCGCCAGCCAAGCCGACCAGACCGCCTGGGACAGGGCGCGGCGCCCCAAGACCTGTAAGCTGGCGCTGCATCGAGCCTTGGCCGCTCGCGTGGCAGAGAAGATCCAGCGGCAGTGGTCGCCTGAGCAGGTGGCCGGGCTCAAACGCACCTATCCCGATGATGCGAGACGTCAGGTGTCCCACGAGACGATCTATCGCACGCGGCAGTTCCTACGAAAAAGTGGACACCAATTCTCTAGCGGCACTGCTCGAACTCCACCGGTGATCGATAGCCAAGCGCCGAGTGCAGGCGCTGGTGGTTGTAGAACTGGATGTAGTCGTTGACGGCCATGCGCAGCGAACGATCACTGTCGAAGCGGTGGCGGTGATACATGTCCGACTTCATCGACTTGTTCCATGACTCCATGTGTGCGTTGTCGTTCATGCGGCGCGGCCGGTTGACCGACTG
>NZ_JBGFFI010000013.1:0-5449 GCF_056175725.1 Pseudoxanthomonas sp. LjRoot206
CCCCCGTCCTGTCGGACGGGGGTTTTTGGGTAAAGCCCCTGGCGATGACCTACTCTTGCATGGCTTAAGCCACACTACCATCGGCGCGGCTGCGTTTCACTTCCGTGTTCGGGATGGGAACGGGTGGGACCACAGCGCTAATTTCACCAGGGAGAGGGTTGGAGCGTCGCCATCCAGGGAACGGATTAAGGCGCCAATCTCTCATAGGGTCTTGTGACGTAGCGGGCATTGGATTTTCTCTGACGATATCGTCGAGTCCAAGGCCACTTGAGGTTATATGGTCAAGCCGCACGGATCATTAGTATCAGTTAGCTCAATGGGTTGCCCCACTTACACACCTGACCTATCAACCACCTAGTCTTGATGGTTCCTTTAGGGGGCTTGTGCCCCGGGAGATCTCATCTTGAGGCGCGCTTCCCGCTTAGATGCTTTCAGCGGTTATCGCTTCCGAACATAGCTACCCGGCAATGCCACTGGCGTGACAACCGGAACACCAGAGGTTCGTCCACTCCGGTCCTCTCGTACTAGGAGCAGCCCCTCTCAAATCTCCAACGCCCATGGCAGATAGGGACCGAACTGTCTCACGACGTTCTGAACCCAGCTCGCGTACCACTTTAAATGGCGAACAGCCATACCCTTGGGACCGACTACAGCCCCAGGATGTGATGAGCCGACATCGAGGTGCCAAACACCGCCGTCGATATGAACTCTTGGGCGGTATCAGCCTGTTATCCCCGGAGTACCTTTTATCCGTTGAGCGATGGCCCTTCCATACAGAACCACCGGATCACTAAGTCCTACTTTCGTACCTGCTTGATCCGTCGATCTCGCAGTCAAGCACGCTTATGCCTTTGCACACAGTGCGCGATGTCCGACCGCGCTGAGCGTACCTTCGAGCTCCTCCGTTACTCTTTGGGAGGAGACCGCCCCAGTCAAACTACCCACCATACATGGTCCCCGATCCGGATTACGGACCTAGGTTAGAACGTCAAGCACATCAGGGTGGTATTTCAAGGATGGCTCCACCGAAGCTAGCGCCTCGGTTTCATAGCCTCCCACCTATCCTACACAGACGAACTCAACGTTCAATGTAAAGCTATAGTAAAGGTTCACGGGGTCTTTCCGTCTTGCCACGGGAACGCTGCATCTTCACAGCGATTTCAATTTCACTGAGTCTCGGGTGGAGACAGCGCCGCTGTCGTTACGCCATTCGTGCAGGTCGGAACTTACCCGACAAGGAATTTCGCTACCTTAGGACCGTTATAGTTACGGCCGCCGTTTACTGGGGCTTCGATCAAGAGCTTCGCCTTGCGGCTGACCCCATCAATTAACCTTCCAGCACCGGGCAGGCGTCACACCCTATACGTCCACTTTCGTGTTTGCAGAGTGCTGTGTTTTTGATAAACAGTCGCAGCGGCCTGGTTTCTGCGACCCCCCTCAGCTATAGCCCGCATGGGCCACCAAAGAGGGTGCACCTTCTCCCGAAGTTACGGTGCCATGTTGCCTAGTTCCTTCACCCGAGTTCTCTCAAGCGCCTGAGAATTCTCATCCTACCCACCTGTGTCGGTTTACGGTACGGTCTGCGTGAGCTGAAGCTTAGGAGCTTTTCCTGGAAGCGTGGTATCAGTGACTTCGTCCTAAAGGACTCGTCTCGGTGCTCGGTCTTAAAGGATCCCGGATTTGCCAAAGATCCAAACCTACCGCCTTTCCCCGGGACAACCAACGCCCGGTACACCTAACCTTCTCCGTCCCTCCATCGCACTCACGCGAGGTGCAGGAATATTAACCTGCTTCCCATCGACTACGGCTTTCGCCCTCGCCTTAGGGACCGACTAACCCTGCGTCGATTAACGTTGCGCAAGGAAACCTTGGGCTTTCGGCGTGCGGGCTTTTCACCCGCATTATCGTTACTCATGTCAGCATTCGCACTTCCGATACCTCCAGCAACCTTCTCAAGTCACCTTCACCGGCTTACGGAACGCTCCTCTACCGCGCATAACAAAGTTATGCACCCCAAGCTTCGGTTTCGTGCTTAGCCCCGTTAAATCTTCCGCGCAGACCGACTCGACCAGTGAGCTATTACGCTTTCTTTAAAGGGTGGCTGCTTCTAAGCCAACCTCCTGGCTGTCTGTGCCTTTCCACATCGTTTTCCACTTAGCACGAAATTTGGGACCTTAGCTGTGGGTCTGGGTTGTTTCCCTTTTCACGACGGACGTTAGCACCCGCCGTGTGTCTCCCGTACATTCTGTCTTGGTATTCGGAGTTTGCCATGGTTTGCTAAGACGCGATGTCCCGCTAGCCATAACAGTGCTCTACCCCCAAGAAGATTCATACGAGGCGCTACCTAAATAGCTTTCGAGGAGAACCAGCTATCTCCGGGTTCGATTAGCTTTTCACTCCTAATCACACCTCATCCCCTACCTTTGCAACGGGAGTGGGTTCGGGCCTCCAGTACCTGTTACGGCACCTTCACCCTGGGCATGACTAGATCACCCGGTTTCGGGTCTACTGCCCGCGACTATGCGCCCTTATCAGACTCGGTTTCCCTTCGCCTCCCCTATACGGTTAAGCTTGCCACGAACAGTAAGTCGCTGACCCATTATACAAAAGGTACGCAGTCACCCTTGCGGGCTCCTACTGCTTGTACGCACACGGTTTCAGGATCTATTTCACTCCCCTCTCCGGGGTTCTTTTCGCCTTTCCCTCACGGTACTGGTTCACTATCGGTCGGTCAGGAGTATTTAGCCTTGGAGGATGGTCCCCCCATGTTCAGACAGGGTTTCTCGTGCCCCGCCTTACTCGTCTTCACTGAAAAGGTCTTTTCGAATACCGGGCTGTCACCGTCTATGGCCAGTCTTTCCAGACTGTTCTTCTAAAACCAATCCAGCTTAAGGGCTGGTCCCCGTTCGCTCGTCACTACTCAGGGAATCTCGGTTGATTTCTTTTCCTCCGGTTACTTAGATATTTCAGTTCACCGGGTTTGCTTCCAGCAGCTATGTATTCACTGCAGGATACTGCCGAAGCAGTGGGTTTCCCCATTCGGACATTACGGGATCAATGCTTGTTGCCAGCTCCCCCGCACTTTTCGCAGGCTGCCACGTCCTTCATCGCCTCTGACCGCCAAGGCATCCACCGTGTGCGCTTATTCGCTTGACCATATAACCCCAAGTCGCCTCGGAGTTACATGCCGTGTTAATGGGGTACAAAGCCATTAACGCGAACATACGACTCAATTTATTAGGGACTCGAAGTCCCCGCCTTAGCCTCAACGACACGTCTAGATGAAAATCTAAAACGCTCGCTACGTCACAAGTTGTTAAAGAACACGAAGCCGGCTTCAGCGCCGATCCGTTTCAAAATAATCTTTTAGTGTGCGATTGCAGGTTTCAGAAGTAATAGCCAGCCTGGTTTTGGTGGGTCTGGGAGGACTCGAACCACCGACCTCACCCTTATCAGGGGTGCGCTCTAACCACCTGAGCTACAGACCCAAAAGTCGTTCTCAGTGGTGGAGCCTGTCGGGATCGAACCGACGACCCCCTGCTTGCAAAGCAGGTGCTCTCCCAGCTGAGCTAAGGCCCCGTTGTACGGGCTTACTCTGAAAAATGCAGGTGTCTTGTGTGGGCGCCTGACAAGAAGCGCTTGTCATGCTCAAAAGGAGGTGATCCAGCCGCACCTTCCGATACGGCTACCTTGTTACGACTTCACCCCAGTCATCGGCCACACCGTGGCAAGCGCCCTCCCGAAGGTTAAGCTACCTGCTTCTGGTGCAACAAACTCCCATGGTGTGACGGGCGGTGTGTACAAGGCCCGGGAACGTATTCACCGCAGCAATGCTGATCTGCGATTACTAGCGATTCCGACTTCATGGAGTCGAGTTGCAGACTCCAATCCGGACTGAGATAGGGTTTCTGGGATTGGCTCACCCTCGCGGGTTTGCAGCCCTCTGTCCCTACCATTGTAGTACGTGTGTAGCCCTGGTCGTAAGGGCCATGATGACTTGACGTCATCCCCACCTTCCTCCGGTTTGTCACCGGCGGTCTCCTTAGAGTTCCCACCATTACGTGCTGGCAACTAAGGACAAGGGTTGCGCTCGTTGCGGGACTTAACCCAACATCTCACGACACGAGCTGACGACAGCCATGCAGCACCTGTCTCACGGTTCCCGAAGGCACCAATCCATCTCTGGAAAGTTCCGTGGATGTCAAGACCAGGTAAGGTTCTTCGCGTTGCATCGAATTAAACCACATACTCCACCGCTTGTGCGGGCCCCCGTCAATTCCTTTGAGTTTCAGTCTTGCGACCGTACTCCCCAGGCGGCGAACTTAACGCGTTAGCTTCGATACTGGGTGCCAAGTTGCACCCAACATCCAGTTCGCATCGTTTAGGGCGTGGACTACCAGGGTATCTAATCCTGTTTGCTCCCCACGCTTTCGTGCCTCAGTGTCAGTGTTGGCCCAGGATGCCGCCTTCGCCACGGATGTTCCTTCTGATCTCTACGCATTTCACTGCTACACCAGAAATTCCGCATCCCTCTACCACACTCTAGTGATCCAGTATCCACTGCAATTCCCAGGTTGAGCCCAGGGCTTTCACAGCAGACTTAAACCACCACCTACGCACGCTTTACGCCCAGTAATTCCGAGTAACGCTTGCACCCTTCGTATTACCGCGGCTGCTGGCACGAAGTTAGCCGGTGCTTATTCTTTGGGTACCGTCATCCCCACCGGTTATTAACCGATAGGATTTCTTTCCCAACAAAAGGGCTTTACAACCCGAAGGCCTTCTTCACCCACGCGGTATGGCTGGATCAGGCTTGCGCCCATTGTCCAATATTCCCCACTGCTGCCTCCCGTAGGAGTCTGGACCGTGTCTCAGTTCCAGTGTGGCTGATCATCCTCTCAGACCAGCTACCGATCGTCGCCTTGGTGGGCCATTACCCCGCCAACTAGCTAATCGGACATCGGCTCATCTAATCGCGTGAGGCCTTGCGGTCCCCCACTTTCACCCGTAGGTCGTATGCGGTATTAGCGTAAGTTTCCCTACGTTATCCCCCACGAAAAGGTAGATTCCGATGTATTCCTCACCCGTCCGCCACTCGCCACCCAGAGAGCAAGCTCTCCTGTGCTGCCGTTCGACTTGCATGTGTTAGGCCTACCGCCAGCGTTCACTCTGAGCCAGGATCAAACTCTTCACTTAAAACTGCATTGCCCGAAGGCAAAAACATTTAGCTGCAGAGCTCGATCACAAGCTTTACGTATCGCTTGCATTTCTACAATTGACAAGATGCTCATGAATCGAACGTCTGCAAGATGGACAGCTAGTCCTTCCTGCAGGCGCCCACACAAGTCACCTGCGCACACTGTCAAAGAGCTTCGAAGTCGGCCTCAGCGCCTTCCTTCGTGACCCCGTCGTTTCCGTCGAGGTGAGCCGCCTATTATGGCGGGTTTTT
>NZ_JBGFFI010000014.1:0-2861 GCF_056175725.1 Pseudoxanthomonas sp. LjRoot206
CTGACCTCGGTCAACGGCGCGCGTGCCGACCTGGGTGCGGTGCAGAACCGCTTCACCTCGGTGGTCGCCAACCTGCAGACCAGCTCCGAGAACCTGGCCGCCTCGCGCAGCCGCATCCGCGATACCGACTTCGCCAAGGAAACCGCCGAACTGACCCGCACCCAGATCCTGCAGCAGGCCGGTACGGCCATGCTGGCCCAGGCCAACCAGGTGCCGCAGAACGTGATGTCCCTGCTGCGTTAAGCCGCTGAACGGCATCGGGCGGACGACACTCTCCCCGCCCGCCTGATGCCCACCTTTCCAACGCCTTGAGGAACCCTCCATGGCACAAGTCATCAACACCAACACGATGTCGCTCAACGCTCAGCGCAACCTGAGCACCAGCGGCGCCTCGCTGGCCACCACCATCCAGCGCCTCTCGTCCGGCCTGCGCATCAACAGCGCCAAGGACGACGCGGCCGGTCTGGCCATCTCCGAACGCTTCAGCACGCAAATCCGCGGCCTGGACGTCGCCGTCCGCAACGCGAACGACGGCATCTCGCTGGCCCAGGTCGCCGAAGGTTCGCTGACCGAAATCGGCAACAACCTGCAGCGCATCCGTGAGCTGTCGGTGCAGTCGGCCAACGCGACGAACTCCTCGTCCGACCGCGCCGCGCTGAATGCCGAAGTCAAGCAGCTGACCGCCGAAATCGACCGCGTCGCCAAGCAGTCCGAGTTCAACGGCACCAAGCTGCTGGACGGTTCGTTCTCCAGCCAGCTGTTCCAGGTCGGCGCCAACGCCGGCCAGGCCATCGCCATCGACAAGACCGTCGATGCCAAGGCCAATGCACTAGGCGGCGCGATGTTCGCCACCGCCACCTTCACCACCGCGACGCCTGCCGACGGCGTCACCGCGCTGAAGATCGAAGGCCTGCAGCTGACCAACGCCGACGGCGCCACGGTTACCATCGACACCGTCGACGTGGCCGCGCAGGGCACCGCCGCGGGTACGCGCGACGCCGCCGCAAAGGCGCTGGTCACCGCCATCAACGCCAAGGTCGGCGAGACCGGCGTGCTGGCCGAACTGGGCAACACCGGTGCGGTCAACCTGACCTCGGTCAAGGACAGCGTGGGCACCAATGGTGCGTTCAAGGGCATCGCCATCGAAACCGGCACCTGGACGGGCGGCACCGCGCCGGCCGACGTCGCGGCCAGCACGACGGCCACGACCAAGCAGTACGCGGCCAACCTGGACATCAGTTCGGTGAAGGGTGCGCAGCAGGCGCTGGAAATCGTCGACAAGGCGCTGACCGCCGTCAACGGTGCGCGCGCCGACCTGGGTGCGGTGCAGAACCGCTTCACCTCGGTGGTCGCCAACCTGCAGACCAGCTCTGAGAATCTGGCCGCCTCGCGCAGCCGCATCCGCGACACCGACTTCGCCAAGGAAACCGCCGAACTGACCCGCACCCAGATCCTGCAGCAGGCCGGCACGGCCATGCTGGCCCAGGCCAACCAGGTGCCGCAGAACGTGATGTCGCTGCTCCGCTAAACCGTTTCGCAGGAATCGTCGCCTGGTGCAGGCGTCCCGGATGGATTCGTCTCCCTCCGATTGACGCCGGGAGGAAGGGTTCGACCCTTCCTCCGCCCTCCACCGGTTTGGTGGCGGGCGCCGGGCGTTCCTCTCCGCCCCACGCTCCACGCATCACCCTCCCTTTCTCCAGGACCCCGTCATGGCACAGGTCATCAATACCAACACGATGTCGCTCAACGCTCAGCGCAACCTGAGCAGCAGCGGCGCCTCGCTGGCCACCACCATCCAGCGCCTCTCGTCCGGCCTGCGCATCAACAGCGCGAAGGACGACGCCGCCGGTCTGGCCATCTCCGAGCGCTTCTCCACCCAGATCCGCGGCCTCGACGTCGCGGTCCGCAACGCGAACGACGGCATCTCGCTGGCCCAGGTCGCCGAAGGTTCGCTGACCGAAATCGGCAACAACCTGCAGCGTATCCGTGAGCTGTCGGTGCAGTCGGCCAACGCGACGAACTCCTCGTCCGACCGCGCCGCGCTGAATGCCGAAGTCAAGCAGCTGGCATCGGAAATCGACCGCGTCGCCAAGCAGTCGGAGTTCAACGGCACCAAGCTGCTGGACGGTTCGTTCTCCAGCCAGCTGTTCCAGGTCGGCGCCAACGCCGGCCAGGCCATCGCCATCGACAAGGTGGTCGATGCCCGCTCGCAGTCGCTGGGCAACATCAAGTTCGCCGCCGATGTCACCGGCACCGCAATCGCCGATGCAGGCGCCGACGGCAGCATCGCCGGCCTGACCATCAACGCGATCGCGATCGACACCGTCGCTTACACCAACGGCACCAGCGGCGACGACATCGCCAAGACGCTGGCGACCGCGATCAACGCGAAAATGGGCGAGACCGGCGTGTACGCGTCGGTGACCGCCGACCAGGTGACCCTGAACTCGGTGAAGGCAGGCAAGGACCTGGTGGTGGGTGGCACGGTGACCGGATCGGGCCTGACGGCCGCTACGACCACCGCCGCAGCGACCGCCACGGCCTCGTTCGTCAAGGACCTGGACATCACCTCGGTGGAAGGCGCACAGAAGGCTCTGGAAATCGTCGATTCCGCGCTGACCTCGGTCAACGGCGCGCGTGCCGACCTGGGTGCGGTGCAGAACCGCTTCACCTCGGTGGTCGCCAACCTGCAGACCAGCTCCGAGAACCTGGCCGCCTCGCGCAGCCGCATCCGCGATACCGACTTCGCCAAGGAAACCGCCGAACTGACCCGCACCCAGATCCTGCAGCAGGCCGGTACGGCCATGCTGGCCCAGGCCAACCAGGTGCCGCAGAACGTGATGTCCCTGCTGCGTTAAGCC
>NZ_JBGFFI010000015.1:0-1249 GCF_056175725.1 Pseudoxanthomonas sp. LjRoot206
GGTAGTTCCTACGGTTTAGTGGACACCTTGACCTAACCCTCAGGAGTGTCCCAATGCCCAAGCCAGGCCCCAGAACCATCCATCGCTACAGCGATGCCTTCAAAGCCTCTGCCGTGCGTTTGAGCCAGCAGCCCGGCGTACGGGTCGGCGATGTCGCCCAGTCGCTTTACATCCATCCCTTCATGCTGTCTCGTTGGCGAAGACTCGCGCGGGAGGGCGTTATCGTGACCAAGGGTGCACCGGTGGATCCGTCGACGGCAGCCGAGCTGAAGGCGCTGCGCAAGATCAAGCGGCAGTACGAGCAACTCAAGCTCGAGCATGACCTTTTAAAAAAAGCGATCGCGTTCACTTCCGATCGAAAAGCGAAATCTTCGCCTTCATCGAACACCACAAGGAAACCTGTTCGGTGAGGGCGATGTGCCGCCTTTACCGGGTCAGTGCCGCCGGCTACTACGCCTGGGCTCGGCGACCGGTGAGTGATCGCCGGATCCAGGACGCCTCGCTGATAGAGAATATCCGCCAGGTGCATGAGGCCAGCCGACAGACCTATGGCAGTCCCCGTGTGCATGCCGCCCTCCGGCGACAGGGCGAGCCGATCGGACGCCGTCGGGTCGAAAGGCTGATGCGGCAGGAAGGCGTGCGCGCCTGCTCGGTCCGCCTGTACCGCCGTCGCCCCGGCCTGGCGCGGTTTCTGGACAGCGTCCCGAGCCGTGCGCACGAGCAGCCCTGCCAACGACAGGATCAGGTGTGGGTCGGCGATGTCACCTACCTCAAGGTCGCCGGCCAATGGCGGTATCTGGCCACGGTGATGGATCGCTACTCCCGCCGCCTGCTGGGCTGGTCGCTGGGATCCGAACGCACGGCCTCGCTGACCCGTCGCGCCCTGACTGCCGCCCTGCGCACACGCACGCCGGCCTGCGATACGCTGTTCCACAGTGACCGCGGCATCGAGTTCATGGCCAACGACTTCAGGCAGCGACTGAGACGGTCCGGGCTGGTGCAGTCGGTCAACCGGCCGCGCCGCATGAACGACAACGCACACATGGAGTCATGGAACAAGTCGATGAAGTCGGACATGTATCACCGCCACCGCTTCGACAGTGATCGTTCGCTGCGCATGGCCGTCAACGACTACATCCAGTTCTACAACCACCAGCGCCTGCACTCGGCGCTTGGCTATCGATCACCGGTGGAGTTCGAGCAGTGCCGCTAGAGAATTGGTGTCCACTTTTTCGTAGGAACTGCCGCG
>NZ_JBGFFI010000016.1:0-1234 GCF_056175725.1 Pseudoxanthomonas sp. LjRoot206
TGAATCGCCCCGGGTTTCATAGACAACTACAAGCCTGATAGTCCCGCCTGCCGTTCGAACTCTACCGGAGAGACGCCTCCATTGGAGCCGTGCCGGCGTTTTGGGTTGTAGAACATCTCGATGTAGTCGAACACGTCGCTACGTGCCGCATCCCGGGTCAGGTAGATCTTTCGCCTGATCCGCTCTCGCTTGAGCAACTGGAAGAAGCTCTCGGCTACGGCGTTGTCGTGGCAGTTGCCGCGCCGGCTCATGCTGCAGACGATCCCGTGGGCCTTCAGGAATGCCTGCCACTCGGCACCGGTGAACTGGCTGCCCTGATCCGAGTGCAGCATCAGTCCGGGCGCCGGTTTCCGACGCCACACCGCTGCCAGCAGCGCCTGCAGCACCAGATCGGCGTGCATCTGGCCTTGCATCGCCCAACCCACGACCTGGCGTGAGTACAGATCCAGCACCACCGCCAGGTACAGCCAGCCCTCGTGCGTGCGGATGTAGGTGATGTCGGTGACCCAGTGCGTGTTGGGCGCGACCACGTCGAACTGCCGATCCAGGTGGTTCGGCGCGACCGTCGAGACCCGGCCACCACGTGGGCGCGGACGACGCCCGTAACCCACTTGCGCCTGCAGACCTTCCCGCTTCATCAGCCGTGCCACGCGATGCTTGCCGCAAGCCTCACCCAGGTCGCGCAAGTCGTCGGTGACCTTGCGGTAGCCGTAGACCGTGCCGCTCTCCAGCCATGCCCGCTTGATCATGCCCAGAAGACGTTGATCCTCGCGATGGCGATCGCTCTGCGGCTGGCGCTGCCATGCGTAGAACCCGCTGCGCTGCACACACAGCACACGACACATGCTTGCCACGCGGAACTCGTCCAGATGCGCCTGCATGAACGCGTACTTCGCCCTTATCCCTTGGCAAAGTACGCGGCGGCCTTTTTTAGGATGTCACGCTCCTCGGTTACCCGCTTGAGCTCGGCCTGAAGACGACGGTTCTCCGCCACCAACGAGGCATCCGCCTGCCGCGTAGCCGGTGCCTTGCGCTGCTCTCTGACCCACGCGTACAGCGAGTCGATGCTCACTCCCAGCCGGGTCGAGACCTCTCGCACCGAACGCCCCTGATCGATCACCTGCTTCGCCGCCTCGGCCTTGAACTCATCCGAATACCGCTTGCCGCTCATACACACCTCCATGATTGCCGTAATGTACGGCTTGGAGATGTCTACTGAACCCGGGGCGATTCA
>NZ_JBGFFI010000017.1:0-1233 GCF_056175725.1 Pseudoxanthomonas sp. LjRoot206
GGTCGCGGATTCATATGATCGATGCAACACACGGATAGCTGCATAGGCAGCAGGAGTGTTGCGAATGAAGCACAGGAAGAGGATCTACTACACCGACACCCAGAAGGCGCTGATGTGGGACCGTTGGCAGCAGGGCGAGTCGCTGCATCAGATCGCTTCCCTGTTTGACCGGCACCATAGCTCAGTGCGGAACATCCTGGCCGAGCATGGCGGCATTCGTCCGCCAGTGAGGCAGCGATCCTCGCGGGTACTGAGCTTGGCCGAGCGTGAGGAGATCTCCCGTGGGCTGGCGGCGGGGCGCTCGATCCGAGCGATCGCCGCATCGCTCGGGCGGGCGCCTTCCACGGTGAGCCGCGAGATCGGGCGCAACGAAGGCGCTGAAGGCTACCGCGCCAACCAAGCCGACCAGGCTGCCTGGGACCGAGCGCGGCGCCCCAAGCCCTGTAAGCTGGCGCTGCATCGAGCCTTGGCTGCTCGCGTGGCAGAGAAAATCCAGCGGCAGTGGTCGCCTGAGCAGGTGGCCGGCTGGCTTAAACGCACCTATCCCGATGATGCGAGCCGTCAGGTGTCCCACGAGACCATCTATCGCACGCTCTACATCCAGTCGCGTGGCGCCTTGAAACAGGAACTGCTCGCGCATCTGAGGCGCACGCGGGCGATGCGTCGTTCACGACATCACACCCAGAAGACAGAGAACCACGGCCGGATCACCGACACCGTCTCGATCAGCGAACGGCCAGCCAGCGCCGAAGATCGGGCTGTGCCGGGACACTGGGAAGGCGACCTGCTGTTCGGTGACCGGAACAGTCAGATCGCCACGCTGGTGGAGCGGCAGACCCGCTACCTGATGCTGGTGAAGGTGGCAGGCAAGGACACCGAGACCGTGGTCAATGCACTGATCAAGAACGCACGCCGCCTGCCGAAGCAGCTCTACCGATCGCTGACTTGGGATCGGGGCAAGGAAATGGCAGGACACCGTCGCTTCACCCTGGTCACCGACATCCAGGTCTACTTCTGCGACCCGCACCATCCCTGGCAGCGCGGCACCAACGAGAACACCAACGGCCTACTGCGGCAGTACTTCCCCAAGGGCATCAATCTGGCCGATGTCTCGCAGGCCAAGCTGGATGCCGTGGCACGCCAACTCAACGAGCGGCCACGCAAGACGCTCGGCTACGAAACACCGGCAGAGCGATATCGACAAACTGTTGCGTCGATCGGTTGAATCCAAGG
>NZ_JBGFFI010000018.1:0-572 GCF_056175725.1 Pseudoxanthomonas sp. LjRoot206
TTGACTACACCAATGTGGCGACGGTGGTGATCCCGGCCGGTGCGACGACGGCGGACCTGACGGTGCCGACGCTGACCGACACGATCGTGGAAGGCGACGAGACGGTGATCCCGGCGATCGCCGCGGGCACCGGTTACACGGTGGGCACCTCGACCGCGACGGGCACGATCACGGACGTGGCGCCGACGCTGACGGTGAACATCAGCGGCACGCCGACGATCAACGAAGGCGGCAACCTGGTGTTCCCGGTGACGATGACCGGTGGCACCTCGACGACGGACACCACGGTGACCGTGACCTACACGGGCACGGCGACCAACGGCGTTGACTACACCAATGTGGCGACGGTGGTGATCCCGGCCGGTGCGACGACGGCGGACCTGACGGTGCCGACGCTGACCGACACGATCGTGGAAGGCGACGAGACGGTGATCCCGGCGATCGCCGCGGGCACCGGTTACACGGTGGGCACCTCGACCGCGACGGGCACGATCACGGACGTGGCGCCGACGCTGACGGTGAACATCAGCGGCACGCCGACGATCAACGAAGGCGGCAACCTGGTGTTCCCG
>NZ_JBGFFI010000019.1:0-526 GCF_056175725.1 Pseudoxanthomonas sp. LjRoot206
CGGTGATCCCGGCGATCGCCGCGGGCACCGGTTACACGGTGGGCACCTCGACCGCGACGGGCACGATCACGGACGTGGCGCCGACGCTGACGGTGAACATCAGCGGCACGCCGACGATCAACGAAGGCGGCAACCTGGTGTTCCCGGTGACGATGACCGGTGGCACCTCGACGACGGACACCACGGTGACCGTGACCTACACGGGCACGGCGACCAACGGCGTTGACTACACCAATGTGGCGACGGTGGTGATCCCGGCCGGTGCGACGACGGCGGACCTGACGGTGCCGACGCTGACCGACACGATCGTGGAAGGCGACGAGACGGTGATCCCGGCGATCGCCGCGGGCACCGGTTACACGGTGGGCACCTCGACCGCGACGGGCACGATCACGGACGTGGCGCCGACGCTGACGGTGAACATCAGCGGCACGCCGACGATCAACGAAGGCGGCAACCTGGTGTTCCCGGTGACGATGACCGGTGGCACCTCGACGACGGACACCACGGTGACCGTGACCTACAC